>NZ_JBYVYL010000006.1:0-289330 GCF_058148425.1 Providencia sp. 6390
CTTACAGCAGGCATGTTTAGCCCTTAGTACTCAAACTGCGCCATAATGGCGCAGTGAGGTTGTTGACGAAGTGGGATAAAAGCGTGGTTTTTCCCGCTCCGTGTTATCAGCTGAAAATCAATAAATTGATTTTCCTCGTTTATTTCAAAAACTTTAACGACTGCAGACAAACAAAATAAGTCTGTCTGCAGTCTGACCGTGCCATAGTGGCGCGGTTCACATCCTTTCATTTAATAGTCCCATATACCATTAAATCGTTTTTCATTACTGGCAGTATAAATAACGGTATGCGCGATATTTCTGTGCCCTAAATAATCTTGAATTAAGCGTGTATCACGCCCTAAATCAGCCAAAGCATAACCGCAGGCATGACGTAACATATGCGGGTGTACTTTAATTGATAACTTCGCTTCTTGCCCATATTTTTCAATTAAACGAAAAATCTGGCTGCGTGATAATGGCTGATTTTTTTGTGATAAAAAAACCCACTTATTGTCTTCTGAAACGATTTTTTTACGCTTAGATAACCATGTTATTAAAGCTTCATATTCTTCTGGAACTAGAGGTTGTACAGTCGAAAGCCCTGATTTTAAACGCTTAACATAAATGACTTTTTGCTTCATATCGATATCATCAAGGGATAGTTGACGTAATTCACTTACCCTAAAACCATGCAAAAAACCCATTAAGAACAAACAATAATCCCTTTCTGGGTGCCTTCCATTCTTTGTTGCAGCAAGCAATGCTTCAACTTCTGCTTGAGTCATAAAACTTCTTTTTTTCATTTTCTTCCCTTAAAAAATGATCACCTCAACCTAATTTATATCCGATATCTATCATTGTAGGCTCCACAGATTAGACTTTTATTATCCTTTTCGATACTCCTACAGAGGAAGATTTTTTACACTTTAATATACGATAACGTATTGTTATGCGTTAACTAGCGAGCAACCCATTGAAGCATTAAAATACTTTTTGTGGATACTAAATAAGTAGTACTAAGTTTTAATCGAAAACCAATGGCACTTCTCTACTAGAAAAATGGACAGACTCTATGAAATATTGGCCTTATCCAAAAATTGTCGCTCATCGTGGTGGTGGTAAACTTGCTCCAGAAAATACATTAGCTGCAATAGATGTCGGTGCGAGTTTTGGTCACACCATGATTGAATTCGACGCAAAGCTTTCTCTCGATGGTCAAATTTTTTTACTACACGATGACACGCTTGATCGAACTAGTAACGCTTACGGTATTGCCGGTGAATTAAATTGGCAACAATTATTGAAAGTCGATGCAGGGAGTTGGTATAGCAAAAAGTTTGCTGGTGAGCCATTACCTCTACTTGCTGAAGTTGCAACCCGTTGTCAGCAACATGCAATGATGGCCAATATTGAAATAAAACCAACAACCGGTTTAGAAGCTGAAACAGGAAAAATGGTTGCTCTTGCAGCACTTCAATTATGGCAAGGACAAACTGCACCACTCCTCTCTTCTTTCTCAATTGAAGCACTTGAAGCAGCTCAACAGGCAGCTCCAGAGCTGCCAAGAGGGCTATTATTAGATCATTGGCGCGATGATTGGCATGAACTGACAACACGACTTAATTGTGTGTCTATCCATCTAAATCATAAGTTATTGGATGAAAAACGAGT
This sequence comes from Providencia sp. 6390, assembly GCF_058148425.1. Lineage (NCBI taxonomy): Bacteria > Pseudomonadati > Pseudomonadota > Gammaproteobacteria > Enterobacterales > Morganellaceae > Providencia > Providencia sp. 6390. The sequence goes on from NZ_JBYVYL010000006.1 coordinate 1,654, forward strand.
TAAACAATTAAAAAACGCAGGATTACGTATTTTAGTGTATACCGTCAATAAACCTGCTCGTGCAGCCGAGTTATTAAAATGGGGAGTTGATGCAATTTGCACCGATGCAATTGACGTGATCGGTCCTGATTTTAATTCATAAAACTTTTTTGCTATGCAGGTTAAACAATAACCTGCATGTTCTGCCCTACTCACAATTACCAATTGAGTAATATTTGTCGAAAATCACAATGTATTTGCGGCTTTTCTTTTTTAAACGAATATCTCGGTATTCCTGATGAGGTAATAAATAAAACACATCTGGCGTTTCATCTTCACTGACTTGACAGCTATCATGTAGGATCACCCTAAAATATGTATTGCCAGTATTTTTTAGTACCCCTTCATTCGGATTACTTTCATACTTAAAGTTAGGTTGTTTAGGTCTGACAACAAAGTAGGTTTCTAAGCTGATTGTTGGGTAAAACAAAGGCGATTTTTTTTGATTTACGCTGCTTTGTGCCTCAAACGGGGTTTCGCTAATAATAATTTTGTAATAACGTTCTTTATCATCGACTTTGCCACGATAAAAAATCTTAAAGAACTCTTGTTCTTTTGGTAGTAAGATTTTTTTCAATGGCGTAAAAATGATCTCACCACCACTCATCTCTTTCCCAATTTCATGGCTACCAGGCCGATCGATTTTATAGGCGCTAAAGCTATATAGATTGGTAGTTTTTGTATCATTAATGTACGATTTTGCAAAAAAGGTTTTATCCGCTTCCATCGAAGAAATATCGGTATCGATATATAAGGCATAAGCATTGTTATAAAATAAACATAATATTATGAATAAAATATAAGAACTTAATTTTGCTTTAATCATGTTATCACTTATGCCTACACGGCTAATATTAATGAACATCAGGCCCAGTCCAAATTGCTTTAACCGTCACTGTACCACTTGCTGATACCGTTCCTAGCCAATCAATCCCATCCAATGTAAACAATGAATTTGAATCATTCATTGGAAACGATAAGTCCAAATTAGTACGATAAAAAGACCCAAGGTCTTGATTCGGCTTATCCCATGGTGTTTCTGACCATAAGGCATTTTTAAGTGATATTTCATTGCTATCACAGCTTGCTCGATATGATGCTTCACTACCATTTTCATTTTTAAATGAAAGATAAGCAGAGAATGGCACTTTAAATTTTTCATCGTCTGATGAGAAAAGGCAATAAGTTTGCCCTTTTAAAGCTACAGAAGGGCCATCGACTTTAGCGGTAATTGAATCGGCTTGACGAAAGCCGCTGGTAGTAACGATATAGTTGAACTCAATAGGCGGTTCATCACTACCAACTTTTCCTGTTTTAGATTGAACAGGATTAAAATCGGCTGGAATAATACTGATCCCATAGTCTCTTGGTTTAATGATCATCTTATTTGATGGTGTAAACTCATAATACCCTGATTGTGGTACCGCCGTATTAGTAAATGAAAAGGTGAAAAAATCTTGGCTATTAGTAAAGTCAACATTACGACTAATGAGTTGTTTAAAAAAGGTATTTGATAGAAATATAGAGACATGTTTATTCGTCGGTTTAAAGTAATAATTCGCCTGATATGTTGAGTTATAATTGTACCAACTATTAGTGCCGTCATCAGGCCCTATCAAAATTGTATTTCCTCCGGGGGTGAAAGGAATTAATGTATTATTGATTTTCAAACTCAATCTAATATTAGTAAAGATGTCACCTTTAGTTTCCTGATCAATAACTTGACAAATGATCCCACTTTGATTTGAAATAATCCCGATACGACAAAACTCAGATCCTAGTCCTATGCTTGGATTTCCATTACTATCAATAAAAATTTCTTGTAGTGCGCCTGTCGATGTCAGTTTTATATGACCAGATTTAGTAATATTAAATTCATGCGAGGCAATGATAGTACCGCCAACAGCTTTACAAGATCCGCCTTTACTTGGGTCATAATCGGTTTGTGTCATACAAGCTCGATAGCTATATGTCTCGGTAGTATTAACAGGTAATTGTAGAAAATATTGATATGCGGAATCACTAAAGATCCCCCTCGCATAATTAGATTCGCCACGAACATCACTCTGTACAATTTTATAGGCTCCGTCCTTGCCCATATATTGAGCAGGCCAGTATCCCGAACTATCGGTGCAAGAGTTTCTCATGCACCGATTACCCGTAAATGGCCGATCTATCGGTGAATTTTCTAACCAAATATCAACATTTTGATTAGCTCGAATACTGGTATTCACATACCCCATATAACCTAAACTTAACTGTGATGTCCCTGAATAACGAGTGTATTTATTCGACCCAGAGAAACGTGGATCGGTCGATCTCGGGGTAATAAAATATTCATCATCAACGTTATTCTCAATGAATACATAACTATTAGTCACATTCGCAGCTTGTACAGTTCCTGCCATGAAACCATTCATAATGGTACAAATAAGAAATACAAAGAGTCTATTTTTATGCATTAGTAAATTCTCACTATCTTTTCGCAATTGAAGATTGAGGTTCACAAGTCACATCACCAACCCACAAAGCACCTCTAGCACCTTGTAGATTTAAATCTGCCTCACAAATTGTTTTTTCATCTTCTTGTAATAGCGAAATAACTGGGTAGCGAACATCAACATCCATCGAAAATTCACCATTTTTATCCGTCTTCGTCCTTCCAATATGGTTACGTATTGAAGCATATTTAATAAATTCACCATCTGGTGATTTAAGACGGCCGAATACAGTGATTAATTGCCTAACTTCTGGCTGATAAAATGCAATATTACCTGGATATAATGTGACAGACTTATTCCGCCCAGAAACAATATCGAAACTATCTTTTGATTTTCCATCATTCATTAATTGAATGTCGTAGTCAGAATAAGGTGATAGTGGAATAAACGTATTTTTCCCACTAATTGGATAATTTTGACCATTTACTTTTGCAACCATACTTCCACTACCGTTGATCTCAGAGTTAATAATCACCCCTGATTTACCTTGTTGACCACTTGGCGTCACCATCCCATTGCTATAAGCGACTGAGCCACGTGAAGTATAGTTACCATTAAGCCTATCATTATCAGGTCGATTTAGCGTGACCGTACCTGAGTTATATTTCATATCGTAAGAAGCATAAGCTAACGTTGAGAAATCTGACTCTCCATTATTTTTATCCCGTACTAGTTTAGAGACAGACACCCCTGCATTCGTAATTACAGAATCATTAAAATTTTTATTCGCATAAATATTGGCTTTTACATTGCCATTAGTTGAAGAAACACCTGTACTGAGCCAAGTTGATAATGGTAATGAAAAATCAAGATTGATATATTTTTCATTAGTACTGCTTTGATTATCATAATGATAACGCTGAACACCAGCCCTTAACCCAACGGTTCCGTAGCGACCTGAAAATAATGTATTCGCATATTCATAGTTAATGGAATTGCTGCCAACACGGCGATCTCGGGTATTACTAATGGTAAAACTGCCAGCTCTGTCGATCACTTTATCAAAGTTAAAAGTACCACCATAAGAATAGCTATCTGCATCATAAAGTGGTAAATCCCCTTTGATAACAGTCTTCTCTCTTGATGCCCATAATGATGCATATCCATCAGGCAAATTGACAGTAATAGTACCAATATTTCGATGGCTACCATGATTTTCTAACATTCCTTGCCAAGAAACTGATAAATGCTCATTTAAAGCAACATTAACACTAGTTTCATTAACTAAAAATTTGTCAAAACCATAGTTAGACATGGTTAAGCTTAAGCCGGAGAATATAGGGAAACTTTTTGCGATCGAAGCACCTAATAAATAGCTTTTATCTGGTGTTTGCGTATGTGAATTTTCACCTCGTACATAGCTTTTCTTATCGAAATCAACATAACCACCATAAATTTCCCAATTGGTCTTATCAAAGTTTCGTCCAATAGCGCCAAACGATTTATTAATGGTTTGGTTTTGTGTCGTCACAACTTTACCATCAACAACGGTTTCAATCGTGACTTCATAAATACCATAAGGTAATACACTAGTATCAACCTCATAGTTACCCATAGGAAAATTTTGAATATTTAATAGCTTACCTTGTCGGTAAATTCGTACTTCGCCAGGACTATTCAAGAAAGCATAAATTGGTGTCAACGATTGTTGCTTATTAACCATGAGGCTTGAGGAATTATTACCAATTGACGCTGCATAAATTTTGCTACTACTTAACGTTGTCAAACTAGCAATAGACTGTAAATTCCATGTGCTCATTAACCCAAGTGCAAAGCGAAAACCATTAAAATCTCGCTCGTACATTGCACGATAGAGTTCAACATTCGAGTTTGATTTACCAATACTATAAGCAGATGCATTAACATTCACATGATGTTCTGCAAGAGCAAATAATGTATCTAAATTGAAATAACTACTAGAGGTATTTTTAGCATTTTTGACTTGGCTTTGAAAAACACCAAGATCATAGTTAGCCACTGCGGAGACTGAATCAACAGATGAATTTCCTAATGACGATTGCCTAGTTCGTTCTTGAGGTGCAAATGCTTGCCTATCAACATCTAAAGATAAATTAAAAGAAGAGATATTCAACTGCAATATTGCATCGTGACTCATCACGATACTATTACTTTCATTAAAAAAAACATTTTGTTGATTATCGATTTTCTCAACTAATTGGTCATTTAATTTAGGTCCTTGCGTATTATCAATAAGATGAATACTCGATAGCTTTATCTTATCCTGATCGATAACAATCACTGCATCCGCTATTTTATCTTCACTTTGATTATTTTTATCTGCATCATTTAAGCGTAAGAATACAGGTACAGTCATGCCTTCCTCTAAAGCCATAACAAATGCAGGAGGAATAATATACCCACCAACTTTTATACTCTTCATTCCATTAGCATTAATAGAGCCTGAAAAAATAACACCCATTATTGATATAGCAACAACACTCTTACGCATGATTAAAGCCCATTCTAATTATTTGACAACAATGAACTCTCCTTTGTGCCAAATACCTACGCTAGATTTTTTATTTGAGAGATCGACAAGCTGTAATTTCACGGCTAAATGGGGCATAAGGTAATAACGCTCGCGACAAATACCATCTACACCACTTTCTTTCTTTGTAGCCAAACATGGACCAGAAGCAACAATTCGGAAAGAGCTATTACCTAAATTAGAAATTTGCGAATTCTCATATTTGTAATCAAATCGTTCAATTCTTGGGGCAACAACCAATATGGTGCTAATAGTTGCAGACGTTGTAGCCGATGCCGACTTAGCGCTTTCAGTTGCTCCGCTTTCACCAATTGGATCGTCTTTCCAATTTAATCGGTAATAACGCTCTTTATCATCTTTTGGACCTTGATATATAATCTTAAAGATATCCTTTGCATTACCCGGTAAAATTAAATTAGCAGGGGTAGATAAAATTTCATTGGGATCACTAATTGATAAAACCTTCCCGTTTTCTAATGGGGAATCAATTTTCTCAATACTCAAATTAACCAATCTTGCAGTAGTAACCGTATTCTCTACTTCTTTAGCTAATGTGCTATCATCAGAGTCAATAATTTCAGTAATATTGCCGACATTAATGGCTAAACTACTTTTAAGTGGTAATAACAATAAAATAATAACTAAAGTTATTTTTTTCATGATAATAATTCAAAAATAATGACGATAAAGATACTATTTCCATATACTATCTTTATCGCGGTATTAAACGTCATACATCAGGTTACAGCATTAGTTAAACTAACCAACTTTTAGTATTTCATTGGTTGGTTGCTTTAGCTGTTCTTGAAATATTCAATATATGTTTATATCTATTAAATATTATGGCGCTGGAGCTGGAGTAAAATCACCATCCCAACTTGCTGTGAATTGAACTTTCACATCACCATCCCATGTACCATCGGTCAGTGATTTAAAATCAGCTGATGCGCCTTTCGCTTCCGCGCTAGCAATAACGAATGTAAATTCACCGCGATCGGTTGCACGATCAGAACCGTCATAAATACCTTTAGCTGCTAAATTATCTAAACCTGAAGTCAGATTTTTAGAAGTATCAATCAAAACAGTATCGGTTGTTTTGCTCAGATCTTCACCATTCCATTTAACACCAACAGTCAACTTAGAGTCGTCAGTTGTTCTTGCTAATGTATTAGCAATAATTTTTGATGATAATTTAAAATCTGTTGCTCCCGCTTGCCCTTGAATAGCAATATCAAAAGCACCGTTTTGTTGGTTAAAGCTTTTTTGCCCTTCTGCATAATTAAAGGTTAAGCTTTTTAATGGGGTCACAACTAGCATACTAGTTGTATCTTTAATAGCAGTTGCCTGCCATGACGCCGTGGCTTGTGCAGTACGTGTATCTGCATGAGCAACGGTTGCAAAAGAAGCAGCAATAATAGTGGATAGCAATACAGACGACACTTTTTTATTGAACATATTATTCTCTCTATTCATATCTGTGACAAAATTAAATACATAGTACAAAGAATACTGTTATCAGGATCCTTTATTAAATGTAATTAATTAGAATTATAAAAATAAAAACCTAACTTTCGAATTAATTCGAAGCTATTTTAAAAACTGGCATCCATGCTAATTTTACCCTCCTTACTTGGAAGTACCTATTTCATCAATAGGTAGTGCTAATCAAAAACTCAATTTATTTTAAATAAATGTTCATTTCTATGATGCTCCAGATTAAACTCAGATAACAAAAAGACTAATTCCACAATTTATTAGAGGTATTGCCGACGATTTGATAGTATGTTCTATCTTTATTGATAGCATCATTTACCCGATTATTATCGTGTTCATCCATGACCGTATTAAATAAATCTCGCCATGATTTATTTAAAACAACCAAAATACTGTCGACTATTTCAAAGGTTAGCTTTGTTTGCCCAGTTTCATAACGAGATACTTGCTGCTGGCTGACCTTTAACATTGTCGCTAACTGATACCCTGATAGGTTTTTTTCTTTTCTTATTTTTCTTATATATAGCCCTATTTTTCTGTTTATTTCATCTGCAAGATAATCCATAAATCCCAGCCTTATATAAAATAAGTATATTAATCAGTATGCGTTAATAAATGCAGTTAAAGTCATGTGCAAATATTTTGTAAGCAGATAGTAAAACCAACTGATAGCTTTGTATAATTGATTTAGGAAATCAAAGTCTATAAATAAAGAGTGGGAAGCTATTAAAACGGGGCACTTTTACATTTACTCAAGAAACAAAAACAAAAACAAAAAACCAACAATAACAATGCGTTATAAAAATAACATATAAAAAAAAAGGTTATTTATTTACATTTAGACACAATTGAAAATATTCACACAAAAAATATACTCACATACCGTTTATTTTGACCGAAAAACACTCTAACAAAAAATAATCTTATGTTCAAATTACTCGTAATATGCGTTTTATGTATTGATAATATCTTTTTTAAGATTTATCTTAGCAAGATATAATATATGTATTGAGCTGTGTCCTACCTAGAAATGCGCTATTTTGTAAATAAAATGTAATAATAAAACCGTAGTGTACACGTTCTATAATCACATCAACATAGCTAAAAACGCTACTCTCGATATTTGTTATTTTGAAGAACTAATTTCAGCTCATCACTGTACTACAGTGAGATCAGATAACAGAATAATTACTGTAATTTTAAAAATCATAATGAATGAGCTGATCACTACTTATATACTCTAAATAATTCGAGGTGCAGGTAGGCGACAAGCGAAGGTAGACGGGGGCATAGATAAACACAGTGACTCAGCTAGCTAAACAAAGTCACTTATACCTCAACGAAAAGCTCTGCAACTTGAAGTATGACGAATATAGCCAACGTCATACTAATAAGTATGCAACACACACTGCAAAACATTTTAGATTATATGTTTAAAATCAATCATGCCCAAGAATTCTTTGAACTTTTACTCAGTATTTTCAAATAAATACTTTCGCTCTCTATTGATTGCTCAAGTTCCAACTGATTGTTAACGTTAACAGTTTTGTTTATAAAATCGGCCCAATTGCCGTTTAACTCTATCATCAGCTGATTAATTAACGTGATATTGAAGTTAACTCTCCCTGTCTCATAACGAGACAATTGCTGTTGACTAAGCCCTAATCGTTGAGCTAATTCATAGCCTTTTATTCGCTGTTTTTTTCTAAGATTTTTAAAGTACAATGAAACCATGCTATTTAAATCACTATTATCCATAATCACCTCCTTTTATGACTATAATTATTCACCTATTATACAAGAAAAAAAATAGCTCTACTCATTTAAATTATTTCAATAAGTAAATCACATAAAATTTATCTTACAGCTAGTTTATTAATTTAGTCAAATGATAGTAACTTAAATTTATTTTTTAGAAAAAAACGTAGATATAATGACAAAAACAACAATAAAAATGACAATTTTACATAAGTTAATAAATTTCAAATATTAACACACTTAGAAATAACAAAAGCACTAGACATACTAGTGCTATTTTTAATAAAACATATAATTAATCTAATCTACCTTGCTTTGCAGATCCTGATCAACTGCTATCAATAAAGCAAAAAACTCATCAAGCTTGACATTAAGTAATATTAATCCGCGAATCAAAGTGTCAATATCAATACGATTCACCCCTCGCTCATACCTAAATAATTGCTGTGCACTCACATTCAATAAATAAGCAAAATTGGTGATAGTATATCCTTGCTGTAAGCGTAATGCTTTTAGCTGCTGACCAGCCTTATAGGCCAATGGATACTTTTTATTCATTTCATACTTTCTTAAATTAGCTATTGTCATAAAGGTCGAATCTTAGTTATTTTATTGATAAAAAGTTAGCATTTTATAAAAATGACAGTAAAACTACTGCGCTACCCGAATAATTACCAGGTTTAACATTACCTGACGTTTCTAATTCTGAAGTGAAGGTAAATGGTGAAGAAAGATTATTTCCAGATGTGTTAATATAAGCCCCACCCCATCCATCCTGACCATTAATAAATGTCATTGAATAAAGTGTTTTCTCAGAATTTAAATATACATTTTTTTCACCTGTTGATGAATGAGAATATAATTTCAGTGCTCCCGCTTGAGTACAATTTATACTCCCTGTTATCGATTTTTTACTTCCATTTAGATTGTTATTACTCAGAGAGCCATGATCAATTGTCGGGGGTAAATTAATACTGCAATGCTGATTTATTGGTGGTAATTTACCACAAGTACTTCCAGGCCATTTAATACCTTGACCTGCAGTACTCATTGTTGGCCTGGTTCTGATATAAAATAATCCCACACATGTTGCATCTGATGAAGCTATTGTAAATGTGAAATTATGGGGCAAAGGAAATTTCTGATTATATGCTTCAGCAACTTCCTTTCTAGTTCGATACCCTCCTATCTGCAAACAATTTCCAGCCTCAATGCAAGAACCATACAAACCTGGAGTTCTTCGTGGATATAATACATCAGGCCCAACCCAACATTCCGGCAAACCATAACAAGGATTCAATGTATTATCATCTTCACTCCAAGCAATAATACGTTGCTCTACTCTGACCCCTAACCAATCTGTCCACATTTTTACAGGCATAACAAAGGCACCCGCATTAGCTAAACGGTATATCGAAAACAAAGATATACCCAATATCAACATCAAAAATTTCTTCATTTCATTTCTCTAATTGAACATAAATTAAAGGATTAAATTTACTCATACTCTAATTTAAATGTTGCCGTCGCTGTAAATTCTCCTAGCACTAAATTTTTATTTGCTAGGGCTTGTGGCTCACCTTGTACATAGGCACTAAAATCAAGGACATCATTACCTTTTTTTAATGGTTTAGAATAAACACCACTATTAATCGCTAATAAGTTTCCTGTGGCATCATTAATGGCTATTCCAACACCTTTAGCCTGACTTGAATCATCTAATGCAAGTAATTTTGGTAGATGCTTATCTTCAACACCCATAAAAGACACTTTAACTTCTTTACCTACGGACAAATCGCAATTAATAAGATGTATTGAAAATGGCTGACTCCAACTTCGTGTATTTAAATATAAGTATTTATCAATAATAGTGCCAAAATTTAATTCTATATTGTCATCACCAGGCAATATATCGCAGGCATCCTCAATTAAGACCCCATCAAAATTCACCGTTGTATCAGAAAAAGATAGGCAACTAAAAAATATGATTAAAATTAGTGATATACATCTAACTAGCTTAATGGCTATCATCTTTTATTCCGTTAGTTATTGGAAATCGATCATTAATGTTCCTGTGGCAGTGAAATTATCAGCAACTAATTTATCGCCAGATTTTTTAATAGGGACAGCTGAAAGCTCAGGAGGCGACTTAATATTGATTGAAAAATATTCATTCAGAGGTTGAGGCTTGCCCGAATTTTGCAGTTGAATACCCAGTTTATCTTTATTGAGAGCTGTTCTAGTGCTTAGTGTTGATTTATCAAAACCATTACCTGCTAGCTGCCCACTAAATTTCAGACTCACATCCCATGGCTGATTAATATCCCCATCACACTTCAATTGATAAGGAATATCCTTTTTAAAATTAATACCATCAATCTTGCGAATCGCAACTTTACCAAATGAAATATTAATTGGATTTTCTTGTGATAATTGGCACACAGGAGGAATAATCAGCTTTCCATCAAATTGCCAATTTGCTTGCGACATATGGATATCAACTATAAATATAACACAATAACCAACCAGCCTTAGCAATAGCTTTTTTACATATAACTTAAACATAGATTGCCCTTACTGATACTCAATTTTCAGTGTTGATGATGCAGTAAAATAACCACCATCTATCTCACTATAATTTGCCTTATCATTTTTGATCGGGGCAGCCTCTAACTTTGGCAGACTGTTATAATCAATCATTATTGGCTGATTAATCGCTTTTCGTTTATCACCGACAAAAAATATAATGCCTAATTTTTCATTTGAGGTCTTTAGTGCACCATTGTATTCAAATGATGTCGTATCGCCTTGCAATGTCATTTTTAAACTATTTTTTAATAAATGGTTACAAGACAACTTCAATGGAACTGACCTTTTATAGTTTTCACCATTTATTCTTGTAAGTAGAATATCACCAAAATGGACAATTTCACTCTGATTATTATTTACAATACAATCAGGTGGAGAGTTAATTAAATTCCCATGTAAATTGATATCAAAAGACGTTGCATAAGCACAAGACATACTACTTGCTAAATAAACAAAAAGGAAAGTTGTATAGTTTTTCATTTTCATAATTCTACTGATAGTTAATAATCATTGTCATATTGCCAGTAAACTTACCATTTTCATTAAATTCAGATTTACTTGACTTTACTGGTACAACATACAATTTAGGTGAATTATTATATGCAAAGTTAATACTACTATTATTATTTAGCTGAGTACTGTCATGATATACGGCTATACCAAAACTTTTATAATTCGTTGATATTACTGATTTCCCATCAATTATTGTTTCATTCCACTTCAAAATCATATTGAGGGAGTTTTTCGCTAATTCTTTACATTGCAAATCATACTCTATAGGTAATCGTTTATAGCCCGTACCATCAATTAAAATGTCATAAACATCACCAAAATCGACATCGATTGTTTTTCCACCATTAACCGTACAGTCAGGTTCTCCATAAACAGAGACCGTTATCTTCACATTAGAGACATAATCATCCGCAAGGCTATTCACTGGCCCCATCGAAATGGCAGCTAAGGATCCAATAATAAAATAGCTTAAATACTGAAAGAATGAATTAGGATTTTCCATTTTTCACCCCTAGTCATAGCTTAATTGAAACTGTATTTGAGCATGATATTCACCAGGATTAACACCCGCTTTAGTACGAACTGGTGTAATATAATAGGTTAATTCATTTTGCCCTGGTGTTAACAATGTCAGAGGGCTAAACTCTCCTAATACAATTTTATGTTTGCTCGCATCACTCAACAATAAAGCAATACCTTCAGCACCGTTAACTTTAACCAAACTTAAATTATTATTATCAGCTGGTGCTAGAAAGCGAATTTTTAATGCTGGCATTTCAGGAGCCCATAATAAATTTCCAAGTTTGTTATAATTACGGCTCTCACCTACCAAACAATCTTCTAAGCGTAAATGAACAGCAATAGGCGTTCCTTGCTGTCCAACCTTCTGTACTCTTGCTGTTCCTAAATTACCAAGTTCTACAGTTTGCCATGCAGACGACATGGCTAATCGGCAGGCGCTTTCGGTTAAGGCACCATGAACATGCAAGACACCATGTTCACCATCAACATCCCAATTGTTAATCTTACTAAAATCAGTTGCGACAGAAAATGCAGAGACAAGGCACAGCCCGACGCCTAAAACGTATTGTTGGTAGTGATTGATTACTCTCATTATATTTCCTAAATGTTTAAGAAAATAAATAGCTGAACTATTTTTCTTTGACCACTTGGCAAGTATTATTCTGACATTCAAATGTCAGTGTTGGTCTACCACCATAATCATTGATATAGGTTAAAATAGGTCTATTACCTAACAGAGCAGCACTAAAATTTAATGTTTGGTGACTCTTTGGCGGGATCATTAAAGGTTCAAATCCTTTAACAGTTTGTGCATTTTTATTTTCCTGAGCATCGACAATCGTAATATAATAAGGTGTTGGATTTTTGATAATATATTTATCCCCTTGGCGATTAAGTGTTAATTCTTTTTGCCATGGATTTTCTAATTGCTCACGAGATGGAATAATCAATTTTGGTCTATAGAATAATTTAATTCGTGTTTGTAATGCCAATTGCAGTGAGTTTGGCTTATTACTTACCGGAGGTATCTCACGTAAATTAAAATAAAATACCGATTCTCTATCCTGTGGTAAACTCATGACATCAGGTAAAGATTGAATTTTTATTTGGCTTCTCTCATTAGGCTCAATACGCTGCACTGGAGGCAATACTGTAAATGGCTTAGTGATCTTTTCACCTTTTTCATTTTCAATCCACCCTTGAGCAAGATAAGGCAGCTGTTTATTTTCATTACTAATATTTAAACTAATTGATTTTTCATCTCCATTGATAATCGCACGAGTACGATCAAGTGCAATCGCAGCATTAGCTGAAGATATACTCAATAGTGTCATTAGCATTAAAATTGTAAACGATATTTTTCTGTGATTATTTTTAATCACATTGACAATTAAATCTAAATTCTTCATTAAAATCTACTCTATCTATTTTTTAAAATAACATACTCAAGTTAGCTTTAGTGAGTTGATGTACAAGGTAATAACCAATCAACAATTAATCCATTAGATTGTGATAACGTTTGTGGTAATACTATTTGACACTGCGTTTTACTATCCCAATGTACCTTCAACTTACCATTTGGAATTATCCCTGTTAGATATACACTACCATTATCACCAACAATACCCACTTGCTGGTTTTCTGCATTAAATACAGTCGCTCCAAAAGGTGGATGTGTATTATCCGACAAACGCAGAATAGCCATAGCACTTCGTCCTGCGATCACATTAAACTTCTCATAACCAATTGCACCTTCTGTTAAGGTCTCCTGTTTAACTGAATGAGTAATTTCAGCATTATCAGGTAACTCATTAACATCAATACTTAACCGATTACGATAATAACTATTAACATCAGTAACGACGGCTTGCCCAAAACGATTTGATGTCACCACCGCACCATAACCATGTAATGGAATATCAGGCACGCCATTTGTATCAATAAATATTCGTGTTCCACCTAATTGATTTGAGCGATGGAATGTTGCACCTTGTTGAGTGGCAGTAAAGCCACCTTGCATTGATAATCCCGCGGATCGATATCTATCTTGTTGGTAAGTCGCATTAGCATTAATCTGAGCTAATGTTCCTTGATAGGTATAAAATCCACCAACTACACCACCTGAACGTCCCCAACCTGTATTAAGTTGATAATTACTGCTCTCATCAATATTGTCGTAATAACTTGCCCTTTGTATGTTTTCGCCCTGATCCCAATTACTATCAAAGCTTAAAGTTCCGCTTTCTCCCCATGGAACAGAGATAGAAGCATATAAACCATTGTCATCTGTATTACGATAACGATTTTTATAGCCTGTTAAGCTAAAATTAATATTCCTAACCCGCCCCATATCGAAATATCGTGCGAACGAAATACTATAGCGGTCATTATTAGGCTGATCCCAATATGTCTGATGATCAAGATTAAAAAATAAGCTTATACCTAAATTAGGCAATTGCTGATTATAGGAGATCGTATATAGCTCTTTACTGCTATATTGATGCATACCTGAATCCTCTGCATCCATAAACTCAGACATACTCATAAAATGTTTATCTGAGAAACGATAACCCGCAAATGTCACTTGGCTATTTAAACTATCGAACTGCTTTGAGTAACTTAAACGATATGAATTACCACCATAAGATTTATCATCTTGATAAAATTGATGATGTAATTTAGCCTGCGAACGCGTAACATCGAAAGATAATGCACCTAGAGCCATTAGATCTCGTCCGATCCCCACCGCTGTCGCAATATAATTTTTTGAACCGACGGCCCCCCCATAAAGTGACCAACCGTTATTAACCCCCCAAGAAAATTCACCACTCGAGAATAATTGACCATTCACATGGTGGTGCCAATCAGAAGGTCGGCCCATTGCTAATTTATACCTTACTTGCCCTGGCCTTGTTAAATATGGAACTGTTGCAGTATTAACAGTAAAAGTTTGCACAGAGCCATTTTGCTCTTCAACTTTTACATCTAATTCACCAGCAATAGCGTCGTTCAAATCTTGGATCCTAAATGGACCTTCAGCAACTTGAGTTTGATAAATAATATGCCCTTTCTGACTAATAATTACCGTCGCGTTACTCTTTGCAACACCGGTTACTTCTGGGGCATAGCCACGCAAGTTAGGTGGTAACATATTGGTGTCCGTGATCAGGCTCATACCTGTAAAACGAAAACTATCAAAGATATCCGACGAAAAATATGTCTCTCCTAATGACAGCTTGGCATTTAACGTTCTAATTGCTCTATATGCATAATATCTAGCCCAGTCAAAGGTATGAGAAGAATTCCCACCTGAAGTCTTATTTAACTGTGTTTGCCAATCTGCCCGTAATCGCCAAGGCCCTAGATTAAATCCTGTGACTCCATTACCCGTTAATGCATAATTTGTATTGTGCTTGCTGCGTAATTGCTCACTAACTTGGCCGTTAAAGTTATAATCAAAAACAGCCCCAGATATACCATCCTCCCACCTTTCTGGTGGATCCCAGTTATCAGCGGTATATTCTAAATAAGCCTGTGGTAAGCTGATATAAAGTGACGACGTCGATAAATCATTTCTAATATTGGTACCCGGAATGCTCGACAGATCTAAACACTCCTGTTCATGCCACCATGTTAGTGATGATAATATCTTTTCTTTTAGTCCTAGTTTTTTCACTAATTCACGTGACAAACAAATATCTGTATTCTTGGGATCTGTGGGTGATTGATAATAATTAATCTTTTGTTCCGATAAACTTTGTTTGTTTACATAAACTGTAAAATCATATTCGCCCTCCATTAAATACCCAGGATGGGAGAATTGACTCAAATCAATATTATCTCTATCATTCACATCTAAAACATCAGTATTAAATTTAATATCATCAGCCTTAACATGCGAATTAAAACCTAAAACCAATGTAATAATTACTCCCAATAAATTAGAGCAAGATATTAAGTTGAACTTATTTTTAATATAACGTATGGCCATGAATGCGACCTTTTAAATTTACTCAAATTTTAAAATGGGGGAAATAAAATGACTTTCCTACAGATAGTTACCTTTATTCATAATCCAGTTTAAAGCGAATTAAACTATGATATAAACCTGACCGTAATGAATGATGATCAGCAACTAGCCTTAGTTGATAAATTAAATCGCGTGTTCCTTGCGTTAAATCCTGGGGGGACATCGCTTGCCCAGGAACCGCCATTTCACCATCTTGACGACGTATTTCTAGCCCAACACCTTTAGCTTCACCACTAATTGCAAACAGTTTATTTTCTCGTTCACCGTCGAATGTTACACGAAAATACTTCCAGTCTGGCTGGTTAGGATCCTCACGTTCAAAAGTACAATTCACCAATCTAATTGTAAAAGGACGAGCCGGTCCTTGGCCATCTCGTTTAATTTGGCTAATTGGAATACTTCCCATATCGATAGTTTGGTCTCGGCTTCCAACATCGATTGCACAAGCTGTTTCGATAATACTTCCATACATTTTTACCGTACCTTCTGCATATGCAGTACAAGTAAAAATAGCTCCGATAATACAGCTTAAATATTTCCTATAACCTGAAAGGCAAAACATACTCTCTCCGCAAGGATCCTTATTCATACTTATCAATAAGTATTTATAAATAATTACTGATAATTCAATGTAAAGTCTGCAACTGCACTAAAGTCACCTGAAGTAATCGTAGACACATCACCACCATTACCAATCAAATAAGCAGAAAATAATAATGTATCATCGCCATGTTGTATTTTTTGGAATGGTGTTGGTTGGCCTAGAGTTAATATATTGCCACCACCGTTAGTAATTTGAACGCCAGCACCAGCACCGGTACCAACGATACCCAGTGTCTTACCTGTTTTATCAAAACTAGCTGATGCACCTGTAAATGTTAGCTGTACACCTTGCTTGATATCTGCAACATTACAGTTTTCTAATTTCACATCAAAAGTTCGTGGTGTCGATTTCCCACCGTCAACTAAAGCCATATTAGACACTTCACCTAGTGGAACTGTTTGGTCTACAGAATCAGGAGAAATAGAGCAAGGCGCACTAATAATTGAGCCTTTAAATGTCACTTTACCATGACCCTGATCCTTAACTGCTTCCGCACTGACTGCACTTGCACTACCAAAAGCGAATAATAAAATAGATGCTAAAATAGTTTTGCTATTCATGATTTCTCGTTCCTCTTAAAAAATCCTTTAAACAGAAATTAATCAATGATTAATTCACTGTAATTGTAAAAGTGTTCATATAATATTTAATCAGTTAGTATTACCCAATAATACTAACCTATCTTTTCCCCACCTTTGGATTATTTGAATAGAAAGAAAAAAAATCATCTTTCGCATTCATATAAGCCGCTAGCATCGGATAGTTTTTTAGTGAGCCAAATAAGGAGATATACTTATAAAATATATCAGTATTTTTTTCTTTCAATCTTTCAAAAACTTTATAAAAAAACAAATCTATCGGAGCATTTAATTTATAAAGAATGATCAGTAATGTATCTATTGCTATATGAGATTGTCCCCTCTCATATCTAGACATTTGCTGCTGTGAAACATTGATCCCTTCAGCCACTTTTTTCGCAGTAAGTCCCTTTTTTTTTCTAAAAAACTTTAACTCCTCACCAATAGATACCGTAAAAGCATTTTTATCTTCTAGTGAAAGCTTTAAAAAAGGCACTAGTCCACCTCTCAATAATAATATTAAAGTAATGAAATAGGTTTTAAGTGATAATGAAAAAATCTCTCTTAAATACTTATTTAATTGGTTTTAAATACAATTGACTCCTGTTATCAGAGAATAATCACTGTACAAGTGAATACCTTTAATTACCAAAACAACAATTATATTAACGAACTATAATAGAAATCGTACATTAACAAATAGAATAAAGTCTGAATCAACCTTGATAACAAAACAGGTCAAACCAGTAAATACCATATAATAATGTACGCCTCATTCGATGCGAATAATAATAATCGAATAATAATAGTTACGTCAAATATGCTAATTAATATCACTACAATGTTTTTCTTTTGTTAACTCATTTTCACTTAAAAATAACTCATTTAATTTCAATCAATTACAAATCCACATGTTAATTTAATGTTATGCTTTTCAATTTAAAAAACAAAAAATGTTAAAAAAACAAAAGTTTAATTTTTTTTGATTTTTTGCATTTTTTTTGATTAATATACTTGTTAAATGTCGTTAACCACACATTAACGATAAGGGAATTTTTTTAATACAAGTTCATTATTAAGAGTATATTTAAATTAAAAACAGTTTAAATGAGTTTTTAATGGTAATATATATCATTAAGTTGTTACATAAATAACAATTCACCATTCGATATTTATAAAAATATATAGGGTAATTTCAATTGATAGTCATTATTGATTTATCTTTATAAGATACTATTTGAGCAAAGGCAATCATAAAATAACCGATACAAGACTATCCACATCAAAAAATGAATATCCTTTATTGGAAAAATAAACATTGAATTTCAGTACAATAGTGACAAATTTCAGAGGGCCTAATTGGATATCTCTTTTAGCTAGTAACATAAATCGGATTGCTTTTTCTAAATAACAATAGACTAGTTAAGATAACAATCTATGGTATATAGATGGATAAGTGTCAGGCAGCCACCTTATAGGAAGATCCATTAGTAAAACTTTTCTTTTTTAGGGGTAGCTCGAATGATTAATCACTAAATCTTGAATTTTTATTCTGACCGGAAGATGATCCCTTTCCTCAGCTCTATATGTTACTGATTGAAATTTTTTATTCACATTACTTGCTTAGCCATTACTCACATTAATTTTCAAGGCCGCTGCAATTGCAATAGGTGAAAATGTGACACTTGCTGCAAACAAAGCCGCTAATATTGCAAAATAACTATTTAAAGGCATGTTAAAACTATGCGCTTCCATTGTGCCCGTCGCATAAATCAAGATTGGAATATACAAAGGAAGCACTAATAAGCTAACAAGTACCCCACCTTTTTTTAATGAAACAGTTAACGCGGCGCCAATTGCCCCAATAAAACTGAGGATCGGGGTGCCTAGAAGCAATGTACCAACCAAGACAAATAAAGTGTTCGCATCAAATGAAAGCATCAACGCCGCTATTGGCGACAATAATATTAAAGGTACGCCGGTCACCAACCAATGAGAAATCACCTTGGCAAGAACAGTTAAAAAAAGCGGATAGGGAGCGAGTAGAAGTTGCTCTAGTGATCCATCTAAGTAATCGTCTTTAAATAAACGCTCTAGTGATAATAAAGACGAAAGAATAGCAGCAACCCAAAAAATGCCAACAGCAATACGCGCAAGTAATTGAGGTTCAGGGCCAATACTCAGAGGAAACAAAGTAATCACTATCAAAAAAAACCATAATGGGTTAATCAGTTCAGATAAGCTTCTAAAAGCAATTTTTAACTCTCTTTTGATCATTAATAAAAACATTATTCATACCCGCCCGTCAGCTTTAGAGTGCCAAAATGTCCAGACATTGCTTGGTGTGACGTAAACAAAATGATCCCGCCCCGATCTGCATGCTGATGAAAACGCTCAGTTAAGCGCTTAACACCAGTAACGTCAATTGCGGTGAAAGGCTCATCGAGTATCCATAATGATGCATCACTGAGCCAGAGTCTTGCTAAATTGACCCTACGTTGTTGCCCTGCTGATAATTGACCGACAGGGATATCTTCATAACCTATTAAAGAAACCTCTTCTAAAGCGGCCCACATTTGCTCTTCCGCAGTTTTTTTATGGTGCATTTGATAATAGAACTGTAGGTTTTCATAGGGAGTGAGTAAAGATTTAACCGCGGATTTATGCCCTAAATATAATAAGTGCCGCGTAAAGTCTTCTTTTAGGTAGTGGATAGATTGTTGTTGCCACAAAATATCCCCTTCATCTGGTTTTAAAAGCCCTGCCATCATCCGCAATAATGTTGTTTTACCAGCACCGTTAGGTCCTTCTACCTGTAAAATTTGCCCCGGTAGAACAGTAAAATCAAGTTGCTGGAAAAGCAGCCTATTTTGTCGCTGGCAACTGATTTGCTCGGCAGTTAGCATAGTGTTTTTTTCCTGTTAGTTACTTGATGCTATTAGCTTTTCGCTACTTTGTTTAACAGAATATCACTGATGCTATCATTCGATATTGTCTCACCGCAAAGCACCTTCATCAAAACTTCACCACCAAGTGAAGAAAGTGAAAACAACATATCGGGTTCTAGCAGACGAATTTTATCCATATTGCTTTCTTGATTAACTAAGACGATCGTTTTCACATCTTTATTTGCTAATTGCTTCACACCTAGCAGCACAAAAGTACTTAAAGCGTCACTATCAGTCATGATTAATACATACTGTGCCTGTTTAACATTCGCCTCTGCTAATAGCCCTGTGCTTGTAGGATCACCGATAACAATATTATCTTTTTCTGGATAATGTGCCCGATGACTTTCTTGGCAAATCACAGCAACGGGAAGCTCACGACTTTTTAACCCTTGATACACACTGACTGCCATTGGTGTACTACCAATAACAACATAATGATTCTTCATATAAGAAAACCTCTTACGAACAATTTCCTTTGTTCCCTTAGCTAGCAAGCCAACAACATAAACCACTGACGTTGTAAATATAGTGATACCAAGAATGATCACTGTAACTGTGAATATCCTAGCATCTGTTGAAACAGGAACGATATCACCGAATCCAACGGTCGTCATACAAACTAAAGCAAAATAGAATGCTGTTGTTCCATCTTTCACCACAGGAAAAAATTCATTACCAATATAAAGCGTGCCAAAAATAGAATAGAGCAACAAAGCAATAATGCAGGTCACTGCCACAAAGCCAGCACTGGTTAAGCTATGATGGTGATAACGCCGCCAAAACACACTTAACGCAACAAATAAGCCTAAAGAGAGATAGCCTTGATGTATATTTTCCGTTGCAATTTTCAAATCAACAAATGCAATGATTGCCAATAAAAACAGCGAAAATACCCAGGCGATACGCGCACCATTAAGCATAAATAACGATAAGAATATTAACGAAATACCGAGTAAAAAGCGTGGAATATCAAGCAACTTCATGAACCCGAGGGATTTTAGCCATTCACTAAAGCCATTTGCACGCCAGTCAATATAGTCAGTATAAGCCCCTAACACAGGGGTAATGATCATATAGCCATCAACAATGATAAGAATTGAAAGGACAAACCGAATAAATAAGGATGATTTCAGAAAAACAATAAAAGCGTTATCTGACATTTTGCCCTCACCCTTTGATTAGATAGGATTACATAGAACCCTCTATATATCATATGTTGCAGAATGATGTTAGCAACAATGCACGCTCGTCACCTTTTAATCGATTATTCCACCAACCATCCACACCGTCTGCATTAAAACAGCCACTAGAGCACTTAAAAAACGCATGATCCCTTGACAAAATTAGTCAAAAAACGACAAATCAATAACGTAAAATTAAACAAAATAGCAATAAAGTTTAAAATCAATAACAAGCTAATTATTTTATTGAACTAAACTATTGGGGCAAAATCTAAAAACTGATTTCCTGCATTTTTTCTTATTACCTAACTTAACTTAAGAATAAGAGTTCAATAAATTATGGTTAATTCCACACAAGCTAAAAGATTTAGCTGGTCCGCCTTACTTTGGCTTCTCCTCTACTTCTGGTACTTTTCCTCGTTACTACAAATCTATGTGGTCGTCACAGGACAAAGCAATACCATCGGGCTTAGAGACTCATTGCTGTACAGTACGCTTTGGCTAGTACCCGCGTTGTTTTTTCCGCAACGAATTAAATTGGTAGCCGGTATTATTGGTATTATTCTTTGGCTTTCGTCTGTCATCGCACTAGCTTATTTCGTAGTTTATGGACATCAAATTTCACAAAGCGTCATGTTTGTGATGTTTGAAACCAATACTAATGAAGCTGGCGAATTTTTAAGACAATACCTTAGCTTTAAGGTCATTGCAGTTATCCTTATTTATACCCTAGTTGCAGTTTTCCTATGGACACGCTTAAAACCCGTCACCATGCCTGTACCGGCTCGTATGGTAGTATCATTATTAGTTTTAGGGATATTATTTGGTGCGCCTTATTACAATAAAGGGATTAAACAAGACAGACCAATAGCCAATGTCATGTCTTACATTAATAGCAAGCTGGCTTATGCCGCACCTTGGCAGTTTGTGAGCGGATATTTTCTGTACAAAAACCAGCTCGCGAATATGGAAGAACTGATCCGTGATAACAGCAAAATTCCACCATTAGAGAGTTTTGTTGATGCTAATGGCAATACACCAAGAACGTTTGTGCTGGTAATTGGCGAATCGACTAGCCGAGATAGAATGAGTCTCTATGGCTATCAACGCCCAACAACGCCTGAGTTAGTTCAATTAAAACAGAACTATCCAGACAACTTAGCCGTATTCAATGATGTCGTGACATCGCGCCCTTATACCATCGAAGCATTGCAGCAAATTCTCACATTTGCTTCGCAAACAGAACCTGATTTATTTAATTCACGCCCTTCTATCATGAATATGATGAAACAGGCAGGATTCAAAACATTTTGGATCACCAATCAGCAAACTATGACTGAACGTAATACGTTATTAACCGCATTTTCACGTCAGACTGATAAGCAATATTATTTAAATAACGATATGGCACAGAGTTCGCGTATTTATGATGATGTGGTATTCGCGCCATTTAAAGAAGCACTGGCTGATCCTGCTGAGAAGAAATTTATTGTTGTTCATTTACTTGGCACCCATATGCGTTATGAGTTCCGTTACCCAGAAGACCAAGCTGTGTTTAAAAATAAAGATAGCTTAGTACCGAGTAACCTAAATGACGACCAAATCAAAGACTACAACGCTTATGATAATGCGCAGCATTATAACGACTACATAGTTTCAACTTTGATTAAAGACTTTGATTCATCGAAAGAGAATGGGTTCTTAGTTTTCTTCTCAGATCACGGTGAAGATGTCTTTGATACTCCACCGCATGAAACATTAGGCCGTACGGAAGGTAAGCCAACTAAAGTGATGTACAATGTCCCATTCCTTGTGTGGCAATCACCTGAATGGCTACAAACTCATCAATTCAATTTAAATGACAAAACCAGCCGGCCATACAGCACAATGGATTTCATTTATTCCTGGTCTGATCTCGCAGGGATCAACTACCAAGGCTATATCCCACAAAGAAGTCTGTTCAGTAGTGAATTTCAGCCACAGCCGCGTTACATCGGCGACCCTGAAAATAAATCATCACTTAAGCTGTATGATGATTTAAAAAAATAATTGTAGCGCCCAAAATGGGAAGCAATCTAGCTTCCCATTTTTATACAAATCATTTGACTACTGTATTTTCCCATCTCGCAAAATAAACTTAACTTCGCCTTGCCAAAACTCAGCGAGGAATATGGAATCAGGATCCTCAATCCCTTGCTCATGCATTTGCTGATTTAACCACGCCTCATCTTTCTCTACAGATCGTAATTCATATAACCTAGCAATCCCATCCTTCATTACAATCACTGAAGGCATATTGGTTGGGTCACAAATAACAGTGAGTTGCCCATCGGGCTCAATTTGTGCGTAATAAATTTCTTGGAATGAGTGAACACCTTGTGCATGTATTCGAGAAGAAATATTCAAAATATCAATTTTATTGCCCTTCTCTAATATATTTTCCATAATAAATTTCCCTTTATTAATAATAGGGATAGGATTACCAATAGTGACGTTCCGGATAAAGTTAAACTTTTTAGTTAAGTAGTTTAACCCAGAAATAAATGAAACACCGATCAGCAGGATAATAACATACTGATATAACGGTATAGTGTCGCTATAAATTACTCCACCAATTATCCCACCTAAAACAAAGTTGCCAATGAAATCAATCGGTGTCATTTGTGATAACTGGGTTTTCCCTGAAAAATTCATATGCGTAAGAACAATAGCAAAACCAATTACAAATTTAATGATAACAAGTAGATAATAATAACTCATATCTCATACCCTTTAGCATAATTATTGTTTTTTATACATTTTAACTGATACAGCGATAGCATACTCTCTACCAACTATTCTTACATCTTATTTTCAGAGACCACTTATTTTTCATTATTTTCAATATGCGTTATATTTATATCAATGCTATATGCATAACTTGTCCCACTCATAACATGCTAAAGGATATATTTATGAAACAGAAAATATTGGGTGCCCTTATTTTAGCTGGCATCATCACTATGGCTGCGGGTTGTGACGATTCTTCAAAAACTGATCAAACAATGAAGCAGGTTGAAGAAAAAGCTGAGCAATTGAAAGATTCAGGTGAGCAAAAAGCATCTGAACTCACTGATAGTGCTAAACAAAAAGCTAATGAACTTGAAAAACAAGCCTCAGACAAAGCATCAGAGCTTAAAGATTCAGCCGATAAAAAAGCGGATGAATTAACTGATGCAGCAAAAAGCAAGCTATCAGAAGCCGATAACAAAATCTCTGAAAAGAGCCAAGAAATTAAGACTGATGCCATTAATAAGGCCGATGAACTAGCAACTGATGCTAAAAATAAAACTGAAGAGCTAAAGTCAAAAAATCAATAGTTCTTTCAGTTAAACACTCATATTTAAAAACAGGTCAATTGGCCTGTTTTTTTATTGAACAATAATGCATGAAACAACAAGCGAGCAGAGTTCTATGAGAATAGAAAACGCGAAAGCTGACGGCAAGTGAACACAGTTACCACACCTCAACACAAATCGCTACAACTTGAAGTATGTCATATATAAATAGCACAAAAACCGTATTTGTTTATCTTCTGGTATCGCTATTATAATCTCAATAATTTTTCACTATATAGATACCAATATGCAGATAAAATACAGTCTAGGCCACTCTTCTCCTGAACTTGTCGATGATGCATTCGAGTTACGTCAACAAGTCTTTACCCATGAACAGGGTTTCCCTGCTGAAATTGACGTTGATGAATATGATAAACATGCATTACATGTTGTGCTATACCTAGAAGATAGCCCTGTCGCAGTATTACGCTGTATTTTACGCTCAGATGGCCTTGTAAAAGTAGGCCGTGTTGCTGTACTCAAACAGCACCGAGGTAAAGGGTTGGGTCGTAATTTGATGATATTTGTTGAGCAGTATGCAAGACAACATCAATTTAAAACAATTGGGCTGTCAGCGCAGCATACTGCGATTGTATTTTATGAAACGTTAGGTTACCAAACCGAAGGTGGGATGTACGATGAAGATGGAATGGATCATATATATATGGTGCTACCGTTAAAGTAAATTAAGTCACCCATTCAATATTTCTGTCCGATAATTGGAGGTCTTTATGGCTAACGGTTGGGCAAATGAAAATGCCGTACAAGAGCAAATAGATGCCACACTTGATGATGCTGTCGCCAAAGCGCGTAGCCAACTTCATTCAGGTGAGAGCGCTGAATTTTGTATTGAATGTGGTGAAGCCATCCCTATTGCACGCCGCCAAGCTCTTCCTGGCGTACAGCTTTGTATTGTTTGCCAAAGCGCGCTTGATGAAAAAAATGCAACTTTCAGTGGCTATAATCGTCGAGGGAGTAAAGATAGCCAATTAAGATAACATTTTTTATTTACACCATAAAAACCCAATATATTCAATTTACTAGAAATAGTCCTCATTTGCTAAAAATTAACATAACAGCATATTTTACTCATTTCATGTAGTTTTTTATTTAATCGTCAGTAATACAGTGATATCTATTATTAATAGCATGATTTATAAGGTTATATCGCTATTTCATTATAGGTAATCATCTCCATTTATTTGAATCTAAACTCTATATGTGGCAGTATATCTGCCTATTTTTCTATGTTAGGGGTAATAATAGGCAAAATAATGGGTAGTGATAGCTCTCTCGATCGGCTTTTCAGCTATCTCAATAAATTAGTTGATTATTGTTCTTTCTACCGTTTCTTATTTAGAAACCCATCGCAATTCTCATTGTTTCATTAAGAAGGACAGTTCGTTGCATACCCTGTGCATTATTGGTATGTCAAAAATAAAATAAAATCTAAGAAGGTTGTTATGAGTCAAATTGACGCTGATTCGAAAAAAATTCGCTCAAAAATTAGTCCCCCCGTATTTTATACATCTGCCTTGGTCATTTTAGTGATTGTTGGCTTTGCCGCCCTAATGCCTGAAATAGCAGAATCTCATCTAAGTCATCTTCAACAAAATCTATTCAATAACGCTAGCTGGTTCTACATTTTAGCCGTTGCTATCATTCTATTGAGTGTGACTTATCTGGGACTCTCTCGGTATGGGCAAATAAAATTAGGTCCTGACCATGCACAGCCTAACTTTAGTTATGTTTCGTGGTTTGCGATGCTGTTTTCGGCAGGTATGGGTATTGGTTTAATGTTTTTCGGCGTTGCAGAGCCTGTTATGCACTATCTCAATCCGCCGGTTGGTGATCCTCAAACAGTTGAAGCCGCTAAAGAAGCCATGCGTTTAACCTTTTTCCACTGGGGTCTACATGCTTGGGCAATCTATGCCATTGTTGCCCTGATCCTCGCTTTTTTCAGCTACCGTCATGGGCTACCGTTGACGCTACGCTCTGCGCTTTACCCTATCATTGGTGACCGTATTTATGGCCCTATTGGCCATTTTGTCGATATTTTTGCGGTTGTGGGTACGGTTTTTGGTGTCGCCACTTCACTTGGTTTTGGGGTTTTACAAGTTAATGCAGGGATGAACCATCTGTTTGGTTTGCCTGTAACCCCCATGATCCAAGTTGGTTTAATCGTTCTATTTACCTCACTGGCAACACTGTCTGTCGTTTCAGGGCTCGACAAAGGCATTCGTATTCTGTCAGAGCTTAACTTAGGTTTAGCCTTTATCTTACTGCTACTGGTACTCATTCTTGGTCCAACTGTTTTACTGTTAAAATCCTTTGTTGAAAATACAGGCGGTTATTTATCCGAGATAGTGAATAAAACATTCAATTTGTATGCTTATGAACCTAAATCGAGCGATTGGTTAGGTGGGTGGACGTTACTCTATTGGGGCTGGTGGCTGTCTTGGTCACCTTTTGTCGGTATGTTTATTGCCCGAATTTCCCGTGGCCGTACTATTCGTGAGTTTGTTACTGGTGTGCTGTTTGTTCCCGCTGGCTTCACATTAATGTGGATGACATTTTTCGGTAATACTGCGATTGATCTGATAAAAAACCAAGGGGCTGTAAAATTAGCTGAAACTGTTCAGTCTGATGTTTCATTGGCGTTATTTGAATTTTTAACCTATTTCCCCTTCTCTACCGTGTTATCCTTCTTTGCCATGATCATGGTTGTCGTGTTTTTTGTCACCTCTGCTGACTCAGGCGCAATGGTGGTTGATACTTTAGCATCAGGTGGGGATTCAGATACCCCTGTTTGGCAACGTATTTTCTGGGCAGGTCTGATGGGTGTCGTTGCCATCACTTTATTACTCGCAGGTGGCTTACAGGCATTGCAAACATTAACTATTGCCAGCGCCTTACCTTTCGCTATGGTATTACTTGTTGCTATCTATGGCTTATTTAAAGCATTACGTGTTGATGCCTATAAACGTGATAGTCAGCAATTAGCAACTATTGCACCAACCGCCAGTCGTAACCCTATTCCATGGCAGCGTCGCTTACGTAACATCGCCTATTTCCCGAAACGTAATCAGGTAAAACGTTTCTTAGGTGAAGTTGTTTATCCATCAATGGAAATGGTCTCTGAAGAACTAGCTAAACAGGGAACTGCTTGCCATATCCATAATGAGAAAGATGACAGAATTGGTTTTGAAGTCGATTTAGGCGAAGACATGAATTTCTTATATGAAGTTCGCCTACGTTATTACGTACAACCTGCATTTGCTCTTGCTGGAATGGGTACTGATAATGACGATGAAAAAAGTGAAGAACAGAAATACTACCGAGCGGAAATTCACTTAAAAGAAGGAGGTCAAGATTATGATGTGATGGGCTGGACTAAAGAGCAAATCATCCATGATATTCTCGATCAGTACGAAAAACATATTCACTTCTTACACTTACTCGGTAAGTAATAATAAATCTCCTCCGGCATAGCCGGAGGAGATTTATTTCATACTGAAAATCTGAACCCGTTTAAGCGCTTTCTCTTTTATCTACAATATTACTGTAGTCAGGGCTTTCTAGCGCGATCAATTCATCAAGCAATTCCGTTAAGCGCTGCATTTTTTCATGAGAAAACGCTTGTTCGATTTTTTGATAACCTTCTTCCACTTCTTGGCGTGCTTTATCATAAAGCTCCTGCCCATTAGGTGTCAGAGAAACATACAGTTTGCGCTGATCATTGAGTGGCTTTAAACGAAAAATTAACCCCTCACGTTCCATTCGAGTCAAAATACCCGTCAAACTCGGGCGAAGAATGCAGGTTTGAACTGATAACTCATGGAAATCAATAGAGCGCTTATCCGCAAGTACTCGAATAATACGCCATTGCTGTTCAGTCAAATTGTATGACTTTAAAATAGGCCGAAAGAACCCCATTGCAGTCTCTCTTGCCTGTAATAATGCAATTGTCAATGATTCATGCATAAGCCTAAAACCCACCACTCTTAAATGTTTAATTAGCACCAAGTCACTGGTACCACTTCATGTGTTACACCTTTACATCGTAAATTCACGTTCGGTGATAGATAGCTCTATTCACTTAAAAGCAAGGTTAGCACGGTAAAATAACAATCACAAAGAAAAACCCTAAAATATTAATGAGTAAATAATTTACTTACACACGGAAAAGTTAATGAAAAGTTACATCAAAAAATAATTTAAAATATCAACATAATGAATATCAAATACTTATATGCAAACAATCTGAATATGTTAAAGAGATCACAATTAAAATTAACAAATGCATTAGCCTATTGCCAATTCCGAATTAATACATTATTAATATATTAACAATCATTCAAAATCTTCGATTTTTAGTAAGGAGTTGTCAATGAAAGGCACTGTTTTTGCCGTTGCCCTCAATCACCAAAGCCAAATTACACACTGGCATGAGGCTTTCGGGCAAGCCCCTTATAAAACCCCACCTAAAACACCCGTGTGGTTTATCAAGCCGCGTAATACGCTAATTAATTCAGGCGATAATATTTTGCACCCTGCTGGTGAGACCGTAAAAAGTGGTGCAACACTTGCTTTAATCATTGGTAAAGATGCACGTAAAGTCAGCCAAGCAGAAGCAAAACATTACATTGCTGGTTTTGCATTAGCTAATGAAGTTAGTCTGCCTGAAGATTCATTTTATCGCCCCGCTATTAAAGCCAAATGCTGTGATAGCTTCTGCCCAATTGGTGAGATGGTTGAGACAACCTTGTCCTCTCCTGTTGAAATAGTCACACTGATTAACGACAAAGAAGTCGATCGCTGGTCTACCAAAGATCTGGTTCGTGATGCCTATCAATTAGTCGCTGCATTGAGTGAATTCGCAACATTAAAAGCAGGTGATGTGATCCTAATTGGTACTCCTCATCAACGCGCCACCATCCAGCCGGGTGATCAAGTGGTTATACAAGCAGAGGGCTTCCCAAGCTTAAGCAATCACGTTGTTGTGGCAGGAGGACAGTCATAATGAAACACGCCAAAATTCGTTATCAAGGTAACGAGTACTCAGTAACAGTTGGTGATAACGAAGAAATCACACTGCCAAATGGCCAAGTCATTGCAGGTGATGATGCGAATATTGAGTGGCTACCGCCAGTAAGAGGCACGCTGTTTGCCCTTGGCTTAAACTACGCCGATCATGCTACAGAACTCGATTTTAAACCACCTGAAGAACCACTGATTTTTATCAAAGCAGACAACACACTAACAGGTCATCGTCAAGTTTCAGTTCGCCCTGATAATGTCGACTATATGCATTATGAATCAGAGCTTGTGGTGGTAATCGGTAAACCAGCACATAAAGTTTCACAAGAAGATGCTATGGACTATGTGGCAGGCTACACCGTATGTAATGACTATGCGATCCGTGACTATTTAGAAAACTATTATCGCCCAAACCTGCGCGTGAAAAGCCGCGATACCTTAACGCCTATCGGCCCTTGGGTTATCGATAAAGATCAGATTAAAGATCCGCACAACCTTGCACTTTACACCTATGTGAATGGTGAATTACGCCAAAAAGGCACCACTGCGGATCTGATTTTCAATATCCCATTTTTAATTGCCTACCTCAGTGACTTTATGACACTGCAACCAGGCGACATGATCGCAACAGGAACACCGAAAGGGCTTTCCGATGTGGTACCGGGTGATGAAGTCATTGTTGAAGTCGAAGGTGTTGGCAGGCTGATCAACTACATTGTCAGCGAAAAAGAATATGAGGAACGAGTGTAATGACTAAGATTAATCATTGGATCAATGGCAAAAACGTTGCCAGCAAAGAATACTTCCAAACCACCAGCCCTGCTACTGGCGAAGTGCTAGCTGAAGTAGCTTCTGGCGGACAAGATGAAATCAACCAAGCCGTTGCTGCTGCAAAAGAAGCCTTCCCTAAATGGGCAAATACGCCAATGAAAGAGCGCGCACGTTTGATGCGTCGCCTTGGCGAGCTGATCGACCAAAATGTGCCTCAAATCGCTGAAATGGAGACCCAAGATACAGGCTTACCAATTCACCAAACCAAAAACGTGCTGATCCCACGTGCTTCTCATAACTTTGAGTTCTTTGCAGAAATTTGCCAACAGATGAATGGTCGTACCTACCCTGTTGACGACAAAATGATGAACTACACGCTGATCCAGCCAGTTGGTGTTTGTGCACTTATTTCACCATGGAACGTGCCATTTATGACAGCAACATGGAAAACGGCACCTTGTTTAGCGTTAGGTAACACCGCGGTGTTAAAAATGTCAGAACTATCACCTCTATCAGCAAACCGCTTAGGTGAACTGGCACTGGAGGCAGGTATCCCAGCAGGTGTTCTCAACGTAGTTCAAGGCTATGGCAGCACTGCTGGCGATGCATTGGTTAAACACCATGATGTACGTGCAGTTTCCTTTACAGGTGGCACCGCAACAGGCCGCATGATCATGCAAAATGCAGGTCTGAAAAAATACTCAATGGAACTCGGCGGTAAATCTCCAGTTCTGGTATTCGAAGATGCCGATATTGAGCGTGCATTAGATGCCGCTCTGTTTACTATTTTCTCCATTAATGGCGAGCGTTGTACTGCGGGTTCACGCATTTTTATCCAAGAGAGTATCTACCCTGAGTTTGTTAAGCGCTTTGCTGAGCGAGCAAATCGCCTAATCGTCGGTGACCCAACGGATCCGAAAACACAAGTGGGTGCACTGATCAGCGAACAACATTGGAACAAAGTTTCTGGTTATATTCGTCTTGGAGTTGAAGAAGGTGCAACATTACTTGCAGGTGGCCCAGACAAACCAACCGACCTACCTGCTCATCTGAAAAACGGTAATTTCTTGCGCCCAACAGTATTGGCTGACGTTGATAACCGCATGCGTGTTGCCCAAGAAGAGATCTTTGGACCCGTCGCGTGTTTGATCCCATTCAAGTCAGAAGAAGATGGGTTACGTATGGCTAATGATGTTGAGTACGGACTAGCTTCCTATATTTGGACACAAGATGTCAGCAAAATCCTGCGATTATCTCGCAGTATCGAAGCCGGTATGGTGTTTGTGAATACGCAAAACGTACGTGACTTACGTCAACCATTTGGTGGTGTTAAAGCATCTGGCGTAGGTCGTGAAGGCGGTGAATACAGCTTTGAAGTATTTGCTGAAATGAAAAACGTTTGTATTTCCTACGGGGATCATAATATTCCTCGTTGGGGTGTGTAATTTATTGAAATACTAAAAACCAATATTAATTCAACATAATGCCCTATTACAGTTCGAGCAATCGCCTTTGGTTTCTGCTCGGACTCTCACAGGGGAGGTAAGGACTTATGGGTAAGTTAGCACTAGCGGCAAAAATCACACATGTTCCATCCATGTACCTGTCAGAATTACCCGGCAAACATCACGGCTGCCGTCAGTCCGCAATTGATGGTCACAAAGAAATTAGCCGTCGCTGCCGCGAGCTCGGCGTTGATACCATCATTGTTTTTGATACGCACTGGTTAGTTAACAGTGCTTATCATATTAACTGTGCAGATCACTTTGAAGGGATCTACACCAGTAACGAACTACCTCACTTTATTCGTGATATGGAATATGAATATGAGGGTAATTCAGCACTGGGACGTATGATTGGTGAGGAAGCCCGTAAATTAGGTGTTCGAGCACAATCACATGAAATTCCAAGCCTGACTTTAGAGTATGCCACTCTCGTTCCTATGCGTTATATGAATAGTGATCGCCATTTTAAAGTGATCTCTATCTCTGCTTTCTGTACATCTCACCGTTTTGAAGACAGTCGTAAGCTCGGTGAAGCGGTACTGACTGCGATTGAAAAATATGATGGCACTGTTGCAGTGCTGGCAAGTGGCTCACTATCACACCGTTTTATTGATGACCATCGCGCAGAAGAAGGGATGAACAACTATACCCGCGAATTTGATGAGCAAATGGATAAACGTGTTGTGAAGCTGTGGCGTGAAGGCCGTTTCAATGAGTTCTGTAAAATGTTACCTGAATATGCTGACTACTGTTATGGCGAAGGCCATATGCACGATACGGTGATGCTATTAGGCATGTTGGGTTGGGATAAATATGCAGAAAAAGTTGAAGTGCTGACCGATTTGTTCCCTAGTTCAGGTACAGGTCAAATCAACGCCATCTTCCCATTACCTAGCTATATTACTGACAAACAACAAACCACTGCTTAGGAGTCATCATGCCTCATTTTATTGCTGAGTGTACTGACAACATTCGTGAACATGCAAAACTACCTGAGCTGTTTTCAAAGGTCAATAATGCGCTCGCGGGCACAGGTATTTTTCCTCTTGGTGGGATCCGCAGCCGTGCTATTTGGTTAGACACTTGGCAAATGGCCGATGGTAAGCATGACTATGCCTTTGTTCACATGACACTCAAAATTGGTGCGGGTCGTTCTCTTGAAGATCGCCAAAAAACGGGTGAATTACTATTTGCATTAATCAAAGAGCACTTCGCTCAGTTGATGAATGATAGATACCTTGCTCTGTCTTTTACCATGGAAGAGTTAGACCCCGTGCTGAATTATAAACAAAACAATGTTCATGCATTGTTTAAGTAAGGAATAGCGATGTCGACTGCATTCGATAAACATATCCCTCGCTATCTAATCCCATTATTAGGGTCATTAGTGGCTTTTGGGCCGTTATCGATCGACATGTATCTACCTGCATTACCGCAAATGGGGGTCGACCTCCATGCAAGCCAAGGGCAGATGCAGTACACACTCGGTGCATTTTTCACCGGTTTCTGTATTGGCATGCTGTTTTATGGGCCACTTAGCGACATCCTTGGACGTCGTAAAATGTTGTTAAGTGGCCTCACTATTTTTACGCTGGCAAGTTTGCTATGCGCACAAGCCACTTCGGCTGAGGCCTTAATTGCTTTTAGGGCATTACAAGCATTTGGTAGTGGTGCAGCGATCGTGATGGCGAGAGCGATTGCAAGAGATGTTTATCCAATAGGTGCATTACCTAAAGTATTGTCTTTAATGACCTTAGTCACCATGATAGCCCCACTACTCGCGCCTTTGCTTGGCGGTTTTTTGCTTATTCACTTTCAGTGGCAAGCGATCTTCTATCTTCTTGCACTAATTGGTCTTTGTTCTGCGGGCTGTATTTTCGTTTTGCTCCCAGAAACCCTTACGCATCAAACGGGTTCTAAAAATTTACTTAGCGTCGCGTTTCATAATTACGCTCAGGTATTAAATGACCGAGAAGCCATGAGCATCATTGGTACCATGGCATTTTCTTTCGCAGGTATGTTTGCGTTTATCAGCGGCTCACCTTTTGTTTATATCCAATATTTTGGGGTGTCTGAGCAGTATTACGGGCTACTATTTGGCTGCAATATACTTGGTATGATCGCTGTATTGCTACTGAATGTTCGATTGCTCAAAGTCTATAATTTAACCCGTATCCTCTGCTTTCAAAGCGGGGCTCAATTGCTGTTCGGTGTGTTATTACTTATTTTCTACCAGCAAAGCCTGCCTATTATTGTTATTCTGGTCGTGCTGTTTTTATCAATGGTCAATGCTATCGGTACAAACAGTTTATCACTGTTATTGCAGCATCGAGGAAAAATTGCAGGCAGCGCTAGTGCACTCGCGATTTCTATACAGTTTGCATTGGCAGCAATTGCAAGTGTTGCAGTTTCTGTACTACAGGATGAATCCCCATTTGCTATGGCACTGGTTATGGCTGTCTGTGCCGGACTCAGTTTCACTAGCCAACGTTTTTCGGCTAGAAATGTCCACTCACAGTTAGTTTCAGTGTCTTCGGAGAAAAAAGAGAAATGAGTATTAACGTTAATTCTACCTTATTCCGCCAGCAGGCTTATATCAACGGTCAATGGGTCAATGCCAACGATAATAGCCAGTTTGATGTCACTAACCCTGCTAACGGCGAAATCATTGCTAAGGTCAGTAATGTAGGTGCAGCACAAACCCAGCAAGCGATTGATGCAGCAGAAAAAGCGCTGCCAGCTTGGCGTGCCAAAAGTGCTAAAGAACGTAGCCAAATCCTTAACAAATGGTTCCGACTGATGATGGATAATCAAAAAGAACTTGCGGAGCTATTGAGTTGGGAACAAGGTAAATCTATCACTGAATCAATGGGTGAAATTGCTTATGGTGCAAGTTTTATCGAATGGTTTGCTGAAGAAGGTAAACGTGTTTACGGTGAAACCATTCCTTCTCCACTCCCTGGCCGCCGCTTAGTCACCATCAAACAGCCTGTTGGTGTCGTCGCTGCAATCACTCCATGGAATTTCCCGAATGCGATGATCACCCGTAAGGTCGGCCCTGCACTAGCAGCTGGCTGTACTATGGTACTTAAACCTGCGGCTGAAACACCATTATCTGCTCTTGCGCTCGCGGCATTAGGTGAAGAGGCAGGGATCCCTGCTGGTGTCTTCAATATTGTACCGGGTACTGATGCCAAAGCTATCGGTGGCGTGATGACCGCGAGTCCAGTTGTGCGCAAGCTGACATTTACGGGCTCAACCCGTGTGGGTAAATTACTGATGGCACAATGTGCTGACACAGTGAAAAAATTGTCATTAGAGCTGGGTGGTAACGCACCATTTATCGTCTTTGATGATGCTGATCTAGATGCCGCCGTTCAAGGTGCATTAGCAGCTAAATTCCGTAACAGTGGGCAAACTTGTGTCTGCGCTAACCGAATTTTAGTTCAAGAAGGTGTTTACGAAGAATTTGCGAAGCGTCTGGCAAAAGCAGTGAATGAACTGAAAATCGGCCCAGCGTCCCAAGCCGATTCACAACAAGGCCCTCTGATTAATCAAGCTGCTGTCGATAAAGTCAACGAACACATTACTGATGCAGTATCTAAAGGTGCTCGAGTGCTCGCGGGTGGTAAATCCGCATCATTAGGCGGTTTGTTCTTTGAACCGACTGTGCTGGCTGATGTGACTGAATCGATGATTGTTGCAAAAGAAGAAACATTCGGCCCATTAGCACCATTATTTAAATTCCGCGATGAACAAGAAGCTATCCAACTAGCCAATGATACTGAGTTTGGTTTGGCATCTTATTTCTACTCACGGGATATTGGTCGTATTTATCGTGTCGCTGAAGCGTTAGAAAGCGGCATGGTAGGTATCAATGAAGGCATTATCTCAAATGAAGTCGCCCCATTTGGTGGCATTAAACAATCAGGTCTGGGACGTGAAGGTTCACGTTACGGAATTGAAGATTATCTGGAAGTGAAATACCTCTGCTTTGGTGGGCTTTCTAACTAACTTAGGTCAGTTACCGCACTACGCTAACAGTGTAGTGCGGATTTATACTCTAAATAATTCGAGTTGCAGGTAGGCGACAAGTGAAGATAGACGATGAGCATAGATAAACTATGTGATTCGGTGAGCTTAGCGTAGTCCCTTAAATCTTAACGAAAAGCCCTGCAACTTGAAGTATGACGAGTATAAAAGCCTCTAGCGTTTCTTGCGTTAACAGCAGAAATCAACAGGAGCAATATTCGCATGTTACAAAAAGATGTTATATCGCAAGTTGCACAACGCCTTAATCAGGCCGAAAAAAATCGTGAGCAGATCCGCCAAATTTCCTTGGATCATCCAGAAATTACGATTGAAGATGCCTACGCTATCCAACGTGAATGGGTTGGCTTGAAGATTGCTGAAGGGCGTTCACTTAAAGGCCATAAAATTGGTCTAACCTCTAAAGCGATGCAGGCCAGTTCACAGATTGATGAACCTGACTATGGTGCACTTCTTGACGATATGTTTTTTGATGATGGCTGTGAAATTCCAACAGACCGCTTTATCGTACCGCGTATTGAAGTAGAACTCGCTTTTGTTTTAGCAAAACCATTAAGTGGCCCTAATTGCACACTGTTTGATGTTTATAACGCAACCGACTATGTAATACCAGCGCTTGAATTGATTGACGCTCGTTGCCATGGTATCGATCCTGAAACAAAGCGCCCGCGCAAAGTGTTCGACACCATTTCAGATAATGCTGCCAATGGCGCCGTTATTTTAGGTGGGAGACCCATCAAACCTCGTGATCTTGATTTACGTTGGATCAGTGCCCTGCTTTATCGCAATGGTGTGATTGAAGAATCAGGTGTCGCTGCTGCGGTTCTCAATCATCCTGCAAATGGTGTTGCTTGGTTAGCCAATAAATTAGCACCACACAATGTCCAGTTAGAAGCAGGCCAAATTATCTTAGGTGGCTCTTTCACTCGCCCTGTTGCAGCTCGTAAAGGAGACGTATTCCATGTTGATTATGGTGTAATGGGCTCAGTTAGCTGCCGTTTTGTATAAGGAAATCATCATGGATATTTTACATAACAAGTTTAAACAAGCGTTGAAAGAACAGCGTCCACAGATTGGATTATGGTTAGGTTTATGCAGTTCATATAGCGCGGAATTAGTCGCTGGGGCAGGCTTTGATTGGCTACTGATAGATGGTGAACATGCCCCAAATAACGTGCAAACCACACTGACTCAATTACAAGCCATAGCGCCATATCCATCGCAGCCAGTGGTTAGGCCGCCTTGGAATGATCCGGTTATTATTAAACAATTATTAGATATTGGTGCACAAACATTATTACTACCCATGGTGCAAAATGCAGAGCAAGCACAACAAGCGGTTCGCTCGACACGCTATCCACCAGAGGGGATCCGTGGAGTTGGCAGTGCCTTAGCAAGAGCTTCACGTTGGAACCGCATCCCTGATTACCTAAAACGCGCCAATGATGAAATGTGTGTGATCGTACAGGTTGAAACTCGTGAAGCAATAAATAACCTTGCTGATATTTTGCAAGTTGAAGGGATTGATGGAGTATTTATTGGGCCTGCTGATCTCAGTGCCGATATGGGCTTTTCTGGTAATCCAAACCACCCTGAAGTTAAAGCTGTGATCGAAAAAGCCATCGTACAAATTCGTGCTGCGGGCGTAGCTCCAGGTATTTTAATGGCAGTTCCGGATGTCGCAGATCATTATTTAAAACTAGGTGCATTATTTGTTGCTGTAGGCGTTGATACTACGCTGCTAGCTCGTGGAGCAGAATCACTTGCCGCACGCTTTGGTAAAGCGATTTCTGAGGGTGCTCCAAGTACGCCTAGTGTGTATTAATCATAAAGAGTAAATATGCTATCTGGTACAAATTACCCTACAACTACATGTATCTGATAGCTAGTAATAACCAATATTAACAACCAACATACCTTTAGGGCAGACATTATTGTATGGCTGCCTAACGGATTTTTGTGCCCATAATAGCATTAAATGCATATAAATGAGGGATTTACAAAATGAGCAATACATCAAACATTGCTGAGAAAAACCCGGCAGAACAGCATAAAAACTTAACAGAACCACAACAACGCGTTATTAAAAAGTTATTTCGTCGATTAATTGTCTTTTTATTTGTGCTGTTTGTTTTCTCTTTCCTTGACCGCATTAATATTGGTTTTGCGGGACTAACCATGGGGAAAGATATTGGCCTGACTTCCACCATGTTTGGCCTTGCTGCAACCTTATTCTATGCAACCTATGTTATTTTTGGTATTCCTAGCAACATCATGTTAGGTATTGTAGGCGCACGCCGTTGGATTGCCACCATCATGGTGCTCTGGGGAATAGCGTCAACTGCAACCATGTTTGCCACGGGCCCGACTAGTCTATATGTTTTACGCATGTTAGTGGGTGTCGCTGAAGCAGGCTTCTTACCGGGGATCCTTGTTTATCTTACTTATTGGTTTCCAGCCTATTTCCGCGCTCGTGCCAATGCCTTATTCATGGTCGCAATGCCTGTAACGATGGCATTTGGCTCTCTAGCTTCTGGTTACATTTTAGGCTTAGATGGTGTTTTAAATCTTAAGGGCTGGCAATGGCTGTTTCTGCTGGAAGGCTTCCCATCCGTAATTTTAGGTGTTCTTGTTTGGTTTTATCTTGATGATTCGCCAGCCAAAGCAAAATGGTTGACCAAAGAAGATAAAGAAAGCCTCCAAGAAATGATGGATCAAGATAGGCTAGAGCTAGTACAACCACAGGGTGCAAAAAGCCATAGTGCATTACAAAACACAAGCTTATGGAAAGAGATTTTTACCCCTGTTGTTCTTATGTATACCGTGGCTTATTTCTGCCTGACCAATACGCTCAGTGCTATTAATATTTGGACGCCACAAATTATGCAGAGCTTTAATCAAGGCAGTAGTAACGCCATGATCGGCTTACTTACAGCAATCCCTCAGTTCTGTACGATATTAGGTATGGTATATTGGAGTCGGCGTTCTGATAGGCTACAAGAACGTAAAATGCACACTGCACTCCCTTATTTATTTGCCGCCGCAGGATGGGTCATCGCAGCACTGACACACCAGCCAATGATCCAATTACTCGGTATTATTATGGCATCAACGGGGTCATTTACAGCGATGGCGGTGTTCTGGACCACACCAGACCAATCAATTAGTTTACGTGCACGTGCCGTAGGTATTGCGGTTATTAATGCCACCGGTAATATTGGTTCTGCTGTCAGCCCGTTATTGATTGGCTGGCTAAAAGACCAAACTGGCAGCTTTAACTCAGGGCTTTATTTTGTGGCAGGATTACTGGTGATTGGCGCTATATTGGTTGTGCTAATACCCATGAAAAGTTCACGCCCAAGAGCAACCCCTTAAAGAATAATGATCTGGGCCGTGTTTAACGGCTCGGAGGTTGTTGACGAAGCGGGATAAAAGCGTGGTTTTTCCCGCTCCGTGTTATCAGCCGAAAATCAATAAATTGATTTTCCTCGTTTATTCAAAAACCTTAATGACCACCGACAAACAAAATACATTTGTCAGCAGTCTGCGAGCCGTGTTTAACGGCTCGTTTTATAACGTAAAGGATAAATGCGGTGCCATCACTAATAACCAATATCGATATCAGTAAAGATTATGATGAGACACAAGGTAACGATGACGTCCATTATCAAACCTTTGGCAATATGGCCGCATTTTTTGGTCGAGACATGCAAGCTCACCGACACGATGGTTTTTTCCAGCTACATTATCTTGAGACAGGCCATATCACACTACAACTCGATGAACAGCGCTATTCAGTACAAGCTCCGCTATTTATACTTACCCCGCCTTCAATCCCCCATGCCTTTTTTACTCAAGAAGATACGGATGGCCATGTGCTCACTGTTCGACAAGATCTGATTATTCCGTTATTAGAATCGCTTTATCCCGCTAACCCTGATTTGGTAGCGATCCCCGCAATATGCTTATCAGTTGCAGATAAACCTGACGATCTAGAAACCTTTAGCTATTATTGGTCATTAATGGCGCGCGAATCATCAAACAGCTATGCAGGACGGGACCAAGTCCTTTCTTCCCTCGCTCAAGCCTTATTTACTTTTTTACTACGATCTATCCCGCTTGATGACCACCCTGTCAGTGGCGTTAGAGGAGAACATCGTTTATTTCAACGTTTTAACCAACTGATTGATGCACACTACCACGAACACCTTTCTATTCCAGAATACGCTGATAAATTAGGCGTCACAGAATCGCGACTTAAAGATATGTGCCGACGGTTTGCTAACCGCCCACCTAAGAGGCTGATCTTCGATCGTCTATTACGAGAAGCTAAACGCATGCTGCTATTTTGTGATAGCCCTGTATCTGAGATTGCTTATCAACTTGGTTTTAAAGATCCGGCTTACTTTGCCCGCTTCTTTAATCGGCTTGTTGGCGATTCGCCGAGCCAATGGCGTGATAAAAATGTTCATTAACCCTATTGCTCATAAATCATCTGACTAGTAACACAGAAATGTTTTATTTGTTCATTGGTTAGCCCACTTTTTATTCTTTGCGAACAATAAAAAAACAAAATAATTGGCATTATATATCAATAAGTAACCACTTCTATTTTTAGCGCTTTTAATACTATTTAAAATTTATTTAAAATAATTATAAATATTGGACAAATTAACAACAACTATTTATTAAATATTCATAACTACTCCATAATTAAAAATCAAATCATAAAGTTAAAGGACGTATCTCTCTAGATTATTTACATATTATCAATTAAATTTATTTAGTTAATATTATAACTAAATATTATATCAAAATAAGATGATTTACCTAGAAGACCATGGTAAAAATCACTCATCTTATGCGTAATTGCGTTTGCTATTCTCAGAGTGAAGGTTAACTATGTACGATGATTTAAATTCATTAAGCCGACAGCTTAAAATGGATAATTTCTCTTTTCTTGAAATTGAAGAAACCGCGCCATCTAATAGCGGACAACTATTATCCAATATAACGGATACATTAGAAAGACCAATGTCAGATAAAAAAGATAGCCATCTCACAGCAATAGAACTAGCTCCATCACAGGATAATCTTACAGTAACCAATGAATTTACACACTTTATTAATTACAATAATAGTCATTATTATAGTGAAATAAATGGTTCTACATCTCATACAGAGCAAGCCATTATACTTAGTGCACTATTTTCAAGCATTAGTAAAAAATAAATTTTATTTTACCGTAATATTATCATGAGTTAGTTATATGCAGAAAATACTCAAATTTTTTAGCTCAATATTTTTATTGCTGCTATTCTTTTCATTAATCATTATCCCGTTGGATAGTGAAAGACAACTTTTATTAGGGTGTATTCTTATTATATTTACTTTTTTTATTGGATTATTTAAAGGTAAAAAAATCCAGCTGATGATGATATTAATTTCGTTACTCTGTACATCTCGTTATATCTGGTGGAGAGCAACGACAACGCTTTATTTTGATTCTTATATTGAACTGATTCTAGGTTCACTACTGTTTATTGCTGAGCTTTACTCACTCGCTATTTTACTCTTTGGTTATATTCAAACATGTTGGCCACTAAAAAGAACCATAGATCCATTACCACGAGATACAACACTATGGCCAACGGTTGATTTATTTATACCAACCTATAATGAAAGTCTCGATATCGTCAAAGATACTGTACTCGCTGCTCAATGCATTGAATATCCCAAAGACAAACTTAAAATT
Organism: Providencia sp. 6390; assembly: GCF_058148425.1. Lineage (NCBI taxonomy): Bacteria > Pseudomonadati > Pseudomonadota > Gammaproteobacteria > Enterobacterales > Morganellaceae > Providencia > Providencia sp. 6390. The sequence goes on from NZ_JBYVYL010000006.1 coordinate 43,421, forward strand.
TTTATATTAGATGATGGAAAACGAGAAGAATTTCGTCAATTTGCTGAAGAAATCAATGTCGGTTATATCACCCGCCCTGATAATAGCCATGCAAAAGCAGGTAATCTAAATCATGCGCTAACAAAAACGCATGGAGAACTTATTTGTATCTTTGATTGCGACCATGTTGCTACACGGGTATTTTTACAAGCGACCGTTGGTGCTTTCTTAGTGGATGATAAACTGGCACTAATACAAACTCCACATCATTTTTACTCAAAAGATCCTTTTGAGCGCAACCTAAAAGCAGCTAAAAGAGCACCTCATGAAGGATCGTTATTTTATGGTCCCGTACAACAAGGTAATGATAACTGGAATGCTGCTTTTTTTTGTGGATCATGTGCTGTTATTCGCCGTAACGCATTGAAAGAAACCAATGGATTTGCCATTGAGACAGTAACCGAAGACGCCCATACAGCATTAAAATTGCAACGTAAAGGCTGGAATACCGCATTCTTAGCAATCCCACTTGCCGCAGGCTTAGCCACAGAGAGATTAACCTTGCATATCAACCAACGTATTCGTTGGGCCAGAGGAATGACGCAAATTTTCCGTGTAGATAACCCAATGCTTGGGCGTGGGCTATCCCTCACTCAACGTGTTTGTTATCTCAATGCAATGCTGCATTTTCAATATGGTTTACCCAGAGCCACCTTTCTACTCTCACCACTCGTGTTTATTTTATTCGACCTAAATATTATTTCATCATCAGCAGCATTGATATTTTCTTATGCATTACCACACTTAATTACCTCTAACTATGTTAACTCAAAATTAGTTGGTAGTTACCGTTACTCATTTTGGGGGGAAATTTATGAAACGGTCATGGCATTTCACTTAATACTTCCGACATTAATGAGTTTAATGTCTCCAAAACTGGGTAAATTTAATGTAACGGACAAAGGTGACTTAACTGATAAAAATTATTTTGACCATACTGCTGTTCGTCCTTTAATCATCGTAGCGATACTTTTGGTATCTGGTATCAGTATGGCACTAATTAAATGGGCCATGGGTATGTATAGCCACATTGATAATGGCGTCATCATTATCAATTTAATATGGGGAATTTATAGTTTACTGATCGTATTAGCTTCGATTGCGGTAGCGAAAGAAACTAAGCAACTACGGCGGACAACTCGAGTATCTGCAATATTGCCTGTTACTGTTTATTTTTCTGATAATAGCCAAATAGAAACTCATTCAATTGATTTATCTATGAGCGGTGTAAGACTTAATTATCCTTTTAAGCACAGTTCTACACAACAATATGTCACACAAATAGCGATTGGTATCGGAAAAGAAAAAGCATTAATTCCAATTCAAAAAACATGGATTGATGGTGATTATTTAAGAATGGAATTTGCTCACTTAACATATGACATACGACGTGATGTTGTTCGTGTGGTATTAACTCGCGCAGATGCATGGTTAAGTTCACAGCATAGTGGTGATAAACCATTAAGAGCATTTGTTGATGTTTTACAGTGCGCTCTTGGGCTCTTTGTTATCCGTAAAGATAGAAAGTTATCAGATAATTCAATCGTTCTTTCCACACCAAATAAAGAGCAGCAACATGTCTAAACGCTATATTACTTTGTTGCTGATCATGAATATGTTGCTAATGCAATGTATCACTGTTTACGCCCAACCACTTGAAAGTGAATATAAAAAACTGGCTACTGACTTAGATTTTATTTTAAGCAGTAATTTACCCGATAACAAAAATAATGTTGAAACAACCTCTGAAGAAATTTCACTCAAAAAATTAGGATTAACCAATGGACTAACGCTAACTAATAGTAAGTTGCAATCAGGGCTCAGTTTCACTTTACCATATGATTTTATTGCAATTAATTCTGATATACGAGTTGTTATATCAGTTAATAAGGCAGACGACATCGAAAAAGAAAACTTACAAGTTATCTTAAATGGCCAATCTTTAGGTGCTGTTCCTTTGTCACAAATTGAAGAGAACCGCTCTATTTTTACGTTAAAAATACCTAATTCACTATTGGTATCAAAAAATAATCTGAATTTTCAGGTTATTAGTAATGATGACATTATTAATAATGAATGGACATGTCAGCGGCCAGACCTCAAAAACCTTGTCATTAAAATAGCACCATCAAGCTCAATGACAATGAAAGGGATCCTCATGAATACGCGTAAATCACTTGCTGATTTCCCACGTCCATTCTTAGATCCCTTAAAAATTAATAAAAATGAACTTGCTTTTATTTATGCAGCTTCACCAAGCTCAGATACCTTAGTGTCATCGGCAATCGTTGCCTCTATTTTTGGCATCAAAAGTGGTGAGAAAGAAAATGATTTCAAAGTTTACTTTGATGAGATCCCAGAAAAACATGCAGTTTTATTCACCACAGTGGGCGAAACCATTTCAGGGCAATCTTTTGCAGATCCTAATGGTTCTAGCTTAAAACTAATTGATAATCCTAATAATAAAAAATATAAATTGCTCGTTGTCAGCGGCCGTAATACCGAAGAATTACGGCAAGCCGCTTATCAACTTTTCACTGCTAGCTTACCTGATAACAGCAGTATGCAAGTTCAACCTCAATCCATCAACAAACGACAAGCTTATGATGCACCTAACTGGCTTTCAGCAAAAAAAGTTGTTCAGTTTAACCAACTGATAAAAAGCCCTGATGAACTACAGGCACATATGTTTTGGAATGAAGAGAAAAAAATTCACTTTAGAGTTCCTCCTGACATGTTTATGTTATCAGGCAATAAAATTCCTTTAAAAATTGATTATACTTTCGATCGAAAAAACTGGTTTGATGTTGATAACTCCATGTTAACCATTGCATTAAATCAGCAATTCTTAAAAAATGTTAATGCTAAAAATCATAGTGTTATAGCGCCTATTGTGGATTTCTTTGAAACGCAAAATAGCAATAGCACAACACTTTATTTAGATAACACACGTTTTCAAGGAGAAAACAAATTAAGCTTTTACTTCAATATCATTCCAAACAAGGACACTCCCTGTAATATCCTCAGCAATAACGATATTATTAATCAGATATTATCCAGTTCAACACTCGATTTACGTAACATAGCTAATTTTGGTGAATTACCGAATAGCGCTTGGCTGCTGAGTGGTCTCTTCCCATTTACAAAATATGCTGATTTATCAGACACCACTATTTTACTACCTGATCCCCCTGAAAAAGATGAAGTGACTTTATTGCTCAATCTTATGGAGCAATCAGGGCGTATCACGGGTTTTCCTGTAAGAAATTTAACGCTGCTTAGCCGTTTTGAGAAAATACAATCTAATGAAAAGTTAAAATCATCAAATATTATTGTTATCAGTAAATTAAAGGATCTCGCGGCGTTACATCCATTAATCGCAAATACATCCTATCATTATAACAAAGGCAACCTGCAAATTGCTTCACCTTCACTCATACATAAAACAAAACTACTACTACTGGGTGAATGGAAAAATCAATTTGAAGAAGCTAATAACTTCTTATTAAACACACATCAATGGCGTGGATCTCTTAGCTTTAAATCCCCTTGGTCTTCAGACAAGATCGTCACCATTCTCACTGGAACCAACTCAGAACAGTTAAATAAGTTAACAACTGATATGACAACACCAGGACGACAACAAAATGAGTCTGGTGATACTTTGCTGTTTAGTGATCTTGATGATGTAAAAATCCTACGACTAAACCCGTCATTCCTGTCTGGTGAATTGCCATTAACTACTTTAACCATCTGGTTTTTTAGCCAACATCTCTTTTTACTGATACTCATATTATTTGGCGCGCTATTTTTAATCAGTTTGTATCTATTTAAACGATTAAAAGCACATGAATCTAAACGCCTATCAAGGATGAAAAAATACGATGAAAAATAGTAAAGCTGGAAAAATGCTGATCATGCTGCTATGTGGGATCCCTGTATTTACCGTATCTGCAGCATCTTTAGAGAATGAAGCCGCAATCAAGGTCCTATTGGAAAAGGCAGATTATTGGCATGGAAAATCTAACTATGAATTGGCTTATGATGCGTTAAATAAGATTTTCGCCATCGATCCAAATCATGTTGAAGCGTTATATTTGATGTCACGCTATAAGATCCAACAAGGAAACAAACAAGATGCCACTCCATGGATCGAACAATTCAAAAAATACGCCCCAAATGACCAAAGGATCAGTCAACTAATACAGCTTGATCCACAAAAAAATGCATCAGACACATTGCTTAAAAAAGCACGTTCATTAGCAAAAAATGACCAAATTGATCAAGCGATACAAACTTATAACAACCTGTTTCTCAACAATCCACCAAGTGGTGATCTGGCAATTGAATATTATGAAACTCTAGCAGGGAGTAAGGAGTATCTGGATAAAGCGATAACAGAATTGAGAAAAAGAGCTCAGCAGGCTCCTTCAGATAGCAAAATACAACGTGTACTCGCGACTGTATTAACTTATCAAGAGAAAACTCGCCGGGAAGGTATTCAAAAACTTAGTCAGCTAGACAATAAAAATGCCGCTGTGATTAACGCTATTCAACAGGCGTTACTGTGGCTGCAAGCTAATGAAAAAGATTTGCCACTTTATCAAAATTTTATCAACCTTTCTCCTAACGATAATAGCGTTATGGATCACTATAATCGTAGCGTTGGTGGTAATGAAATATTAGCGGCATTTACACTGTTAAATAAAGGTAGCATTGATCAAGCAAAACAAAAATTTACAACTGTATTAGAAAATAATCCCAAAAATAGTGATGCAATGGCCGGTCTTGGTTATGTCGCACTGCATAAGAAAGATTACCAGCAAGCTGAAATGCGATTACGTGAAGCCGCAGATAGTACAACTGAGCATAAAAGAGAACAATGGTTAAAAGACATCGAAAATATTGGTTATTACTCTTCATTAGACACAATAAAGCAACTAACACGAAATAAGCAATATGATCAGGCTTTTGCTTTTATTGATCGGGCTCCAGCAAATAGCTTACAGCAGCAACTCACTTTAGATTTGCTACGAGGGCAAATCTATCGCGATCAAAAAAACTATGCGAGTGCAGAGTCTCTCTATCAAAAACTCAATCAAAAATATCCCAACAATAGGTTGGTCAAAGAACAACAAGTTTGGTTATTTGCAGATCAAAAAAAATATACCGAACTAAACCAATTATTGGCAACATTACCGGTTTCCGAACGTCACTATTACCAGCAACGAATCGACATGAGTGAACAATATCGAAAAGAAGCACAACAAGCACTAGATAATGGCTTAGATGGTGAAGCTGAGGCTATCTTAAAACAAGCGATTAATAAAAACCCTAAGGATGCTTGGCTAAACCTTGACTACGCACGACTGCTAAACAAAAAAGGCGAAAAAAATAAAGCATCAGCAGTGATGAACAACCTAGTTGCTCATTCCCCCTCTACTGCAACTTGGCATAGTGCCCTTATTTTCGCATCAGAGCTAAACAATTGGCGTGATGTACTAACGTTATCCAACAACATCCCTATTGAAGCTCAATCGGCAGAAATTATTGAGTTAAAGCAACGAGCTAAATTTAACCAGCAAATCGACATTGCTAAACATTATATAGAGAACGGAAACAACAATGCTGCACTCAATACACTTAGAATAAACATTAAGACACCACCAAATAACCCAAGTGATGTCGGCCGTTTAGCTCAACTCTATATGGATGCTGGCGACAATCAAATGGCTTTACAAGTGATCCGCCAAAACCAATTATCTGAGCCTCAAGGAAGCCTCAATGAATATGGGCAACAGATCCTTATTTTACGTCGCTTAGGATACGTGTCTGAAGCAGAAAGCCTAATGAACTCCCCTGCTCTGTTAGCTACCGCAAATGAAAAAGAAATAAACAATATCAGAGCAAGTTATTTAAGTGAGCAAGCTGACTTGTATCGAGAAAAAGGTCATTTGGATGCGGCATGGCAGATATTGGCTCCTGAAATCAAAGCTAACCCAAATAACAGTGTATTACTTCTTGCGACTGCACGAATTTATCAAGCCAATGGACAAGCTAATCAAGCAGGTGATATATACCGTTATGTTCTCTCTATTTCGCCTCAAAATCAGGAGGCATTAATGGGATTAGCTGACATCGCATTAACCGATAAAGATCTTTCTACAGTAAAAAAATATTTTAATGAAATACCAGCAACCAACAAAACAGATTACATCATGTTATCAGCTAGAGTTGCGAGACTTGAAGGAAACAACACCCAAGCAATAAAGCTATTAAAAACAGCACAATGGGGTTTAATTCAACCTAATAACGACGCAAATTATTTACCCATAAATCACCCGCTAGCTGGAGAGTTATTCGAGAATACACATCAAAGTGCTCAACAAGAACAGCAACTAAGCTATATTGAAAAGATGCTCACCGATTTACAGCAAAAAACCGCTATTACTTTAAACAACGCCATTGAGTTCAATAGTCATTCAGGAGAGTCTGGATTAAGTAAGTTTACTGAATTTAAAGATACGCTAAGCCTTTCCATTCCTGTATCTGATGATATGAAAGTAGCATTAAATATATCGCCATCAGTAATCAGTTCAGGTAAAACCCCTGCTGAAAATGCCAGTTTAGTCGGTAGCGGTGCTCTAACTAGAGCAAATCGTCGTAGCCTCGTTGATAGTTCCTTACGTGAAAATATTCACGCCGATGCAATTGATAACAATACACGACAAGGTTTGGAGTCAAGTATTCTGCTTAAAGACGACAATTTCCAATTAGATTTTGGTCATACCAACAGTGATGCCTTAATTGTCTCTTTAGTCGGTGGGGCGGAATGGACAGTTGATGCAACACCAAATAGCCAACTAACATTTGTCGCCGAACGGCGCGCAGTAAAAGATAGTTTACTCTCTTATGGCGGGTTAAAAGATAACGCCACAGGTAAAGAATGGGGAGCCATAACTCGTAATACTGTTTCTGCCCAATATGCATGGGACAATAGCCACTATGGTGCATATACAAAAATTGCAGGAAATAAATACATCGGTACTAATGTTCAAACTAACCAATCGATTGATTTTAATACTGGCACATATATTTATGGAATAAATAAAAATAACAAAAAGCTAACTTTTGGTGCAAATGTACATTATATGGCGTTTGATAAAAATCTTAATTATTATACATTAGGCCATGCAGGTTATTTTAGCCCACAAAAATATATAGCCTTTTCACTGCCTGTATCCTATCAACAAGATATCAATAATCTATCAGTAAAATTAAGCTCAAGCATTGGTTATCAGTCTTATACAACTGAAAGTACAGACTATTATCCCAATAATCGCCAATATCAAGAAACGTTAGAGAACTACATAATTAATGATGAATATATTGATGCTCGCTATAAGAGTGACAGTAAAAATGGTATTAGCTATGCAATTGGTGTGGATACTAAATATAAAATATCACCATCAGCATTGATTGGTGCAAATGTCAGTTATAACACTTTTGGAAATTATGATGAAACAAAAGCAAATATTTACTTTAAATATTTATTCGACAACGATATACTAGGAAAATAGAAATGATTTATGACCAAGATAGTTACTTACAACGCAGCTTTAAAACTGGTTGGCATGATTTAATCAATTTCTTATTTTATGAGTTTTCATCTGGTGAAACCAATGAAGGTTGCAATACTTTAAGAAAAATTGGACAACAATTAGGTGAATTACATAAAATTGAAAATGCAAACACATTAGCCCAATTAGAGAAAAGTATTAATAGTGCTTTAGAAGGCTTTAACTGGGGATTTATTAAAATGGCTCCAGCTAATAGTGAATTACTCATTATTCACTGTGCTTGGCCTCATGCACCAAAATCGGTCAATAAAAAATGGCGTAGAGCAAGTGCCAGTGTTTTGGAGGGCTTGTACACTCAGTGGTTAGTCTCTCAAGGCGGTAATAAGTCAGTTCCTGTTTTATGGAATGAAAACGCAACAGAAGACATTTTTATATTTCGCTATGCTTTATCTAAATAATTATTATGCTTAATCATAATAAGGTTATATCAAAAAACAATAAAAGCATCCCTTTAGATTTAATACTAGATGAGGTAGTAGCATTATTATTAATTGATATACATGGAAAAGTCTCTTATGCTAGCTCATATTTCATAGAAAATTATCACTATGAATATAATGAAATCGTAGGCTTAGCATTTGATATAAAGAAAAATCAGTTAATTTTAGGTATAAACAGTTCATTTTCTGTTAAACGGTATAATTGCTTCAAGAAAGAAATTTTTTTCATAACGAAAACAAAGCAGAAAATATTCTTTATTGCCAATTTAGTTGAATTTAAAAGTGGCCTTAATCAAAATTATCAGTATTGCATTACACTAACAGAGGTTACTAAATTCATATTTATAAGAAACAAATTACTTTTTCAGGTTCATCATGATCCATTAACAAAATTATTAAATAGATATGGTTTTTATAAAAAAAGTAAAATGAAAATAAAGCTCGCTCAGCGTAATACTACAGAATATTATATTGCCATTATTGATATTGATAAATTTAAAACAATAAATGATACCTTTGGCCATCTTTATGGTGATCACTTGTTAAAGCAATTTTCTAAGAATGCCAAAGAAAATCTACCAAGTGATGTGCTTTTTGCTCGGCTTGGTGGGGATGAATTTGTTCTAATGCTCAATAAATTGAGCATTCCAAATGTCGAGTTATTTTTTTTAAATTTTTTGAATAGCATGAGGATCTATTCATATCGTTACTTGGGAGCAAAAATCTCAAACATAAATATTAGTGTTGGTGTTGCACAGTACCCATTAGATGGCAATCGTTTGGGATTGTTATTAAAAAATGCTGATATTGCCTTATACAAGGCCAAAGAAGAAGGAGGAAACAAAGTACAAAAATTTATTTAGTTTTAACACTATATAGCTATTTATATTAATAAAATCCAAAAGTACGTTTTTGATAGCAATATATATTCGAGATGCAGATCAGTGGCAAGGAGATGAGCAAAATCGCTATATCTTAATAAAAAGTACTGCAACCCGAAATATATACTCTAAATAATCCGAGATGCAGCTAGGTGATAAGCGAACGTAGTCACTTATACCTCAACGAAAACGCTGCAATTTGAAATGTGACGAGTATAGCATGTATATACTAAATATTTTATTGACCAAGGATCATATATGTTAAAAGCTGTAATACCTGTTGCTGGTTTAGGCACTCGCATGTTACCAGCAACAAAAGCGATACCGAAAGAGATGTTACCTCTTGTCGATAAACCGATTATACAATACATCATAAAAGAATGTTGTATGGCGGGTATTAATGAAATTATTTTCGTTACTCATTCGTCAAAAAATTCAATTGAGAACCATTTTGATACGTCATTTGAATTAAAGTCATTGCTTGAGCAAAAGGGGAAACAACAGCTGTTAAATGAAATTAATGATGTGATACCTAAAAATATAAAAATAATGCATGTTAGACAAGGTGATTCAAATGGCTTAGGCCATGCAATTTTATGTGCAAAACCGTTCATAGGGGATGATGATTTTATTGTTGTTTTACCTGATGTCATTATTAATGAATATGAATGTAATTATCAATTAGACAATCTGCCTGCCATGATACAGCGGTTTAATTCGACAGGGAAAAGTCAGATACTAATCGAAAGAGTCAGTAAAGAGCATGTAGAAAACTATGGTATCGTTGATTGTAATAACGAACCATCCAGTAGAGGCTCCTTTAATAGTATCTCTGCCATTGTAGAGAAACCACATAAAGATAATAGCCCTTCTGATCTTGCTGTTGTTGGCCGCTATGTTTTAAGCCGGGAGATTTGGCCATTATTAGAAACTACGCCTATTGGAGTCAGTGGTGAAGTACAACTTACAGATGCACTGTCGGCATTACTTAAAACTCATGCAATTGAGGGATACCACATCAAAGGCCAATCCCATGATTGTGGTGACAAAATGGGCTATATAAAAGCATTTTTTGAATACAGTCGACAGCATCAAACATTTGGATCACAGTTCCACCGATGGATAAAAGATACTGTCGTCGCCGTTTAATAGCACTCATAAGTTTAAGCTTATAAAGGTACACAAATATGAATTAACTAAATCCAATCAGTCGTCTGGATACTGCGTTTTTCGTTAGAAAACATAGCTAAACTAATGCAATTCAGGATTGGATTTGTATCAAAAAAAACTAGAAGACTAGTTATAGCCCTTTAATACTTTTTTATATTTAATTCTAAAAATTAATTCGCTTCATGAGCAAAGCTTATCCAATAATGGCATCTCAGCATTTGCTTCTATTAAACGTATTGAGATTTCATTATGAATAAGTTTGGTGATAGGCCGACTTAATATTAATGGCAGTAAATTTCACATTTTATAATGCGAAAACTATTTTCTGCTATTAGCTCTCGCTCATCACTCTACTCTAAATAATTCGAGGTGTAGCTAAGTGACAAGTGAATCAGTCGCTAGGAATCTAAAAAATACTGTGGCTGGCACAAGAGAACATAGTCACCGTACCTTAACAAAAGGTGCTGGAACTTGAAGTATGACGAGTATATGTGAGCAATAAACAATAACAACTAGGGTTAAATTTAAATTACAGCAGAGGCAATAACATGAATCTTAGAGACTTTGAGTATTTGAACGCATTAGGTAAATTTCTTAACTTTAAGAAAGCGGCTCAATACTGTAATGTGGCACAGCCAACATTAAGTATCCAAATTGGTAAACTTGAAAATCACTTAGGTTGCTTCTTACTAGAAAGAACAACACGTAGAGTTAATTTCACACCTTTAGGATTGAGAATTTTAGAACATAGCCAAATTATTTTAAGAGAAGTTGAAGAGATTAAAGCTATCGCTCAACAATCGACAAATAATAATATTAAAACATTTCATGTTGGTATTTCTGATACATTACCAGAATACTTTATTTCTTATATTACAGGAGCCGTTTCAAATAATGATCCTACCATTAATTTAAATATAACCATTGATAAGACCGAAGTATTATTTTCACAACTTGCTGCTATGTCTTTAAATTTATTAATTGTTTCATCAATGAAATGTCCAGATAATTTTATTTCTGCTTCATTGATAAGTTTCCCAATAAATCACCAGCATACCTCACATAAAGGGCATGATGAGCAATTCACCAGTATTCTAGGCGCTCACTCTGAGATTAAATCTAAAATTTGCTTTAGAAATGGTGATAAAAATATGGATAACTATCTGAACATTGGTAATTTAATCAATGAATCAATAGATACTATATCAAAAAAAGCTTATATAGCCTGATAAGCAATTAACAAAAGGCGTACTTGAGTATTCGCTCTCTGTAGCTGTATTAAGTACGCTTTATGCAACTTTTCATTAACTTTTTCCGTTATTTTTCTCATTTCACTTCATTCAACCAACCTATAAACATCTTTAAAAAGTACTTTTTTTATGACTATCAATCTTTTTGTCTCATTTTATTGATTATTTATCTATCAAATTTTCATGTAACATTTAAATTTATTAAACAATTAATGATCTATAACATAATGAATTTACTTATTTTTTTATTATAAGCTTATTTTTTTATTAATAAAAAATACAACAATGATCACATTCTTATCATAAAACCATCTCTTCAACGAAAAGTACCAGTGATCCTTTCTAAAATCTCTTTCTTATCTGTCAATAAAGCGCTTCAATTGAGAAACACAAAATAAACATAAAATTAACATAAATCAGATACCAGCGCCTAGAGTACCCTATAACACGCTGGCATTCTTTGTGAGATACGAGGTAGACATGAAACCAGAAGATTTTCGCTCTGATGCTAAACGCCCATTTAATAGCCAAGAATATTTGAAAAGCCTACAAGATGGCCGTGAAATTTATATCTATGGTGAACGTGTTAAAGATGTTACAACACACCCTGCATTTCGTAATTCTGCGGCTTCAATAGGACAGTTATATGATGCACTCCATGATAAAGCAACTCATGACAGCCTTTGCTGGGGAACCGACACCGGAAATGGTGGATACACGCATAAATTCTTTCGCTTTGCCAAAAGTGCAGACGAATTACGCCAACAACGCGATGCCATCGCTGATTGGTCAAGACAAAGTTATGGATGGATGGGACGCACTCCAGACTATAAGGCGGCATTCGCCAGCTGTTTAGGTGCTAATCCTGAATATTATGGGCAATTCGCTGATAATGCACGCAATTGGTATAAGCGAATTCAAGAAAGTGGTTTATATTTTAACCATGCTATTGTTAATCCACCCATCGATCGCCACAAACCCGCTGATGAAGTTAAAGATGTTTATATCAAGCTGGAAAAAGAAACTGATGCAGGTATTATCGTCAGCGGCGCAAAAGTGGTCGCAACCAACTCAGCATTAACCCACTATAACTTTATTGGTTTTGGTTCCGCTCAAGTTATGGGTGATAACCCAGATTTTGCACTGATGTTTGTTGCTCCAATGGATGCTGATGGCGTTAAATTGATCTCTCGTGCTTCATATGAGTTAGTGGCAGGTGCGACGGGAGCACCTTTTGACTACCCATTATCAAGTCGATTTGATGAAAATGATGCCATCTTGGTGATGGATCATGTGCTGATCCCTTGGGAAAACGTGCTAATTTATCGTGATTTTGACCGAGCACGTAATTGGGCAGTACAAGGTGGGTTTGCTCGTCTATTCCCTCTACAAGCTTGCGTACGTTTAGCAGTCAAACTGGATTTTATTACTGGTTTACTACAAAAGAGCCTTGAATGTACTGGCGTTATCGACTTCCGTGGCGTACAAGCAGACTTGGGTGAAGTGGTTGCATGGCGTAACTTGTTTTGGTCACTCACTGATGCAATGACCGCTGAAGCAAAAGCCTGGGAAGGTGGTGCATATCTACCAGATACGCAAGCGATTCAAACATATCGCGTGATGGCACCAATGGCTTATACCAAAATTAAAAACATCATTGAAAGTAACGTAACGAGCGGTCTGATCTATCTACCATCCAGCGTGAAAGATATGAATAACCCAGAAATCGATAAGTATCTGGCAAAATATGTTCGTGGCTCAAACGGTATGGATCATGTAGAACGTATTAAGATCCTAAAATTGATGTGGGATGCAATCGGCAGTGAATTTGGTGGTCGACATGAGTTGTACGAAATCAACTACGCAGGTAGCCAAGACGAAATTCGTCTGCAATGTCTACGTCATGCATACGGTTCTGGCAATATGAAATCGATGACAGATATGGTTGATCGCTGCCTGTCTGATTACGATCAGCATGGCTGGAAACGCTCACACCTACATAACAATAATGATATTAATCAGTTAGATTCGCTGCTGAAGTAATCGGCAGCAGGAGGTCAATATGTCTTTAGAAAATGAACATCGCCTGCGTTTTAGAGATGCGATGGCAAGTCTTGGTGCAGCAGTCAATATTGTCACCACGGATGGTACTGCGGGCTGTTGCGGTATTACAGCAACCGCGGTCTGTTCAGTTACAGATACGCCACCCACTCTTATGGTGTGTGTTAACCGCAACAGTGCTATGAATGCGGTTTTTCAAGAAAATGGCCGCCTGTGTGTGAACGTGCTAAATCATGAACAAGAAGAAATGGCCTGCCATTTTGCGGGTATGAAAGGCTCGACCATGGAAGAACGTTTTGGTTGGAATGTTTGGGATAGAGGCATTCTACAACAGCCATTACTGAAAGATGCTCTGGCGAATCTTGAAGGTGAAATCACTCAAGTTCAAGACATTGGCACTCACTCGGTTTACTTGGTTGAGATAAAGCAAATCATCGTGAGAGAAGAAGGCCATGGGTTAGTTTACTTTAAACGTAAATTCCACCCAGTGATGCATCAGCTGCTCGCCGTGACTGCATAGCATATTAAATTATCACAGCCTCAAGAGGCCGCAAATAATGAAGTGACCCCCAATAGTTGGACAAGTAATTATTGGGGGTCTTTTTATCACTCTTCAAATCAGCATTCCAACCATTACCCCAACAAATATTATGTAATTATATTACCTGCCCAAATGTAAATTACTTGTGTTTATACTATTTTTAAATCAAGACATTAGTACAAACTCATTTTTTGATATTAATAACACCTTAATTTATTGAATGATAATAATTATTATTTACAATCTCATTACCAGTTAATTTCAAATAATAATTATCATGCAAAATAATTCAATGAAGCCTATCTCTCAGCTTCTTAAACTTTTTATTGGTGTTAGCCCGTTTATGGCAAGCGGATTCATCACGGCACACAGCGCCACTCAACCTCCATCTGACAATAGCGTAGCATTATCACCGCTCAAAATATCCGCTAAATCGCAAAAAGAACTCGACGCAGAGTACCCTTACTTGCAGCTCGGCTCATCCGTCAATATTGATAGTAAAACGGTTGAAAGATATCGTGGAAATTCAGCTGCTGACTTTTTACGTGGTATCAGTGGCGTACATATTGGTGATATCCGTAATGGTGGTGCATTAGATGTCAATATCAGAGGTTTGCAAGGACAAAGTCGCGTTCCTGTTATTGTTGATGGAACACAACAATCTATTGATGTCTATCGTGGTTACGCAGGGGTGCAACAACGTAGCTACCTTGATCCTGATTTAATTAGTCAAGTGACTATTGATAAAGGCCCTAGTCTAGAAACCGACGCTGCAGGCGCCATTGGTGGCGCTGTACGTGTGACCACATTACAGCCAGCGGATGTGATCCCAAAAGGCGAGACTTTTGGCGTACGTTTGCGAGGAGGAATGTCAAACAATACCATTTCAGAGCGTTCAGGGTTTTACACTAAGACCAAAGATCGCGACGATGCTAATTCATGGCCCAATATGAATAGCCGATTTGGTAGTATTGCTATCGCCACTGATAAAGATCGTTATCAACTGCTTGTGGCCTATGCTTACCGTAATCAAGGAAACTATTTTGCGGGTAAGAATGGTGCTAACCGCTATGAAAATGCACACTACTCTACAACGGGTGGTACTGGTATGACGACCGCTGCGGTTATCGAAGCCTATCCAGCAGGTAAAGAAGTTCTCGATACCCATAGCCGTAGTGAATCTTGGTTATTAAAAGGCGCTGCCGATTTAACAGACGAACAAAAACTTGAGTTGATCTACCGCCGTTATGATGCGAGCTGGGGCGAGATCATGCCATCGATGATTTCAGGACCAAACAGTAAAGGTGAATCGACCCAATTTATCCCAAGTAAAATTACTATTGATTCTTTATCTGCCAAACATAATTTTAACCCAGACAATGACTGGCTCAATCTCACTTCTGAATTATGGTATACCCGTTCAGTAAGCCGCATGTATAACGCCAATATTGGTAATGTGCCTGTCTTTGATCTTGGTACAGAACAATTACCCGATCCGCAAAATGAACAGTACAAACAAGGGTTACTATCTGATATTAAGGCAGATCGTTATGGCGTCAATTTAACTAACCGTTCTAGTTTCGAAAACCGCTTCGGAGAATTTAACCTAACCATTGGCGGTGCTTTCCAATATGAAGATACAGGACCTAATTCCCCTGTATTAAAAGAAAACCTCCAAAAGAACCGCTTTTTACGTAGTGGTGTTAGAAAAGAGTATAGCCTTTCAAGTTCACTTGAATATAAACCTGTTAATTGGCTAACTCTGCAAGTGGGGGGCCGTTATACTGAATATAATGTTCGAGACAAGAACAGCACCGCTTATGCAGCAAAATCACGGACTCAAGAATACACCTTTGCTCGCTTAAAAAAAGATGGCGAATTCTTCAAAAAATGGCCAGAAAGTTGGTATATGGAATGGTGGCCTGATGAACAAGGTAATTACACCTTAGATTCATTAAAAAATACCCCGTACGCTAATACCACGCTTGGTGAAAAATACGATTTTAATGGTTTTGAACGTGACCCTCGCCCTGATGATCAGGCGATTTTAAAAAAAGAAGTCACTACCGAGTATGCCTATTCAAAACCTATTGAGCGTCATGGCCGTGATTTTAGTCCACAAGTAGGTATCGCCTTCCATTTGGATGATACCAGCCAAATCTATGTCAAATACAGTGAAGCAGTTAAAAACCCAAGCATTTTCGAATCAACACTTGGTAACTGGACTTCCGTCCCTGCGGCGGATTTAAAACCCGAGAAAAATAAGGTATTAGAGATCGGTGCATCAACCGTACAAAAATCACTGTTAATGGACGATGACAAAATGTCGGCAAAGGTTGCATGGTTTAAAAGCGATCTGCACAACATGATCACTCGCGGCTACCACCCTAATAATTCATCATGGATAATTGAAAACGTTGATCTGTACAAAACTTCGGGGATCGAATATAGCCTTGCTTACGATCAAGGTCGATTTTATGCAGACGTATCAGGTAACTACTACCTTGAAGCTACCACTTGTGACTCTAAAACAGCGAGCCGCATCCGTAATTACGCCTATGGTGATCCAAATACACCAAACTGTGTTAATGGTGGTTTTGGTACATCTTTAGTCAACCTGACTAACCCACCTAAGTACTCTATTAACACAACACTAGGTGTTAGATTATTAGAAGATCGTAACTTAGATATTGGAGTTCGTCGGATCTATAACAGTGGCCCAACACATAAGTTAAATAAATCGTGGAATACCGTTGGTATGACAGGAACCCAGCTTATTTATCTTTCGACAGTCACTTATGATGCCTATGCGAACTATCAATTCAATCCAAATACAGATATCAATTTAACGGTAACCAATTTAACTAATGAATACTATGTCGACCCGATGGCATTGAGCTTGATGCCAGCCCCAGGCAGAACAGTCACGGTTGATTTCACCTATCGATTTTAACACAATACTTCCTACCCTAAATGGGTAGGAAGTATTTGCGCGATACTAGGCTATTTCAAATTAAATAACCTTGAGTAATGCTTTGGATTTAAACGTAAAAATAGGAGTAATGTCATCAATACCATTAAAACATGCGCTCCCCATACCCAAGTAAAACTTTGGCTGATCCCATGTAGCCATGCCGCAAACAGGGGGCCAAAAGCAGCAATGATAAACCCACCAGCCTGCATCAATGACGTTAATGCACCTGCACTCACGGGATGTGGAAGATGATCTAAAGCAGTAATGATACTTAATGCAAAACAACCACCTAGTCCAGCTCCAATTAAACATACCCATAAATAAGGTAATGATTGAGGAAAAATTACTAACCCAGCAAAACCCACCATTTGGCTACACAAGGTGACGACAAGCCAAAAGCGTCGGTCGATATTGTGGAAAGCGAGAACAGGGATCAAGAGTGCCGATAGCGCCTGAAACACACTCAATAAAGCCACTAATGAACCACTTAATGCACTACTCATACCTTGTTCAATAAAAAATGGTGCCAGCCAAGTCACCACAGTACCATATCCTGCATTAACAAAACCAAAGCCAATCATTAGCAACCACGCTCTTGGTTTAGTGAGAAATGTCCAAACTGAACTATTTCCAACTAAATTTGGTAAGCTAGATGCCCGAATATTCGCGATAACGGCAATGAGTGCAAATAAAGCAGGTAATGCCATCCATGCTAATGCCGCTTGCCAATGGCCTGATGAACCTGCAATTAACGGTGTCAATTGTGCCCCGATTGCTCCACCAGCCATGAGCATGGAAGAGTATAGACCCGTCATCACTGCCATTTTATGAGGAAAATGTAATTTTATTAGCCCTGGGAAGACAGCTTGAATATAAGCAGCACCGACTCCACACATAAATGCTGTTGCTAATAATTGCCCACTATCAGAGACAAATAAGCGAGATAGAGAGCCGATTAATAGCAGCAATACAGCACTACTGATCCCAACCCGCTCCCCTAAACGCTGATTTAATGCAGGTACAATTAAAGCACCAGCCCCCATTAGCAACATTGGTAATAATGTTAACAGTGATATTTCTTGGTAATTCATACCTGTGGTTTGGATGATCCCTGCGATCAGGGGACCCGGCCCTGTCATAAAAGGCCGTAAATTGATCCCCACTAATATGATCGTCAATACTAAGCCAAAGGATGCTGTTTTACGTTCTCCCATCAGTGCTGTTGTTCCCGCCAAAAAGAATACAATAGTGGCTGAGTCTCATTTTCAGGTTTTAATTGAGTGAACGATAACCCAACTTGTTGATGTGGTTCGATTCTTAACGAAGCTGCGATAGCTTCCGTCGACAAACCAAAAGGCTCTGCATCTTGATTTGAATAGGCATAAAAAATACGTGAAATACCTGTCATGCGCATCGCGGCTAAACACATTGGACATGGCTGCCCGCTAGCATATACCACACAGTCTTCTAACCTGATCCTTCCTAACGCTTCCCCAGCTTGACGTAACGCCATAAGCTCTGCATGTGCAGTTGGATCACTCAGCTCAAGCATTTGGTTTACCCCTGTTGCGACTACTTTACCATCGCATACAATAACCGCACCAAACGGGCGACCACCTGCTTTAACATTTTCTTTAGCCAACGAAATAGCTTGCTGCAAAAATTGTTTATTTAACATTACTTCGCTCCTGAACTTTCTAGGATTTCAATCAGATTGCGATATCCTTTCTGTTTAGCCAACGTCAGAGGCGATTTTCCAGCCGCATCTGCTAAATTAACATCAGCTCCGCCTTTAACTAGCTGCGTTACAATCGTGGCATATTGCTCACTACCGTCACCGAGTATGATAGCCTCAATTAACGCAGTCCAACCTAAGCGATTAACATGATTGATATCGACGCCTGCATCAATCAGAGTTTGTACTGTTTTTACATGTCCACGTTCAGAAGCGGGGATCAGCGCAGTTCCACCATAACGATTAGTACTTTTCAAGTCCGCCCCATGCGTTAAAGTCATTTCAAGGATTTCTTGCAATCCACGTGCGCCTGCATATAAATAGGGAGTATCTTGTATCGCATCACGTGCATTAACATTTGCTCCTTGCTCAATCAAAAAGCGAGCTACCTCGATTTGATTTTCATGAGTTGCGGCCATCAGCGGTGTACGTAAGCGCAGGTCACGTTGTTCAAGATCGGCCCCCTGCTTTACCTGTTGGATTACCGCCTGAAGATTGCCTTGCTCGGCTAATGCAACTAATGATGAGTTTGATTGTGCAAATGATTTAGTCATAAGTAGCAGAAAAATCCCTATTACACTTAGTAGGTACACTCGCCAATTGGTAACGAATAACTGTATTTTCATCGCTGCCTCCTCAGTAAACTGTTTAATTTACTGAAAATATATGATATTTAAAAATTAAATATTTAAATGACTGGTATTTATAAAATGAATACTTTATTGAATTTTGTTTTACTCAAAACTTTTATTACTGTTGCAGAAACGGGGAATTTCACCATTGCCTCTCAACACCTGAATTCAACTCAGTCTACTTTAAGCCAGCAAATCCAGCGTCTTGAAGCGCTAGTTGGTCAGCCTTTATTTATTCGCGGACATCGGCTATTAACCCTGACAGAAACAGGCGAAATATTACTCAGTTATGCGAAAAAAATCATCGCGCTCAATGATATGTTTTTCATGAAAGCCACTGGTAATGCCGTGATCCAAACTCTGCGCCTTGGTTTTCCTGAAGATTTTGCTTCGGGACAAGTTACTCCGACACTGGCTGCTTTTATGCACGAGCACTCTAATATTCGTTTAGAAGTGACCAGCGGGTTAAGCCGCCAATTACATCAACGTTATCAAAATAGCGAACTTGATTTGATCATCGTTAAGCAGCGCAAAGGTGAATTTAATAGCCATTATTGCTGGCCTGAACCATTGTGTTGGCTAACGAGCGCCAATAACCCTCATCTCAATACCAGCTCTTTGCCCTTAATTGTTTTTCCTGAAAATGGTTTGTATCGTAACGATATGTTCCGCTTGCTAGATATTGAACAGCGCCCTTGGCACATTACCTATACCTGCTCAAGCCTTGTTGGCATTCAAAGTGCCATAACCGATGGACTAGGTATCAGCTTATTACCACTGCGAGCAAAACTACCACAGCATCGGATACTGACTGCACAAGAAGGCTTCCCCGATGCCGAAGAAATGGAGATTGCCATGCATGTCCATGACAATTCAGAAATAGTTTTAACGCTAGCAGAACGCCTAGCACAGCAATTTGAACAACTTTGAGATGAGGAAATAATATGCAATCGCTATTTGATCAGTTAATCAAACTAGAAAAAAACTGCATCATTATTCAAATAGAAATAATTCAGAGTTTCTTGAAAATATACTACATCAAGAATTCTTAGAGTTTTGCCGATCTGGTGTGATCGCACATAAGTAAAACAAAATAGAACCATTATGTTCACCAAGTACAACCTTTTATTATGAACTGACATTAATGTTAGTTCAGTGAGCAAAGATACAAAAATCCCCCAGCAAGGTAACCCTACTGGGGGATTGATTTAGCGATAGGCTTGGTTTACAAGCCTATACTCGTCATACTTCAAGTTGCAGTGTTGTTGACTACGCTCACTCGCGCTAGTCACCTACTTATGTAGGCTCCTAGCGACTCATTCACTTGTCGCCTAACTGCACCTCGAATTATTTAGAGTATAAGCACAATTACAGGACGTCAACACAGTTCAGTTCTTTGAACGCTTGCTCTAAACGAACAACCATTGAGTCTTGTGCTTTACGCAGCCATACGCGTGGGTCATAGTATTTTTTGTTAGGTTTGTCCGCACCTTCTGGGTTACCCAACTGACCTTGCAGATAGCCTTCGTTCTTTTTGTAGTAATTCAGGATACCTTCCCAAGTTGCCCACTGAGTATCGGTATCGATGTTCATTTTGATAACACCGTAGCTAACCGCTTCTTTGATTTCAGCAGCACTTGAACCTGAACCGCCGTGGAATACGAAGTCCAAGCTATTGTGTGGCAGGTTGAATTTCTCAGAAACATAGTCCTGTGAATTACGTAGAATTTTTGGTGTTAATTGTACGTTACCTGGCTTATAAACACCGTGAACGTTACCAAAAGAAGCTGCGATAGTGAAACGTGGGCTAACAGCGCTCAGTTTCTCATAAGCGTATGCAACGTCTTCTGGTTGAGTGTACAGCTCAGAGCTGTCCATACCAGTGTTATCAACACCATCTTCTTCACCACCTGTACAACCCAGCTCGATTTCCAGCGTCATGTCGATTTTCGCCATGCGAGCTAAGTATTTTGCACAGATTTCAATGTTTTCTTCTAATGTTTCTTCAGACAGGTCAATCATGTGTGAAGAAAATAGCGGTTTACCGGTTTTCGCATAATGTTTTTCACCAGCGTCTAACAGACCATCAATCCATGGCAGTAATTTACGTGCACAGTGGTCAGTATGCAGAATAACTGGCACGCCATAGTGTTCAGCCATTTGGTGCACATGATACGCACCTGAGATTGCACCTAAGATTGCAGCTTGTTGGCCTTCGGCTTTCAAGCCTTTACCCGCGATAAATGCAGCACCGCCGTTAGAAAACTGAACAATCACTGGAGCACGTACTTTCGCTGCCGCTTCAAGTACGGCATTAATTGAGTCTGTACCGACACAGTTTACAGCAGGTAATGCAAAGTTATTTTCTTTAGCAACTGCGAAAACTTTCTGTACATCATCACCTGTGAGAACACCCGGTTTTACAAAATCAAAAATTTTAGACATTTGAAAAGGTCCTGTGTTAAACAGACTGCTTTGTGCAGCCTGTTGTTCATGACAAATTAATTACGCTTTAGCACGTTCTTCCAGCATCACAACTGCAGGGAGCTTCTTACCTTCAACAAATTCAAGGAAAGCACCGCCGCCAGTTGAAATGTATGAAATTTTATCAGCAATACCGAATAGGTCGATAGCCGCTAGGGTGTCACCACCACCAGCAATAGAGAAGGCATCGCTATCAGCGATAGCACGAGCAACAATCTCAGTTCCTTTACGGAAGTTAGGGAATTCGAATACACCGACTGGGCCGTTCCACAGAATGGTTTTGGCATTTTTCAAGATCTCAGCCAAACGCTCAGCAGACTCATCGCCTAAGTCTAGAATTTGCTCGTCATCTTTAATTTCTGTGCTTGATTTTAGCGTTGCTTCAGCCGTTTCAGAGAATTCAGTCGCAACACGCACATCAGTAGGAACTGGAATATGGCAGTTTGCCAACAGTTTTTTCGCTTCTGGGATCAAATCCGCTTCATACAGAGAACGACCAACATTGTTGCCTTCTGCTGCAATAAAGGTGTTTGCAATACCACCGCCTACGATCAATTGGTCAGCGATTTTAGACAGTGAATCTAAAACGGTCAGTTTCGTTGATACTTTTGAACCACCCACAATCGCCACCATTGGACGAGCA
Organism: Providencia sp. 6390; assembly: GCF_058148425.1. NCBI lineage: Bacteria > Pseudomonadati > Pseudomonadota > Gammaproteobacteria > Enterobacterales > Morganellaceae > Providencia > Providencia sp. 6390. The sequence goes on from NZ_JBYVYL010000006.1 coordinate 65,911, forward strand.
GGGTTACCTAACGCTTTACCTAATGCTTCTAGCTCAGCACTCAATAGCGGGCCAGCACAAGCAATTGGAGAGAATTTTGCTACACCGTGAGTTGATGCTTGCGCACGGTGAGCGGTACCAAATGCATCCATCACATAGACATCACACAATGCAGCATATTGTTTTGACAGGGTTTCGTCGTCTTTTTTCTCGCCTTTGTTGAAGCGAACGTTTTCCAGAACAACTAATTCGCCTTCAGCTAGCTCAACACCACCTAAGTAGTCTTTAACTAAACGCACTGGGTAATCGATTTTTTCTGCCAGATAGTCAACAACAGGTTGCAGTGAAAATTCTTCGTTGTACTCGCCTTCAGTCGGACGACCGAGGTGAGATGTGACCATGACTTTAGCACCTTGCTTGAGAGCAGCTTCAATTGTTGGTAATGAAGCACGGATACGTGCGTCAGAAGTAACTTTGCCATCTTTTACAGGAACGTTTAGGTCAGAACGGATGAAAACGCGTTTACCCGCTAGGTCCAAATCGGTCATCTTAATTACAGACATGGTGAATCCTCTTGTTGATTCTCTATAAAATTTTCATCAACAGTTGAATAAGTAAGTTTACCTTACAACTCAACAACCGTTAATTAGTTAAAACCTGTTGCTGCCATCGCCAGTGTTGTATCTAGCATCCGGTTAGCGAAGCCCCATTCGTTATCACACCAAACGAGGGTTTTAATTAAATGCTTACCGCTAACACGCGTTTGGGTTCCATCAACAATCGCACTGTGTGGGTCATGATTGAAATCCATCGAAACTAACGGTAATTCAGTATAGTCTACTATACCATGAAATTGCCCGTGAGCAGCGCTTTGCAGTAGTTGGTTAACCTTGGTAACACAGACTTCACTGTGCACGGTAACACTCAAATCAATTGCTGTCACATTGGTTGTTGGTACGCGTACCGATATCGCCTCAAAGTGATCTTTGAACTGAGGGAAAATCCGTGTAATACCTGCTGCTAATTTAGTATCAACAGGGATAATGGATTGACTCGCCGCTCGTGTTCTTCTCAAATCATGATGATAAGCATCGATAACGGGTTGATCATTCATGGATGCATGAATAGTTGTCACCGTACCTGACTCAATGCCAAAAGCATCGTCCAGCAATTTTATAATTGGAATAATACAGTTTGTGGTGCAAGAAGCGTTTGAAACAATTTTATCTTCAATTGTTAGGCTATCATGATTTACGCCATACACAACCGTTGCATCAAGATCATCAGTACCAGGGTGGGAGAAGAGAACTTTTTTTGCGCCGGCTTCGAGGTGTGCTAAACCGTCTTCACGGGAACCATATGCTCCGCTACAGTCCAACACAACATCAATACCAAGCTCTTTCCAAGGCAGTGCACTTATGTCAGGTTGATGAAACAAACGAATATTGTCATCACCGACCTGCAATAGCGAACCATTCAAACGGACATCCCAAGCAAAACGCCCGTGACTTGAGTCATACTTAAGCAAATGCGCAATCCCTTCAGGGGCTGCTAGCTCATTAATTGCGACAACGACGATTTCTGCACGTCGCCCAGACTCATATAAAGCCCTAAGTACACTCCGCCCGATACGGCCAAAGCCGTTAATCGCTACTTTTATTGGCATCCTACACCTTGAATTTCAACAAAATCACACGGCTGATAAGGATAACTGACTCATACAAACTCTACTTCTCATTTTAACGGTCAAACATCAAAAGTGTGCTTCACTCTACATTTTTGAAATTTTTTAACTGATTAACCGCAGCAACTGAAACGGTTCAGCTAACTAAGAATTAGATTAAGGGATATATTCAGAGAACGCAATAGTAAAACACTGTCATATGCACAAAAAAACAACGCCCCTGCACCAAAATTGATACAGAGGCGTATTTTTAGCAATTGTAGTAGCCTGTGATCAAGCCACTAACATACTTATTTAAGCAGAGACTTAGCCGCTTGAACTGCATTTTCAGCAGTAATGCCAAACTCTTTGAACAACTCTTCAGCTGGTGCAGACTCACCAAATGAGTGCATACCAATAATTGCACCATTCAAACCAGTATATTTAAACCAGTAATCGGCAATACCTGCTTCAATTGCAACACGTTTAGTCACGTTTGAAGGTAGAACTGCTTCACGATATGCCGCGTCTTGTTTATCAAAAACTTCAGTTGAAGGCATTGACACAACGCGGATTTTACGACCTTCGCCAGTCAGCTGATCAGCCGCTTTCACCGCTAACTCAACCTCAGAACCTGTTGCAATAAAGATCAATTCAGGTTGGCCTTCACAATCTTTCAGGATATAAGCACCCTTTTCGATTTCAGCTAATTGTTTAGCTGTGCGTGGTTGCTGCTCCAGATTTTGACGGGAGAAGATCAGTGCACTCGGGCCATCTTTACGCTCAACAGCGTATTTCCATGCCACCGCAGATTCGACTTGGTCACAAGGGCGCCATGTGTTCATGTTAGGTGTAACACGCAGGCTTGCCAACTGCTCAACCGGTTGGTGAGTTGGGCCATCTTCACCCAGACCGATAGAGTCATGAGTATAAACAAAGATGCTGCGGATTTTCATCAGTGCCGCCATACGCACCGCATTACGTGCATATTCAACGAACATCAGGAAGGTTGCACCGTAAGGGATAAAACCGCCATGCAGAGCAATACCATTCATGATTGCTGACATACCAAATTCACGTACGCCGTAATGAATGTAGTTACCCGCTATGTCTTCATTCAATGGCTTAGAACCTGACCACATAGTCAAGTTACTTGGTGCCAAGTCAGCAGAACCACCAAGGAACTCAGGTAATACTTTACCAAAAGCTTCTAATGCATTTTGTGATGCTTTACGGCTAGCGATATTTGCTGGGTTTGCTTGCAGATGCTCAACGAATTTTTTCGCTTCTGCATCAAAGTTGGCCGGCAGATCACCCGCCATACGGCGTGCGAATTCTTCAGCTAATTCAGGGAATGCTTTTGCATAAGCTGCAAACTTGTCGTTCCAAGCAGCTTGTTTTTCTTTACCTGCACTACGCGCATCCCACGCTTGGTAGATATCTTGTGGAATTTCAAATGGTGCATAAGTCCAGCCCAGCGCTTCACGTGTTGCGGCGATTTCTGCATCACCTAATGGTGCACCGTGAACCGCTTCTGTGCCTGCTTTGTGTGGGGAACCAAAACCGATAATGGTTTTGCACATGATCAAGGTTGGCTTATCTGTTTCACGGTGTGCTTCAGTCACTGCTGCATGAATTTGATCTGCGTTGTGACCATCGATATCACGAATAACATGCCAGCCATAAGCTTCAAAACGTGCTGCGGTATCGTCTGTAAACCAGCCTTGTACATGACCATCGATAGAAATACCGTTGTCATCATAAAACGCAACCAGTTTGTTAAGTTTTAGCGTACCCGCTAATGAACAGACTTCGTGAGAGATACCTTCCATCATACAACCATCGCCCATAAACACATAAGTATGGTGATCGACAATGTCATGACCAGGACGGTTAAATTGAGCAGCTAATGTGCGCTCTGCGATAGCAAAACCGACTGCGTTTGCAATACCTTGCCCTAATGGACCTGTAGTGGTTTCAACACCTGGAGTATAACCATATTCAGGGTGGCCCGGTGTTTTAGAATGAAGTTGGCGGAAGTTTTTTAACTCATCGATAGATAAGTCATAACCCGTCAGATGCAGCAAGCTATAGATCAGCATTGAGCCATGGCCGTTCGATAACACGAAGCGGTCGCGGTTAGCCCAGTGTGGATCGGCTGGGTTATGATTCATATAGTCACGCCACAGAACTTCAGCAATATCAGCCATGCCCATAGGCGCGCCAGGGTGCCCTGATTTTGCTTTTTGAACCGCATCCATACTTAGAAAGCGGATAGCATTAGCAAGGGTTTTACGAGTCGTCATTAGTATACTCCAGGTCGGATAAAAACGTACTTAAACCAATTTTCACAACGCAATATGGAATTATTGCAATTTTTCATAGGCAAACTATGAAACTAACGCAATTTGCTCCATACAGCAATTATTCGTGACATTCATAACCGCGAATTGTCAATAAATTAAGCTACCGTAAAGCTGAATCCATTCCATTGCGCAAAATATCACTTAAAGATAATTTTTTTGCGCAAGTCATTGCCCTTATTAAACCTGAGTTTACCATCAGGGATCAAGGTGATTTATACATCTAATACATTAAGAGGCAACAATAGTGATTATTGACAAGTTTTTCTATGAAAATTGCTAGCTAATCATCAAAACCAAGGACTTTTATGGCACAAAAAATGCGATGTTGTTAAATTGGTTTCATTATCATGCCGTTGACTAGGCTCTGGTCATTACTTTTAAATTAAATAATCACCGATTCGAGGTTTTATTGTGCTGTTTGAGATTTTTAGGAACATCGTTCATTACGGCTTCCATTTTGGCATGCCCATTTTATTTGGCTATCTGTTTTGGCGAAAAAATTGGAAACTAGCAGCACTGTTGATGATCTCAACCATGGTGATCGATTTAGATCATTTACTGGCAGATCCGATTTTTGATCCCAATCGCTGCGGTATTGGTTTCCATCCGTTACATACCGGTTGGGCGGCTATTGCCTATGTGGTGATATTTTTGCTGCCATCATGGAAGTTAAAGGCAATTGCGGTGGGCTGCCTGTTCCATCTTTTTACCGATTCATTGGATTGTTATATGGGGAGTTTGAAAGAAAACACCGCCAACAGCGTATTAATGGAAAGGTATCATGCTATACCTGAAAGCACCATTGGTGCTAAAAAAGTATTAATAATATAGCCATTACAACTGGCTATCTATGATATTAGTTTCATTAAAATGATATAAAAAGACTATACTCTAAATAATTCGAGATGTAGGTAGGCGACAAGCGAAGATAGGCGGGGAGCATAGATAAACTATGAGACTTGGTGAGCGTCGCGTAGGCAACACCGCTGCAACTTGAAGTATGATGAGTATAAATATACGATCACGGTAAGTATTTGGCATCGTCACTACCCTAAAGGATAAAGAAGATGCCGCAAACTTAATTAAAAGGAAGGTGAGTTTAGAGAATATTTAGTCGTAAACGGCCGTTATTAACGCCGTTCCCTCATATAAACCAGGGGCAATATCGCCAATAGCCTTTAAGGTCGATTTAATATCAAAATCAGTTGGAATATCATCACCGTATGTGGAAATTCTTACGCCTTTCCACCCATCCTTATAACCCTGCCCAGAATCTAAAGAGATAATAGAGTAGAGCGAGCCATCAGGCGATAAATCAATATCTCTAATTCCCTCACTTGATGTGACATATAGCTTCATTGACCCTTCTTTTAAACAGGATAATGTCCCACTCGTTTCCATTTCATCACCATCAAGCTCTCTATTTTTTAGCTTTCCATGGTCTATTTCATCAGGTATCCATAAATCACAAAACTGATCTGCGGGTGGAATTCTACCGCATGTTGAATTTGGCCATAAAATGCCATGATCACCACCACCACTCACCATGTCTACAGGGGCATAGAATAAACCAACACAAGTGGCATCTTCCCGACGAATACCAAAATCTGCTTGAAAAGGAACTCCCAGCTCTCGCTCAAACGCCTCCATAACTTCCCAAGCATATTCATAATCTTCTATTTGAACGCAATTACCATGTTCTAAGCAAGACCCCCATAATCCAGGAGGGTGCGTTGCATACTGTACATCAGGCCCTATCCAGCAATACTCTGCGCCAAAACATGGATTAAGGGCATATTCATCCTCTGTCCAGCTAATGATTTCTTGCGTCACAATTGGCTCTGCTCCATCAACAACTTTAATAGGAACAACATGAGCCCCAGCCAATGCAGTCTGTTGGAAACACCCTAGTAGCAAAAAAAGCAAAATAGCTAATATGCTCTTAAACATAAATCACCATCATATTAATCATAATTTAAATGAAATATTGCCGAGGACTCAAATTCACCTAATCGAATAGAACGAGCAACCAATCTATCTATTTCGGCTTGAACAAAGGTATTAAAAGTAAAAGAGTTATCACCTTCATTTAATTTATACTGTTTTTCATCACTCAGAGGAATAAACTCGCCGGATTCAGTTTCAAACCCTATACCTATCCCGACATCACCTTGGCCACTTTTAGGAATAACGGATAACATTCCAGGTAATTTATTATTTTCTAGGCCCGAAAAAGATATTGCTACACGATCTGAAATTGAAATATCACAATCAATTAGTTTAATTTGAAACTTTTCACCTATCGTTCTGGTGTTAATATATAAATACTTATCTACAATAGTGCCATAATCAATGCTAATTAACTCATCCCCTGGAGCGATATCGCAAGGCTCATCTAAAACTTCAACTTTTACTTTGATTGGCCGCTGAAGTAATGCAGTTTCATAAGCTGTTGCCAAAGGTAAATGACTGACGTTTAAAAGCAAAAATAAGCATCCAATTTTTACATTCATATTTAGAGATCCCTTAATCGTATAATAACTCAAAAGAAATCAATGCACGGTAAGCCCCTGCTTGCATATCACTAGCGACCCTAACAGGTGTGATAAAAAAGCTTAAGCTGTCTTGTCCCGGTGATAACAAACGTGGAACACTACTTTCTCCCAGTGAGATCACTCGTCCTGCTTCGTCACTCAGTTGCAAACCGAACCCTTGTGCGCCCTCCACTTCAGCTAACTGAGGGTAAAACGGCACCGACGGTGCTAAAAAGCGCATTTTGACCCCCGGTTGCTCACTGCTCCACGCCACACTGCCTGTTTTGATATCACGCAGTGCCGTCGGAGTCTCAATGCAATCCAACAATTCAATATTGAACGGTACCGGTTTCCCTGTTTGCCCCACTTTCTTCAAGTCTGCCGTTTCAATATTCCCCATATCTACCGATTGATATACCGATTCCATGGCGATTCGGCATGGGCTTTCTGTTAATGAACCAAATACATACAGTTGGCCACTTGCCCCCTCTACATTCCAATTACCATCCGGACGGTAAAGAGTCGCATTACGATCCGCAGCGTGACCCACGCCACTCCATAGACTGAGGCACAGTAAACTACTTGCCCAACCCAGACGGTAATATTGATGACAGTTTGCAGATATCGCCATCACACGGCTCCTTATGATTTCTTCTCAGGCACAACCGAACACTGGTTGTTCTGGCATTTAAAATGCAGTTTCAAACGCCCGCCGTAGTCATTGATATAAGTCAACACCGGCGCATTACCAAGTTGTGTACTGGACATACCCAAGGCATGCTCCCCAAATGGTGCCACCATCACTGCATTAAACTCTTTCGAGGCTGGCGCGCTTGTAGAGGCAGCTGCACCAATAATAGTGACGTAAAATGGCGTCGGATTTTTGGCAATATATTGGTCACCTTGTTTGGTCAACGTCAGCTTCTCTTGCCACGGCTGGTTCATTTTTTCCGTGTCACTCAGCGCAATAGCTGATGGGCGGTAGAACAACTTGATTTTGCTTTGTAACGCCAACTGCAATACATTCGGTTTGTCACTTTTCGGCGGAATTTCACGCAAGTTAAAATAGAACAAGCTCTCTCTGTCTTGTGGCAATTGTGCAACCTCAGGGAGTGCTTCAATACGAATTTGGCTGCTTTTACTCGGCTCTAGGCGCTGTACTGGCGGCAATACCACAAATGGAGACGCCACTTTTTGATTTTTATCGTCTTCAATCCACCCTTGGGCTAAATAAGGTAGTTGCTTGTTTTTATTCGTTAAGGTGAGTGAAACTGATTTTTGCTCACCATTAAAAATCACGCGAGTTCGGTCAAGCGCCACCGCTGACCACGCTTGGCTCGCACAAAAAATTGATAATAACGCCGCTACCGTCAATAAACGTTTTGAACTCTTGATTTTCATTTGCTGTCTCACTTAATTGTTCTCTTACTCTGTCAATCAATTACGGGCGCGAAGCTATCGGCTCGCATTGCAGTAATAAGTTGGCACTGAGGGCATCGAATTGTGCAGGGAACTGTAACTGACACTGCTCCTCTCCTGCCCACTGTACCGTCATGATTTCATTCGGGTTGATCCCACTGATGTACGCTTGACCATTATCACTAACGATACCGGTATCTTGTCCGCGGACATTACGGATTTGAGCACCAAACGGCGGAAAAGAGCCATCGGCTAAACGCAGCGATACCATCATTTTGCGCCCTGACAATACCTCAAATTTTCGGTAACCAATCGCCCCTTCGGTTAAGGTTACTTGTACCACCGAATCGGTGACTTCAGCGTTATCAGGCAATTTATTCAGATCAATCTTGACTTTATTGCGGGAATAGCTGCCCACATCAGGCACCACGGCTTTACCAAAAGCATTCGAGTTCACGACGGCACCACGCCCTTTCACTGGGATATCACTGATACCGTCGGTATCAATCAACAGACGCGTTCCCCCCATGGTCACGACACGATGCATATCAGCCCCTTTAGGTGTAAAGGTAAAGCCCCCTTGCGCCCCTAGACCAAATGCGGTGTAACCGTTGTGGGTATAACTTGCATTAGCCGTTAAACGTGCATTGCTACCTTGATGAGTAATATAGGCGCTACCCGAACCACCTTGGCGCGCACTCCCAGCACTGAGTTGATACGATGTTTGGTTATCAATGCGGTCGTAATAGGTCACACGGTTAGTCGTTTCATTGTTATTAGCTGCAATTGAGTAACCAATGTTTGCCCCATCTCCCCATGGCACAGACAACGACAAATAGGCTCCATCGTCATAAGTATCGTTATACACATTACGATACGCAGACAACGATACGTTGACGTTTTTCACAGAGCCAACGTCCATGGTTTTGGTTAACATCAAGTTATAACGATCACTATCCGGACGATCCCAGTAGGTTTGGTGGCTATAATTCAGATAGGCTGATAACCCAATGTCGCGGAAGTTTTTATTCAGCGAAATGGTGTACATTTCTTTGCTGCCACCACGACGCTCGCCGCTTTCTCTCGCACTCAGGTAATCTGACATGCTCATAAAATCACGCTCCGAGAAACGATAGCCCGCAAACTGTATTTGGCTATCGTAATCATCAAAACGTTTTGAATAGTTGATTCGGTAAGAGCCACCATTCAAGCGCTCTTCCCCCGGTAAACGTGCAATCGAATGAGTGATATCAAATGAAATTGCCCCAAAGGCCAACAAATCACGTCCGACCCCGACCGCAAATGCATTGTAGTCTTGACTATTAAGGCTGCCGCCAAACAACGACCACCCGTTGGAGATCCCCCAAGAAAACTCACCGGTTGCAAACAACTCTCCACTGCTACGGTGATCGATGGTAGACGGTTTACCCACTGATAATTTGTAACGTACTGCCCCCGGACGGGTCAGATATGGAATGGTCGCGGTATCCACTTGGAACTCTTGCACTGTGCCATCTTGTTCTTCCACGCGTACATCCAATTTTCCGCTAGTCGCATCACTTAAATCTTGAATACGGAACGGCCCTGCTGCCACTTGAGTTTGGTATAAAACACGACCTTGCTGGCTAACAATCACGGTGGCGTTGGTGGTCGCGACACCTGAAATCTCTGGTGCGTAGCCACGTAAGTTTGGCGGCAGCATATTCAAGTCAGATCGTAAGCTAGCTCCAGTAAAGCGGAAGCTATCAAACAGGTCAGAATTGAGATAATCCTCCCCCAACGTCAACTTGGCACGAAGGTACGATAACGCACGATAGGCATAGAATCGGCTCCATTGAAAATCCGTGTTCAGTGAGTCGCCCGAACCGGTAGCATGGTTTAAACGACTCTGCCAGTCACCACGTATACGCCATACGCCTAAATTTACGCCAACAACCCCATTACCATTCAAACTATAAGTATTGTGGGCTTTTTTATGCGGACGGTTGGTACGCGCCGTGATGTTATAATCCAACAAAACACCAGAAAGTCCTTCGCTCCATAATGATGGGGGATCCCATGTGGCAGTACGATATTCAAGATAGGCTTGCGGCACACTGATATACAATGTCGACGTAGACAAGTCGCCACGAGTTTCAGCCCCCGGGATACTAACCAAGTCGACACAACTACCGTCATGCCACCATGTCAGATCTTTGATCACCTCATCTTTTAATCCCAATTGACTAACAATATCGCTGGTTAAGCAAGCTTGGCTTTCATTAGCGTCGGTGACTGACGGGTAAAAGGTAATTCTTTGCTCAGGTAATGTTTCCTTATTGAGCTGAATTTTCAGCGGGTAGTTGCCGGGCATAATGTAGCCAGCGCGTGAAAACTGACCTAAATCGATATTTTTTTTGTCGCTTAAATCCAACAGTTGAGTGTTGAATTGCACTACGTCTGCCGCTTTCAATGATGATGAATAAGGCATAAGTGCAGCTATCACTGCAAGGTATACTGCACAAGGTTGGTGATAAGTACGCGACATAAAAAATATCCCTAGGCAAATAAGCGCCAAACCGCAAAATAATCAGTAATAATCAATTTTGAAATGCAACAACGTTTGATAAGAACCAGCCTGTAAACGCTGATTGTCTGCCACCAGTTGCAACTCATAATTCAAAGTCATTTCACCGGGAACAATGTCTCGTTTGGGTAATGGTTTCCCCGCAATTACAGGTGTGCCTTGCTCATCACGCATCGCCAGTTGCACCCCTTTGGCCTCTCCGGTTACCGTAAAAAAATCACCGTTCGCAGGGCCATCAAAAGTCACTTCAAAGGTTTGCCATTCGCCTTTTTTGCTGGGATAGCGCTCCCAACGACAATCCACTAATTGAATGTTGAACGGTTTTGGTGGAGCCTTGCCAAATTGCCTCAACACACTCAGTGGAATAATACCCATGTCAATCGTCTGGTCACGGGACTCAGTTTCGATTGCACAGGCGGTGTCAACAATTTCCCCATACATCGAGACCTTTCCCCATCCGTGAGAGGGAACAGAAAAAGCAGATGTGTTCGTACCCAGTATTCCGAAAGCCACGCACAGCAATGCATTATGTTTTCGCCATCCTTTCACAGAGCGCCTCGACTATTGGTAGAAAAAAGCGTGAGGAATAGTCTATCTATCCCTCACCACCACATTAGTGGTACGCTAAAGTAAAATTAGTCACGCCTTCGAATTTACCCAGTGGGATCTTATCAACAGTCACACCGGCACCACGGACATACGCAGCATATTGCAGTGTGTTACTACCTTCTTGTAACTGATGTTGTTGAGAAGTAGAGATACCCATATCAATTGCTTTACCTTGAGTGTCGGTAATTTGGATACCAACGTTACCGACCAGACCTTCATCTGGGTTTAGGCCAGTTACACCCAGTAACTTAGAGTTAAAACCTGCACTTGCACCGCTAAAGGTGATAGTGACTTTGTCGGTAGGATCCTTTTCAGGGAATACGCAGTCTTCTAATTCAATAGTGAATTGTTGTGGTGAAGACGCACCGCCTCCCGCTAATACGGAGTTAGCGATTTGACCTAAGTAAACAGTTTGATCAATCGAATCAGAGCTGATTGAGCAAGGTGCATCAATGATTTCACCTTTGAACGTCACTTTACCGTGGCCTTGATTAGACTCAACAGCGAATGCTGAAGCGCTCATTACGCCAGAAATCAGGGTTGCTAAAATAATCTTTTTCATATTTGCCTCTGCAATAGAAATAATATTGTTTAAAGTTAAAAAGAATGCGTTTAAAAACATTCAGACGTGCTAATGCCTAATTATTTAGATATAAATAATTTAGATATAAATTTAATTACTAATAAAAAAAGCTGTGTTAGCGAATAATTATTAAATAATCATTATCCCCAGAGATTACTTTTGTTATATCGACCAAATGTTTCCAGTTGTTTTTTCAACTCCTCTGACTGATCTATTGAGGAAAAAACATTATGGTACTGTACGCAAACTTTTTTCTCAGTCTCGAACACTCGCATAAATACTTGATTGAAAAACTCAGTTAATGGAACATTAAGTGCATTTAAAATGATAATTAAAGTATCTATAGTTAGGTTACAAACACCACATTCATAACGAGATATTTGTTGCTGTGAAACATTCACTAAATGAGCAAGTTCTTTTCCTGTCATTGAACGCTCTTTGCGTAGTTTATGTATTTCCTTTCCGATAGCTTCGGTAAAAACAGTCCTTGAATTGTTAAATTTGTTTTCCGATATCTGCACTGCATTTACTCTCACTATTTTTCTCCATACATTAAATTAATAGTATTTACTTAGTCACATTAATATATTGAATAGAGATTTATAAAATAAAAACTAATAAAAAATAGAATGCCATCCCATTCAGAATTTCGAATGTAAACTCTATGCCAAAAATATTTTTGTAACTTTTAGGTATGTAGGTATGAATGTTTTTGTATTTTTCCACTCGGCTGATGCATATTAATTTACTTGAGCAGGGGCACAAAATCAAACTTTCAACTCCCCATTTGGTGGTAACTCGGCTAAGTGATTACACCGATAACGAGTAAATCAAATATCTTTAAAACTAGCTATCTTGCTACATACGACATAACTCCATTTAAGAGCATCTATATAAAATAGCTTTTTCAACCACAAACACTCATATAAAGAAAAAAATAAAGACAAAATAACCAGATTTAGTTAAAAATCATATTAATTCATAAACAAATAAATAAATTAATATATTCAATATTTCTTACGTTAACCAGAAATAAAAATAAAACCTTATTATTCATACAGATAACTCAATAAAAACAACTGACAACAGAAAAAACAATATACAAAACAGGTGAAATACGGTCCTAATATCAACATTAATTTCGTATTCAAGGTAAATTAAAACGAAAACTCGCTATTATTTTCGCAAAATAAAAACCAATACTATAAATCAGTGCTGTATTTAACCTAAATTTTAAATGCACACTATATCTATGGATTAATCGTCCAATCAACATAACATTCTTACATTATCTCTGATTAATGATGAGTGTATTAAGAGTATCACCATCGGATTATCCGTATTAATACCTATTATACATTTATTATTTAATCATAAAATACCAAACTCATTCCCTTAGTATATGTATGCTTAAATTGAAAGTACTTTTTTAATACTTAGTAAACAGGCTAGCTTAGCGATAAATAAAGATATCAGTCTATAATAACTAAAATTTAAAGGCCTTATTCAACACTTAACATTAAATTCACGATACTTAACACATCGCACTCACATTGATAACATTAATCATACATTCAATAATATAGTCAATAATTAGCTTGCAAATAAAAAACTGAAGATCAGGTTGATCAATAAAAGAAGAAATAGCTCTTACAAAGCATAAAGAGGAATAATATGCAGGAAGTATTAAATCAATAGATTAACATCGATGAGAACGTTTCAATCAAGACAATGATTATTAGCCAGTGAAGTGCAAAAAATCCAAACCAAAGATTCGGGTTTAGAATCAATCAAGCTCCTTCTTATACCTAGGTTTGGTAGAAATCAATTTTATCAATTAGATAAATAATAAACTTATTTAGATAAAGTATATGATATTTTTCAGTCTAAGATAAGACATTGACGGTAATTATTGAACCAATTAATCAAATCCATTCCACAGATACTGCTTGAGCTGTATTTTATCGTTTGAATCAAAAACAACGCCTTCACTAATGAGTGCTTTTTTATGTCGAGTATAGCTCTCACCCTTAACAGACAATTTTCCTTGTCCATTAATAATACGATGGCATGGTAACAAGCTATCAGCTGGGATTGTTCTAATCACTTGGCAAACTTGGCGTACATAAGTGGAATAGCCCGCCATTCTAGCCAGTGTTCCATAAGTGACTACACGACCTTTAGGAATGCTACCTATTAGGTGATAAATAATATCTTGGAAGGATGGCGTATCGTTCATCATTTCTGTCACATTGATTTATTGATCTTGATAAACAAGAAGGTTGACGTAATAAATTTGCACTAAGCTGAAAAATATTTGGATGGTATCTTTGATACATAACATACAGAAAAAACCACTTAAATAAAAGAGCATCAACGATGCAACAATTACAGTACTTTACTATTATATATCAAGAAAAACAGACTCATTACAAGAGCCCGGGAAGGTTAAGAGTGCCAATACAATAGCATTAAGGCTAGACAGAGACTTTATGGTAAATGACTAATCAAAAATTTATGCACTAAAATAGTATAATAGATATGTATACCAATAAAACCCCAAAACAAAAACGCCATGCTAATTAATAGCATGGCGTCATAATGTGGCGGAACGGACGGGACTCGAACCCGCGACCCCCTGCGTGACAGGCAGGTATTCTAACCAACTGAACTACCGCTCCGTATGTTCCTCTAAGGAACGGGAAGCATATTACGAACACTTCCAAGGACAGTCAATACTTTTTCTTGAAAAATCGTGCAGTTGAACAGTTTTTAGTCTCAAAAAACACAACCGTATTAATGAATAGTCTCTTCTTCATCAGGTGTTTGCCGCCAAAGACAAGGCTTTCCACCTTTTTTATCAACAATATCTAACCTTTTTTCATGATCGATAAGCTCTTCATCTGACGCATAAAGCACTTTGAGCCCCGTCGTTGGACGCTCAATACGTTGCACTTCTTCTACGTAATTTTCTGTAGAAGCATCTGCATCCATTGAGAAGGCAAGCGATGTTTGTCCACCCGTCATCGCTAGGTAGACATCAGAGAGTATCTCAGCATCCAATAACGCGCCGTGAAGAGTTCGCTTAGTGTTATCAATCAAGTAACGGTCACATAAAGCATCCAAATTATTCCGTTTTCCAGGAAATAACTGACGCGCCATCACCAAGCTATCTGTGATTTGACAGAAATCAGCTGTTGGCGGTATTCCTTTGTTTAATTTACGAAACTCGTAATCCATAAAACCGATATCAAACGGCGCATTATGAATAATCAGCTCCGCACCACGAATAAATTCGAGAAATTCATCAGCAATATCAGCAAATACAGGTTTATCCTGCAAAAATTCATCGCTAATACCATGAACTTCAAAGGCTTCAGGATCGACTAAACGGTCAGGTTTAATATAAACATGGAAATTGCGCCCTGTTAATCTACGATTAATCACCTCAACAGCACCAATTTCAATAATGCAATGGCCTTCGTAATGAACGCCTAGCTTGTTCATACCTGTCGTTTCAGTATCAAGGACAATTTGTCTGGTTATCGCCGTGCTCATCATGAATTTTTGTGTCAAACTAAGGATTAATGAATAAGCTAGAGTGTAACAGAAATGACAAAGCAGGTAGAAATTTTCACTGATGGTTCTTGTTTGGGCAACCCTGGCCCAGGTGGTTACGGCGCACTTCTTCGTTACCAACAGCATGAAAAAACACTCAGTGAAGGTTTTTTTATGACAACTAATAACCGAATGGAGTTGCTCGCAGCCATCATTGCGCTCGAATCTCTAAAACGTCCATGCGATATTATTTTAACTACGGATAGCCAATACGTTCGCCAAGGGATCACCCAGTGGATCCATAACTGGAAGCGACGCCAATGGCGTAAAGCGGATAAATCGCCTGTGGTTAACGTCGATCTTTGGAAACGCCTTGATGAGGCAATTACCCGCCATACCATTGATTGGCGATGGGTTAAAGGCCACGCAGGGCACCCTGAAAATGAAAAATGTGATGAGCTTGCAAGGCAAGCTGCCGAATCACCAACCCAAGAAGATACTGGTTACCAACCAGCTCAAGATTAACCAATAGCGCTTATGAATTCTTTGAACGATTAGACATCCGCTTTGCGGCTCCAATCGCCGTTCCAATCTTAACTTTTGGTTGCTTAAATTTAAGTGAGGTTGGTGTTAATGGATAAACTCGTTTTCTTGCAACGATAACATTTAACGCACCAATCCCACCAATATGCTTATTTAACCAATTTTCAGGGCCATGCCAAGGAAAAATTTGGCAGTTACGATGATAAAGCACTTCGTAGTTTAGGACACTCAGCCAATCAAAGACCCTTAATGTAGGAAAGAAACGGCTACAGTAAGGTTGTTGCTTACGCAGAAAAGGTACCATCTTCCCTAAACCAAGCAGGCTAAAGGGGTTAAAACCTGAAATAATTAACCAACCATCATCAACCAATACTCTGTCAACCTCACGCAGTACCCAGTGTGGGTCATGGCTATATGCCAACATATGTGAGATCAAACAGGCATCGATAGATTTATCAGTAAAGGGTAGTGCTAAAGGCTCAGCTAAGACATGAAATCGCGGATCATCATTCCCCGCGCTAAATTGATGAGCTATCATACATTCTTCAGTGTCAATCTCGGTGCTCAGATGCCCTAATTTAAGCAAATGAAAACCAAACATTTTAGGCCACCAAGGACGAAGCTGGTATTGTAGCGCCTGGCGATACTGTTGCCCAAAAGGGATATCAGACCAACACACTGGCATCTGGAATTTTTTTTCAATACGTGCTGGTTTCATCAAATTCCCCTTAATCAAACCCTAGAGGTCATTATGGAGTTAATACGAGTTCCTGCTTTAAATGATAACTACATCTGGATCCTATCCGATAATCATCAACAGTGTATCATTGTTGACCCAGCAGAGTCAGAGCCTGTCCTCGAAATATTGGCGCAAAATAAGCTCACGCCAATCGCTATCTTACTCACCCATCATCATCATGATCATACTGGCGGTGTAAAAGGTATTCTCCAGTCCTTTAGCCAATTACCTGTTTTTGGACCTGAAGAAACCCTAACCAAAGGTGCAACTGAATTAGTTAACCACGGAGATCAAATAAAAATTGGTGAATTCAGCTTTCATATCATTGGATTACCGGGGCATACACTTGGTCACATTGGCTTCTATCAACCACCTTATCTATTTTGTGGCGATACATTATTTTCAGCTGGCTGTGGTCGTATTTTTGAAGGAACGCCTGAGCAAATGTTTCAATCAATTCAAAAAATAGCGGCTCTACCTGATGATACAATCATCTGCTGTGCTCATGAGTACACACAATCTAATCTTAAATTTGCACATCATATTTGGCCAGATAACCAACAAATTAGCAAATACCAACAAGAAGTTGACCTCAAACGAAGCAAAAATCAAGCGACTGTACCGACAACGCTTGAAACTGAGCGAAAAATAAATGTTTTTTTACAATGCGATAACGTAGAACTACAAAAAAAGATGAATATTAACCAAGTTAATCCTCCACTTAGAGCTATTTTTACTGTTTTACGTCAATTAAAAGATCATTATTAGCGTTTAATTATTGTCTTCTTTGTGTCTGCTAAGTATTATTGTTCGACTTTTACACGTACAACAACGAAGAATAATGACACAATGAAGACAATAGCGACCATTATCGCCATTGTTCTGCTGGCCGGATGCCAAGCTTCGCCACAAAAAACCAAGCAGAACAGGTCTTCAGCAAACCACACTATAGAAACCATTGCTCCACATAATCAGGCAGCAAGTAGACAAATTGCAAAGGTAGATAATGACCTTTGGGGTTATATCAGTGATGAGCTGAAGATGGATATACCTGATAATGCTATCATCAGGGAACAAACCAATAATTACTACACAAAACAAAGTTTTCTCTACGATGTTACATTAAGGGCTGAGCCTTATATGTATTGGATCGTGGATGAGATCGATAATCGTAATTTACCCATGGAATTAGCCTTAATTCCAATCATTGAAAGTTCATTCAATCCAAAAGCAACTTCCCCTGCCCAAGCCGCTGGTCTTTGGCAAATTGTTCCAATTACCGCACGATCTTATGGTTTAAAACAAGATCAATGGGTAGACGAGCGACGTGATCTTGTCACATCAACTAAGGCTGCTTTTGATTTGCTCGAAAATTTAAACATTATGTTTGGTCATGATTGGGAACTAACGCTTGCGGCCTACAATTGTGGCGAAGGCTGCGTGTTAAATGCTATCAAGAAGAATGAGGCTGCGGGGCTACCTACTGATTTTTGGTCATTACCTTTACCAAAAGAAACCAAACAATATGTTCCTAAAATATTAGCATTAAGCCAAATATTAAGATCTCCAGAAAAGTATCAAGTTAAACTACCTCATAGCAACCGTAATAGAGCATTAACTCAAGTCGATGTTGGACAACAAATTACATTAACGCAGGCTGCTGAATTAACAGGGGTTTCAGAAGAGTCACTCAAAACCTATAATTCAGGCTATAAACGTGGTGTCACTTCACCAAATGGCCCTCATTATATTATGTTGCCAAGCACTAAGGCAGAACAACTTAAGTTATCGCTTTCAGACCAATCGGTTTTGGAACGTATTCGTACTGCTGTCGCTGAGAATCAAAAAAGAAGACCGGTGCAACAACAGCAACTTAATCACTTTAATTATAAAGTCGCTAAAGGTGAATCAGTAACTAGTATTGCTAAAAAGTTCAATACGACTAGCCAAAGTATAAAGCAACTCAATGGTATGAAAACGGCTAATATCCGTCCAGGCCAAATGCTAAAAATTAAAGGTGTAGCGCCAACAACTAATAGTCGGAAATCTAAAACTTACCAAGTCAAGAAAGGCGACTCTTATTATAGTATTGCTAAAAGACATGGTATCAAGCTCAATGATTTAATGAGTTGGAATTCAGGTGTCAAAATGGCAGATCTAAAACCTGGGGTGACATTGAATCTTTACTTATAATAACATTCTCGTATACCTACCGATTAATCGGTAGGTATTACATATTGAGTACCAAAAATTAATTATGCTTATCAATATTGAAATCATATTCAATTGTCGTTAATACCTCCTCTATTATGTTAAAAAACGCATTCAAATTATTTAACACACGTTTTTTAAGTTAAAACCATCGTTATTTTTTGTAAAAAAACGCAAAGTATCTCTGATTCGATATAAAACGTCCTCAAAATTGTGTTTAATCGATATAAATAGCACTATAAGTCCTTTATCACCTCTTACTTTTGAAAAAATTTGCTGGTCAGGTGGTGACTTATGTAATAAAAGTGCTATATTATTAGCACAGCGAAAACAGTTAGCGCTGCTAGCCCGTATTTGAATATTACTGATATAATTATTGATAATTCTAAAAATTGCACCTGTTCAACACAGAATCTATATAGTCTAAGATATTGATTAATAACTGCTTATGTTACTAATTCAAGGTGTTTTATTTAGCTTGCACTAGATTATTTTGATATAGAAATACACATAGCAAAGGTTAGTCTCGCCTGCGGAGGTGATTATGGATGAATATTCACCCAAAAATTATGATATATCTGAGTTAAAATATTTGTGTAACAGTCTGAATCGAGAAGCAATTTCTAGTTTACTGAAAACAAATACACATTGGGTAAATGATTTAAGCTCACCACAAAGTGCTAGCCTTAATGAGCTTATTGAACATATTGCCGCTTTTGTATGGCAATATAAGATAAAATATCCTAAAGAGAATCTCGTTATATCATTAGTTGAAGAGTATCTTGATGAAACTTACGATTTGTTCGGTAGCCCTGTAATAACTCTAAGTGAAATTATTGATTGGCAGAGTATGAATCAAAATCTTGTAGCTGTACTTGATGATGATTTAAAGTGCCCGACGAGTAAGACTTAAGATACCATTTACCATCAAATAAACTATAACATAGCATGTTATAAAGCTTTTTAATTATCAATAAAAGAAAGGGTATTATGACCAAAACTGATTATCTGATGCGTTTAAGAAAATGCACAACCATCGACACGCTTGAACGCGTTATCGAAAAAAATAAATACGAACTGTCTGAAGACGAGTTAGAACTATTTTACTCGGCTGCCGACCACCGCCTTGCAGAACTCACTATGAATAAGCTTTATGACAAGATCCCAGCATCGGTTTGGAAATTTGTTAGGTAACTACTTATTAATATGCACAGATAATGACTGGCTATAGCCGATAGTTCATTTTATCGGCTCAATATATTTTTTATCTTTCCTACTATTGCATTACAAACTAATGCAACCATCCCGCTTGTAATTTACACACCCAGATATTATCGATAGGTAATAAGATAACATTAGCACTGATGCCTAAACTTGGGCGCAATGCTTATTCGTTAACGTCTATAAATAGAATGCTATAAAGAAAGGTCGTTCAATCTTATAAATGTTTATATTAAAATTAATAACAACTATTCTATTTTTTAAATAATATGAGTTAGAACTAAACTGTAAGCGGAAGTCACTTTTAAAAGTACCCAAACGGATATATATAATACTATTATCAATCTGATAACGAGTAAAACTCATTTTTCGTGTAATAAAGTAGTCATGAGAAATAGTATGAAACTAAAATAGAGAATAATTGCAGATAGATAAGAGAGAAGACTGAAATTGGGTGGGAGCCCTGCCAGCGACATCCCGGCACACACATCCCCTGCTATGGCTGCTTCCTTCCGGACCTGACCAAGTTAACAAGTTAGCGTTGCGGGAGAACCAACAGAGCCCCCATAGATTGCTTCCTAAAAAGCAGGTGGCATTATGCTTGATGAAGATTGAAATAGCAAGGAACACGCCGCTGAATGCTGTTTTATTGCACAAAATAGAATCTTTAATTTCACTGTACTGGCACAAGTAGCAATTCGATATCGTGAGTTACCCCATTATTAATCACAACACTTTCCACATTGGAAATAAACCAAAGATCACCGTCAACAGAAACTGTCGCTCTTACTGCCAGATGTGCGTTAGGACGAATTTCATCCTTTTGGTAACTTAGTTCAAACGGAAATGGCGATTGCTTTCCGTGAGTATCATAATATTTCTGCGATAAAATAAGAGCAGGTAGCTCTGCAATTGAAGTATCAGCAAGAGTGACTGTCACCACTGCATTTTCAGGCAATATGACACGTTGTTGGATAACCACTTGTCCATTAATGACACTCGACTCAATACTCTTTTTTGTTGTATTTTGAGGTGTTCCGAATTTGGTCTCTTGCGTTTTATTATTATTCCCCTCACAACCCATTAATAAGGTCATAAGGATGAACCCCATGATGACTTGGTATAATTTCATGATAAATGCCTAAAAAACAGAACGTTGACAAAATATTTTTATGTTATTTATTTTAAGATGCAATTTTTTACTGAAGATACTGCAATTATAACGAAAAAAGCCCATCAATAAAATATTATTTCCAAATGTAACAAAGTGCATCCGTAAAAATTTCTGTGCTATGCCACATAAAAAAGCACCGATAGCAATTTGACACTGATTTTCTGCACAGGAAAGTTCCCCTCAAAAACTATCTACCTATTTTTGTGTATTAATGGGAAAATACAGCTATCTAATATTTTTTACCCTATGGCAAGGTTGTTATGAGCCCTGAATTACAAAACTTAATTAGCTTATTGGAATTAGAAAAAATCGAAGAAGGAATTTTTCGCGGCCAAAGCGAAGATCTTGGTCTTCCCCAAGTGTTTGGTGGACAAGTTGTTGGTCAAGCAATGTATGCCGCAGAGCAAACTATCCCTGAAGATCGTGTCATAAATTCATTTCACAGTTATTTTTTACGTCCCGGCGATAGCCAACATCCTATCGTGTATGACGTCGAGATACTTAGAGATGGCGGCAGCTTTAGTACCCGTCGTATTAGTGCAATACAACATGGAAAACCAATATTTTTTATGACAGCGTCTTTCCAAGCGCAGGAAGGTGGCTTTGATCATCAAAATTTAATGCCTGAAGTGCCATCACCAGAAACATTGATATCTCAAGATGAAATAATTCAACGTTTAGCAACTAACTTGCCTGAATCTGTGAAGAAATACGCTTTACGCCCAAACCCATTTGAATTTCGCCCGGTGCAATTTTATAGCCCATTTGATGCACCTCCCCAAGAGCCATTCCGTTATATTTGGTTCAAAGCAAAAGGGCAGTTGCCTGATATCCCATCGCTTCATCATTATTTATTAGGATATGCATCCGACTATAATTTCCTCCCCGCCACACTACAGCCACATGGCCGTGGCTTTATGGAAAGGGATTTACAAGTCGCAACTATCGACCATTCCATGTGGTATCACAGACCGTTCAAAATTGATGAATGGTTACTGTATGCGATAGAAAGCCCATCAGCATCAGGTGGTAGAGGCTTTGTTAAAGGACAAATTTATAATCAGCAAGGAGAGCTGGTCGCAACGGCGGTTCAAGAGGGTGTTATTCGCAAGAGAAAACCTCGATAGCAGTCTGTTAATATTAGAGCCTGTTTATCTTTGCTGATGATTTTTACAACGATAAAAGATTAAAAAAATAGCCTAATTCATTGTTCTATCATTTTAATAGGCTAACTCTTTATGGCTTGAGCTAAAGATGATGTTTGAGTGTTGCCCTACGGGTTCAATTAAAGAACGTTTCACTCATTTGATGCTACCTTCAGAGTCTCTTGGCTTGCCAAAAATGTCTTTAATTCGAATAAAAATTCACCTTCAAAGATAAACAGGCTCTGACAAGGCAGGAATATCCCCTTCCTGCCTTGCTTCATTTTAATTGACGTTTTTATTCACCGCTATCAGCGACTTTTACGTTATTGAAGCAATAACATGAATGTTAGTACTAACTAACATCATAATTAATTATATGCACTTTCACCGTGATAAGTAATATCAAGCCCTTCTCTTTCTTGCTCCGTATCAGCACGCAAGCCTGTTGTTTTATCAGCAATCAAGAATGCGAGATAAGCAATCACAGCTGTCCATATCACACAAACCACAATGCTAAATGCTTGAATACCAACTTGTTTCAGCATTGTGACTCCTTCTGCATACCCCATTCCCCCCAATGCTGCGGAAGTGAATACCCCTGTCAGTAAACAGCCAACAATGCCGCAAACGCCATGTACCCCAAAAACATCGCACACATCATCAACTTTTAACCAACGTTTTAAGATAACCACGCCCCATAACCCTGCAACACCAGAAATCAGACCTATCATTAATGCGCCAGCCACACCGACAGTTCCTGCAGCAGGTGTCACGCCAACCAGTCCAGCTAAGCAACCTGAACAAGCGCCGAGTAGCGAAGGTTTATTCCTAAAAATCCATTCTGCAAGCACCCATGACAATATCGCGCCAGATGTTGCGACAACGGTATTAATGAACGCTAGCGCTGCGATTGAATTTGCACTTCCTGCTGAACCTGCGTTAAAACCGAACCAACCAATAAATAAAATCGCAGTTCCCATAAAGACCATTGGTAAGTTATGGGGTTTTATTGCTTCTTTCCCGAAACCAATTCGCTTACCAAGTAAGTAAGCACCAACAAGCCCAGCCACTGCTGCGTTAATATGTACAACAGTTCCGCCAGCAAAGTCCAGAGCACCATCCTGTGCCAATAAACCGCCTCCCCAAACCATATGTGCCATGGGTAAATAAGCAAAAGTTGTCCAAATCAAGGCAAATATCAAGACAGCAGAAAACTTGATCCTTTCACCTAAAGCTCCCACAACCAATGCAACGGTTAAGCAAGCAAATGCCCCTTGGAATGCCACATGCACAAATTGTGGAATAGTCGCTGAGAGACTTTCAATATTTATTCCCTTCAACATCAATTGACTAAAACCACCAAAAAAATCATTCCCCTCACTAAATGAAAGGCTATAACCATAAACAACCCAAATAACAGAAACTAAAGCTAAAATCACCATAGTCTGCGCCATCAACGACAAAACGTTTTTGCTCCGTAATAGCCCGCCATAAAATAATGCAATCCCAGGAACGATCATAAATAGAACCAGTGCAGTGCAAATCATCATAAAAGCATTATCAGCTTTATCTACACCCACTTCAGATGCGAGCGCCCCTGTAGGAAAACTTGCTATTAATAGCCAATAAAAGCATTGAAATAGTTTACTCATCGCCATTCTCCTAAAGTGCCTCATCATGTTTTTCACCAGTGCGGATCCGTATAGCCTGCTCTAGTTCAAATACAAATATTTTTCCATCGCCAACTTGCCCTGTCTTCGCCGCTTTTTCGATTGATTCAATAACCTGCTCGGCGAATTCATCTGATACAGCAATTTCCATACGAACTTTAGGCAAGAAATCAACGGTATACTCAGCACCACGATATAATTCAGAGTGCCCTTTTTGACGTCCAAACCCACGAACCTCAGTAATTGTTAGGCCTTGAATTCCAATATCTGAAAGTGCTTCTCTTACTTCGTCTAGCTTAAAAGGTTTAATGATTGCGATGATGTATTTCATTTTGCCCCCGATTAATTTAGGTCCCTGTCACCCCATACTAAATATTTGTCATAACAACATGACAAACCACAAAAATACTTAGAGTAAATAGTCTTCAGCAAATAGTGTGCCAAAATTAATTACACTTATAATTCAAAGAGTCATAGCAAAAGAAAAGGCCACTCAATTGAGTGGCCTTGCAAAATGCATTATTAATGTGCAAAAAAGCTAAATTAATACCGTTTCAGGCTCTACATCATCATGCTGAGTTAACGATTCACCAACTTGCTGTAATTGATACATTTGGTAGTATCGCCCTTTTTGTTGCAGTAATTGCGTATGATTTCCTTTCTCAACAATTGCACCACGATGGAGCACAACCACCTGATCCGCATCGACTATCGTTGATAACCGGTGTGCAATCACCACAAGTGTAGTTGTTTGACGAATGATACGTAGTGCTTTTTGAATAGACTGCTCAGTGCCTGAGTCAATATTAGCTGTAGCCTCATCAAGAATAAGGATTTTTGGTGTGACAACTAATACACGAGCCATCGCCAGTAGCTGCCGTTGACCAACTGACAAGGTATTACCTTGCTCACCAAGCATTGAATCTAAACCATCTGGTAATAAACGTATGTGCTCAGCAAGTTGCACCATTTCGAGCACCTGCCAAACCTTTTCTTGCGAGACATCACGCCCCAAAGCAACATTATCAAAGAAAGAGGCCGCCAGCACCACAGGATCTTGCTGAACCATAGCGATACCATTACGTAAAACTTGGTGTGATAACGAATGCAAAGGACGCCCATCAAGCAAGATTTCACCCTGCTGCCATGGATAATAACCCATGATCAAGTTAGCAATAGTACTTTTACCACTTCCAGTGTGTCCCACTAGTGCAACAAAGCTATTTTCTGGAACATGAAGGTTAATATCATTTAGCACCTTTTTGTCTTCACGATAGGCAAATGATACATGCTGGATATCAATAGTGCCGCTTTCTAGCGGTAATGTGTGTAGGCCATAACCTTGTTTTGGGCTATCCATTAATTCGAATACTCGCTCACCCGATACTACAGCTTGTTGTAGCATAGACTGTTGAGATGTGAGCTCAATTAAGGGTTCATTTAAACGCCCAAGGTAATTAATAAAGGCATATAAAACCCCGACACCAATCGTTGTAGCACCATCAACACCAAACAAAAATAACAAACCACAAAGAACAGAGGCTGAGAGCAAGCTCAAAAGAGGGCGCAACAGTAAGCCATCGAGCTTCAATGCTTTCATACGTTCATAATAATGATTTTCGCTCGCTTGCAACATTTTTTCACCAAACCTAGCTTGCTGGCGAAATTGTTGGATTACCGTCATACCATTAATCACTTCATTGAAACCGTTATTAATATCAGCCAGATAAGAACGCACTCGCCTCACAATTGGCGTACTTAAACGTTGATAAGCAAACATCACAACCAAAACGGCAGGGAAAATCATAATCGCGACTAAGGCCATTCGCCACTCAAGGGTAAACATAGCAACCAACATGGCACAGATCAGCGCTAAGCTACGAAATACCGTTGGGACGACCATCACAAATAAATCTTTAATCACTTCAGTGTCATTGGTAACCCGAGAAATAATTTGTCCTACTGGCTGTTTATCAAAAGCACTTAAAGGTTGCCTTAATGCAGAGTTCATCACGTCAGTACGTAACGTTTG
This sequence comes from Providencia sp. 6390, assembly GCF_058148425.1. Lineage (NCBI taxonomy): Bacteria > Pseudomonadati > Pseudomonadota > Gammaproteobacteria > Enterobacterales > Morganellaceae > Providencia > Providencia sp. 6390. Next base: position 91,923 of record NZ_JBYVYL010000006.1, read on the forward strand.
TACTACGCCAACTGCGGCTTTATTAAAAAGTATTGTTTGATAATAATGAAGTAACGCCGCTAAAACCTGTAACAGCACAAAGCCAATCGCCATGTACAATGCTAATGGCATAATTATTTGCTTTTTAGCAACCATGCTGTCGATAAAATAACTAATAAGTAAAGGCCCACTCACTTCCGCCGCCGCTGCGACCCATAACATCACTATCGCAATCGACATGGTTCCACGATGCACTTTCCCATAACTCAGCAAGCGCTTTAACGCAGGCCAAAGAGGCTTCTTTTGACTCATAAATCACCATCCAAAGCCGCTTCAATTTGCTGATAATGATACATATCTTTATACCAACCTGATTGAACCGATAACGTTGCATGAATACCTTCTGCGACAACGCTCCCTTGAGACAAAACGAGAATATTATCCGCTTCTACAAGTGCCGATAAACGATGCGCACTGATGATCAATGTTCTACCTTCACGCCAACGACTCAAATTTTGTAAAATCGTAAATTCGGTTTGCCCATCAACGGCAGATAATGCGTCGTCTAAAACTAAAATCTCTGCATTTTGTAAGATAGCACGAGCAATAGAAATACGCTGCTTTTGCCCTCCAGACAGCATAACACCTCGCTCACCCACCTGTGTTTGATAGCCTTCTGGCAGCCTTAAAATATCATCATGCACACAAGCAATTCGTGCAGCTTCTTCTATTTGTTCAATCGTTGCCTGTGGATGACCTAAAGCAATATTACCTGCAACAGTATCAGAAAATAAAAATGGAGATTGATTAACAATAGCCAATCGGCTACGCCACTCATCTAAGAGAACACTTGATAACGGATAGCCTTGATAACGAATTTCCCCTTCAGTAACATCAAATTGTCGCTGAAGTAAGGTAATTAGTGTTGATTTACCTGAGCCGGTTGGGCCACATAACCCTAGAAAGTGCCCCGGTTGCAGATCAAAATGAATATCATGTAATGCCACTCGCTCAGTTTCAGGATAGCTAAATAACTTAATATTTGCGCTTAGCTCGCCTCGCTGTGCCTGAAGAGATTGCTGACCATCTTCAATATCTAAAGGTTCATCAAGTAAATCTCTAATACGACTATAAGCCGCGCTACCACGCTCAACAATATTAAACATCCAAGCTAGAGCTAACATCGGCCAAATCATTAGCCCTAAGTACATGACAAAGCTAGTTAATTCACCAAGAGTTAATGAGTCTTGTAACACCATCCAACTTCCTCCAGCGATTGCCAGAAGATTTGCCATACCGATAGCGATAAAAATTGTTGGGTCAAAGCGTGCATCAACTCGAGCCACATGCATATTGCGGCGCCCTGCTTCTGTTGCCACTTGTTCAAACTGATTCGACTGGTGATCTTCAAGCCCAAATGCTTTGATCATCCTAATGCTTGTCAGACTTTCCTGTGCATGGTTATTTAAGGAAGAAAACGCCCCTTGAGCATGTTTAAAGCGGTGATGTAATTGGTCGCCATAGCGTTTGATCACGAGAGCCATAATAGGCATCGGGATCAGTGCCAATAACGTTAGTTGCCAACTGATATTAACACTCATCATCAGTAACACTGCGCAGCCCATAACGAGGGAATCAACAAATGTAAGAACCCCTTCTCCTGCCGCAAATACAACACGATCAACATCATTAGTAGTACGAGCGATTAAATCGCCTGTGCGATAACGTAAATAGAAGGATTGATTCTGCAAACTGAGCTGACGATAAAATTTTTGCCGTAGCTGTACAGCTAACTTATAAGAAGCACCAAATAACCACAACCGCCACACATAGCGGAGCCCATAGACAACAACAGCAATAAATAGCATCAATACAACATAAGAAACTAATTGGCTTGTTGCCATGGTTTCATTACTAATACCATCTACCACCACCCCAACTAAGCGAGGTGGAACAAGTTGTAAAATCGCAATAATAATTAAAAAGCAAACAGCGCCACAGTAGCGTCGCCATTCACTAAAAAAATACCAGCGTAGTTGTGAAAATAATCGCACTTAGTCACAGCCTTGAATAAAATGTAGTGATCTACCGCCCTAATAATAACCGACGATAGAAGTAAAACAGCGTTAACATCGCTAATCAGGGATGGGTAACACGGTTGTATATTTAATTTTTTCCATCGCAAAACTGGAGGTAACATCAATCAGACCGTGAACACCATTAACCAGCTTTTTGTAGAATAGATCGTAAGATTTCATATCTTTGACTTCAACCTGCATGAGGTAATCATACTCTCCTGCCATTCGATAGAATATCAGTACTTCTGGAAGCTGACTGACGAATGACACAAATTGCTCATACCAATCACTGTTATGATGTTGGGTTTTAATCATCACGATCACCGTCAATCCTAAACCTAGCTTCTCACCATCAAGTAAAGTCACTCGGCTACGAATATAACCGTCATCTTCTAGACGTTTTAATCGTTTCCAACAAGGTGTCGAAGTCAGATTAACTTCTTCTGCAAGCGTGTTTAAAGATAGGCTGCTATCATTTTGCAGCAAACGAAGTAACTTTTTATCTATCTTGTCTAACATGGGCGTTCTCTTCTTGTTATAAAATGCCACTAACTACGCTATATCATAGAATAATTTTATCTAAATAGATGGGTAACAATATAAATAATTCATCAATTAACACTAAAAGATTAAATTAAACCTGTGCATGTTAGCCAAGCACCGCTAACATGCCCTACTAACAAACTATACTCGTTATACTTCAAGTGATAGCGTTTTTCATTATGCTATAAGTGGCTACGCTCACTCGCACTAGCCACATACTTTTGTATGCTCCTAGCGACTAACTCACCTGTCACCTAGCCGCACCTTGAATTATTTAGAGTATAAATATTTATTTTTTATCAAATAGGAAGAGTATTATGAAACGTGCGGTAGTTGTCTTCAGTGGTGGACAAGATTCGACAACGTGCCTTATTCAAGCACTAACAACTTATGATGAAGTCCATTGCGTCACTTTCGATTATGGGCAACGCCACCGTTTTGAAATTGAAGTTGCACAAAAACTCAGCCATGCTCTTGGCGCTACCGCGCACAAAACACTCGATGTCACTCTACTCAATGAGCTTGCGGTTAGCAGCTTGACTCGAGATAACATCCCAGTTCCTGACTATAATGAAAGCGAAGCTAGCGGGCTCCCTAGCACCTTTGTTCCTGGCAGAAATATCCTATTTTTAACCTTAGCCGCTATTTATGCATACCAAGTGCAAGCTGAAGCCGTGATCACTGGGGTATGTGAAACTGACTTCTCAGGCTACCCTGATTGCAGAGATGAATTTGTCAAAGCCCTTAACCATGCCGTCAGCCTAGGGCTAGCAAAAGATATTCGTTTTGAAACCCCACTTATGTGGCTCGATAAAGCACAAACCTGGGCTCTAGCGGACTACTATGGCCACTTAGATACCATTAGAACCCAGACATTAACTTGTTATAACGGAATACAAGGTGATGGATGTGGTGAATGTGCTGCTTGCCACCTTAGAAGCAAAGGCTTAAATTATTATTTGTGCCATAAAGATACCGTTTTAGCATCCTTAAAAGACAAAGCCGACCTCCCTTAAACTTTGAATTTATGTACACGGAAAGTGTGCCTTACACTTTCCGATGTCGATCAGATAGCTATAAAATCCCGTTTATCACTCAGTGATAACTTATTAAGCATCTCGAGAACTTCACCATTAAGTGGAACTGATTTATTAGCAGCTAAATCAACAATCACAAACGTCAGTACCGCATCGGAGACCAGCTCTCTTTTACCATTTTTTTCACGTATGATTTGCTGATAACACAACGCGCTCTTAGCGCCTATCTTATCAATTCGAGATAGCACCGTCAGTTCATCATTGAGCACTGCTCCTATAAAATAGTTTATATTGATGTTCACAACGACCATTGCTAACTGCTTTTGAGTTGCCCACTCAAGAAAACCTTGCTTACCCATGCCGGCCCATCGATCCATTTCATAGAATTCAAGGTAACGAGCATTGTTAACATGCTGGAATACATCGATGTGATAACCACACACTTTTATTTTTGTTGCCATAACTACTCCGACCAGTTGCCATGTTTTTACAAAAAGATAACAAAAAATCAGGGTGCGTGCAGAAATCATTTAGTTTATGTGATTTCGATCGCCGTTATCATCAGCAATGATAATAATTTCAATTTAAAATTAGTACCCATACAGAATGAATGGGTACTGAGTAAATTAAAGTGTTAGCTTACTCCTATTTTTTTCTAGGAATGAAGGGCCTATTCCTTTCACCTCTAAAATGTTTTCTAATGAATTAAACACCCCATATTTATCCCTATATTCCACTATCGCCTTTGCTTTTTGTATTCCAATCCCACTAAGGTTTTTTGCTAATTCCTCTGCACTTGCTTGATTGATATTAACTTGATGAGTACGACTAGAACTGGTTGTGGATGCAGCCTGCTGAGACGCTTGACCAGCCACAGTTAACGATGGCTTTTCAGGTTCAACTTTTTTAGCTATCGCTTGCTGCTGACACATCAGTATTGAAGAGATAATGACGACACTACCTAAAAGTTGCTTTGTGAATTTCATCCATGTCATGGAGTTTCTCCTGTTTAAAGTGAGATAACACAATGCCAAGAAAATAACAGAAAAGCTTTTTAGTCATAATAGAAATAAGAAAGGCCACCCAAAGGTGGCCTTCAAAAAATGATTAATTGCAATAGAATTGCGAGGAGCTTCCCAACTTATTCGACGTTCAACTCTTCAATTTTTGCATTATTACGCAGGTTCATCATCAATGCTTCGTTAACTGAAGCTGCCATCATACCTTGATACTCTCTAGTCAACTGAGCAAGCTCTTCATCAGACGCTTTGCCAGCAGTTACTTTATCAAGTTGAATAACAACTAAGTTATCTTGTGCGTCACGTGCTGTTGCATAGGTTGCTTTACCATCTACTGGTTTTGCCATTGCCATAGCTGCACTCGTGATAGATGTTTGAGGCATAACACGAGAAACTGTTTCAGGAGCAGTAAACGTCACATTGGCTGAGCTTAATGCAGATTCACCTTTGCCTTCTTTCAGTGCCGCAAGCAATTTATCACCTTCAACTTTTAACATCGCATCCGCTTTTTGGCGTTTAACTAGTGCTTCAATTTCAGGTTTAACGGTTTCTAACGACTCGATTTGCTCTGGCTTATATTCTGTAACACGAACCACAAATGCACGGTCACCTTCAACGTTAATTACGTCAGAGTTGATGCCTGTAGAACCATTTTTATCAACTAAACGCTCACTGAAAATCTCATTGACCACTTTAGGGAATTTCAACGTCTCTGGTGGATTGTTTTTGTCAAACCAGTCTGTTGTCATCACTTTTAAGCCTGAAACTTCTTCAACAGAGGCTAAAGATTCATTGTCATTCGTTGCAGCCTCACTGACTTTTTGTTGCAAATCATAGAACTGCTTAACATTCTTCTCTTGGCTTAATGTTGTTTTTAGCGCATCTTTCACTGAATCAAATGATTTGATACTTTCAGGTTTGATATCATCCAAACGGAAAATAACAAAACTTTCTCCTGTTTTAACTGGCGCTGAAATTTGCCCTTTCTCAGTGAGTTTCGCATTAGCAATTTCAGCTGGAGTAGAAGCTTCTTCCATCCAACCAATAACACCTTTATTACCGGCGCTGAACTTATCAGTCGATTTTTCAGCCGCAAGTGTTTCGAAGTTCGCACCTGCTTTTAGCTCATCGGCAATTGCATTCGCTTCTTTTTCAGAAGCCACTTGGATCATGCTGTAATGTTTTTGCGCTGCCTGAGTATAATTTTTCAGGTTTTGCTCATAATACGTTTTCAGCTCAGCATCAGAAACAGTTTGTTCTGGCAATGTTGTTGCGTCGATCTCAACGTAGCTGACTTTCACTTTTTCAGGTGAAATAAAGCTGTTATGGTTTGCATCATAATAAGCTTTAATTTCATCTGCCGTTACAGACTGTTTCGCTTGAGCATCGGCTAATGATAGTGTTGCCGTACGGATCTCACGCTCTTGTAAAAATAGCTCTGCATAAGCTTTAACTTCTGAAGGAAGTGCAAAATCACTACCAGTGAAAGCTTTGGCTAATTGTGCACGTACTAAGTCATTACGCACTTGCGCTGCAAAGTTGTCTGCATTGACATTGTATTGTTTTAATATCAGGCGATATTTTTCGCTGTCAAATTGGCCATTAGTTTGGAAAATTGGCATCGCGAAAATCGCTTTCTCTATCTGCGCATCACTCGCAGACAGGTTTAATTCTTGAGCATACTGATTAATCAGCTCACTATTAATTAAGTTAGCAAGTGCTTGGCCACGCAAGGCTCTCATGGCTTCTTCATTACCTGCAATTTCAGAGAACCTGTCTCCCAAACTCTCTTGTAAAGACTGGCGCTCTTGCGAGAAAGCCTGTTGTAATTGCTCCCTGCTAATTGACTGTCCATTTACTTCGGCAGCATCATTGCTTGAACCGCCAATCATGTAACCGGCAACCCCTGTCAGCACGAATGACAGAATAATAATAGCCAGTAGCACTTTGATAAAAGGACTGTTCGCTTTCGTGCGTAGATTGTCCATCATAAAAAGGCTTAACTCCGCTTGGTTGAATTCATTTCCTAATAATACGCTAATCTTAACTCAGATTGAAAAAAAAGCGCATCATTTCCATGATGCGCCCTCTATATTAGCTGATTAATAATATTCAGTCAGTGTGAGTTTTAGAAAAAATAAAACAAACTCAAAATAAAACTGAATTAACTATTAACTGCGTCTTTTAAACCTTTGCCTGGACGGAAAGCAGGTACTTTCGCCGCAGCGATTTTGATTTCTTTACCTGTTTGTGGGTTACGTCCTGTGCGAGCAGCACGTTCACGAACTGTGAATGTACCAAAACCAACTAAAGCAACATCATCACCCTTGCTCAGTGAACCAGTTACAGATGCAACGAATGCATCAACAACACGGCCAGCAGCAGCTTTAGAAATATTCGCTTCAGAAGCGATTTGATCAATCAGTTGAGACTTATTCACTCTTATCATCCCCATATTAGTTTTGACTATGATCTTAATTAGGCTATTAAGCTAATTAATGATGCAGCCGTTATATCAATCCTTAATGCCAATGGCAAGAGAACAGATAACATCCAAATAATTATCAGAATCATCGTTAAATTAGCGACGAAAAAAAAGGCTGACAACCCCTAAATAGATCATCAGCCTCACTTTTATGTAAACTTCTTGATTCAGCTCACTCTTTTCGACTTATTTTTTACGACTTCCACACCAAATGGAGGGTTAACTAATGCCAAAGAGAGGACTTCTTCAATGGTTTTCACTGGGTGAATTTCCAAATCAGCAATCACATTTTCTGGAATTTCTTCCAAATCACGCTTGTTCTCAAATGGAATTAGCACTGTTTTAATACCACCGCGATGTGCAGCCAGTAATTTTTCTTTCAAACCACCAATTGGTAAAACTAACCCTCTTAAGGTAATTTCACCTGTCATTGCTACGTCTGCTTTAACTGGGTTACCCGTTAAACAAGAAACCAGCGCTGTTGACATCGCAATACCGGCACTTGGGCCATCTTTTGGTGTTGCACCTTCAGGTACATGCACGTGGATATCACGTTTTTCATAGAAATCACTGTTAATACCCAGTTTTTCTGCGCGAGCACGTACTACCGTTAATGCAGTTTGAATCGATTCCTGCATCACTTCACCAAGAGAACCCGTATAAGTCAGCTTCCCTTTACCCGGTACACAAGCCGTTTCGATAGTTAATAGGTCGCCACCTACCTCTGTCCATGCCAAGCCAGTTACTTGACCTACACGGTTTTCAGTATCTGCATGACCGTAATCGAATCGACGAACCCCTAAGAAATCTTTCAGGTTATCTGCATTAATTTCGATGTGTTTAAGCTTTTTATCCATCAATAAAGATTTAACAGCTTTACGACACAGTTTCGAAATTTCACGCTCAAGACCACGAACACCAGCTTCACGGGTGTAGTAACGGATAATACTAATTAACGCACTGTCATCAATGGTTAATTCACCTTTTTTCAAGGCATTGCGCTGAATTTGCTTCGATAACAAATGTTGTTTGGCAATATTCAGTTTTTCATCTTCCGTATAACCTGACAGGCGGATCACTTCCATACGGTCAAGTAACGGAGCCGGTATGTTCATTGAGTTTGAGGTTGCAACAAACATCACATCAGAAAGATCGTAATCAACTTCCAAATAATGGTCGTTGAATGCAACGTTCTGCTCAGGATCCAGTACCTCTAACAGCGCTGAAGCTGGATCACCACGCATATCTGATGACATTTTGTCGATCTCATCCAACAAGAATAGTGGGTTTTTCACCCCTACTTTTGCCATTTTCTGGATTAGTTTGCCCGGCATAGAGCCAATATAGGTACGACGATGCCCACGAATTTCCGCTTCATCACGCACACCACCTAATGCCATACGGGTATACTGGCGACCAGTAGCCTTAGCAATAGATTGACCGAGTGACGTTTTACCAACCCCCGGAGGCCCTACCAAGCACAGGATTGGGCCTTTGATCTTACTAACACGGCTCTGTACTGCCAGATACTCTAAAATACGCTCTTTTACACGCTCTAAGCCATAGTGGTCAGTATCAAGAACCTCTTGCGCCTTCACGAGGTCTTTTTTCACTTTACTGCGTGCATGCCATGGCACCTGAACCATCCAGTCGATATAACTGCGTACCACGGTGGCTTCAGCGGACATTGGAGACATCATTTTCAGCTTCTGCAATTCAGCTTCAGCTTTTTCATGTGCCTCTTTTGGCATTTTTGCTTCTTCGATTTTGCGTTTTAGCGCTTCATATTCGTCAGGAGCATCATCCATTTCGCCAAGCTCTTTTTGAATCGCTTTCATTTGCTCATTCAAATAGTATTCGCGTTGGCTTTTTTCCATCTGCTTTTTAACACGGTTGCGGATACGCTTTTCGACTTGCAGCAATTCGGTTTCTGATTCCATCATTGCCATCAGAAACTCAACACGTTCTGCCACATTTGCCATCTCCAGCACACGCTGTTTATCAGCCAACTTCAATGGCATATGAGAGGCAATCGTATCAGCAAGCTTATCAAGCTGATCTTGTTCAATTGAGTGCAACGATGTCAGTACTTCAGGTGGAATTTTTTTATTGAGTTTAATGTAACTTTCAAACTGACCAACAATCGTGCGATAAAGAACTTCTTGTTCTTTTTCATCAAGAAGATCTGCAGCAGGTGCAGCGGCTTCATTATAAAAGTTTTTAACTTCTGAGGTGCTTTTCTCAGATTCTGATTTCAAGTATTCAGCTTGTGCGATGAAATATTCGCCATTATCGGTCAAGCTACTAATGTGTGCTCTTCTTAGACCTTCAACCAAGACTTTGACTGTGCCATCAGGCAGCTTCAGCATTTGGATAACTGAAGCAACAGTACCAACTGAAAATAGGTCATTGACCCCTGGCTCGTCGGTTGAAGCTTCTTTTTGAGCTACTAACATTACTTGCTTGTCATGATCCATCGCTGCTTCCAGACTGTGAATGGATTTTTCACGTCCAACAAACAGTGGGATCACCATATGTGGGTACACCACTACATCACGCAGAGGCAATACTGGTATTTCAATGCGTTCGGAACGCTCAGGATTCATAAAGCTCTCTCTTCGTTTAGCTTGCGCTAGTTTAAGGGTTTCCAACAATTGCTCAAAAAATGTTTATTTTAGAAGCAAAGGAACCACACTCAGAATATAAACTATATGGGGATAAGATTTTAGCATTCAATGGGTCGTTGAAGATAAAAAATGAAATGAGGGATCCCCCTCATTTCATTCATAAATTGTTACTGCTAAATCTTAGGTGTTAATTATCACCAGAGGCTTGAGCATCAGGCTTGCTGTAGATCAGTAATGGTTCAGATTGTTCGTTAATAACGTTTTCATCAACCACCACTTTTTCTACATTTTCCATAGAAGGCAGGTCATACATTGTATTTAACAACGCAGCTTCTACAATAGAACGTAAACCACGAGCTCCCGTTTTACGTGCCATTGCTTTTTTAGCAATTGCTTTTAACGCTTCTTCACGGAACTCTAACTCTGTCCCTTCAAGGTTAAATAGCGCTTGATACTGCTTAGTTAATGCGTTTTTCGGCTCTTGTAAGATCTGGATCAACGCTTCTTCGCTGAGTTCTGTCAGCGTTGCCACAACAGGCAAACGACCAATAAACTCAGGGATCAAACCAAACTTGATCAAATCTTCTGGCTCGGCCTGCGCTAATAGTGCACCTTCGGTAATTTTTTCGGATTCGCCTTTCACTTCCGCAGCAAAACCAATACCTGAACGTGTATTTAAACGCTGACCAATCACTTTATCTAGACCGGCAAAAGCACCACCACAGATAAATAAGATCTTGGACGTATCAACTTGCAAAAACTCTTGTTGTGGATGCTTACGGCCACCTTGTGGTGGAACTGCCGCAACGGTTCCTTCAATCAGTTTTAACAACGCTTGTTGCACACCTTCACCTGATACATCACGGGTGATCGATGGGTTATCTGATTTACGAGAGATCTTGTCAATTTCATCGATATAAACAATACCACGTTGGGCTTTCTCTACATCGTAATCACATTTTTGTAGTAATTTTTGGATGATGTTTTCAACATCTTCACCTACATAACCGGCTTCGGTCAATGTTGTAGCATCAGCCATGGTGAATGGTACATCCAAATAACGTGCCAGCGTTTCAGCAAGCAGAGTTTTACCGCTACCGGTTGGACCAATCAGCAAAATATTACTTTTACCCAGTTCTACACCTTCACTGGTGGTGTCGCCATTACGTAGACGTTTGTAATGGTTATACACTGCAACAGCTAGAACCTTTTTCGCTTGTTCTTGACCTATGACATAATCATCAAGGTGCTCTCGGATCTCATGCGGTGTCGGCAGCGCACTGCGTTCACGATGAGGAGCAAGTTCCTTGATCTCTTCACGAATAATGTCGAGGCATAAATCGACACATTCATCACAGATATAGACTGACGGACCTGCAATCAGCTTGCGGACTTCGTGCTGACTTTTTCCGCAGAAAGAGCAGTACAACAGTTTACCTGACCCCTCTTTGCGCTTTTCTGTCATCAGTTGACCTCACTTATCGTTAAATCGCCCTGTTTAAACACTCTGTGGTAACCTAAAACAGGACAATAAATTTCTTCAATATTAAGGAAATACCCTAACTAATTAACGGCTGGTGTAAATCTGATCAACCAACCCATATTCTTTGGCTTCATTTGCAGATAAGAAACGATCACGCTCTGTATCACGGCTAATCTCTTCAATTGATTTGCCAGTATGCAATGCCATCAATTCATTCATGCGAGATTTCACTTTCAGAATTTCCTGAGCGTGGATCTCAATGTCTGTCGCTTGGCCCTGATAACCCCCTAAAGGTTGGTGGATCATCACGCGCGAGTTTGGTAGACAGAAACGTTTACCTTTTGTACCTGCTGTCAGCAAAAAAGCCCCCATAGAGCAAGCTTGCCCCATACAAATCGTACTGACATCAGGTTTAATGAACTGCATCGTGTCATAAATTGACATACCAGCGGTGATCACACCGCCAGGGGAGTTGATGTAAAGTTGGATATCTTTTTCTGGGTTTTCTGCTTCCAGAAATAGCATCTGTGCGACGATTAGGTTCGCCATATGATCTTCCACCTGACCTGTCAGGAAGATAATACGTTCTTTTAACAGACGTGAATATATATCGTATGAACGTTCACCCCGAGAGGTCTGCTCAATGACCATTGGCACAAGTGCCATTTGGGATGCTAGGTTTTCCTGACCGCCAAAATGTGACATCGAAATCTCCTGTTAAAAACTTTCTGGTGCTTGCGCCTAAAATCACTGTTTGCTTATCTTGTGGCAGCAAACAAACAGTTTGTCTTTAAAAATTATCTTTATCTTGCATAAATCACAATTATCTCACGACTTCTACAACTTTGAGTTGTCTAAAAAGCCTTCGAAAAAATGCGCACTCTTTTAGAGTGATTATGTCGTAGAAAATAAGACGCACTTTAAAATAGTTTAACACAAGTCTGTAAGGATTCACGGATTTGTTGCTTACGCTAACCCGCCCTTATTCAGCCAATATGACTAAAATATACTGTACTGCCTTTTATAAAATTAGGGCGTAAATATTATTTTCAAGACTATTTTAGTCAAATTGACAAAAAACCCGCAATGCAACACAGCACCACGGGTTTATTATTTGCATAACTTAAAAAACGAAATTAGCCAGCTTGAACTTGATTCATCAGTTCAGTGAAGTTAGTTTCTTTTTCAGTCACTTTAGCCGCTTCTAAAACTTTCTCAACAGCTTGTTCTTCGAGCGCTAAGTTACGAACACTGTTCATCAGCTCATTGTTTTTGCTGTAGTATTCGATAACTTCTGCTGGATCTTCGTACGCTGATGCCATTTCTTCGATCAGAGTTTTAACGCGATCTTCGTCAGCTTTCAGTTCGTTAGAGCTGATCACTTCACCTAACAGCAGGCCGATAACAACACGACGTTTAGCTTGTTCTTCGAACAATTCACGAGGCAGTTCCATCGCTTGTTGTTCGTTGCCACCGAAACGTTGAGCCGCTTGACGACGCAGAACGTCGATTTCGCCATCAACCACAGCCGCTGGAACGTCGATTTCGTTTGCGTTAACCAGACCATCCAGAACTTGTGCTTTAACACGGTTACGAACCGCATTTTTCAGCTCACGCTCCATATTTTTACGGACTTCTGCACGCAGACCTTCTAAAGTGCCATCAGCAATACCGAAACGCTTGATGAACTCTTCAGTGAATTCTGGCAGTTCACGCTGTTCAACTTTCTTCAGAACGATAGCAAATTTCGCTGCTTTACCTTTCAGGTTCTCAGCGTGGTAATCTTCTGGGAAGTTAACTTCGATATCAAACTCTTCGCCTGCTTTGTGGCCAACGATGCCATCTTCAAAGCCAGGGATCATGCGGCCTTCGCCCATAACCAGTGCGAAATCTTCTGCTTTACCACCTTCAAACTCTTCACCATCGATAGAGCCTGTGAAGTTGATAGTGATACGTGAGTCAGCAGTTGCAGCTTCAGCAACTTCTTTCCACTGAGCTTGTTGCTTACGCAGAGTTTCCAGCATGTTTTCCAGATCTTCATCTTTAACAGCAACAACTGGTTTTTCTACTTCGATAGTTTCCAGACCTTTCAGTGCGATTTCTGGGTAAACTTCGAATTCAACTGAGTAAACAAAATCTTTACCATCTTCAAGCATTTCAGGCTTGTAGCTTGGTGCACCCGCTGGGTTGATTTTTTGTTCAACAATAGCGTTAATGAAGTTACGCTGCATCACATCGCCCAGAACGTCTTGCATAACAGACGCGCCGTAACGCTGCTTAACGATGTTCATTGGTACTTTCCCTTTACGGAAACCATCAACACGTACTTTCTTCGCGACGCTGACCAGCTCGCTGTTTACTGCTTTTTCAATATCGGCAGCAGGAACGGTGATTGTTACACGACGCCCAAGGCCTTGAGTCGTTTCAACAGAAACTTGCATCTTCTTACCTCAAAAAAAATCTTAGTGATCGGTCTACTCCAGAGTTATGCCATTAAATCATAATGACCTTCTCCCTTCCAGAACCGGGGCGTTGTTTTCACAACGGTCATCCCTGATATCAGAAGCGTCCCGAAACCTTACTGAAAATTAGACGCAACATTATACCGATGCAGATGCTCTGAGTCGAGAAAAGCTGATAAAAGAAGCGATTATTCCTCTTTATTTGTGACTTTTCTGACTAAAATAAACATTCTTCAAGCAAATTGAAGAAAAAACCACCATCGATATTGACGTCGACATCATAAAACGAAATGGATCATCCCATCACAATGACAGCAATAACCCCTAATAGTCAATCATCCGTTTGTTTTACCGCCGCCACGGCAAGCAGGAGAATTTAATGCAGTATCCGCTAATGCCTCCCACTCAGCTGGAGTATATGTATGAAGAGCCAATGCATGAATACTTCCCGCTAATTCATCCGCTAAAATAGCATAAATTTCACGATGACGACCGACCATGCGTTTATTTTCAAACAGTTCACTCACTAACACGACCTTGAAATGACTTTCTGAGCCTACTGGAACGTTGTGCTGATAGCTTTCGTTAATCACCTCCAGATGAACAGGAGCAAAAGTAGCTTGTAACTTTTGCTGAATATGAGATTGCATGTTCTGTTCCATAAAATGACTCCTTAATTGCCCCTAAATTATCGTTTTTCATTATCTTTTTTTGTGCTGATAGTGGAGAATCATTCACAATGATATTATTAATACCTGCTTTGACGAATTTTTTTGGAAATTGTTGTCTAATTATTCAATTCAAAAGAAGCGTCAAATGGCAACCTATCCTCTAAATAATTCGAGTTGCAGGTAGGCGACAAGTGAAGATAGGCGGGAGCATAGATAAACTATGTCACTCGGTGAGCGTAACCTAGTCACTTATTACCTTAACGAAAAGCGCTGCAATTTGAAATATGACGAGTATATACCTTAACTCAACGGATGAGTGCTGCACCATAGCGGAACACACTCAATTAAGAAAGATGAACTGGAAAAAATTATGTTAAGAAAACTGTGTTTTCCTCTTGTTGCACTATTTCTTCTAGCCGGTTGTGCAACAAGCAACAATACCTTATCGCTTGAGCCTAAAATTACTTTACCGGCTCGTAACCCTACGCTTAATGCAACCGCGATTAGCGTCAGTAGTGTCGATAGTCGAGCATCAAAATCACTGGCAGAAATCAACCGTAATGGCAGCTTAGTGGTGCTATCACCTTCTCGTGACCCGCGCTATTTAATGCAAGAAGCGGTTGAAAAACAGATGGCAGCGCGTGGTTTTATGGTGTCATCTCCTGCGAACGTGAACTTAGTTGTCCAATTGAACCAATTAAATGCTCAAGTCTCTGAGGGTAGCCTACGCCATAATATTACGGTTAATTCAAGTGCGACTGTAACGGCGACCGCACCGAATGGCTCAACCAAGTCACGTACCTTTACGCGCAATTACAACAACCAAGAATTGCTTGGTGCAAGTAATGAAAAAATCGAAAAAGCGATTAACCTAGCCTTAACTGATTTAATCGCTGATATGGCTAATGACCAAGAACTCACTCAGTTTATTCGCCAAAACGCGCGCTAATTTCACGTTATAATGAGAGCTTACTGTCGATAGGCTCTCATCATCTCTCTGTATAAGTAAAAGCAACACGGAAGCGCTACGTTTACAAAACAATGAGTATTTTAATTACCAAATACATATTAGGAAGATTATGTCCCGCTCGTTACTACCAAAACTGCCTAACTCAGTCATTTTAATCCTATTAGGTTTTGTTTCTGGCCTTCCCCTCGCCTTGACAGCAGGCACGCTACAGGCTTGGTTAACTGTTGAAAATGTTGATATTAAAACGATTGGTTTCTTTTCCCTTGTTGGCCAAGCCTATGTATTAAAATTCCTTTGGTCGCCAATGATGGATAGGTACACCCCCTCTTTTCTTGGGCGCCGTAGAGGATGGCTATTGACCACTCAGATCCTACTGATGATTAGTATCGCGGCAATGGGTTTCATGAGCCCAACCGATCATCTATGGTGGCTAGCCGCTCTCGCTGTGATGGTCGCTTTTTGTTCTGCCTCACAAGACATTGTTTTTGATGCCTACAAAACAGATTTATTGAGTGCAGAAGAGCGTGGATTTGGTGCAGCAGTCTCTGTCATGGGTTATCGCATCAGTATGTTGGTCTCCGGTGGGCTAGCTCTGTGGATGGCAGATAAGTTTTTGACATGGCAACAACTCTATATGGTCATGGCAGGGCTTATGCTCATTGGTGTTTTCGCAACCTTGCTTGCTAAAGAACCAGAAGATAGTGGTACACCTCCAGCTTCGCTAAAAGATGCAATTTATAAACCTCTTGCTGAATTTTTTAGCCGTAATAATGCATGGTTAGTCCTCTTATTATTAGTATTCTATAAGATGGGAGATGCATTTGTTATGGCACTCAGTACTAACTTCTTACTGAGTGGTCTCGGTTTTACCTTGAGTGAAGTTGCGGCAGTCAATAAAACTGTCGGCATGGCTGCCACCATTATAGGTGCACTGTTTGGCGGCTATCTTATGAAGAATATGAGTCTATTTAATGCATTACTCGTGTTTGGCATTTTGCAAGGAGGCTCAAATATCGGTTATTGGTTCCTTGCCGTGACACCACCCAATATTATTAGTATGGGCTCAATCATTGTTATCGAAAATATTTTTTCAGGGATGGGAACTGCGGCGTTTGTTGCATTATTAATGACTCTCTGCAATAAGTCGTTATCAGCAACACAGTTTGCCTTACTATCTGCACTTTCGGCTATCGCTCGAGTGTATATAGGCCCTGTTGCCAGTATCGTTGTTCTTTCTTACGGTTGGCCAACCTTCTACCTTATTTCTATTGTTGTTGCGGTACCAAGTATTCTATTGTTGCTTGCCTGTAAAACCTCTCTAGCCTATACACAAACCACAGGATTATTCCAACGCAGAGAACTTTACCCGCAAGCCTATAAAGTTGCCGTTTATATCCTTCTTACCGCGGTTGGCGTACTAGCAATCTGGCTATTAGCGCTATTAATCACCTCATTCGCCACAGTTAAAATTTACTTATTTACCAATCAATTATCGCTTTGGCTTGCATTACCTGAATATAAAAATCTGATTTTTAATACAGGTGCATGCATTGGTGCCCTCAGTTTAATCATTGGTGGTTGCCTAGATTTCTTTGCAGTCCGCAGAATAGTTAAGAAATAAAATATTAACCAATATAATTATCCCGAAATGAAATCAATTCATTTCGGGTTTTTATTGACCCTTTAAATTAGATCTGACTAGCAAATATTGATATCCCCATCGACATAACGTGATGAGCATCACTCATTTCGTGAAATATAATTTTTTATTGCAAATGAAAAGTCTAATATCTCACACGTTAAGGGCTAGTCAGCCTCTCGGCTGAACAACAATAAATATCGTTAATACTCAAACGAAAATAATATATCATGAAAAAACAACTTCTCTGCGTCGCGGCAATCGCGTCTTTAGCTGGAACTGCTAATGCCGACGACTTTTTAGGCTATCAGAATGGTTTCGCGGATATCAATGTCAACTATCTAGACTGGTCTCACCGCACCGAAACTAAATCAGAAAACACCACACGTAAAAAAGACTTTGCTTATGTGGAATTAGAAGGCGGAGCTAACTTTAATTGGGGTGAGCTATACGGCTTTTTTGATGTGGAAAACCCATTCCATAAACGTCGTACTGAACCAGGTCGTAACCAACGCTATACCATCAAAACAACGGGACGATTCTATTTAGGTGATAGTGGCTTTAACGTCTATGGCCACGTGTATGGTACATGGTCAATGCCGGGCGCGAAATACGGCGGTAACTTCCATGAAGTCAACACTCTATATGGTTTAGGCTATAACACCTCATTTGGCGATCTGTGGTTTAAGCCTTTCGTCGCGATGCACTATGTCGATCAAACTTATTACTCAGGTAATAATGGTTATGTTGTAGGTTGGGTAGCGGGTTACGGCTTCAAAATGTTCGAAGAAAACTTCATGATCACCAACTGGCATGAAATGGAATTTGCACGCCATAAACGTTACGGGAACGGTGGACGTGATGGCGTGAACGGTGCACTGGCATTTTGGTGGAACGCAACACCAAATTTAGCAGCAGGTGTCCAATATCGTTATGCAGACAATAAATTAGGTGATGATTTTTATCAAGATGCAATCATTTATACATTAAAGTATACGTTCTAGGACGATATGTTTTATTGTAATAAAATCTAAAAACACTCTTTTATTTTCAATGAAATAACAATTTTTCTTAGTTATTCAGCCGATAAGGTAGTGCAAACTGCCTTATCGTTATAAAAAATCGTATTTTTACCTACCATTTTATTTAACATTTATATCAGTTTCTTCGTTTTTAACTCACTTTTGTATATATTTTTCCTTGATAAATGACAAAGATACTTTAAAATCCTTCCTGTTTTAGCAAAAAACACCTATAAACCAAGTAGAGTTTAACTTTTTCATCATAAGTTCTTCACATGTGATCATATTAACATAAAGAGCTAACAATCCGGTTTCTTTACCTTACAATTGTTTACACTCACATAACCTTACCGTAGAATGCCCCCACTGATGAAACGACAATTAGAATCTTTGTCATTTGGGGTCGTGGATGAGACTTATGAACTACAAAAAAAGCATTGGGGCAATCTCACTGGTTGCTGCTGCCTTACTACTAGGTGGCTGCGATATGGTGCTGATGGATCCTAAAGGCGCCGTCGGCGTTAAACAAAAAGAGCTGATTCTTATTGCAATCGGCTTAATGCTCGTTGTTGTGATCCCGGTAATTTTCATGGCAATTATCTTTGCTAGAAAATATCGTGAATCCAATAAAGCAGCAACCTACCGTCCTAACTGGGCTCACTCGAATAAAATTGAGTTAGTCTGCTGGACTGTTCCTATCATCATTATCATTATTCTGGGTGCTATCACTTGGAAAACGACTCATGAGCTTGATCCTTATAAGCCATTAGTCAGTGATCAGGAACCTGTCACCATTGAAGTTATTTCAGCTGACTGGAAATGGATATTCATCTATCCAGAGCAAGGTATCGCAACAGTTAACGAAATCGCATTCCCTACTGGTGTTCCAGTTAACTTCAAAATTACGTCTGATTCGGTGATGAACTCGTTTTTCATTCCATCTTTAGGTGGCCAAATCTACGCAATGGCAGGTATGCAAACTAAGCTTCACTTAATCGCTAATGAACCGGGTACCTATAAAGGCTTCTCTGCAAGCTATAGTGGTCACGGCTTCTCTGATATGAAGTTTAATGCGATTGCTACTGCTGATCGTCAAGGTTTTGATGAGTGGGTACAAAAGGTGAAAACTTCACCTAAAACAATGGATACCATGCAAGCTTTCGACGAAGTCGCGAAGCCTAGCACAAACGTTCCTGTTACCTACTTCTCTAGCGTGAAACCAAACCTGTATGACGACATCGTTCTCAAGTTTGGCCATGAGCACCATAAAGGTCACGCTCCTGTTGAGTCGAAAGATGAACATACAGGTCACACTATGAATATGGGCCATTCTGCTCATACTGGCGTTGAGGAATAAGGGCATGTTCGGAAAATTAACACTAGACGCAATTCCGCTCCATGAACCTATTATCGTTATCACACTGATTGCTATCGTTCTTGGCGGTTTAGCGCTGGTTGGTGCGATTACGTATTTTGGTAAATGGAAGTGGTTGTGGAAAGAATGGTTAACCTCTGTTGACCATAAAAAAATTGGTGTCATGTACATCATCGTAGCAATGGTCATGTTATTCCGTGGTTTTGCGGATGCCATCATGATGCGTGGTCAGCAAGTACTTGCTTCAGCTGGCCAAGAAGGGTTCTTAAACCCTCACCACTATGACCAAATCTTTACCGCGCACGGCGTTATCATGATTTTCTTCATGGCAACTCCATTCGTTGTTGGTCTGATGAACTTAGTTGTTCCTCTGCAAATTGGTGCTCGCGACGTTGCTTTCCCATTCCTTAACTCATTGAGCTTCTGGTTCTTTGTCGTGGGTGTTGTCCTAATCAACATCTCTTTAGGGGTGGGTGAATTCGCTCAAACAGGTTGGTTAGCTTATCCGCCATTATCTGGCTTGGAGTACAACCCCGGGGTCGGGGTGGATTATTGGATATGGAGTCTCCAGATATCCGGTATTGGTACTCTATTAACTGGTGTTAACTTTATTGCGACGATTATCCGTATGCGTGCACCGGGTATGTCGATGATGAAAATGCCAGTATTCAGCTGGGCAGCACTGTGTACTAACGTACTGATTGTTGCAGCGTTCCCTATCTTAACTGTGACTATCACCCTTCTGACTCTTGACCGTTATCTGGGCACCCATTTCTTCACTAACGATATGGGCGGCAACATGATGATGTACATCAACCTGATTTGGGCCTGGGGCCATCCAGAGGTGTATATCCTTGTTCTACCAGTCTTCGGTGTGTTCTCAGAAATTGCAGCGACCTTCTCCAAAAAACGTCTGTTTGGTTACACATCTTTAGTGTGGGCAACTATCGTTATTACCGTAATGTCCTTTATCGTTTGGTTGCACCACTTCTTTACGATGGGTTCAGGGGCGAATGTCAACGCCTTCTTTGGTATCGCTACGATGATCATCGCAATCCCTACAGGGGTTAAGATCTTCAACTGGCTATTCACCATGTACCAAGGTCGTATCGAATTTAAATCACCAATGCTGTGGACTATCGGCTTCATCATCACCTTCTCTGTGGGTGGTATGACAGGTGTTCTGCTAGCGGTTCCAGGCGCAAACTTCGTTCTGCATAACAGTCTATTCCTGATTGCTCACTTCCATAACGTTATCATTGGTGGTGTTGTATTCGGTTGTTTTGCAGGTATGACTTACTGGTTCCCGAAAGCATACGGCTTTACACTGAATGAGAAATGGGGTGTTCGTGCCTTCTGGTTCTGGATCACCGGTTTCTTCTTAGCATTTATGCCGTTGTACATTCTTGGCTTCATGGGTATGACTCGTCGTTTAAGCCAAAACATTGACCCTACATACCATACAATGTTAGTTGCTGCTGCTTGTGGTGCTGCATTGATCGCTATCGGTATTGCATGTCAAGTTATCCAAATCATTGTCAGTATCCGTGACCGCCATGAAAACCGCGATTTAACCGGTGACCCATGGGGTGGACGTACACTGGAGTGGGCAACTTCTTCTCCACCACCATTCTATAACTTCGCGATTGAGCCAAACATTCAAACTCGCGATGCGTGGTGGGATATGAAAGAAAAAGGAACTGCTCATAAGAAACCGACTTCATATGAAGAAATTCATATGCCAAAAAATACAGGCGCAGGCGTGATTATCGCGGCATTCAGCTTGATTTTAGGTTTCGCGATGATCTGGCACATCTGGTGGCTAGCAATCGTTGGTTTCGGTGGCATGATTGTTACTTGGATTGCAAAAAGCTTCGACGAAGATGTTGATTACTACGTACCTGTTGCTGAAATCGAGGAAATTGAGAATAAGCACTTTGAAGACCTACGTAAGGCAGGTGTGAACGATGTCAACTAATACAATGACTCATCAAAATTCAGCCCATGCAGAGCATGGGCACCATGATGCAGGCGGAACTAAAGTATTTGGTTTCTGGCTCTACATTATGAGTGACTTGATCCTGTTTGCCTGTTTATTTGCAACCTATGTTGTATTGGCTGACGGAACTGCTGGCGGTCCTGAAGGTAAAGATATCTTCAGTCTGAAGTTCGTTTTAGGTGAAACCTTCCTGCTATTGGTCAGTAGTATCACCTATGGCTTCGCAATGATCGCGATGTATAAAGGGAAAATTGCTGGCGTCAATTTATGGCTGTTCGCAACCTTCTTATGTGGTCTTGGCTTCGTTACTATGGAAGTCTATGAGTTCCACGAGCTGATTGCTGAAGGTTTTGGCCCTGATCGTAGCGGTTTCTTGTCTGGTTTCTTTGCTTTAGTTGCAACACACGGTTTGCACGTAACGGCAGGTCTGATTTGGATCGTTATCATGATGATCCAAGTAACACGTCGTGGTCTGACTGACGTGAACAAAACACGTCTAAGCTGCCTAAGCTTGTTCTGGCACTTCTTAGATGTTGTTTGGATCTGTGTATTTACCGTTGTTTATCTTCTGGGGGCTATTTAAATGAGTCATGCAAAAGATGCTCACACTGGAGCAAGCCACGGTAGCGTAAAAACATACATGATTGGTTTTATACTGTCGATTATCTTGACAGTGATCCCTTTCTGGATGGTGATGGAAGGCACAGCTTCACAAGCAGCTATCCTTTGGACAGTTGTTGGTATGGCTGTTGTGCAGATCCTCGTACATTTGGTATGCTTCCTGCACATGAATACTTCATCAGATGAGCGCTGGAACCTGGTAGCATTCCTGTTCACTTTGCTAATCATCGGTATCGTTGTCGTTGGCTCTCTGTGGATTATGTACAACCTGAACATCAATATGATGCTCGACTAAAGAGTTGCCGATATGTTTAAGCAATACCTGCAAGTGACCAAGCCAGGAATTATTTTCGGAAATTTAATTTCTGTGATCGGCGGTTTTCTACTGGCCTCAAAAGGCACAATTGATTACCCGCTGTTTATTGCGACTTTGCTGGGTGTATCACTGGTCGTGGCTTCTGGTTGTGTTTTTAACAACTATATCGACCGTGATATCGACCGTATCATGGAAAGAACGAAGAATCGCCCTTTAGTTAAAGGGCTGATTGACCCGAAAATTAGCCTGATTTACGCCGCGGCATTAGGTATTACTGGCATGCTGCTACTTCTAGTAGCAGCCAATGCTCTGGCAATGCTCCTTGCGGTAATTGGTTTCATCGTTTATGTAGGTATTTACAGCCTATATATGAAACGTAAGTCAGTCTATGGCACGCTAATTGGCAGTTTATCAGGCGCAGCGCCACCGGTTATCGGTTACTGCGCGGTCACAAACGAGTTTGATACAGGTGCACTTATCCTGTTGTTAATCTTCAGTTTGTGGCAGATGCCGCATTCGTATGCCATCGCGATTTTCCGTTTTAAAGACTATAAAGCAGCAAACATTCCTGTTTTGCCAGTCATTAAGGGGATCTCTGTCGCTAAGACACACATCTTCTTATACATATTGGCATTTATGGTTGCCACACTGATGTTAGCTATCAGTGGATACGCAGGTTATAAATACCTCGTAGTTGGTGCTGCGGTCAGTCTTTGGTGGCTTGGCATGGCAATTTCTGGGTTTAAAACCGAAAATGATGACCGTGTTTGGGCTCGTAAGCTGTTTATCTTCTCTATCGTTGCGATCACCTCATTGAGCGTAATGATGTCAGTTGATCCAACAGTTTCAACCGATACTGTTATAGCTTTGGTCAGATAACTTCTAACCAAATTAATTCTAACGGCAGGCTAACCCTGCCGTTTTTATTTACACTAATTAGCCTACCCTACTGAATAACTTTTATGTTTTAATAACTAGCTATGCATCGCTAAAATATCTAGATAAATAAAGCCTTTCTGACTATCAAATAATTATCTACTCTAAATAATTCGGGGTTCAGCTAGGCAACTACTCCCTAGCCCCATGAGTGATGATGTGAATAGCGTTTGCAATTAAAGAGATCACAGCTACAGCTTGATATTTCACGAGTAGAATACTCTAAATAATTCGAGTTGTAGCAAGGCGGCAAGTGAAACTAATCCCTAGGAGCATAGAAAACTATGTGACTAGGGTTAGTAAGCGAAGCCAACACAGCTACAGCTTGATATTTCACGAGTAGAATACTCTAAATAATTCGAGTTGTAGCAAGGCGGCAAGTGAAGCTAATCCCTAGGAGCATAGAAAACTATGTGACTAGGGTTAGTGAGCGAAGCCAACACAGCTACAGCTTGAAGTATGACGAGTATTTATGAATGACAATAAAATGACTCCTAGTGAACTCCGTGCTACTTGGGGGTTAGGCTCTGTTTTTTCCCTACGAATGCTAGGGATGTTTATGGTATTACCCATCTTGACCAGTTATGGCATCCATTTAAAAGGTTCTACTGAGTTTTTAGTGGGTTTAGCTATTGGTATTTATGGATTAAGCCAAGCCATTTTCCAAATACCATTTGGGCTAATGTCAGATAAAATTGGCCGTAAGCCACTAATTGTATTCGGGCTAAT
The DNA here is from genome assembly GCF_058148425.1 of Providencia sp. 6390. Taxonomy (NCBI): domain Bacteria; kingdom Pseudomonadati; phylum Pseudomonadota; class Gammaproteobacteria; order Enterobacterales; family Morganellaceae; genus Providencia; species Providencia sp. 6390. Next base: position 115,914 of record NZ_JBYVYL010000006.1, read on the forward strand.
CATTTTCATTATTGGTAGCGTGCTTGCTGCCCTAAGCGATTCTATCTGGGGGATCATTATTGGTCGTGCTTTGCAAGGTGCTGGTGCAATCTCAGCAGCATTAATGGCACTATTATCCGATTTGACCAGAGAGCAAAACCGTACCAAAGCCATGGCATTTTTAGGTATTAGTTTTGGTGTAACCTTTGCTATTGCTTTAGTTCTAGGCCCTATTATTACCCATTGGGTTGGTTTAAGCGGACTGTTTTGGGGGATCACTCTACTGGCTGGTGGGGCTATCGTCGTCACTCTATTTGTCGTACCTAATAGCCATAACCATGTCACTAATCGTGAATCCGCATTTGTAAAAGGCAACCTACGAGCTGTTTTGACAAACCCACAGTTACTAAAACTCAATTTTGGTATATTAAGCTTACATACATTATTAATGTCTAGCTTTGTTGCTTTACCTTTGATCATGGAAAAAGCAGGCTACTTAGCAAAAGATCATTGGAAAGCTTACCTAGTCACTATGTTAGTCGCATTTGTTTCCGTACTACCTTTTATTATTTACGCTGAAAAACAGCGTAAAATGAAACAAGTATTTATTTTTTGCATTACCCTAATCGCATTGGCTGAAATCACTTTGTGGCTATCAGGGAGCCATTTGTGGGTGATATTTGTTGGACTACAACTCTTTTTCGTTGCATTTAATATTATGGAGGCCATTCTTCCTTCATTGATCAGTAAAGAAGCACCTGCTGGTTATAAAGGAACGGCAATGGGTGTTTATTCCACCAGCCAATTTATTGGTGTTGCGATCGGAGGAATATTGGGTGGCTGGCTGTATGATGTTGATGGTGCCGCAGCTGTATTTATTGGTGGATTATTATTAACAGCAATATGGTTTATTGTTAGCTTAACCATGCAACAACCGCCTTATGTCAGTAGTATACGTCTTGTATTACCTCATCGATTCAAAAATATTCACAAGCTACAACAGGCATTGTCATCACAGCCAGGGGTACTTGAAGTTCTAATTATTGCTGAAGAAATGGCAGTGTATGTCAAAGTAGATAGAAAGATAACCTCTCGAGAACAGCTTGAGTCGATTATTCATCACGAAGAGTGATGTAAATACCCGCAACAGCCAGTGCTGCGGGTAACTAACCCATTAGTCGCGGAAGTTGTTAAATTGGAATGGTTGCCCTAAATCACTTGAGCGTACTAATGCCATCACAGATTGCAAATCATCGCGCGATTTTCCAGTTACACGCACTTGTTCACCTTGGATCTGCGCCTGAACTTTCAATTTGCTATCTTTGATTGCCTTCACAATTTTCTTCGCTATCGCAGCTTCGATGCCTTGTTTTAAGGTGACTTCAACACTATAGGTTTTGCCACTGTGAACAATATCATCAGGAACATTCAATACTGCCCCATCAATACCACGTTTAGACATTTTTTCTCTTAAAATATCCAGTAATTGTAGAACCTGAAAGTCAGACTCACTGGTTACCTTGATAGATTCATTTTTGTCATTTAGCTCAAAGCTAGCGGCCACATTTTTAAAGTCCCAACGGCTAGTTAATTCACGCTCGGCATTTTCAACCGCATTACGGACTTCATTCATTTCTACTTCAGATACAATATCAAATGATGGCATGGTTAAGACCTCCTGATAATCAATGTGATGCATGATAGCTGCTTTCTATTGATAGCAAAAGTACTATACTGGAAATCTACATTCGTCACTGCCTTTAGGAGGAATATGAAAATAACGCTTATTGGCTGTGGTGCCATTGGCAAGCTATGGCTCGCGGCCCTGACCCAACAAGGCCATGAGGCTCAAGGCTGGCTGCGTATAGCCCAATCAGACTTATTTGTTGATGTTAATGAGCCTGATGGCCAGGTTTTTCGTGAATTGCTCCCTTGCAACAATCTTAATCACCTGCATCATAGCGAGCTAATTATTGTCTGCTTAAAGGCATGGCAAGTGTCAGATGCGCTACTTCCTTTGCTTCATAATATACCAGAAACCTGCCCTATTTTATTACTGCATAATGGGATGGGTACATTAGATGAATTAAGGCCTTTACGTCAGCCATTTTTATCTGGCGTCACAACCCATGCGGCTTGGCAAAAAAATAATCAAGTATTCCATGTCGCTAATGGTATAACCCATATCGGTGCCGTTAATTCAATTGCTGAAAATTGTTATCATATCGCTGATATTCTGCATGCGGCCTTACCTGATGTCGCGTGGCACAACGATATCTTAGCGACTTGTTGGCAAAAACTTGCTGCAAACTGCGTAATTAACCCACTGACGATTATTCATGATTGTAAAAATGGTGAATTGGTTAACCATAGAGGCCAAATTAATTTGTTAATTGATGAAATTTGCCAAGTGATGGATGTAGAAGGATTACATACAGACAAAATGCAACTCACTGATTACATTTATGGCATTATCAATAATACCGCAGATAATTATTCATCTATGTTACAGGACATTCGTAACAAACGGCGTACTGAGATCGACTACATTACAGGTTATCTGATTAAACAAGCTCGAGCACATGGGCTGCATACACCAGAAAATGATCGCCTATATCATCTAATTAAACAAAGAGAAGAGAAAAATGACGGCTTCCGTACTAATATGCATCGCCAATGGTAGTGAAGAGATAGAAACAGTGACCACTGCCGATCTTTTAGTTAGAGCAGGGATCACTGTCACCCTTGCAAGCGTTACTGATGATGGTTCGCTTGCAATCATCGCATCAAGGGGGATCAAGCTGGTTGCTGATACTCCTCTGATTAAAGTTGCCGATGAGCCATTTGATGCAATCGTCCTGCCGGGAGGGATTGGTGGTGCCGAAACCTTTAGAGATAGCCCACTGGTGGTTGAAAAAGTCAGAAGAATGCATTTAGATGGAAAAATTGTTGCAGCCATCTGCGCCGCCCCTGCCCTTGTTTTGGAATACCATCAATTATTTCCCATCGGCAATATGACGGGCTATCCAAGCACTCGAGAACAAATCGCAGCCAACAAATGGGTTGATAAGCGAGTCTATTTTGATGAGCGAGTCAATCTACTGACCAGCCAAGGGCCAGCAACCACCTTCGATTTTGCCTTAAAATTAATTGAATTACTGGTTGGTCGTGATATCGCGGGCGAAGTTGCATCCCAATTAATTTTACCTAATGGGATTAATGATTATTTAGAACAACAATAGCAAAAGCCGAAACAGCATAGCTGGTTCGGCTTTTACCTTTTCGAAAACAAACGCTTACGGACGATAGACTTTTACATTACTAAAGCCTTGCTCTTGCAAATAAAGCGCCTGTAAACGGCTCATCACACCACGATCACAATACAGTAAGTAGGTTTTCTCTTTTGGTAGTGAGCCAAACTGCGTACCAAGACGATAGAATGGAATGTGTTTAATTTCAATTCCATCAATCGAGAGCGGTTTGTCTTCGTGCTCATCAGGAGAACGAATATCTAAGATCACTTCATTTTCCGCTGAAAGTTCACTCACCATTTCAACTTCAGCTACTTGCTCGCGGCTTTCTTGCGCTATCTGGCGGATATCTATATTTTGTGATTGTTCAACCACTGAGTCTAAAATACTGAAATCAAAGTTGGCTTCTTCCGCTTCGATACGCGCTTTAATGGCTTTAACGGTAGGGCTTTTCGAAATCACACCACAATATTCAGGCATGGTTTTCGCGAAGTCTTCAGTACCAATTTGACGCGCTAACTTGATGATATGTTCTTTGTCATGAGAAATCAGCGGACGCAGCACTAATGTATCAGAAGCATTGTCGATCAAACGCAGGTTAGTTAAGGTTTGGCTCGATACCTGCCCTAATGCCTCACCAGTGACTATCGCTTGAACACCATAACGCTCGGCCACTTTTGATGCCGCACGTACCATCATACGTTTCAAAACAACACCCATTTGACCGTCATCTACTTTTTCTAGGATCTCAGCCACAACCGGTTCGAAGTTAACCGCAATAAAGCGTACCTTGTGTGAGCTACCAAAACGGTTCCACAAATAATGTGCGATTTGTTTAACACCGATTTCATGGGCTGCGCCACCTAAGTTAAAGAAGCAGTAATGCACTCGGCAACCACGACGCATTAACATATAGCTAGAAACGCCGGAGTCAAAGCCCCCTGAAATAAGAGACAATACATCTTCTTGTGTACCAATAGGGAAGCCACCGATACCCTCGTAACGTGCTTTCACGAGGATCAGATTTTCATCTTCAATTTCCAAATGTACTGTGGTGTCAGGATCCGTTAACTTCACTTTTGCTGAAGCGATGTGTTGGTTTAAGCCACCACCAATATAACGTTCTGCCTCAATCGAAGTAAATTCGTGTTTCCCTCTGCGTTTTACGCGCACACAAAAGGTTTTGTTTTCTAGCGATGCACCATAAGCCTCATGAGCCATTTCATAAATATGATGTAGGCTTGTAAACGGTTTTTCTTCAACTTCTAAAATATGGTGAATACCAGGAATGCGTGTCAGCATGTCACAGATTTCGTCGTGCTTTGTTTCCCCTTTAACACGCACTTCAATGTTATCCCAATGGCGAACAACCGCGATTTCTTCACCAAGCGGTTTAAGCACATTGCGAATATTGCTAGTTAGGATCTTGATAAAACGTAACCTAACTGTCTGGCTTTTAATGGTAATTTCTGGAAATAACTTAATGATAAACTTCATAATAGCTGCATGTTAATGTTGTAGGGGCAAATGAACGTATTGAAAGTGACACACGCACAGGTTACCAATTGTCAATAAAGAAGCGTATTATAGCACTATCTTGCGGGTTGAATCTAAAAACACCAATAATAAATTGTATCCACCGCAAGACTAAGTTAGTCTGCTGAATTAATAAAACACCCTGAACAAATGATTGAACACGTGCGGTTAAAGAAATATGGCTAAAGAAAAACCTCAACAAGTACCAGTAGTTAGCTTTGAAAATTCACTTAAAGAGCTTGAGGAAATTGTTTCTCGCCTTGAGTCTGGCTCGCTACCACTTGAAGATGCGCTCAATGAATTTGAACGTGGCATCCAAATCGCTAAACAAGGACAGAAAGTTCTACAACAGGCTGAACAACGTGTTCAGATCCTACTGAGCGATGATGAAAACAAAGCACTTGATGATTTTTCACCAGATACCGAATAAACTATGTCTGAACAACATTCTAATAGCTTCGCAGTACAACAACAGCAAGCGTATGAGCGGGTTAATCAATATTTATTGCATGCCTTAGATGCACTTCCATTCTCTGATTTACCCCTTGCAGCAGCGATGAAACATGGTGCCCTTCTGGGTGGCAAGCGCTTGCGTCCATTTTTGACCTATACTGTAGGCGAAATGCTTGGCGTAAGCCGTCATAATCTTGATGCTCCTGCAAGCGCCGTTGAATGCATTCATGCTTACTCGCTGATCCATGACGACCTTCCAGCCATGGACGATGATGATCTACGTCGCGGGCAGCCAACTTGCCATATCAAATTCGGAGAAGGAAATGCCATTCTTGCAGGTGATGCACTGCAAACATTAGCATTCCAATTATTGTCATCCGGTGAAATGCCTGATGTAGCAGATAAAGATAGAATTGCCATGTTAGCTGAACTTGCTTATGCAAGTGGTCTAGCGGGTATGTGTGGTGGGCAAGCGTTAGATCTCGAAGCTGAAGGAAAACATGTTGATTTAGTTTCACTGGAACGTATTCATCAACATAAAACAGGTGCTCTAATACGTGCAGCCATTCGTATGGGAGCCTACTCAGCTGGAGCAAAAGGTCATCAAATCTTACCTGAGCTAGATAAGTATGCAGAAGCTATCGGCCTTGCATTTCAGGTACAAGATGACATTTTAGATGTCATTGGCGACAGTGAAGTGACAGGTAAACGCCAAGGTTCAGATGCAGAACATGAGAAAAGCACTTATCCATCATTACTAGGTCTTGAAGCTGCTCAAGAAAAAGCTCGCGAACTGTATTATACTGCGCTAGAAGCATTAAAAACGATTGAAGTTCAAGGCTATAATACGCAAACCTTAGTCGCGCTAGCCAATTTCATTATCGAACGCAAAAGCTAATGCTATATAAAGTCACTTTACATTCTGACGCGGAATGATAAAAGTGGCATAATGGATATATACTCTAAATAATTCAAGGTGCAGATAGGCGACAAGCGAAAATAGACCGGGAGCATAGATAAACAATGTGCATCGGCGAGCGTAACGTAGCCACTTATACCTCAACGAAAAGCCCTGCAACTTGAAGTATGACGAGTATATCAGTGTGCTAGATTGACTGGCGTCATGCACTTATGTGATTCACATCACCATTTTGTGATAACGGAATAACACACTAGTTGTACAAATAGTACTGTGGATAATATAGATTTTGCTTGCAAATAACGATTCCACCTAATGTGTATACTCTAAATAGTTCGAGGCATAGCGAGTCGGCAAATGAAGATCCACCATGCTTTAATATAAGCTTTGCAATTTGAAGTATGACGAGAACCAATTTATTAACAATTATAAATAGTAGTGAGCCCCTAATGAGTATTGATATCGCTAAGTATCCAACACTAGCGCTGGCAGAAACACCAGAAGAGCTACGTTTACTGCCAAAAGAGAGCTTGCCTAAGCTATGTGATGAACTGAGGCAGTTTTTACTTAGTAGTGTTGGTCGATCTAGCGGTCATTTTGCCTCTGGTTTAGGCGCGGTTGAACTTACCGTTGCATTACATTATGTCTATAAAACACCTTTCGATAACTTAGTTTGGGATGTCGGCCATCAAGCCTATCCACATAAAATTTTGACCGGTCGTCGTGATCGTATTGATACCATTCGTCAAAAAAATGGGTTACATCCTTTCCCATGGCGTGAAGAAAGTGAATATGATGTATTGAGTGTTGGTCACTCATCAACTTCAATCAGTGCTGGCCTAGGTATGGCAATCGCCGCTGAAAAAGAAGATAAAAGCCGTAAAACAGTGTGTGTTATTGGTGATGGTGCTATCACCGCTGGGATGGCATTCGAAGCAATGAACCATGCTGGTGATGTTGCTCCTGATATGTTAGTTGTCCTGAATGACAATGAGATGTCAATTTCTGAGAATGTTGGTGCACTCAATAACCATCTGGCACATCTACTTTCAGGCAAGTTGTATACCACGTTACGTGAAAGTGGCAAAAAAGTGTTCTCTAATATGCCGCCAATTAAAGAGCTGCTCAAAAAAACCGAAGAACATATCAAAGGTATGGTCGTCCCTGGCACTATGTTTGAAGAGTTGGGCTTTAATTACATTGGCCCTGTTGATGGTCATGATGTGATCGCGCTTGTGCAAACACTAAAAAATATGCGTGATCTAAAAGGCCCTCAATTTTTACATATCATGACCAAAAAAGGTCGTGGTTATGAGCCGGCAGAAAAAGATCCTATTAGCTGGCACGCTGTTCCTAAGTTTGATCCAAGCACCTTTACCTTGCCAAAAAGCAAAGAGACTGGCCCCACTTATTCGAAGATCTTTGGTGATTGGTTGTGCGATGAAGCACAAAATGATGATAAGTTGATGGCAATCACCCCAGCAATGCGCGAAGGGTCAGGAATGGTACGATTTTCAAGAGAGTACCCTGGGCAGTATTTTGATGTTGCAATCGCTGAGCAACATGCAGTGACGTTTGCCGCAGGATTAGCGATTGGCGGGTACAACCCAATCGTGGCTATCTATTCAACGTTCTTACAACGTGGTTATGATCAAGTGATACATGACGTGGCAATCCAAAAAGTGCCTGTATTATTTGCGATCGATCGTGCTGGTATTGTCGGTGCTGATGGTCAAACCCACCAAGGATCATTCGACCTGTCTTATCTGCGTTGTATTCCAACACTTGTTATCATGACACCGAGTGATGAAAATGAGTGTCGCCAAATGCTACATACTGGTTATCACTATAAAGATGGACCAAGTGCTGTACGTTACCCTCGTGGTACAGGTACAGGTGCTGAATTACAGCCTTTAGCGCCATTGCCTATTGGTAAAGGTATTGTTCGCCGCCACGGTGAAAAAATTGCCATCTTATGTTTTGGTACATTACTCAGCCATGCACTTGTTGCAGCCGAAAAACTCAATGCAACTGTCGTTGATATGCGGTTTGTTAAACCACTTGATGAAGCATTGATTTTAGAAATGGCTAATAGCCACGATATATTAGTGACTTTAGAAGAGAATGCCATTATGGGCGGTGCTGGTAGCGGCGTTAATGAGCTCCTGATGCATCAACGTAAAATTTTGCCTATATTGAACCTAGGGCTGCCTGACTACTTTATTTCACAAGGTAGTCAACAAGAATTGCTCGCAGATTTAGGCCTTGATAGCGATGGCATAATCAAAGCGATTGAAGAGTATCAACAGAAAGCCTAATCCGTAAAATAGCAGGTGTTGCAACAATTCAATGCCTGCTGCTCTTCTTTCTTTTTTCTTCGTGTAATTTTTAAGATCATAGGTAGGATCAATTTAAATGAAATTTCTTTTAAAAGGATCTTGCTTTTACCTCAAATAAAGTTCAGTATATTTTTAATACTTAATTGCCCTCATAAGAATTTCTGTCAATATTGACAAAAGCATCCCGTATTTTTACAGGATATACGCCTCATTTTATTTTAGCTGCCTTTTGGCAGCTTTCTTTTGCCTAACAGAAAGCTTTATTCTTTTTAATTCAAACAATTATAGATAATCTTTTTTAAGCCAATACTCATTGATTTCATCCTGAAAAAATGACTTTAATTATATTTTCTCAGCTTAATTCTTAATAAATAGATATTAATTTTATATTATAGATAATCGAAAAATATCACTGTCTGATGACAAATATTCCATAAAAAAGCCCACATCAGTGACTGATGCAGGCATTTCTAATAATATTATTTTGAATATTTAACTATTCACACTTTCCAACACAAAATGATCAAACCCTTTCAAGTTCACATCCACTGCTTGATTATCATGATAGTAGCGGATCCCTTCCGATTGAGGTTTGATCTGCCCAATACAGGTAAAAGTAGAGCCAGTGTGCGCCAATGCCATTTCTAAAGCACCACGATTAATTTCAGGGATCGTGAAACAAAGTTCATAATCTTCACCGCCACTGAGCGACCACATACGAGCTTGATCCTTAGAGCTATTCTGTTGCAGTGCTTCTGACAATGGTAGTGCATCTAAGTTGATATGCGCCCCACAACCACTGGCTTTGAGTATGTGGTTAAGATCAGAAATCAATCCATCCGAAATATCAATCGCCGAAGAGGCTAAGTTACGCAGGGCTTGCCCTTGTAAAATACGTGGTTGAGGCCGTAAATGACGACCGATTAACCATGACTTTTGTTCTTGGTTGGCTACGTCTAAACGCCCTTGTAACAATGCTAAACCCGCAGCGCTGTCACCAAGCGTTCCTGTCACATATATCCAATCACCGTTGCGAGCACCTGCTCTGGATAAGGCTTTCCCTGTAGGTACAAACCCATGCACCGTATAAGTTAAACTCATAGGCCCACGTGTAGTATCACCACCAATTAATTGCATTCCATAATAGTTAATTTGTTCAAATAAACTATCACTGAATTGCTCTAACCAGTCAGGATCAACGCTAGGTAGCGTGATCGCTAAGGAAACCCATGCTGGGTCAGCACCCATCGCAGCGAGATCGCTTAAATTAGAAGCTAATGATTTATAGGCAAGATCTGCCGGTGAAATTTCAGGGAGGAAATGAATACCAGAAACTAAAGTATCTGTGCTCACAGCAAGTTGCTGTTTTTCCGGGATAGTCATCAATGCACAGTCATCACCAATACCGATGTTTACATCACGTCGGTTAGTTTTTTGACGATTAAAATAACGCGCGATGAGGTCAAATTCGCCATATGACATGGTAGGTTTTCCGTTTTCGCTATACTTAAGAACTTCACTAGTGACAGTTCCCCGTCCTAGTAGGACGAGGTTTCCCACTTCTCAGGCTGCTGCTGATATAACGCAGTCTTATACTCGTCATACTTCAAGTGGCAGCACCTTTCGTTAAGGTATAAGTGACTACGCTCACTCGCACCAGTCACATACTTTTGTATGCTCCTAGCGGCTCCTTCACTTATCGCCTAGCTACACCTCGAATTATTTAGAGTATATACAGGCCGTCATGGGCAATAACGACGTGTCTCGCCGCATTGGTTTATTTTAAAACATGAAGCCTTCAGCTTCAAAGCCTTATCTTTCCGCCCTACTGGCTGAGAATTTACGGCGAATCCCGCTATAAAATAGGCACAAAGGTAGACTGAAATACAGTCTACCTAATGATTACTGTCGTATTATTACAGGAGGGAACCCTGAGCAATTTTATTTTTTACGGCGAACAGCAGGAGCAGCCTTATCAAGAACACCATTAACGAATTTATGACTATCCTCTGCGCCAAATACTTTAGCCAGTTCGATACCTTCGTTAATCGCAACTTTATAAGGTACATCTTCACGGAAGCTCAGTTCATACATAGCAACACGTAAAATCGCTTTCTCTACCTGCCCCAACTCTTCGAGTTGACGAGATAAGAAAGGTGCCATTAGTTGGTCAAGTTTTATAGCGTTGTTTGCTACGCCTGACAACAGTTCACGAAAATAAATTACGTCAACGTCAGACATGTCCTGTTCAGCAATAAACTCATGTTCTACATCAGAAACATTATTGCCAGATAATTGCCATGAATAGATGGCCTGTACAGCACACTCACGAGCGCGGCGACGAGCAGCAGGTTTCACAAGATTCCCCTTAAATAAAAACTAAATCAGCCTTTTACAGCTTTAAGTACATTAATCATTTCTAATGCAGTCAATGCAGCTTCAGCGCCTTTGTTACCCGCTTTTGTACCAGCACGCTCAATCGCTTGCTCAATATTTTCAGTGGTTAGGACACCAAAAGTTACAGGCACTTCACTGTTCATTGCTACGTGAGAAAGCCCTGAGCTACATTCACCAGCAACAAATTCAAAGTGAGCCGTTCCACCACGGATCACCGTACCTAAAGCGATAACTGCATCATATTTTTTCGTTTCAGCTAATGCTTTGACTGTTAATGGCAGTTCATAAGCACCTGGCACCCACACAACAGTGATGTTGTCTTGAGAAACTTGGCCGATACGTTCTAACGCATCAACTGCACCTTCCAGCAGACTATCATTAATGAAGTTGTTAAAACGAGCAATTGCAATGGCGACACGCGCTTGTGGCGCGGCAACAACACCTTTAATTATGTTCATAGCCTTCCTTTCACATTAATTATAACCCGCGGGGCGCGGATTTTATCACATTCTTTCACTAACCGCGTGGTTGAATTTCAGCAAAATAATAAAAAACTTCAATTACCACACAGGACGTAACCTAACACGCAAGTCATCACCGACTTTCTGTACATCTGTAAATTCAAATTTTGGTGCATCGGATAAATGAGCAAGCGCAGGGAAATTCACCAAGCCACGTGCCGTATCACCTAATAATTTAGGTGCAATATACACAATCAGCTCATCGACTAAACCAAGCTTTAATAATGAACCAGCTAATATTGGACCTGCTTCAACCCAAATGCTGTTCACATTCCGTTTAGCCAATTGCATCATTAAAATGACCAAATCAATACCGTTATCATCAGCAGGGATCGAGAGTTGTTCAACATGGCCTTGCCAAACCACATCAGCCTCTGTTTTTGGGCGAACCAACCAACACTCCCCCTCTAATTGAGTGACTTTGTGCTGGGTAGTAACTCTATTATGGTTATCTAAAACGATACGAATTGGTTGACGCAATGTGTTTTCAGGGTAAGTGGCTTGAATATCGGCAGGAAGTTCACTCCAACGAACGGTCAATGACGGATCATCGGCTAGCACAGTACTGCTTGTACTTAAAATAGCACTTGCTTGTGCTCGCAATACTTGAACGTCTTGCCTAGCTGCTGCCGAGGTGATCCATTTGCTTTCCCCTGACTGTAAAGCCGTTTTACCATCAAGTGAAGCTGCAAGCTTTAATTGGATGTAAGGGAATGCCGTACGCATGCGTTTTAAAAAACCACGATTCAATGCTTCGGCCTGCTCCATTAATACGCCACTGGATGTTTCGATTCCGGCCTTAGACAGCATGTATAGACCTCGACCCGCCACTTGAGGATTAGGATCTTGCATTGCCGCAACAACACGACTAACCCCTGCGTTAATCAACGCTTCCGCGCAAGGCGGCGTGCGCCCGTGATGGCTACAAGGCTCTAACGTCACATAAGCCGTTGCCCCTTTGGCTTTTTCACCTGCCATTCGCAGTGCATGCACTTCTGCGTGCGCTTCACCTGCTTTTTGGTGATAACCTTCACCCACTATTTCGCCGTTATTGACAATAACACAACCAACGTTTGGATTTGGGGAGGTGGTAAAGCGACCTTTTTCAGCGAGTTCTAAGGCGCGAGCCATATAGATACGATCTTGTTCAATCATCATTTAATCCTGCAATTTAGCGATCTCTTCACCAAACTCACGTATGTCTTCGAAGCTACGATACACTGAAGCAAACCGGATATAAGCGACTTTATCCAGTTTTTTCAGCTCATCCATCACTAAATTACCAATTTGTTTAGAAGGAATTTCCCTTTCACCTGTTGCACGCAATTTTGATTTGATGGAGATAATCGCTTGTTCAACAGCATCTGCGCTAACCGGTCGTTTTTCTAATGCTTTTTGCATACCGCGGCTGAGTTTTTCTTCATCAAAAGGTTCACGTACTTCATCACTTTTAATTACCCGTGGCATAACAAGTTCCGCCACTTCAAAGGTGGTGAAGCGTTCATGACAAACGAGGCATTGACGACGCCTGCGTACTTGAGAGCCTTCTCCAACTAGACGCGAGTCAATTACTTTCGTATCTACAGCTGAGCAAAATGGGCAATGCATAGTGTTTCCTGATTTTATTTCGGGTAAACAGTGTAACCCAGAGCTTAATAAAAAACACCCCGCAAGGCTGTACATTTGAAGCCTAACGGGGTGTTTTGATTTTGTATTTTACTTTTCAGTAAACTAGAAAGATTGCTTTAATGCTTAACTTAAGCCATCTACCATGGTGAAAACACTATTATGGTAATAAAGACTCTTGGTCAGCGCCTTCTTTCTCAACCTTCGGCGGAAGCAAATGCTCACGTTTCATACCCATCTTCAGTGCTAATGCAGAAGCAACATAGATAGATGAAATGGTACCGATAGTCACACCAATTAACATAACGAGAGAGAAACCTTCTAACATCGCGCCACCAAAGATATACAGCATCAGAACTACCAATAATGTTGTTGCTGATGTCATAATGGTACGGCTTAATGTCTGGGTCAAAGAGACGTTCATAATTTCGTATGGCGTGCCACGACGAATTTTACGGAAGTTCTCACGAATACGGTCAGATACCACGATACTGTCGTTGAGTGAGTAACCAATGACTGACATCAACGATGCCACAATGGTCATATCTATCTCAATGTGGAAGAGAGATAAAATACCTAACGTAATCACAACGTCATGCGCAAGAGCCAATACTGCCCCCGCAGCAAGACGCCATTCGAAGCGGAAACCAACGTAAATCAAGATACAGATCAGTGCAGTTAACAGAGCTAACGCACCTGTTTGAGCAAGCTCAGCACCAACACTTGGGCCAACAAACTCAATACGCTTCACTGTCGCTTGTTCATCAACGTTTTTATTGATGATGGTAATGATCTCTTTACCGACTTCTTGACCAGCAGCCCCTTCAATTGGAGGCAAACGGATCATGATGTCACGGCTGCTGCCAAAGTTTTGGATTAAAGGGTCTTTGTGTTGTGAATTAGACAAACTCTCACGAATTTTGTCTAAATCCGCAGGCTGACTTAGGTTGATTTCTATAACAGTACCACCAGTGAAATCAAGCCCCCAGTTGAAGCCCTTAACCCCAATAATCGCAATCGATGCGATCAGCAATACAATAGAAATACCAAAGGCAACGTTGTCCCAGCGCATAAAGTCATAAACTTTACGGCCATAGTTCAATTGTTCAACAGTATAATCCTGTGCCACAACGTGCTCCTTAAATTGACAGCTTGTTGACACGTTTACCGCCATATAGCAGGTTCACGATCGCACGTGTACCAATAATAGCTGTAAACATAGAGGTGGCGACACCGATAGCTGTCGTAATTGCAAAGCCTTTGATTGATCCCGTACCTACCGCGTACAGAATAATTGCCGTGATCAATGTTGTTAGGTTTGCATCGATAATACTTGAGAAGGCGCCTTTATAACCTTCATGAATCGCTTGCTGGACAGAACGCCCATTGCGTAGCTCTTCTTTGATACGTTCGTTGATCAAAACGTTAGCATCGACGGCGACCGCAAGGGTTAACACAATACCCGCAATACCAGGCATGGTTAACGTTGCTCCTGGCAGCAAGGACATCACACCAACAATCATAATCAAGTTTGCAAACAGGGCCGTACTCGCAATCAAACCAAATTTACGATAGTAAATAATCATAAACAGGATTGAAGCTAATAGACCTGCTAAACACGCTTTCAAACCTTGCTCGATATTTTGCAAACCAAGAGTTGGACCGATGGTACGCTCTTCGACGATTTGAATTGGCGCAATCAGCGCACCTGCACGCAGCAGTAATGATAACTGACGAGCTTCGTTTGGATCATTAATACCAGTAATACGGAATTGGCTACCAAAACGTGCTGAAATATTGGCAGCATTGATGACTTTCTCATCTTTGACCAAAATTGCACGGCCTTCAGCATCTTTCTTACCACTGTCTTTATATTCAACAAACAGTGTTGCCATCAGTTTACCCTGATTATCACGAGTAAAATCAGACATGATAGAGCCGCCCGCACTATCTAGACCAATGCTAACTTGTGGAGCACCGTTTTCGTCACCGCCAGATGTTGAGTCTGTAATATGATCACCAGTTAAAATAATGCGCTTATACAGTACGTAAGGCACACCGTTACGATCATACTTAACTTCAGAATCACCCGGTACACGGCCACTTTCAGCCGCCGATGGGTCAACGCTTTGGTTGACTAAACGGAATTCCAATGTTGCTGTCGCACCAAGAATTTCTTTAGCACGCGCAGTATCTTGAATACCTGGTAACTCAACAACAATACGCTCCGCGCCTTGGCGTTGAACGAGTGGTTCAGCAACACCTAATTGGTTTACACGGTTACGAATAATCGTAATGTTTTGAGATACAGCGTAGTTACGAGCCTCACGTAGACGCTCATCCGTCATTACCGCAGTCATGGTATTGTCGCTACCATCTGAAAACACTAAATCTTGGAATTTACGCGCCAGTGTTTTCTCTGCTAGGCTACGATCATCAGCGTTACGGAAACGAACTTCAACGCTGTAATTGTCGCCTTTACGGATAGATGAGTACGGAATACCTGCTTGGCGCAAGTCATTGCGTATACCATCCATGTTTTGTTCCTGCAACTTACCTAATGCAGTATCCATGTCCACTTCCATCAGGAAGTGCACCCCACCACGCAAGTCAAGACCAAGTTTCATTGGCTCACCACCGACGGCTTCTAACCATTTCGGCGTTGCAGGTGCAAGGTTTAATGCAACAACATATTGATCACCTAACGCGCTGACCAGTGCTTCACGGGCGCGTAATTGGATATCCGAGTTGTTGAATCGGGCAAGAACAGCCCCGTTCTCCAGAGCAACAGATTTGCTTTGGATATTGTCTTTTTCTAACGTTTTTTGGACTTGGATCAGCGTTTGTTCATTGGCGGCGGTTCCCCGCACGCCAGTGATCTGAACAGCCGGATCCTCACCATATAGGTTTGGAAGCGCATAAAGCAGACCGATGAGGATCGCAGCGATCAGCATCAGATACTTCCACAAAGGATAACGGTTTAGCACGGCAGTTCCCTTCGGGAAAATCAGAAATTAAATAGCTTTCATTGTGCCTTTAGGTAAAACAGCAGCAACGAAATCACGTTTGATGGTTACTTCAGTGTTCTCACTCAGCTCAAGAACAACATAACCTGTTTCAGAAACTTTGGTTACACGTCCAATCAAACCGCCGGTCGTTAAAACTTCATCACCCTTAGTGATTGATTCCATCAGTTTACGGTGCTCTTTAGCACGTTTTTGCTGTGGACGCAGGATCATGAAATAGAAGATCAGGGCGAAAACGACAAGCATGATAACCATCGTGTACGGGCTGCCCTGTGCTGGAGCGCCTGCAGATGCCGCTGCTTCAGAAATAAAAAAACTCATTCAACTTTCCTCATTGTTATTGAACGCAATTTAAAACATAAGTACAGCCAAGCCTGCTATGCTACACAGGTTCAGACTATTTCGCACTTAAATTCATTCCATATTTAACGAAGGTTGGGTTTTACCAATCTTCTGATAGAAATCTTGAGCGAACTCGTCGAAGTTCCCTTCTTCAATCGCCCGACGAATACCCGCCATTAAACGTTGATAATAACGTAAATTATGAATGGTATTTAGCCTTGCGCCAAGAATTTCATTACAACGATCCAGATGATGCAAATAAGCACGACTATAATGACGGCAAGTATAGCAATCACACTCTGAATCGAGTGGTGCGGTATCCGATTTATATTTCGCATTGCGAATTTTTACCACGCCAGAAGTGACAAATAAATGCCCATTGCGCGCATTTCGAGTTGGCATCACACAATCGAACATGTCGATACCGCGACGCACACCTTCAACGAGATCTTCAGGCTTACCAACCCCCATTAAATAACGAGGTTTATCCGCCGGTATTTGCGGGCAGACATGTTCTAAAATACGGTGCATATCGTCTTTTGGCTCGCCAACAGCCAAGCCGCCTACAGCGTACCCATCAAAGCCGATTTCCACCAGCCCCTTAACAGAAATATCGCGTAAATCTTCGTAAACACTGCCTTGGATGATACCAAATAACGCGTTTTTATTGTTTAACTCATCAAAACGTTGACGACTACGTGCAGCCCAACGTAAAGACATTTCCATTGATGTTTTTGCGTAATCCCAATCAGCAGGATATGGCGTACATTCGTCAAAAATCATCACAATATCAGAACCGAGATCGTACTGGATCTCCATTGATTTTTCAGGACTTAAGAAGATTTTTTCACCGTTAATTGGGTTACGGAAATGGACACCTTCTTCTTTAATCTTACGCATAGCGCCAAGACTAAAGACTTGGAAACCACCTGAATCGGTTAAAATCGGCCCTTGCCATTGCATAAAATCATGTAAATCACCATGTAATTTCATGATTTCTTGCCCTGGACGCAGCCACAAGTGGAAAGTGTTACCCAGTAAGATCTGTGCACCTGTTTCTTTAACTTCTTCAGGTGTCATCCCTTTAACGGTTCCATAAGTCCCAACAGGCATAAATGCAGGTGTTTCAACAACACCACGATCAAAAATCAAACGACCACGACGTGCTTTACCATCAGTGGTTTGTAATTCATATTTCACTATTATGTCTCCTAGCATCAGAAAAACAGTCCGATGCTGATTTCACTTTCATTCGCAATATAAAGCTACGATCCAACCTGCTCACTACGAGCATCTGGATTACGGGTGATATACATCGCATCACCATAACTAAAGAAGCGGTATTGCTGTGCAACTGCTTCTTTATAAGCTTGCATGGTGTTTTTATACCCTGCAAACGCAGAAACTAACATAATCAAGGTTGATTCAGGTAAATGGAAATTGGTGATCAACGCGTCAATGACCTGATACTCATAACCAGGATAAATAAAGATTTGCGTATCATCAAAGAATGGCGCTATTAACGCACCTTGGCTCGCTTTAGCGGCACTTTCTAATGAGCGTACTGAGGTTGTTCCTACCGCAACAACACGATTGCCTCTCGCTTTACACGCTAATACCGCATCAACAACATCTTGTGGCACTTCTGCATATTCAGAGTGCATTACATGATCTTCAATACTATCAACGCGAACTGGTTGGAATGTACCAGCACCCACGTGCAATGTAACAAAGGCCATTTCTACGCCTTTTGCACGCAATGCTTCTAAAAGTGGTTCATCAAAATGCAAGCCAGCTGTCGGTGCTGCAACAGCCCCAGGACGCTCACTATAGACGGTTTGATAAAGTTCTTTATCGGATTCTTCATCAGGGCGGTCAATATAAGGTGGTAGTGGCATATGACCGATTTGGTTAAGAATGCTCAACACATCACGTGGGTCATCAAAACGCACTTCAAATAAAGTGTCATGCCGCGCAACCATCGTAGCATTCACGCTTTCGTCTTCGCCTAAAACCAGCTCTGCACCTTCTTTTGGTGCTTTAGACGCCCTAATATGTGCCAGTACGCGGTGTTCATCTAACATTCTTTCGACAAGTAATTCGATTTTACCGCCACTCGCCTTGCGACCAAACAGCCGTGCAGGGATCACTCGGGTATTATTGAAAACTAACAGATCACCAGGAGCGAGTTTATCCAACACATCGGTAAAAATACCATGGGTCAATTTCCCCGTAGGTCCATCGAGGCTCAGTAGTCTGCACGCGCTTCTTTGCGCTTGAGGATAGTGGGCAATTAATTCTTCAGGTAATTCAAAAGTAAAATCGGAAACACGCATTGTCTTAACTTCGATCTAAAAAACAGGCGACTAGTCTAGTGCTGAGGGCGCGAAGGCGCAAGAAATAAGCGTATTTTTGCCAAAAAAACTGTATTCATTTAATAAATGTTTTGCAAAACCCCCCCATTTCTTTAATTAAAAATAAAACTATTTCCTTTTCCTACTCGATCTTATACCCCATGCATTTCGAGTTAGGGCAAGGCAGCTAGCAAATTGAGCCCTAGGAGCATACACAAGTATGTGACTAGGGTCGGTTTGTGCGGCGAACACAGCTATAATTTGAAAGGCATCGGGTATATAGTTACCAAATGAACTTTTTAGCTCACCTACATCTGGCCCACAAAGCCGATTGCTCTTTACTTGGCAATTTAATGGCCGACTTTGTTCGAGGTAACCCCGAAGGCCTCTATACGCCTGATGTTGTTACTGGTATTTTTATGCATCGCGCGGTTGATAAAGCGACCGATACACATCCTCTAGTCAAACAAGCTAAACTTCTGTTTCGTGATGACTATCGCCGCGTTGCACCAATCACACTTGACCTTGTTTGGGATCACTTTCTTTCTTTGCATTGGAATATCATTGAACCCGATATTTCGTTGGCTGACTTTGTTAATTTTGCACGTTCTCAAATCGAACCAGACCTTTGTCATACTCCTGAAAAGTTTCAAGAGTTAAATGAGTTTCTTTGGCCGCAACAATGGTTAATCCGCTATTCTGAGAAAGCGTATATTAGCAAGTCATTAAATGGAATGGCGCGTAGGCGGCCTAAATTGCATGCTCTCAGTGGCTCTTTTGATGATTTTCTGCTGCAATACACAGAACTTGAACAGATTTTTTTCCAGTTTTACCCACAAATGGTGAATAAGGCGGAACAACAAATTTTTGTCGATAACCTCACAACATCGACAACTTGATTGCTATACCACTTGCACTTTGTTGTATTAAAATTATTGTATTGATGTTAATTAATTAAATTGATACAATTGATAGGTAAAAGCTATCACAACGATTGGTATTTATACCTTTATTCTTTGTAGGGAATTCCATATTCTCCCTCAGTGTATAAATATATAGAAAGCCTTTAATTCAAACTCATAGGAGTAAATTATGGTTCTGGTAACACGTCAAGCCCCTGACTTTACTGCAGCAGCTGTTCTTGGTAACGGTGAAATTGTTGATAACTTCAACCTGAAAAACCACCTGAACGGCCGTGCAGCTGTGATCTTCTTCTGGCCAATGGACTTCACTTTTGTCTGTCCTTCAGAGCTGATTGCATTTGATCATCGTTATGAAGAATTCAAAAAACGCGGCGTTGAAGTTGTCGGTGTCTCTTTTGACTCTGAGTTCGTTCACAACGCATGGCGCAAGACCCCGGTTGATAACGGCGGTATTGGTGAAGTTAAATACCCAATGGTTGCTGATATCAAACGTGAAATTATGAAAGCTTACGGCATCGAGCACCCAGAAGCAGGCGTTGCTCTGCGTGGCTCTTTCTTAGTCGACAAAAATGGTGTTGTTCGCCATCAAGTGGTTAACGACCTGCCACTAGGCCGTAATATCGATGAAATGCTGCGTATGGTTGATGCGCTGCAATTCCACGAAGAGCACGGTGATGTTTGCCCAGCTCAGTGGGAAAAAGGTAAAGAAGGTATGAACGCATCTCCTAAAGGCGTTGCTGACTACCTGACCAAAAATGCAACTGGTCTGTAATCAGATCTTTTAAGTTTTTATAAATCGGCATGGGCGTTGCTTGTGCCGATTTTTCATTTTAACCTTCCCAGTTACTACTTTATTCCCTTCTGTCTGGTTATCTTTTTACAACAGCCCTTGCTAGAAAATTCTTAATTAAACTTAAAATTCAATATATCTAAGGGTATATAGCGAGGCGTACTTTCAAGGTCCCTACATTTATAATATGGTTACACTTTTCAATAATAAGTTACATTTTCAATTTAATTTCTGAGACAATCGCAAAATAGGATAAAAGTTATGAATTTCAAAATGTTAGCATCCATTGTCATTGCAGGAGCTTTTCTTGCTGGCTGTGATAACAATCAAACGGCATCTGAAAGTAATTTCAAAAAATCCATTCAAGATTATCTCGATACAAAACCCGCTATTTGTATTAATACAGGCCCATTCCCTGCTGGATTTTTAGCGCCATCCAATACACGTACGATTGAACAATTAGATACTTTGGTTGACGCAGGGCTATTAAATAAAGCAGACAAACAAATTGTTGTTAAAGACATGTGGGGCACTGAAAAATCAGGTGATGGTGTAGAATTTACCTTAACCAATGAAGGGCAAAAATTCTTTGATGCGGCAAAAGCAGACTTCTCTGGTCGCGGTAGTTTCTGCACAGGTAAATTTGTTGTTACTGAAGTCACTAATTTTACTGAACCCGCAGAGCGTAGCGGTCAAAAAATTTCCATCGCTAATTTCAAACAAAAAATTGAAGACGTTGCACCTTGGGCTAAGAATGAAAAAGTGATCGCCGCTTACCCACAAATTAAAATCAGCCAAGAACGGGCTGAAAAATCACAACAAAGCCCTTTAGTTCTAACCAATAATGGCTGGATCCATATCGCATTGTTTAATCAAAAATAATTTCAGAAAGTTTTATTTTGAGGTACTCATTAGTGCCTCATCACTCCTTTCATATATCGCCTCAAGATAAATTTTTTAGCACTTTGTTAACACTTCTCAGTTTTATCCTTCAGTCATCTCTATTATTTTATGCTATACATTAAGCGTACAAATGATTAACAAATTAATCACATTAGTTATTTATGTTACGTAATCTAATACATTCATCAGGAGATACGAATGATAAAAACATCATGGCGCCCTTCTGCTCTACTGCTTTCACTACTTATCTCACCTCAGTTATTCGCGGCCACAGAACCTGCTGTCGAGGCACAGAAAGGTATGGTGGTATCTTCTCAACATTTAGCATCACAGATTGGTGCCGATATTCTTAAGGCCGGCGGTAATGCGGTCGATGCCGCTGTTGCCGTTGGCTATGCACAGGCGGTTGTTAACCCGTGCTGCGGCAACATTGGCGGCGGTGGCTTTATGACTATCCACCTTGCCGATGGCAAAGATCTTTTTATCAATTTCAGGGAAACGGCTCCCAAAGCTGCCAATGCAGATATGTATCTCGATAAAGATGGTAATCTAATCAAAGATGCTAGCCTTTATGGCTACCTTGCTTCAGGTGTTCCCGGAACCGTCAAAGGACTTGATTATGCCCTTGAAAAATATGGAACAATGAGCCGTCAACAAGTCATGGAACCCGCTATTAAGCTAGCCAGAGAAGGATTCATTTTGACTCGGGCCGATACTGACGTGCTAGACACAACGACCAATCGCTTTAAAGATGATCCTGAAGTTGCACGGATCTTTTTGAAACCTGATGGCAGTGCTTTCCAGCCGGGCGATCTATTAGTGCAAACCGATCTGGCAAATACATTGGAAAAAATCGCTAAAGAAGGCCCTAAAGCTTTCTATGAGGGCGAGATACCTAAAATTGTTGAACAAGCCTCTAAAAAGAATGGTGGTATCTTAACCGCCGACGATTTTGCTAATTACACCATTACTGATACGACCCCGGTAAGCTGTACCTATCGCGGCTATAAATTTATCTCTGCACCACCACCAAGCTCAGGTGGGGTGACAATTTGCCAAACACTCAACATATTAGAAGGCTATGACCTCAAAGAGATGGGTTTCAATTCCGCCGAATATATCCATACTCTGACAGAAGCGATGCGCCATGCTTATATGGATAGAAACACTTTCTTAGGCGATCCTGCATTTGTTGATAACCCGACAGAAAAATTGCTAAGCAAAACCTACGCGGAAGAACTACGTAAAGAGATCAAACCCAATCAAGCCACGCCATCAACCCAAGTCCAACCAGGGGTTGGCCCACATGAAAAACCAGAAACCACTCACTACTCAGTTGTCGATGATAAAGGCAATGCGGTTTCAACCACCTATACCATCAATGGTCGCTTTGGCTCTGTGGTGATCCCACCGGGCACAGGCTTCTTTTTAAATGATGAAATGGATGATTTCACCACCAAAGTGGGCGAAAAAAATATGTACGGTCTGGTTCAAGGGGCAAGAAACTCTATTGCACCCGGTAAACGCCCACTTTCATCCATGAGCCCAACCATTGTGACTAAAGATGGTCATGTATTCCTCGTGCTAGGCTCTCCGGGGGGATCGCGTATCATTTCAATCACCCTACAAACTGCATTGAATATTATTGATCATGGCATGCCACCACAAGAAGCGGTGAATGCAGCAAGGATCCACCATCAATGGCTACCTGATGAGGTCTATTATGAAGAGAGAGGGGTTTCTAAAGATAGCTTAGGCCTACTTGATAAGATGGGCTACAAAATGGTGGAACAGACCCCATGGGGTGCTGCAGAGCTGATCATGGTACCCGTTCCTGATGCGAAAGGTGATAAAACGGATTCTTCAGGTAATGACTCCGCGGTTTCAGGTAAAGTTCGCCAAGGTTATATTTATGGCGCGAATGATGTAAGACGCCCTGCGGGCAGTGCCGTTGGGGTAAACTAAAGCTCACTCAAGGCAGGCTATCCTGCCTTGAATTTTTGAATAACATTAAGTCTATCGCTTTTTTTGAAAGAAAAAAAAGATGCTCTTTATATAATTATTTTATTTATAATTAATAAGGAATCATTATGACCAGCATCCTTTCAAATAAAGTTCCTCAAAGAACCACTCTGGTAACCAATGACACTAGTGAGATCAGCACTACCGCCAATGACAACTCAATTGCTAAGTATATAACTTCATCTAAAAATTCCAATAGCCCAACTTATAGCTTCTCATTGAAAAACGATTCGATCGATTTCAACAAAGAAAAAATGCTGAAAAAACATAAATCGTATGTTGATACAACCCTAGCAAAGGCATTCATCGATGATTTAACTCAAAAAATAGAAATAATGGAAAAAATAGAAAAAACAGAAAAAAAATTTTGGGTTAAGAAAAATAATAGGCTTAAAGAAGAGCTTCAACAAATGAAGGATTTAAGAGATAAATTACAAAATCCAACTGCAATGAAAAAGTATGAAGAGTTTTTTCTACAAAATAATCAATCAATAACTAACGACTATATAGCCCAACTCGAAACACACATGAAACAAGGTTATAACGAAAATATAATTTTTGAGAAAGCAAATGCAATATCCAGAGCAGTTAATCTTGCGATTGACAATACTATTCGTGACTTAAAACTTACCTCTATCAGCGATAAAGAGAAACAACTTGTATTTTATAAGGTCATAACACATTTCAGTATTGATGAAAATACAAAACAAAAAGTAAACCCAAAAGCAGCATCTCTTAGTGCTGCTCATCATGTTGCTAACAATGCATATAATAGCGTTTTAACTCAAAGTAAAATTGCTAAACTAAGCAATAATGACCCTAGTTTAATAACTGCCCAAAGTAACGCGATTGTGACTACACTTGGAAACCAAATCATCAATGATGCCGTTACGCAGTTTTTTGGTAAAGAGGAATTCGACCTTGATAAAATATATGAAGATGCCTTAGTCGTCACAAATAAAATCCTTTACTTAAACAGCCCAACTAGTCAGCCAATCCAAGACAATACAAACAACAAGCGTAAAGATGCATCCCGCCTAGTAACATCAAAATTATCGATCCCTAATTCGCATAGCGAATCAACCGATGTGTAATGAGCATCATTAATATCTGTGCATTGATTAAAAAAATAAAGGAGCCAAATGGCTCCTTTATTTATACATTACATTCGTATCATCATGCCTGCTTATGTTCCGCAGCAGATGTGATCACACGATCACAAACCGCTGCAACAACTAACACCACAATTGAAGGCAACAGCCATGCAAGATCTTGCTGATACAATGGAATTGAAGTCATCCATTCAGGAATGTAATCTTTCAGGTTATCCGATGCTTTTGCAGCACCAATCAAACCAACTACAAAGCTAGTCAACATAGTTGGCGCCATCACCACACTTGGGTTACGCCACCACTTCAGGGTGAAGCTAAGTAAGATCAGTACAATACATGGTGGATAAATAGCGACTAATACAGGTACAGAAAACGCGATCAGTTTGCTTAAACCAAGGTTAGAGACCACCATGGAAAACACACCAAGTATCAACACTAACGAGCGATAAGAAATCGGCACATAACGGCTGAAGAACTCAGCACAGGCGCAGGTTAAGCCTACCGCGGTAACCATACAAGCAACAAAGATCAATACCGCAAGGAAGAAGCTACCATAGTCGCCAAATGTATATTGAACATAGGCATGCAAGATATCGGCACCATCTTGCGGATTAGGGATTATTGATGCACTGTTTTCACCTAATTTAAATAAAGAGAGATAAACCAGTGTTAATAGCACCCCAGCAATCAAACCTGCCCACATGGTATAACGTGTTAGTAATGAAGAGTTTTCAATACCTCGCGAACGTGCCGCATTAACAATTACGATACCAAATACCATTGCGCCTAATGTGTCCATGGTTAAATAACCATTTATAAACCCATTGGAGAATGCCATATCACGGTATGCATCTGTTGATGGCATTGGCTCCCCTGCAGGCCAAAGTACTGCAGCAACACCAAGGATCGCTAAAGCTAGCATCTTCACTGGAGCAAGTATGTGACCAACACTGTCGAGTAGCTTACCTGGATACAATGAAATACCAATGACTAATACAAAATAGACCGCACTGTAAATCAGCAATGAAATATCAGACTCACCACCAAGCAAAGGGGCAATACCGACTTTGTAAGATACAGTTGCCGTACGAGGCGTAGCAAATAAAGGCCCTACTGAGAGGTAAGCAACAACAGCAAGTAGTAAACCAGCCGTTTTACCAATAGGTGTACTTAGGGCTTCAATACCCCCACCCACTTTAGCCAATGCAATCACGGTTAAAACGGGAAGACCCACACCTGTGACAAGGAAGCCAAGGGCAGCAGTCCAAACTTGTTCACCTGCTTGTAAGCCGACCATAGGAGGAAATATGATATTTCCAGCCCCAACGAAGAGCGCAAAGGTCATGAAACCTAAGGCAATAATATCTCTGGATGTTAAACGATGAGCCATATTTTATGTTAAATCTATGTAGCAATAGTGAAAATATAGAGAAACTAATCAGTATCTCTTTGAATGATAATTGACGGAATATACTCGTCATACCTCAAAGTACAACATTGTTGGCTTCATTCGCTCTCGCCAGTCACATACTTTTATATGCTTCTAGCATCTCTCTCACTTGCCGCCTAGTTGTACATCGAATTATTTAGAGCATAGAATTTTTATTAACAAGCCATTAACAATACAATATGTACTATTTATCACATCAGGCAAGATGAAAACTCAAAAAACAGGAAAAATCGCCAATAACTGGCTACAAGTAAAACTTTTATAGGGAAAAAAGGCAATAGCAAACCAAAAAACAAGCATGAAACACTAAAGTATTTTTACTAACTAGTGATTACT
Source organism: Providencia sp. 6390 (assembly GCF_058148425.1). Classification (NCBI taxonomy): domain Bacteria; kingdom Pseudomonadati; phylum Pseudomonadota; class Gammaproteobacteria; order Enterobacterales; family Morganellaceae; genus Providencia; species Providencia sp. 6390. The sequence goes on from NZ_JBYVYL010000006.1 coordinate 142,193, forward strand.
GTCAGTAAAATAAGAATATACACTATATGATTTGAATAAAAAATAATCAATATGCGATTATTCACTCTATCTTTGCATCATTATCGGGTTCTACAAAATGAAAATATAGAAAGACAAATATGCACACATTAAATCAATCAACAAAAGCGGCTACTCGCGGCCGCTCTCATCGTTCACTATTCTATTATGCTGTCTTAGCGGTTTTCTTATCAGATACAATCAATACCGGCGGTAAAGTAAATGAAAATTCACTCCCTTTCCCCAACTGGCTAGTGATAACTAACTGGCTATTATGATGTTGTAAGGCATGCTTGACGATGGCTAAACCAAGCCCCGTTCCCCCACCGCCATGGCGAGTTCTTGCTTTATCCACTCGGTAAAAACGTTCAGTCAAGCGAGGGATATGTTCGGCTGGGATCCCGACGCCATTATCAGCAACGCTAAACCGTGCACCATTATGATTTTTCTGCCAACTGACCCGAATGGTCGTTCCTTCAGGGGTATGTGCAATGGCGTTGTAAACCAAGTTAGCAACCGCACTGCGCAACTGTTCTTCATTACCGTAAACACGCAATTGCTCATCAACAGAAAACTCAAATTGCTGCCGGCCTTGGCTCAAGCTAATCGCCTCTTGCTCAATCATTTTTAGAATAACAGGGATATTAATTTGCTCATCTAGATTGATCTGAGGAGCCACTTCAATACGTGATAACTGCAACAATTGTTTAACCAAGTTATCCATGCGATGTGCTTGCTCTTGCATCACATGTAGGGCTTTTTTATTGGCGGGCGAGGCATTTTCTTGGTCGTCAAGTACCTCAAGATAGCCCTGAATAACGGTCAGTGGTGTGCGCAACTCATGACTTACATTAGCAAAGAAATCTCTACGCGCTTTTTCTAATCGACGTTTTTCAGTGACATCTCGTGCCACCATTAATAATTGGTCCTCGGTATAAGGAAGGATACGAAATTCAACAATTGCGCCGCTATTCAGTTCAAGTGTTAAAGGTTGATCATAATTCTGTAAGGTAAAATAGCGGCTAAAATCAGGGTAGCGTAATAAGTTAAAAATAGGCTGTCCGCTATCTTCTGGCCAACGAAAGCCCAATAAATGTTGAGCATGGCGGTTACACCAAAAAATATTACCTTCAAGCGTCATCATCACCACGGCATCAGGCAAAGATTCCGCACCACTTCGAAACCGCTTAATTAACTGCCCTAATTCACGACGACGCTTACGATTGCGTTGTTGCATCTGATATATCCCGTAAAATATGGGTTCCCATCCACCTTTACCATCAGGAGGGAGCATACTACGGTCTAACCACAACCAATATGACAGTTTCATTAAGTTATAACTATGCCAAACCAGCGCTGCGGCAAGTGAAATTACCAGCAACCATGCAAGATGACCAATAAATAGAGATAAAATTAATGCAGGTAAGATAAATAAAAACAGCCCCCAAATCAGCTGTTTCCATGATAGGCGTTCAAGCACGCGGGGATCCCCTTTATTAGTCAGTAACGAGTTGAGAAGCGATAGCCCGTACCACGAACCGTTTGCACCATTTTATCATGCCCTTCGATTTCTAATGCTTTTCTAAGGCGGCGTATATGCACATCAACGGTGCGATCTTCAACATACACATTAGCACCCCAGACATAATTGAGTAACTGCTCACGACTATATACCCGCTCAGGATGGGTCATAAAGAAATGCAGTAATTTATATTCCGTTGGCCCCATATCGATCGGGATATCTTGACTACTGACGCGATGGGAGGTTGGGTCCAATGTTAACCCGTTCATTTCAATAATATCTTCTGTCGCCATTGGTGAAATACGACGTAAAATAGCTTTCACACGAGCCACCAGCTCTTTTGGTGAAAAAGGTTTGATCAAGTAATCATCGGCTCCGACTTCGAGCCCTTTAACACGATCTTCCTCCTCCCCTCGTGCAGTTAGCATCATAACTGGCACATCACGCGTATCGCTGTCACGCTTCATGTGTTTGATCACTTGGATACCCGAGCCCCCAGGGATCATCCAATCCAATAATACCAAATCAGGTAACGGGTCAACTAACTGCGCAATTGCGGAATCATAATCATCAGCTTCAATAGACTGAAAACCATTCTGCTCTAGTACAAAACAAACCATTTCGCGGATGGGCGCCTCATCTTCAACGACTAGAATGCGTCTTGCCATGATTAATCCTGTAAATAAGAAGAGATTGTTAAAAGTAAAATCATTATGCGTCACTTTTATGACAGAATTATGAATGTTAACACTCAATCATGATAGTCCAATAGCAATTGTCATTTTAGTGAAATCTCGCAGTCATGCGATCTATACTCTAAATAATTCGAGTTGCAGGTAGGCGACAAGCGAAGATAGACGAGGAGCATAGATAAACACGGTGACTCGGCGAGCGTAGCGCAGCCACTTATACCTCAACGAAAAGCCCCACATCTTGAAGAATGACGAGTATAAAACGATAATTCTCCGAATCAACCACCTCAGATCAGGTATACTACTTAACGTTCAACTAGCGTAAATTCACATGTAATAGACAGCAATTCTGCGATTTGAAGTATCATAAGTCGTCATGTTTAGGAACCCGTATTGATGCGCATCATTCATACCTCAGACTGGCACCTTGGCCAATATTTCTTTACTAAAAGCCGTGCTGCGGAACATCAACATTTTTTAACTTGGCTAATCGAACAAGTAAAACAATACCATGTTGATGCCATTATTGTCGCAGGCGACATTTTTGATACGGGTTCACCACCGAGTTATGCAAGAGAGCTTTACAACCAATTTGTCGTCTCTTTGCAACAAACAGGCTGTCAACTGGTGATACTCAGTGGTAACCACGATTCTGTTTCTGTTTTAAATGAAACTAGCTCACTACTTGCCTATTTAAATACGCATGTTGTCACATCAGGTAGCGAACCACAGGTCATCACGCTAAAAAATGCCCAAGGTGAGGCCGGAGCCCTGCTATGTGCAATCCCGTTTCTGCGCCCTAGAGATATTCAACTCAGCGTTGCTGGGCAAAGTAGCGAACAAAAGCAACTATCATTACAAACTGCCATCAGCGAATACTATCAGTATAGCTATCAGCTAGCGCAACAACAACGTGAAGCGCTTGAGCTTGAGATCCCCATTATTGCCACAGGGCATCTGACTGTTATTGGTGCTGAAGTTTCTGATTCTGTAAGAGATATCTACATTGGCACCCTAGATGCCTTTCCATCAGGAGCGTTTCCCCCTGCTGACTATATTGCCTTAGGGCATATACATCGCCCGCAAGTCATCGGTGGAGAACAACACATTCGCTATTGTGGATCACCTATCGCATTAAGTTTTGATGAAGCAAATCAACAAAAAAGCGTTTGTTTAGTGGAATTCGATCGCAGTGACATATCACAGATCCGCCAATTGCCGATCCCTATATTCCAACCATTGAAAACACTTAAAGGATCACTTGTCGATATTCAAAAACAGCTCAATGAAATAGAGTTCAATGACAACATTCAACCCATTTGGCTTGATATCGAGATTGCCACGCAAGATTACCTTTCTGATATTCAGCAACGTATTGAAGCACTGATAACAGATTTGCCCGTTGAAGTGGTGTTATTACGTCGCGCCCGGAAGCAACAGCAAAGTCAACAAGCTGCGATTGCTAATGAAACACTCAATGAACTCACGGCCGAAGAGGTATTTTTGCGCCGTTTAACAGAAGAAGAACTGAACGACAAAGAAAAAGAACAACGGCTCTTACTACTATTTAAGCAATCTCACGATGCATTACGCTCTGAGTTTGAGGGGGATGCATGAAAATACTGAGTTTACGTTTAAAAAATATTAACTCCCTCAAAGGAGAATGGAAAATTGATTTTAACCAAGAGCCTTTTATCAGCCAAGGGCTCTTTGCCATTACCGGTCCTACTGGAGCAGGCAAAACGACACTATTAGATGCAATTTGCCTTGCTCTTTATCATCAAACTCCGCGTTTAACGACTTTATCGGCAAACCAAAACGAGTTAATGACCCGCCATACCGGTGAATGTCTTGCTGAGGTTGAATTTGAAGTTAAAGGAATAGCCTACCGCGCATTTTGGAGTCAAAGGCGTGCAAATAATAAGCCAGATGGTAAATTACAATCACCAAAAGCTGAGCTTGCAACGGTTAGCGACGGCAAAATCATCGCTGAAAAAATCAGTGAAGTCAGAGAACAAATTATTCAGATAACGGGACTCGATTTTGGCCGCTTTACAAAATCTATCTTGCTATCTCAAGGTGATTTTGCGGCCTTCTTAAATGCCACAGAAAAAGAGCGCGCTGATTTACTCGAAGAAATTACAGGAACTGAAATCTATAGTCAGATTTCTAGCTATATCTATCGTCAACACAAGCAAGTTAAAAATGATTTAGAGCTATTAAAAGCGCGAGCGCAAAGTATTCACTTACTCACAGAAGGTGAACATCAAACATTACTCATTCAGCAGCAATTGTTAGCTGAGCAAGAAAACCAACTCAACCTCCAACGTACGCAATACCAACAAGCACTGCATTGGCAACAGCGCCAACAGCAGCTCACCGTACGTTTACAACAACAGCAATTAGAACGGCAACACGCACAGAGTGCCTATCAAGCGGCTGAACTGGAAATAAAAAAACTCACTGACAACATACCGGCTGAGAGCCTACGCCCTCTATGGCAAGATACAGAGCGCCAACAACAATCACTGAATGAATTATTAGAAAAACAGCAAAATCTTTTGCTAACTTTGAATAATCAAACTCAACAGCTAGTGCCGTTACAAGAACAACTAACACAAATTAACGCACAAAATACGCAACACCTAAGCTATACCCAACAACAGACACTGGTAATCGATAACCAAGTCCGTCCATTAGATAATGAGATCATTAATTTAAATCAACAAATTAAAGAAACTCTAGCGCAACAAAATCAATATCAATCACAATATCAAACCAAACAAACGCTAATTGATGACGGGCAACAACAAATATCCCTGTCGAATACAGAACTCAGCAATATTCAGTATTATTTACAAAAAAACCAGCAAGATGCCGTCATTTTACAGCAAATTGGCTCATGGCGACAACAAGAACAATATCTAGAGCAAACGAAGAAACAGCTTATCCAGTTTGAGCAGAAACAACAGACTTTATCACAACAGCACATCACTTTGTGCAGTGAACAGAAGCAGCAAACTGAGCAATATATACAGCTTCAGCAACAACTTGAGCAAGATCACGCCATCTATCAGCGAATTGAAAAGAACTATTTAGCCTGGTTGGAAGCCCATGATATTGAAAAAACTAACCAAACAGTAGAACAATTACGCTCAACGGTGCAACATATGCAGTTGTTACCCATCCTACTAACCCAATGGCAAGAGCTACAAAGCCAACAACAAATTAAGTTAGCTCAACAAAAAGAAATTACGCTATCAATCACCCAAGCAGAACAGCAGATCCAGCTAGCAGAAACGCAAATTGCCTATATCCAGCCTCATTTGACCGATTTACAAGCTCGATTACGATTAGAACAAAAAATAGTCAGTCTAGAAACGGAACGCCAACAGCTTATTGCCGGTAGCCCTTGCCCACTTTGTGGTGCCACTGAACACCCTGCTATTGCACAATATCAAACCATAGAGCCAAACCAAACAGAACAACGTTTGCATGAATTGACCACTCAGCTTGAACAATTAAGACATAACTTAACCACCCAACAAGCACAGCGGCAAAAAGAAATTCAGCGACAAGAAGAAAACCAACAGACACTGTTACAGCTAGCAACCCAAGAAAACTACTTGCAAAAACAGTGGGCAACCACATGTCAAAAAGCCATGATTACAGAATTGGCGATTGAACAAAATGTCGTAGAACAATTACTCAATGAATGCCAACAACAGTTATCAAGCGAACAAAAGCTCTTGCAGGACTTTGTGTTACTTGAACGTGAGTATCAGCAATCTAAGTATCAATTACAGGAAAAACAATCACTCAACAATCAGCAGCAATCAATGCTAACTTTACTTGATGAGCGAATAAAGCAGATACAGCGCTCAATGGATGAAAACCAAGCACAACTGCTCACACACCAACAACGATATAGTGAGCAGCACCAACAATTACAATCCTCATTGTCTGGTTTTCAATTACCAACCGATGAGCAATTCTCTCAATGGTTTGATGGGCTAGAAAAACGCGGTCAATTATATGAATTAAAAAAACAAGCAACTCAAGATCTCACCAAAAAAATAGCCGTTACAGAAGCAATGCTACAAGCAGAGACCACTCAACAAGCAGCGTTAAAACAACAGCTAGAAAGTGCTCAGCAACATTTACAACAGTTGCAACAGTTGCTGCAACAAAAACAGAACTCGCGCCAATTATTGTTGGGTGGTCAATCCATTTCACAATTTGTCAGCCAATTACAGAAGCAACAAGATAAAATCATCTCTCAACTACAACAGCTCAGTGAGCAAGTAAGTTATCGTGAAAAAGAAATAGCATCACTGAAAGGCAGTCATCGTGAAGTCACCAGTGCGATCGATAAGAGTCAACAGCAGCTGAGTACAGCACAACAACATTTTGCTGAAGCACTGGCAAGCAGCCCGTTTGCAACACAACAAGCATTTTTAAGTGCATTATTATCTGCTGATGAAAAACAGCGCTTAGAGCAATTGCACCAGCAATTAAAGCAATCCTGCATACAGACTGAGACGCGTTATAAAGAAGGTGAGTTGGCGTTACAAGAACATTTGACACAACAACCAAAGGGCTTACCAGATAGCCATCCAGAGCAATTACAACACGATATCGGCGAACTTGATAATAAAGTAAAAATGCTCAATCAACAGCAAGGCCAAATCATCAGTCAGCTCAATAGTGATAAGCAACAACGCCATCAACAACGTGGCTTACTACAAGAAATTGAACAAAGCCAAGCTAATTGTGATGATTGGGGATTACTCAATGAATTAATTGGCTCTGCTGAAGGTGATAAGTTCCGCCGTTACGCACAAGGCTTAACCTTTGACTGTCTTATTTCGCTCGCCAATCAACGCCTCAATAAGTTACATGGACGCTATATCTTAAAGCGCAGCCACAATTCTGATCTCGAATTACAGGTAATTGATAGTTGGCAAGCGGACACTATCAGAGACATCAAAACCCTTTCAGGTGGTGAAAGCTTCTTAGTCAGCCTTGCTCTCGCTTTGGCGTTATCGGATATGGTGAGCAATAAAACACAATTGGAATCATTATTCCTTGATGAAGGGTTTGGCACGCTGGATCCAGAAACATTAGATATCGCACTGGATGCTTTAGAAAGTTTAAATGCCTCAGGGAAAACAATTGGGGTTATTAGCCACGTTGAAGCGATGAAAGAACGGATACCTGTACAGATCCCGGTGAAAAAAACCAATGGCTTTGGGTTTAGTGAATTACCAAGCCAATATCGGATCAACTAAAGCGATTAGCAGAGGTTTGAACCTCTGCTTGTTTTTCACTTAAACAGCATCCAAAGCTTGTGATAACGCTTGTTTTAAATCATTTACGTTTTCGATTCCTACTGATAAACGCACTAGATTACTATCGATACCGGTTGCTTGACGAACTGATTCAGCGACCCCTGAATGGGTGGTTGATGCAGGATGGCAGGCTAACGATTCTGTTCCTCCTAAACTTACCGCTAACTTAAACAACGCCAAATGGTTTAAGAAATTAAATGCATCCTCTTCGTTATCACCGACATTGATGGAAAACGTTGAACCTGCACCTGTGCATTGGCGCTGATATACCTGATATTCAGTACTTTCCTTTGGTAAGAATTCAGGGTAATGCACTTTTTTGACTTTTGGATGTTGATGTAAAAATGTCGCCAATTGCTGTGCGTTATCATTGGCTTTTTCCATTCGTAATTGCAATGTTTCCAAGGAACGTCCAAGCATCCAACTCGAATGAGGATCAAGCTGAGTACCTATCGCATTACGTTGAGCGCGAACTTTTTTCATTAATGCACGACTACCGGCGACACCACCAGCAACTAAATCAGAGTGACCACCAACATATTTAGTTAGTGAGTACACACTTAAATCAGCCCCCAATGATAGCGGTTTCTGGAACACTGGGCCAAGTAAAGTGTTATCACAGATCAATAATGGTTTTTCTTCTTGACGAGTTTGTGCAATCTCTTTTGTTAGTTCACTCAGTAAGTGAATGTCCACTAACGTATTTAATGGGTTCGAAGGTGTTTCAATATAGATAGCAGCAATATTCTTAGCTGGGTCTATACCTTTAATCACCTCTCTTATCGATTTCACATCACAACCATTTGCAAAAGAAATTGAAGTAATACCGAAACGAGCCAATGTATTTAAAAATAGCGTTTCTGTTCCACCATACAATGGCTGAGAATGCAGTAATACATCTCCAGGTTTCAAAAATGCCATTAAACAGGTGGTAATCGCTGACATACCTGATGAAAATAATGCCGCACTTTCTGCCCCCTCATATAATGCCAGTCGGTCTTCAACAATTTCGCTGTTTGGGTGATTAAAGCGAGAGTATACCAGCCCTTGTTTCTGGTCGTCAGGCGTTGGTGTGCGCCCACTAACCATATTGAAAAACGCTTTCCCTTCCTGTGCCGTTTTAAATACAAAAGTTGAAGTTAAAAATACTGGGGGCTTAATTGCACCTTCTGAAAGCTGAGGATCATATCCATAGCTCATCATTAATGTTTCTGCTGCTAGTGTGTGCCCGTTAAGCTCTTTTTTATAATAACGATTCGACATCATGGTACTCCAATAAAATAAAAGCTTAGCTGAATGCTAAGTACATCATAAGATATTGCTATTTTTAATAATTTGCTCGTATTCCTCAGGATAAAATTGACGTGTTACTGATAAGTGTGAACGCAGTCGACCTTTAATTGCATTTTTTCCTAAATTAGTAAATAAAGGATTTAGTGGATCGCTATCAGGTCCTAGCGCCTGCTGAGCTAAATAAGTAGGTAGAGGTAATAATGGCACTTCATTAGCGAATACACTTGGCGTGATAAAGTAAGCAATCGAATAGCGTGAAACACTGTTTTGCTTTCTCACAACTTGATGAACATTTGCACGTAAGTAACCATTGGTTGCCAGTTCAAAAACTTCACCAATATTCACAACAAACGCATTTTCTAAAGGAGCAACATCAATCCAGCCATTATCTGTGTCGACTTGTAACCCACCAATATTGTCTTGCCATAATAAAGTTAATATTCCTGCATCTTTATGTGCACCAACGCCTTGCTCTCCCTCCAAACCACTTTCACGAGCGGGATAATGGATTAATTTCAGCAAATGCTGAGCCGGATCAGCAATAATAGGGTCAAAGCTGTTTTCAGGGAGTTCTAACGCAACCAAAAATGCCTTAATTAATTTAACGGCCGTCTCTCTCATCGCTAATTGCCAAGCTAGTGCCCGTGCTTTTAATTCAGGCAATGCATCAGGCCATTGATTTGGCCCTTGCAGGTTAAACCAAATAGGATCCTGATCCGTTAAGGGCAGTGCAGGCAGTTCTTCACCAATATCAATTTGCTCACGATAATCGGGTTGGTTACGTGTATTTTCCTGTGTTGATCCTGTGTAACCACGAAAATGCCTCGAATGACTCATATTTATTTTATTTTTTTCTACCTCAGGTAAAGCAAAAAACTGTTTAGTCGTGGCTAATAAATCGTCTCGTTGCTGTGATGAAATATTGTGGCCAACAAGATAGAAGAAACCGATTTCACGGGCCGTAAAACGTAATTTTTGATAGAAATTATCTCGTGTGCTTGGATTATCTAATTCGCGAAGATCAATAATAGGTAGCTGATATGCTGACATAATAAAACCTTAAAAATAGTTAGTTTTATTAATTAAATAGCACCGCAATAAAATACTAAAATAATTTAAAAATATATCGATATAACAGTTTCAATCATTAAACATGATATATAACTAAAACATCTTCGTGCTTATAAAATGTTATTTCAACTCCCTCCAAGCGATCTGTTTATATAAAAAGAAATAACAGTTCAGGGATACCTCAATGAAAAAAATAGTGGCAATATTATTAACTCTTTCCATTTCGGCTTTGAGCGCTTGCTCGCAAGAGGACGAAACTAAATCAACCGCCAATAGTCATCATCAGGGGCAAAAAATCATTATTGGTAGCCATGGCAGTGATGCCGATATTTGGCAATTCATCGCACAATCACAGGCCGCCAAAGATGCTGGTTTAGATATTGATGTGAAAATTATTGATGATGGTGTCACTCTCAATATTGCGACCATTGATGGTGATGTCGATGTTAATGCATTTCAATCTTGGGGGTTTCTGAAAGATTTTAATAAAAATAATGGTAATAAATTATCGGCTATTACCACAACCTACTTCGAGCCAATGGCGGTTTATTCATCTAAATATAAAAAACTAGATGAATTACCCGATGGCGCACTAATCGCAATTCCTAATGATACCGCCAACCATGCAAGAGCATTATTATTATTGCAAAAAGCTAAACTGATTAGGTTAAAACCCGATTTTAACCAAGCAACTGGCTCTGTGAATGACATAATTGAAAACCCCAAAAAACTAGAATTTAAGCAAATCAAATATGCTCATGGCCCAAGAGCTTTACCAGATGTTGATATTGCTGTTATTGGCAATACTGCCGCACAAGAAGGAGGGTTAAACGCTTTGAATGATTCTCTATTCCGCGAACAAAATGATGGCAGCATTAATAACATGATCAATGTACTAGTGGTCAAAAAAGAGAATAAAGATAATCCAGCATTTAATAAACTTGAAGAGCTATATCATACTGAAGCGGTTAAGAATTACATCCGTGATCATTTTGGGGGAACAAAAATACAAATATCCCAGCCTTTAGCTTCTCTTCAATAACTTTATATTCGTCATTTTTCTGTAGGGTATACGTGGCTATGCCCTACTTTTCTCATTCAGTTCCTCTCACCAACTATTTCATCAATAATCTTTTTTATTACGCAAAACGTGCTAAAAAACCAGTAACACTTTGAATAAAAACATTAAATTTGATACTTTAACTTAGCCTAAAAATTTGAACCTTACGGTTAAATTTTTTTTCTATGATTTTTTAACCACAACGATATAGTACTACTCATCAAATGAATAGCGACGCTTGGAACTGTTCATACCATATAATACCGTGCGCTAACAAATAAATAGCTAGGAGACTTACATGTCAAACGCCTTTATCGAAATGATTAAAAACCGTCGTACTATTTACAGCCTCGGCGATCAATTACCGGTTTCTCATGACCATGTAACAAAATTAATTAAAGAAGCCGTCAAACATTCTCCATCATCGTTTAACTCACAAACTTCACGTGTTGTGATTTTATTCGGTGAGCAGCATAAAAAATTATGGAATTTAACCAAAGAAACATTGCGTGCCATTGTTCCTGCGCAAGCATTCGCAGCAACTGAACAAAAAATTGATAGCTTTGCAGCAGGCGCTGGTTCTATTTTATTCTTTGAAGATATGGCTGTTGTTAAAGGGCTACAAGAGCAATTCCCTCTGTACGCAGACAATTTTCCCATTTGGTCTGAACAAGCAAGCGGTATTGCACAGTTCGCAGTATGGACAGCATTAGCGCAAGAAAATGTAGGTGCATCATTACAACACTACAACCCTCTGATTGATAACCACGTTCAAAAAGAATGGGGAACCCCAGATAATTGGGTACTACGTGCTCAGATGGTATTTGGTTCTATCAATGCGCCAGCTGGCGATAAAGACTTTATGGATGATGAAGCTAGATTCAAAATCTTCAAATAAGATTTAGCCTTCAATAATACCTCGCCCCTGTAGCCTTAAAGCAGGGGCAAATCATGACCAATATTTCAATATACACCTTTCATGATACGCCAACGCCATGGGATCCTTCCCCAATTAAACAATAAACTCAGTGACTGCTCTTCACCCGCATAAGACGAAGGTTTACAGCGAATTTTGCTAACTAAAAACTTCCCACTAAGCAGTGATTTAGTTTGTTTAAATGTTTATTTTTCTCAAACATATCAAAACAATAATTGTTACTAAAACATCTAAAACAAACCCATACCTAGCCTGTTTCCGGTTTTTATTCGGTAAACAGGCCATTTTCACTGCTCAGATAGAATATTGTATAATGGAATAATTGTTCATAAAAACCCCATATACGAGATAAATTATACGAAATACATATTTTCTTAGCATATGTCATATTAATTACTCGTAACTGAACTAAACTTATAAGTGAGAATCCGTAACGCACTACTCGCATTCATTGTATTTATGCCAAATAATCCGAGGTGCAGCTAGATGACAAGCGAGCAAACGTCACTCAATAACGCTGTAATTTGAATTATGTCGAGTATGCGCTAGTTCAACTAGGAGGTAGACTATGAAACGCTTATCCTTAATTGCAACCGTTACTACTGTACTCATTTCTAGTTTTTCTTTTGCCTATGCCGCATCTAATACTGTTGGTGGCGGCACAATTACCTTTATTGGCTATGTCTATGAACCTCAATGTGAAATCAGAGTCGCCAATAGCGAAAAAGTTGACTTTGAATGTTACCGCAATGGTAAAAATTTGACCAAAACCAGTTCATTAAAGAATGCGAAAAAACTTAGTACTGATTTTGTAAAGGTGGAATACAACCAGTTTAATAACAAATCAACTTTAAATATTACTTATGACTAGGGCTTGTTATTTGTATTCTAAATCATTAGAGGTGTGGCGAGGTGGCAAGCAAAGATGGGCGAGTAACATAGATAAATTCTGAGCCCCAGCTAGCTGAGTGTAGTCATCGCACCTTAACGAAAAGCCCTGTAACTTGAAGTGTGGCAAATATATATTGGGATACCTAATATTTATGAATAAATATAGGTATCCCAATCCCTTGGTTTACTGCATATCAATCATAAAAATAGCCTTACTATTTGCTTTCCCTGGGTTGATTGCTTCCGTAGGATATCTCACATACTTAGCATTAAAATCCAAACTAATAAATTGAGTCCCTGTACCTGACATTACAGGAACATTAGTCCAGTTGTTGGAAACAGGGATCCCACCACCAGCTGGACCGAGGTTTAATAATTTTACTGGTGTACCTGATGCAGTTGATATCTGAATAGCTACACCTTTGGCTGTTGATCCCATGCTTGGATCTAACAACAAAAGATTTTGCTCATTAGTTGCTCGATTGGCTTCACTTGGCACAAAACCATATTTTACTTTTGTCGCCCCTCTTTGACATTCTAAAGTGACATTAAAATTCGTTGGTGTAGATGGAAGATCATTTACTGAATGACTACCTAAATTAACTGTTGATGTAATTTGCGAAATACCGCAAGAGTTAATGACTCGCCCATTGACAACGCGGTGTGCTATATTTAAGTAGCTGCCCCCCATTACTGACCCAGTATTAATACCTGGTCCTGAAAAGCCAATAACCCCTCTATTAATGACACCAATAGCGTTCAAATAAGCATTTGCAGTTACGGTTTGATTAGAGCGAACTTGCTCATTTGAAATACCCGAAAAATGCTTAAGTTTTATTTGTATTTTTTGTGAATTATTAGGATCTATATCATAGCCTATTTTATTTCTAAGCGCTGAGTTATTAAACTGAGTATCTTTACTTGCACCATTTCCAATAAAAAAGTTAAACATTAGCCCCGTCATATTGGTTTTCCAATATCGAATACCACTACCAAGTGTCGCAAATGGAGTTCCGTTGTCTAATGTACCCGGAGGCATATAATACATTTCATAAATGGAATCTTTATCAGCTAAGTCACACTGAAATAAAACCCTATCTAGAGGAATATTCAATTGTGCTGATATATCAGCGGGGCTAACATATTCAAAGCCTAATCGCGTACCTTCTGGCTGATATTCTATTTTGTAAATTGAAATATCCGTTTTCGTTCCGACCCTAACAGTTGCACCATTAAGACCACCACCTGGTGCTATAACACAGTTTGCTTCTGCTAAAATAGGCATTAACATTATAACAGAAAGTGCCAGCCTGATATTTAATTTTAATATTGACATAATTAACCTCAATAATAATAGCAAGTGGAATCAGGGATAGATTGATTATTTGAAGATGTATAAGAGAATTGACATTTCTGCTCGGCTCCATCTCCCCATTTAATATAAACAATCCCTTTTTCTAATTTTGAATTGAAGTGAACTAATCCACCTTGCCCAACCAAACCAACCTTACTATTATTTTCATCGTAAATATTGGCGCCAAACGGTACAGATTTATTATCTTGTAGTTTAATACGGTAAGTAATATTGTTACCTTTTTGTGTGTCAAACTTAACTAAAACTGCAGAACCCGCATAAGGTGCTATTTTTACCAAGTTATTATTAAGTTCAACATCAGTATTCATATTTTCAGTATTAAGATACAATGAGTTATATTGATAAGGCACTAGTGAAGGTACTACTGCTTGGCCTCTTCCATTTACAGCAATATCCCCCCATGACGAAAGCGTAGCCCCCTCAGCATCATCGGCTTCAACAATTGCAAAAGTTTCTCCTAAATAACGTGATGGAATAATACCGCCTTGATATGCAACTAAAGCACCACTCGTACCAGCAGAGATTGTTCTAAAATGATTTCCTTGTGAATATCCAGCATTAACTGAAGCGGATGAAAAATCTTTCTGGATATTTCCGGAGAAACTGCTACTTGATTCGCCTATATCACTTGCTGTTGCGTTCCAAGAAATTGAGTTATCGTCACCTAAAGTGCTACTTACTGTTGTGTTATTTTGCCAACGATTATCTGCGTCAGAATGTGTAACTGAGCTGCTTAATACCATATTTTGATCTGGATACCACAGTGAAAAAGGTACTGTTACATTGAGCATATAATTATTATCACTACCCTGATCATCGTTCCGATACATTTTTATATAAGTAAGGCTATAACCAATACCTTTATAATTATTCATATATCCTGCTTGCAACTGCTTACTATCAGGTAAATTATCTCTCCAAGTTTGTAAAGACCCGCTAACATATACTGTGCCGTAATCAGAAAGGTTTTGGTTGACAGTTAGTACATATTGAGAGCGTCGCGGGTTAATAGAATCACCGTTAAATAAATAGCTATCACGATAACTGCTTGCTTCATACAGGCTTAAATAATCTTGTGATTCATAACGATAGCCAGCTAATGCAATATTTGTACTTGTTGCTTGAATATCTTTATTCCAAGTCACCCTTGCTCGAGCACCATCATATGTACGATGATTTTCTAATTCAGCTTTAGAACTTGCCATATCAAAACTAAATGCGCCTATTTGGGTATTAACAGCAAACCCTAGCAGTCCTGATTGATATTTATTTGAGTATTGTAATCCTGCAAATGGAGTTAAAATATTACTCAAGCCATATTGTACGGTTGATTGAACAAAGATGTCTGAAGATGTGTTATCACCACGGAGCTTACCACTCACAATACTATAGTCCATCTGACCTGGACGTAATAAACCAGGTACCGTTGAAAATGGAACAACAAATGTTGAAACACTCCCGTTGGCTTCTGTTACTTCTACAGTTAAATCACCACCATATCCTGTAGCATATAAATCATTAATGGCAAACTCGCCCGGTGACACATTAGTTTCATAAATAACATAACCATTCTGCATCACTCTAACTCTAGCATTACTATTTGCAACGCCTCTTACTGTTGGAGCAAACCCTTGCATTGATTGTGGACGCATACGGCCATCTGTTGCTAGCTCGGCTCCCGTATAAGAGAAACTGTCAAAAATATTACCATTAGTAAATGATTGACCAACTGTTAACTCACTCTCAATCTGCGGAATAGCTCTTTGTACATAAGTTCTGATGCTTTCATGGTGAAAATTATCGTTTTTATTATATTGAAGGCTAGATTGATGACGAAAGCGAAATAGACCTAAGTTAAACCCTGCGGATATATTCCCATACGCAGAATGATCATCAACACCATGGTTACGAGTGCTGTACCCATTAAAATTATAATTAAGAAAAAGTGCTGGGATCCCTTCATCAAGCGAACTAACAGGAACCAATCCTCTAGCTGATTGATCTATCATCGCCTGAGGTATTAGAATATTTAATCTTAATACATCCTGTTTAAATTTAACTTGAACATCCTTAGAGAGACCTGATAACTCCTCACACTGCCCATTCGATTTAATTAGCGGTAAAAATTCAGGCTTTATGTGAAAAATATCAATATCTTCTTGAGTTAAACAAGGCACTACCCTTCCATTACTATCATCATAAAACTTAACTTCTTTATTATAAATAAATTCATTATTCAGATATATGTCCACATACCAATCACCAGGGGTTAATTGCCCCTCAGTTAGATTATCTATTGATATATTCTTGGCATTACCTAGCAAAAAACCCTCATCATAAGAATATTTTTTATTGTCATTATTGTTTTCTTCCGCAAAAGAAAGGCTACCATACCCTAAAGACAAAGAAACAAGAATAAATATTAATTTTATTTTCATATAAATACCATTATTATAGATTAGATTCGTAATTATCTAAACCACCGTAGTCATTGATCACTGAATAGGTTATTTTTTTAGCATTCAAAAACTCATTAGGAATTGGTGAACCATTTTCATTGCTCACTGTTATTTCTGAGAATGGTGCAACCATTTTTCCTTCTAGCTTTAATTTTCTAGATGAATCTAAAATAGAGATATCTTGAAATGTAATAAACCAAGGAGAATTATTCTTAATCAGAAGCTCATTACCTTTCGTTGTTTTTTTGAATGAAAAACTCAACTTATTACTTAACAAAGCAGGAGAATCAACAGCTGAAGGTCTAAAAAATAACTTAATCCTCGATCTAATCGCTATTTGCATAGTATTTTTATTTGCATCTACTGCGGATTCATCTTGAGGGGGTATTTCAAGAACATTTAAATAATATATTGATTCTCTATCTTTAGGTAATGAATCACCTAAATAAGTCAATCTTAGATTTTGACCTGCATCAGGAGACATTTTAAAGATTGGAGGAGTAATTGAAAATGGAGTTCTTATGTTTTCAGGTAGTTCGTTAGGATCCCCATTGTCTAGCCAAACCTGTACTAATGCAGGCCACTTATTATCATTAATTAACTGAACGGTTTTACTTTTTGATTTTTCATTATAAACCACACGAGTGCCATTAATAATAACACTAGCATAAATCGATGTTGACATTAGCAACAAAGAGAAAAACAAAATAACTTTATTTATGACTGATGGTCGAGTTATCATAATGACCTAACCTTTATTTTATTAGCTTTATTAAATAAATCATTCCTTATTACATTGATGAAAAGTCTCTAATTTTCATCAT
Source organism: Providencia sp. 6390 (assembly GCF_058148425.1). Taxonomy (NCBI): domain Bacteria; kingdom Pseudomonadati; phylum Pseudomonadota; class Gammaproteobacteria; order Enterobacterales; family Morganellaceae; genus Providencia; species Providencia sp. 6390. The sequence goes on from NZ_JBYVYL010000006.1 coordinate 159,686, forward strand.
AATTTATAAGGTATAATTAAAATAAACTTGTATACTCTTTATACTCCAAGTTGCAGTATTTTTGATTATGACTATTCGTGCTAGCTATCCATATAAGCTATTAGCGACTCATTCACTTTTCTCGTAACTGCAATTTAGAATATATGTAGAATTATAAATTTTAATTTACAGAACAAAGTAGAAAGATAATCTTTCTACTTTGTCGATTACTTATATCAGGGATAGATTTCCTCCCTGACATTAATTACTATTATGGATAAACCAAAGTATAGTTAACTTGTGCTACTACTTGACCTGCATTAGTTACTGGTGTTTTTGCAAAATAGAATGCTTGATATTCTAATTGTGCAGAACCGTTAGTAATTTGTTTCGCGCCAACTGGCAGACCATTAACTTTAGCTTGTGTACCAGCAGCATCAGCTAAACGAATTTGCACGCCAGCAGGAGCTTGAGTTGGGTTAATGTTGCCATTTGTTGCATCGCCATTCGTCAAACTTTCAAAATTAGCAGCAACATTCACACCATTTGCACTACAGTTTTGTAGATCAAGGGTAAAAGAAGTATTACCCGCAGTATCACCAGCAGCTGCTAAAGCCGTTGTTGATACAGTAGGCAGATCAACAGTTAAATTTTTGCTGGCAGTTGTGACATTACAAGTGGTATCTGTAATTTCGCCATTGAATGTAATAGTGCCATCTGCTGCCATAACTGATGCCGAAACTGAAGATGCAACTAATAAAACTAAAAGAGATTTTTTCATATTTAACCTTTGTAAGATAAAACGAGTCCTATCCTTTATTATTAAAATAAGGATGATTAACTACACATGTTAATAACTAAAGTTTGGCTAAATCCTTTTAATACCACTTTCCCAAATTAAATAACTAAGGTATTTGCAACAAATATATTCTTGTCGTAAATAGTCTTGTCATAATCAGATAATAAAACTACGATATTCACATTAAATGCATTAGCAAATTTAGCTAATGATTCAACATCAATTCTATTTATGCCACGTTCAAAACGGGAAATTTGCTGTTGGCTTATTCCTGTTATTTTACCTAGCGTTTCACCACTCCAACCATTCTGTAACCTGAGTGATTTAATTCTTTGACCAATTGATAATGAGTATTTATATCTTTCAATTTCCATGTAGGGTACCTCTGAATTTATTATTCATGTTTTGATTCAGATGAGTTGATGCTCAATATATTACGCATTCAGCATTTAAAAACAAATAAGCTCACTCATTCACGAGTAGGTAAAGAAACTTAATTAAACATCAACATATTGGTGACTTGATAATAAACAAAACCAATAAAAACATAATGTTATTAAGAAACAATAAACCAGAATTAACAACTGATTTTGTAAACTAGACTGAGATAAAGAAGATATAAAGCCTGCTTTAAATTGAAAAATCGACATTAACACTAAAAAAATCAATTTTATGTTTTAATATATATTATCTTAACTACATTTTTAGATTACCGTCGTTATTATCCACATTATGAGTGACTAATTACGATGACAAAAATAACTAAAAATGACAATCATATAATGAAACACTCACGTAAAAATTCATGTATCATTTATAAAATCACAATAAAGATATATATTTTTTTACATAACCAACATTTCTCTCACATTCCTTTAGGAGTGTACAGCACCAAAAAATCTTTTGTTGATAGCCTTATTTGGACCGGAAAATACTCAGGAAACTAAAACTCTGAATTAATCTTATAAATTCAAAAGATTAAAAATTGATCATCATTAAAAATATTTTAGATGATTACGCCAGAAATTAATTCAATTATAAAATATATAAAAAAACTAATGATTTATTTTATTTTCAGAAATTAACACTTCGTTAAACTTGATTCCATTGACATATAAACTCTTATATTTTTATATCCATAATTTTAAAAATGCATAAAATAAAAACCCCCATTACTATTAATATAATATCAATAATAACGAGGGCTTTTATTTACTTTATCAATGCTTATAATTCATTAACGTTTGCTTATTTCTCAGTTAAATCAATTTGGTAAATAGCAAAGCCAATATTATCAGTTCCTACTTGTTTTATCGGATACAGTGAATGCTGTTTAATAAATGCTGCAGCTTTCTCTGTTGGTGATGTCTCAAAGCGAATATCGAGTGGCTTATCTGTTTTGATAGGTAAGAAGGACCAATTATTATCAGTCTTGCTAGCAACTTGTCCTTGCTGTTTAGAAACCTTCGCAATATAAGAGGCGAGTATCGAACGGTTTTCATCTGGTGAGGCAAAGGCGATATGGCTATCACCAGTTCCTGCAAATTTACCGCCATAGGCTCTATAGTTATTAGTCGCAACCAAGAAAGTTGCTTTAGGATCTATCGGTTTACCTTGGTAAGTCACATTTTTAATTCGATTAGCTTGTGGATTTACAGACTGACAATCCACATCATATTTTGCAGGTTGAGTCAGGTCTATTTGATAGTTAATGCCACTAATAGTGTCAAAATTATAGGTCCTAAAACCATCCCAGTTAATTAGGCTTTGAGGTGATGTTGATTGAGGGTCAATACGATTGAACATACCTGCAGAACATTCAAGCCACTCAACGACTTCAGCACCTGTCGCTTTAACAACGACTAACGTATTAGGGTATAAATATAAGTCAGCAGCATTGCGGAAAGTCAAATCGCCTTTTTCTACTTCAACAAATTCATCTGGTGCATTTTTCCGCCCGCCAACCTTAAATGGTGCAGCAGCAGCTAGAACAGGCAGCTCCGCCAGATCAGGATCACCCTGAATATAGTGTTTGGTGTAATCAATTTGTGCATCATTAACGATCTGAACCGTTGGATCACTTTGTACTAATGCCAAATAGCTGTACATATTGTCAGAAGCTTTACCAATCAACTTGCTAACAAACTGACGTGTATCATTGTGCGGCTTATCAATGAGCTTAGCTAACTCATTATCACGCTCAACTAATGGCTTTTTATTGGCTTTATCATAAACAGGGCGCGCCTCTGCATTAGCGTCAATAACTTTCCAGTTGCCGTTATCATTATTTAATACTAAATCTACCACACCAAGGTGATCTCCCCATTGCCCTGGCATAACAGCAGGAATACCATTAACGGTTCCTTTGGCAATATCAACACCTTTAATATTTGCAAATTCTTTGCTTGGAAACACGCCATGTGAATGACCAAACATAATTGCATTAATGCCCGGAACATCACTCAGATAATAAACAGAGTTTTCAGCCATGGCTTTATATGGCTCTTGAGAAAAGCCCGAGTGCGGGATCGCAACAATGATGTCTGCCCCTTCTTTTTTCATTTGAGGAACAAATTTTTTAGCCGTTTCAGTTATATCATTAACGGTGACTTTGCCACTTAGGTTTGGTTTATCCCAAATCATAATTTGTGGTGGAACAAAACCAATGTAGCCAATCTTTAAGTTATGTTCTTTACCATCACGGTCTTTAACGGGAGTATCAACAATAATATAAGGTGTAAAAAAGTTTTCCCCCGTTTTAGCATCAATAATATTGGCGTTTACATAAGGAAATTTAGCACCTGCAATCGCTTTTTTCAGATAGTCCAATCCAAAATTAAACTCATGGTTCCCAAAGTTACCTACGGTATAACCCATGGTATTCATTAAACTATGAGCGGGATGTGATTCCCCCTCTTTTAAGCCTTTTGCAGCCATATAGTCCGCTAATGGGCTACCTTGAATTAAGTCACCGTTATCCACCAACACAGCATTAGTTGCTTCAGCTTTAGCCGCTTTAATCAAACTTGCTGTACGGACTAAACCAAACTGATCCGTTGATTTATCTTTATAGTAATCAAAATCAACCAAGTTGCTATGGATGTCAGATGTTTCCATAACACGTAAATCAACTGTCGCAGCATTGGCATTCAACGTTACAAATAAAGCCAATGTCGACAGTTTAAAGATATTATTCATCCGTAATTCCTCTACACTAATTGATGCAAAATCATCTTTGCATGATTTTCAGTCAAAAAAGAGCTTAAAACCCTTTTTAGGATCTTTATAAAAAGTGCCCTTAATACATAATGAAGTCACTACCTATCTTAATTAGATTGATTTTATTTAATATAAATCACAAAAATTCATCATCACAGTAACTATTTTGACCACAACCATGCCGCTCCTCGTACTCCACTCGAATCACCATGAAGGGCTTTGCGAATTGGCGTATCACATTCACGGCCAAATACCCAATTTTTCACCCGTGAGGGGAGTGTTTGATACAAGTTATCGACGTTACTCATTCCACCACCGAGTACAATAACATCAGGATCTAACATGTTAATCGCTTGCGCCAATGCCCTTGCAAGCCGCGACTGATAATTACTCATTACAGCCATAGCCTGTTGATCACCTGATTTCATCAAATTAATAATCTCTGCTCCTATTTTTGTTTCGCCAGTTAACTTACGGTAATCGCTCATAAAACCGGTTCCTGAAACAAAAAGCTCAGTACAGCCAACTAAACCACAATAACATTGTTCTTCTTGAAGAAATGTACGATCTTGCTCATCTTGCCAAGGTAGTGGATTATGTCCCCACTCCCCAGCCACACCATTTCCCCCTGAATGAACTTGCCCATTAATCGCGATCCCAGCACCGCATCCAGTACCAATGATAACGGCGAATACGACTTTTGCACCTTTGCCTGCTCCATCGACCGCCTCTGATACAGCAAGACAATTGGCATCATTTGCCACTTTTACAGGCCTTTCGAGTAACTTAGCTAAATCAGCATCAAAAAATTGCCCATTTAACCATGTTGAATTCGCATTTTTTACTCGTCTTGTGACAGGAGATAAAGTGCCAGGAATACCCACACCTACCGTTCCTTTTTTGCCTGTTGCTGTTTCTGCATCATTCACTAGACTCGCGATTGCGTTTAGTGTTGCTTGATAATCGCCACGAGGCGTTGCGATCCGTTTTCTAAATAAGCTCTCACCATCATCATCCAGTGCGATAACTTCGATCTTAGTACCACCGAGATCAATTCCAATTCTCATCATTGCCCCCCCCACTGTTTGTTCTGTACTTGTAGTGTATAGAAACCATGCCATTAATACTGCTATATGTAATAAATTATGTGATAAGGCATTTTTTTTCGCTTAATAACTGACAATTCGTTATTATAGCCATCGGTTAAAATAGGCAATCCATCAACAAAGGTAGGTTTTTCATGTGGTTCAAGAATATATTGGTCTATCGTCTGAATCGTGATCTGGCACTCAGTGCGGACGATCTGGAAAAACAACTTACCCCTCTCGCCTATCACCCTTGCGGTAGCCAAGACATGATACAAACAGGTTGGGTTTCCCCCATGAAGGGTTCTGACTCTTTAACTCATGCTGCCGGTAACCAAATTCTAATTTGTGCGAAAAAAGAAGAGAAGATGTTACCTTCTCCAGTGATCAAGCAAGAACTTCAAGATAAAATCGAAAAACTGGAAGCTGATCAAGGTAGAAAACTGAAAAAAACTGAGAAAGATTCTCTTAAAGATGAAGTGGTTCATTCGCTACTTCCTAGAGCCTTCAGTAAATACAGCAAAACCTATATATGGATTGATACCGTTAACCAATTAATTATTGTGGATGCAGCGAGCGCCAAACGCGCTGAAGACAACCTAGCGCTATTACGTAAAAGCCTCGGTTCACTCCCTGTCATACCATTAACATTTAAAGATCCAATCGAACTCACCTTAACAGAGTGGATCCGCTCAGGTTCACTACCTCAAGGTTTTGCCGTAATGGATGAAGCTGAATTAAAAGCAATTCTTGAAGAAGGCGGTATTATCCGTTGTAAAAAGCAGGAATTGATCTCCGACGAAATCGCCACACATATTGAAGCTGGAAAATTAGTCACTAAGCTGGCTTTAGATTGGGAAGAGCGCATACAATTTATGCTGTCAGATGATGGTTCACTGAAAAGATTAAAATTCAGTGATACATTAAAAGAACAAAACGATGATATTGGTAAAGAAGATTATGCTCAACGCTTTGATGCCGATTATGCCCTAATGACGGGTGAACTTAGCTCTCTCATCACGCGCCTTATTGATGTTCTCGGCGGTGAAGCTGAACATTAATCAACAACTTATTTTATCATTGGCAACACAATTTCATCGTGTTGCCATCACTTTTTAGACCTTGCTAGCATTGCCACTATTAAGTCATTGACTACCCGCCAAATCTCTGCTGAATTACATTTCAATAACAAAAATAACCGAGTCGTAACCATAAGGTCAAACTTCAATCGCAGGAATTGTTATGAAAGAGCTCATCGAACCAGAAGTGGATGAACATTCACTTGTCACGCTGCAAAAAATTACGGCAGATAACTTTTCTGAAATTTGCCTATTAAGCCATACACTCAGTGAAGCACAACGTAGTATGGTGGCTGATAATGCATATTCTATTGTTGAGGCTCAATTTTCAGATTGTGCATGGTATCGTGGTATTTATGCCGATGATGTGCCAGTTGGGTTTATCATGCTGCATTCTGGATTAGATGATGATGAACTTGAGTATGATGGCATTATGCTATGGCGTTTTATGATCGCAGAGCCCTATCAAAAACTTGGGTTTGGCCGTGAAGCCCTAATCCAAGTGATCCACTACTTAAAAAAGAAAGGATACCCACGCTTGTATAATAGCTGTGGTGAGGGAGAAGAAAGCCCTTTTGAGTTTTATCAAAAACTAGGCTTTATCCCAACGGGATCTTATCTAGACGATGAATGCGAATTGGTTCTTGATTTAGCGAATTGGCAAGATGAATAACTGATTGGCGGGTATTACCCGCCAACATTATCGCTATCGATTATGAAAAAAACACTTAATAAACAACCAATAACTACACTAGAAACTCAATTAATTAATGTTTTATATTTAACGGGATACCCTAAATAATTCGTGTTGCAGCTAGGCTCACAACGCTGCAACAGAAGTATGACGGGTATCTGATGGGAATCAATTATTTCTGAATTAAATAACGTATAGTTGGCCCATCTTGTTGAATATCTAACACCGTATAGCCATAGTTTTTTGCATCTAATGGAATGTTATTAATCGATTGTGGGCAATCACTCACCACTTCTAATATTTCCCCTTTTTTTAACGATGGCATCGCTTCCAATGTAGCTACCGCGGGGTAAGGGCAAGGCTCCCCCACCATATCTAACCGATAGTCAGGGATAATTTCTTTATGGCTCATAATGCCTCCGTTGATGCAATTGCTTGAGTTTGCGCGCGTTTACGGAAAAAGTATTTTTCCCACACTAACATTAAAATAAAGGCTAATGCCAATAGCAGATAAGTCACCGCTAATCCACCTTGGGGACCAAATGTTTCGAGTAGATTAACCTTATCAAAATCCGTTGCTAACCAAGGTGCCAAATCATCCCAATAATAAGCAAGAATGGTCGCGCCAATAATGTTACCAAAACCAACCCACCAATAATGGACTTGCCCTTCAACAGCACGATACATCCAACCTGTTTCACAGCCACCAGCTAACACAATCCCGAAGCCAAACAGTAATCCGCCGATAACCGCATTTGGACCTGCCCAAAGAATTTTTGGGGTTGCGCCGAGTTGCACATAGCTAAAAATACCAATCGCACTGACCGCCATACCAATAATAATCGCTTTTGCCATGTGGGTTCTTCCTGTGATCCATAAATCACGGAATGCCGAGGTAAAACAAATTTGAGCACGTTCAATCAGTAAACCGAACCCTATACCACACAAAATAGCGATGCCCAATACAGGTGCATCCCATAAGGTATAAAAACCCCAAGCAATGGCAATTAAGAATACCGTCATACCTAACTTAAAGCGCTTTTTAGCCACATCAGTTCGCTGTGTTAAAGGAGAAGCCGCGGAGACTTTTTTTAACTTAACGGGGATCCTAAACATTGGCATGAGTGTGAATTTAGCGCCAAAATAAGAGCCTGCCGCTGTTGCGATAGCAAAATACCATGCGTGCAAAGAAAATTGAGGGATCCCCGTAAAAAATGCGGCAAGATTACATCCCATAGCTAAACGAGCACCAAACCCTGCAATAATACCGCCGATAATAGCTTGAAAAATACGGATCCGATGTTGGGGCATTCGTAATTTAACATTATTTGCCCATAGTGCTGCCGCGAAGCATCCAGCAAACATCCCAATTATCATCACACCATCGATTCGATCTAATGGGCTGCCAGAAAAACCAATAACCTTAAAGTATCCCCAATTTTCAGGTTCAGCACCAAATAGCTGTAAAATGTGCCCACCCCAGCGAGTGAATTCGCCAGTTACTGCCCAAAATGTGCCAGTTAGGCCAAAGTAGTATGTCGATAAGACACCTGCTGCAATAACGGCAGGTAAAGGTTTCCAAAAACGGATGAGATAGTGAGATTTAAACTCAGACCAAGTCATGTTAACTTCCAATTGATTCACGCCAGTACCTGGCAGAGAAGCCCGCCGTTGTATCTATACTCTAAATAATTCGAGTTGTAGGTTGGCGGCAAGTGAAGTAGGCGGGGAACATAGATAAACACTATGACCCGACGAACATAGCTTAGTCACTTATACCTTAACGAAAACCCTACAGCTTGATGTATGACGAGTATATTCCCCACAGCAGGTAGGGGTAACATCATACTCCGATAATTCATTTCGTGAAGATATCTATGCAAATAATTCTAGCCGCATTTAAGTAAACCGCAATTTGTACAGTTAGCAAAATCCGCCGTAAACCTTCGCCCAATGCGGGCGGAGAGATAAGGCGAAAGCAGTCACACAAAAAAAAAGCGTTATCAGAGATAACGCAGGAATGTGTAGTCTTATTTATCTATAATAGAGGAGTATAATATGAAATTGCCGATTAAGGCGTTGCATTGCTATGCGTAGTCTGAAATCAGCCCATTTGACTTCAGAATAACATTCTTCAACTGATAAACCGATTCATCATTAAAGTAAAACAATATGGTAAAACTTATTTTTGTTAACTCAAGATACCAAGGTTAATTTATATTTCCCTAGTTTGGCGTATAAAGAAAATAAATAGTTTAAAGCATGAAAAGTGTTTAAAAGTATTTCCAAATGTTATTGTTTGCATTATAACGCAACACAATTGTTGCGCAAGTGTTTTTTTCATTTAACTAAAATTTCCAAAAACAATAAAAATACACTTAAAAATCAACAACATTGTGAATAAAGCTTGTTTCAGTTAAACATTAATATATATTTTTAGAAATAATTTACATAATTACTGATATCTTGAAAATGTTACAAAATCAATTTTTAATTAACTCTTCTTATCTGGAAATAGATTAAAGTTTAATTGTTATGTTTATTTAATCATATATGTGAAAGCATAATAAGTATTAATCTAACTTATTCTATTATCTTGATCATTCAACAACACACAAAATGAATACGCTATTTTCCTATCCTCTATTATATTACCCATTCCTTTTTATTTATTAAAAAACAATCAGTTATATTTTCCCCAAAGAAAGCGAACGCCTAATTCGAGTTAAAATATACGCGTAACTACTTAGCGCCATTCAAAATTAAATAATCCCATAAAGAAAAAATGGTTTATTTTTAATAATCACTTAGTGAGCTAATAGAGCTAAAAGTGAAAAAAAAAGCGAACAAATAAGTTGCATTTTTTATGCACTTTAAAATTATAAAATGACGGTATTGATTCAAGAAATTAATGATTAAAGGCATAAAACGGAAGGAAATTAAATAAACAACAAATAATAAAAACGCGTTGTATCTCAGCTGAAATACAACGCGTTGTAAAAAAAATTATGATTTACTGCTTAGGTGCGGTTGCTTCCATGCCAACTAAACCAATTTTAAGATAGCCTGACTGGCGTAATGCATTCATGACATCCATCATTGTTTCATAGTCAACGCTCTTGTCGGCTTGGAAAAATATGGTTGTCTCTTTATTGGCATTTGTTGCCACATCAAGTGATGTTGCTAACTGTTCTTTCGTTACCGCCTGATCGCCAATAAATAGCTGACTATCTGATTTTACCGTAAGGAATACAGGCTTTTCCGGACGCGGTTGTGGTTTTGCTGTCGAAGCAGGTAAATCAACTTTGATATCAACGGTTGCTAATGGTGCAGCCACCATAAAGATGATCAGTAGAACCAACATAACATCAATAAAAGGTGTTACGTTAATTTCATGCATTTCACCGCTATCGTCTTGTTCATCGCCTAAACGCATTGCCATAATCGTTTTACCTTGCTTTACTATTTGCCAGATCCAGATCGCGACCTAATAGTAGCGCAGCTTGTGCTGCAACATCGCCAACCTGACCACGATAGTTATTAATCATACGCGCAAAAATGTTATAAATAACCACAGCAGGAATAGCTGCAATCAAACCAATTGCTGTTGCCAGTAATGCTTCTGCAATCCCTGGCGCCACAACAGCTAAGTTAGTTGTTTGTGAGTGAGCAATACCAATAAAGCTATTCATGATCCCCCAAACAGTACCGAATAGCCCCACAAATGGAGAAATTGCACCAATGGTCGCTAAATAACCATTACCACGCCCCATATAACGGCTAATCGCCGCAATCGCTCTCTCTAAACGGAACCCTGTACGCTCTTTAATACCAGCCAAGTCTGTGCTTTGTGCAGATAATGTTCTCTCAGCAACAGCTTCATTAAGTAGTAGGCTAGTCACACTGTTTGCTTTAAAATTACTTGCAATACTCACGGCTTCATCTAAAGATTTAACATCCGCTAATGCTTTTGCTTCTGCTTTCAGGCGACGGCGAGCCACTAATAGCTCAATACCTTTGGAGAAGAACAGTGCCCAAGTGATAATTGATGCGATAACCAGCCCTATCATGACGGTTTTAACGACATTGTCCGCATTTTGATACATACCCCAAACCGATAAGTCTTTATCAAAGCCACCTTGGTTTTCAGTTTCAATGGAAATACTTTCACTGATCACAGGTGCTGATATGCTATTTTCAGCAGTAGGTTGGTTTTGTGCTGTTGGCGTCACGGCTGATGGATTACTGGCTTCAGGAGTAGAAGCTGCCGGTGCTGTTTGAGCTGATGTAGAGGTTGTTGCAGGTGTGGTATCTGCATGTGCTGTTCCCATCAGACCCATCGCCAATAGAATAGAAGCTGTTAGTTTACGCATCAGTTGGCCTTATACTCTCTTTTTCTGTGTTCTATTAATATACTCACCATAATTCAAGTTGCAGTACTACTCCTTGAATTATTTAAAGTAAAAATGTGTGCCGATGATGCATCACTTACAATCACCGACTAACCGATAAAAGCGAAATTCCCTCGCCCAATTTAGCCATTTTTTAAAATGGCGGTGCTGATAATATCAAACATGGTGCGAATTGATAGTAATTATCATTACTATTCAACATTTTTTTATTATTTCTTGCTCTGAAGCAAATAAGACCATTACAGTCATAAGGTTATTTTACGCTGACATGAAAAAAAATCAGATTGAAAGTTAAAGCGTGTACTTCCTCAATCAAATCATTTAACTTCAATGAATCACTTTTCCAATTTTCCTACTTTAAGCAAGTTCAAGGACACAATATGGCAAAGATCCGCCCCGAAACACAACTTGTACACCTAGGCAGAAACCCTAAATATACACAAAAAGGGGTTAATCCAATCATTCAGCGCACTTCATCAGTCATCTTTGACACCATAGAAGAGAAACGTCATGCAACACGTTATCGCGCAAATTCAGTACTTTTCTATGGTCGCCGTGGAACGCAAACACACTTTGCCTTCCAAGAAGCCATGACTGAACTAGAATGCGGGGCGGGTACAGTATTATATCCTTCTGGGGCGGCTGCCATTACCAATGCAATATTATCATTTGTCTCTTCTGGCGATCATATTTTAGTCACCGGATCTGCTTACGATCCGACACAAAACTTTTGCGACAACATCCTGACTAAACTAAACGTTACCACCAGCTATTTTGACCCCCTAATTGGTGCAGGTATTGTGAAACTAATGCGCCCTAACACGCGCATTGTTTTTTTAGAAGCGCCTAGCTCTATTACCATGGAAATTCATGACTTGCCCGCGATTGTACAAGCTATTCGTCAACAGGCTCCTGAAACCATTATCATGATAGATAATACTTGGGCAGCAGGTGTATTACTGAAACCTCTACTATTAGATATTGATATTTCAATCCAATCAGCCACCAAGTATATCAATGGTCATTCAGATTCCATGTTAGGGGTTGCCGTTGCCAATCAACGTTGCATTGAGGCGTTACGTGAAAACTCCTACTTACTTGGTCAAACTGCCGATCCAGATACAGTGTATATGGCTGGGCGTGGTTTACATACATTAGCAACTCGCTTAAAGCAGCATGAAGCCAGCGGTCTTACCGTTGCACGATGGTTAGAACAACACCCTGAAGTTGAACGTGTTTTCCATCCTGCATTACCCTCTTGCCCAGGACATCAATTTTTTGTCCGCGACTTTAGTGGCAGCAATGGTTTGTTCTCTTTTCAACTAAAATCACGCCTATCCCAGCAACAATTTGAGGACTTCCTCAACCATTTTAACCACTTCAAAATGGGCTATTCATGGGGAGGTTATGAATCGTTAATTTTGGGCTATCAAAAAGAAGATTTGCTGAGTATGCGTCAATATAATTTTCAGCCCAACGATGGCACATTTTTCCGTATCCATGTTGGCTTAGAGCATCCACAAGATCTCATTGATGACCTAACATTGGCATTCGAACGTATTTAAACTTTATTTTTCTCCAATACTTTCATGATGTTCGCTAACATGAAGGTATTGGCATAATATCAATTAAAATTTCAACTAATCCTCTCATTCAGTAAACAAATCAAACTTATCGTCATTTTTTCCTGTAAGATAATAATGAATTCGCTTTTTTCGCAGCTTTTTTCGTAAATACAGGAACGATTATGGAAGTACTACGCGAAATCGTACTCGCACTTTGGCACCACGATTTCCTTAAACTCTCCAATCCAGAAGTACTTTGGGTTATTTACACAGTTCTCTTTGTTGTCATCGTGTTAGAAAATGGAGTGCTTCCCGCGGCCTTCTTACCCGGTGATACCTTATTGATCCTTTCAGGTGCATTGATCGCGAAAGGTGTATTGAGCTTTGTACCAACCATCTTATTACTGACCACTGCGGCAAGTATTGGTTGTTGGCTCGGTTTCCTTCAGGGAAGATGGTTAAGCGAAACAAAACTGGTTAAGCGCTGGCTATCGCAAATCCCCCATGAATATCATGAAAAAGCTAACCATATGTTTCATAAGCAAGGGTTATATGCACTGTTGATTGGACGCTTTTTAGCCTTTGTACGAACACTACTGCCTGTTCTCGCAGGGCTATCTGAACTAAGCCACCGCCGTTTTCAGTTATTCAATTGGTTAAGTGGATTACTTTGGGTAGGAATTATTGTCACACTAGGCTATGCATTGAATCAGATCCCATTCGTCAAACAGCATGAACAAATTGTCATTAGTGTACTGATGATTTTACCTGTACTGCTACTAATTGGTGGGTTAATAGGATCGATTATGGTGTATTGGAAACATCGTAAAGCTCTTAATAATAAAACAGAATAAGCAAAAGCCGCCTTTATACAAAGGCGGCTAAATAGTTTTTAGCAAGCGAAGTAAACCGTTAATGCTGAAAACAAATATTGCCCAATCACTGGTGTCATCCACGTCCCCCGCGAAATAACAGGATCCTCTCGATAGATTTGACGGATTTTCTCCTGAAGAACAGGATCACCCCCCGTAAATTGGTTAAACATGGTTAGCCATATTTGCGCGAGTGATTGCACCTCTGCCGATTCAGGGGGAAGCCCTGCTCTTTGCGCATTATAAAGACCCGCAATCAGTTCAGGCCAAACTCTACCTGACTCAAAATAGTGCTCTCGAACAAAAGCGAATTGCTGCTCCGTTAAATGAGGTTTAAAAATCGCTAGCTGGTGTTCACTAAACCCTTTCGCAACATACTCAATCATTTCCTCAGTAATACCTGATGAAATAGCAAATTCATTGTCTGATAAATGGATAGTATTTAAGCGAGCAAAAAAATCCGGATTTTCCCCCGTGTCTTGTTCTAGCGCTATCATCCATTCAGTTGCGACCTTCTTCGCTTGTTCTGAATCAGGGGCGCTCCCTGCCTGCATCAGTGCTTTCACCGCTGCCACTCTCTGCTGCCACTCTTGGCTCTTTAAGGTATGTGCCGTATAAAGAGGCATCTGCTCTAATTCTTTCGGTGTAAAATATTTATCGTACATGGACATCATCTCCAAAATGGAAAACCAATCAGCCTGAGTGAGAGTGTCGCCTGCCTGCATCTGCCGCTGAAGCTGCTCCAATCGATATTGCAACTGAGCCATCTGCTTCATTTGCGCCGACAGTGCATCAATACGCTCTTGCAGCATTTGCGCCATATCACCACTTTGACCATCTAAGATCTCACCGATGTCTTTAAGTTTAACACCCACTTGTCTTAACATCTGAATTTGCGTCAAACGTTCGAGACATTGCACGTTATACAATCGATAACCTGCATCGGTTCTTGCAGTCGGAACTAATAACCCTATTTCTTCATAATGATGAAGTGTACGGATGGTTAGCCCTGTTTTTTGGGCAATGTCACCCACTTGAAATAGCATATCTGTCCTCCTGAGATCGAATGCAGGTTAGTGCCTCACGTTACGTGAGAGTCAATATACTCGTCATATTTCCTTTGTAGAATTTTATCTTTTTCATGTAGTAGTTCACTGTAGCACTGATTATACTCAGGCCTAATAATCCACACTGATAAATGATGGTGAAATAAATGAACATAAAAGCAATGTCCATTGGATTGCTTTTACTTCCTACAATAGGGTTAGCAGATACCTTAGATGTTGGAGAACCCAGTACCCCCGGCTATGAAAAAGCCGAAGAAGCAAAATCGTGTATTGATCAATATGCTTTTGATATCGCCAGTAAAAATAATCAACCTGCCACTGAGATTGCTGAAGCAGCTCTAGGCTACTGTGATAATAAAATGGAATCATTTCGCCAATTCAATCGCGAAATGAGCGTGGCAAATATTCCACAAGATGATATTCGTGAGCTGTCTTTACGAGGCGCGGCACTCTTTGCAGCCGACCAACAATTCCATGACCTCAAAGTTTCATGGATAAAGGATATTGAATATAAGATATCTAAGCATCGCCAAGCAATCCAATAGGGGGCTTTCACCGCCAAGACGTACCATCAAAAAAGCCCTGCTATTTTGCAATAACAGGGCCTGATAACTCACTATTCAACTATTTTATCTGCGCATGCATCTCTTGAACTGAAATCACTTTCTCAGTTGGGTCTGCACTCAATGACATAGTGGTTGCAAAACCACCATTCAACGTCGTGTCATAGTGAACTTTATATTGCAGTGCACTACGACGGATCAGCTTAGAGTCTTCAATAGCTTGGCGACCTGCAGTGGTATTAACAATATAGTCGTACTCACCATTTTTGATCCTATCTTGAATGTGCGGGCGGCCTTCGTGCACTTTGTTAACTAAACGTGGATTGATCCCTGCTTCACCCAGCACAATCGCTGTTCCGTGAGTCGCATCTAACTCAAAACCATGTTTTAGCAGTTTAGCTGCTAAATCAACAACACGTGTTTTATCACCTTCACGAACTGACAGCAGAGCACGACCTGATTTTTTCATGGTAGAACTGCTACCTAACATCGCTTTGGCAAAAGCCTCAGCAAATGTACGACCAACCCCCATCACTTCACCCGTTGAACGCATTTCAGGCCCTAAAATTGGGTCAACACCTTGGAATTTATTAAACGGCAGTACCACTTCTTTCACCGAATAATAAGGAGGGATGATTTCTTTGGTAACACCTTGCTCGGTCAATGATTGCCCGACCATCACGCGAGCAGCCACTTTCGCGAGAGGAACACCTGTCGCTTTAGAAACAAATGGCACCGTACGTGCTGCACGAGGGTTAACCTCAATCAAGTACACTTCATTGTTTTTCACCGCAAACTGCACGTTCATCAAACCACGAACACGTAATTCGAAAGCTAAACTGCGAACTTGCTCACGCATCACATCTTGAATTTCTTGGCTAAGGGTATAAGCAGGTAATGAACATGCTGAGTCACCTGAGTGAACACCTGCTTGTTCGATGTGCTCCATGATCCCGCCAATCAGTACCATTTCACCGTCACAGATAGCATCAACGTCGACTTCAACTGCATCATCAAGGAAGCGATCTAGCAGAACAGGAGCATCGTTTGACACGCTAACTGCGGTTTGGAAATAACGACGTAAATCGACCTCATCATAAACAATTTCCATTGCACGCCCACCCAGAACATAAGATGGCCGCACCACCAGCGGGTAGCCAATACCCGCTGCTTTTTCAACAGCTTGCTCAATAGTTGCCACTGTCGCATTTTGTGGTTGTTTTAGATTCAAACGATTAACCGCTTGTTGGAAACGTTCACGATCTTCTGCACGGTCAATCGCATCAGGGCTAGTACCAATCACAGGCACACCAGCGGCTTCTAATGCACGAGCCAATTTCAATGGTGTTTGCCCACCATATTGAACAATCACCCCTTTAGGCTGTTCAATACGTACAATTTCCAGAACATCTTCTAACGTTACTGGTTCAAAATAGAGGCGGTCTGATGTATCGTAATCGGTTGAGACGGTTTCAGGGTTACAGTTAACCATGATAGTTTCATAACCATCTTCACGTAGCGCTAATGATGCATGAACACAACAATAGTCAAACTCAATCCCTTGACCAATACGATTTGGGCCACCACCTAGCACCATCACTTTTGGTTTATCTGAATTAGGGTTTGATTCACACTCATCTTCATAAGTGGAGTACATATAAGCCGTATCAGTAGCAAACTCAGCCGCACAAGTATCAACACGCTTATATACAGGATGTAAGTCATAACCTTGGCGTAGTTTACGTAGCTCGGCTTCAGACACACCAACCAATTTCGCTAAACGTGCATCAGCAAAACCTTTACGCTTCAGCACTCGTAAGAAATCTTTATTTAACCCATTGATGCCTTGCTCTGCCACTTGCTCTTCTAAGCGTACTAACTCTTCAATTTGCACAAGGAACCAGCGGTCAATATTGGTCAGATTAAAGATACCATCGACTGAGAGCCCCGCGCGGAATGCATCAGCAACATACCAAATACGTTCAGCACCTGCATCTTTCAATTCACGACGAATGCGAGTCAACGCTTCGGGATCTTCTTGACTTACTTTTGGATCAAAACCTGTCGCGCCTACTTCAAGACCACGCAATGCTTTTTGCATCGACTCTTGGAAGGTTCTACCAATCGCCATCACTTCACCGACAGACTTCATTTGTGTTGTCAGTCGGTCGTTAGTGCCCGCAAATTTTTCGAAGTTAAAGCGAGGGATTTTTGTCACAACATAGTCAATTGATGGTTCGAATGACGCAGGTGTACGACCACCAGTGATATCATTCATTAGCTCATCGAGGGTATAACCAACTGCTAGTTTGGCTGCAATTTTAGCAATTGGGAAACCCGTTGCTTTAGAGGCTAATGCAGAAGAACGTGATACACGCGGGTTCATCTCGATAACAATCAAACGACCATTTTTTGGGTTAACCGAAAACTGAACGTTAGAGCCACCTGTTTCAACACCAATTTCACGTAGTACGGCCATAGAGGCATCACGCATGATTTGATATTCTTTATCGGTCAGTGTCTGTGCAGGTGCAACGGTAATCGAGTCACCGGTGTGGATCCCCATTGCATCGAAGTTTTCAATCGAACACACGATAATACAGTTATCGTTTTTATCGCGCACCACTTCCATTTCATATTCTTTCCAACCAATCAGCGACTCATCAATAAGCAACTCATTCGTTGGTGAGAGATCTAAGCCTCGCGTACAGATTTCTTCAAATTCTTCACGGTTATAAGCGATCCCGCCGCCCGTTCCACCCATCGTAAACGAAGGGCGAATGATACAAGGGAAACCAACATCGTCAGCAACCGCATAGGCTTCTTCCATATTGTGTGCGATGCCTGAACGCGCAGTATCCAAACCAATTTTTTTCATTGCTTTGTCAAAGCGCTGGCGGTCTTCGGCTTTATCAATCGCATCAGCGGTTGCACCAATCATCGTCACACCAAACTCAGCTAACACCCCTTTGCGCTCAAGTTCTAATGCGCAGTTCAGTGCTGTTTGGCCACCCATGGTCGGCAGTACCGCATCTGGACGCTCTTTTTCGATGATTTTACGCACAACTTCCCAATGAATTGGCTCAATATAAGTTGCATCGGCCATTTCTGGGTCAGTCATGATGGTTGCTGGGTTTGAGTTAACTAAAATGACGCGATATCCTTCTTCGCGTAGTGCTTTACACGCTTGCGCACCTGAATAGTCAAACTCACACGCTTGGCCGATAACAATCGGGCCAGCCCCTAAGATAAGAATACTTTTTATATCTGTACGTTTTGGCATTTTGTTGCTCCCGATTATTTTGCGTTATGACTTGATTGGTTCTGGCGATACTCATTAATCAGTTCGATAAAGTGATCGAACAGTTGTGCCGCATCGTGAGGACCAGAGCTTGCTTCAGGGTGACCTTGGAAGCTAAACGCTGGCTTATCAGTACGGTGAATACCTTGCAGGGTGCCATCAAACAATGATTTATGTGTCACACGTAATGTGTCGGGTAAAGTTGATTCATCAACCGCAAAACCATGGTTCTGAGCGGTGATCATCACAACGTTTTGATCTAAATCTTTTACTGGGTGGTTTGCACCATGGTGACCAAATTTCATTTTTACGGTACTAGCACCACTTGCTAGTGCCAATAATTGGTGACCTAAACAGATACCAAATATTGGGATGTCTGTTGTTAAGAAATCTTGAATAGCTTTAATTGCATAGTCACAAGGTGCTGGGTCGCCAGGGCCATTTGATAAAAAAATACCATCTGGGTTCATCGCTAACACCACTTCTGCGGATGTTGTCGCTGGAACCACAGTTAAGCGGCAACCACGATCAACAAGCATGCGGAGAATGTTACGTTTTGCGCCGAAGTCATAAGCCACAACGTGTAGCGGTAACTCGTCTTCACTTTTCGCTCCCAGTTGGCCATCTTCAAGTGTCCAAGAACCTTGAGTCCAAGTGTAAGCTTCTTGGGTACAGACTTCTTTTGCCAAATCTAGGCCATTTAGACCGGGAAATGCGCGTGCTTTATCCAGTGCCAAGGCCACATCAGGGTTATCACCTGCAATAATGCAACCGTTCTGTGCCCCTTTCTCTCTTAACAAACGCGTCAGTTTACGTGTATCAATATCGGCTATTGCAACAACGTTATGGCGTTTCAGGTATTCTGATAGGCCTTCCTGACCGCGAAAGTTACTATAAACCAGTGGTAGGTCACGAATTATCAAACCTTGTGCATGAACTTCTGGGGATTCTTCGTCATCGGCATTAGTGCCGACATTACCAATATGGGGATAAGTGAGAGTAACAATTTGGCGGGAATAGGAAGGGTCGGTAATTATTTCTTGATATCCGGTCATTGACGTATTGAAAACGACTTCTCCAACAGCGGCCCCTTCAGCACCTATGGCGCGCCCGTGGAATTCGGTTCCGTCTTCGAGAACCAGTATAGCTGACTTAATCAAAACACCCTCCAGGGAATAATAAATCACAATTAGTGCATATTAATTCAGATTTGAGGATCTAAATCAATGCCAAAATGCGTTTTTAAGCAATTTTTGGCAAATTGCGCGCATTCTAATGATGAGATGAGGTCTTGTCTAGAAAAAAACGCATTTTTTTCGTTTTTTTCTTACTTTTTTGGTTATCAGCCTAACTTTTACAGTATTGAGCACTAAAACTAGCAACCATAACCTCGAAGTAAACGGTTGCAAATAGAATTAGTTGCATAACTGATGATAAATCATGTTTAGGGATAATAAAAGATGATTATTTAACCAAACGGAAGGCAATGAGACAAAAAAACAATAAAAAATAAACACTACAAATAAAAAACAATTAAAAACTGCAAATAATAACATTACATAATGCAATACCATGATTTACAGTTATTTTAAAATAAAAAATAATCAGATATCTTCCAAGCAAAGAACATCTTTCATATTATATAACCCAGCATTTTGAGCAACTACCCAAGATGAAGCTCTAATAGCACCATTAGCAAATGTCATTCGACTGGAAGCCTTGTGAGTTATTTCTACACGTTCACCAATGTCTGCAAACATAGCAGTATGTTCTCCAACGATATCGCCTGCGCGCACAGTTGCAAAACCAATTGAGCCAGCCTCACGCTCTCCCGTATAGCCTTCACGCGCGTAAACCGCACAATCTTTTAGATCTTTACCTAGTGCGTTTGCAATCGATTCTCCCATCGCCAATGCCGTTCCAGATGGCGCATCCACTTTATGGCGATGGTGGGCTTCGATGATTTCAATATCAGTATAGTCTCCCATCACTTTTGCTGCTTTTTCTAATAATTTGAGAACTAAGTTAACACCCACACTAAAATTTGCTGCGAACACAATCGGGATGGACTGAGCGGCGTCTGAAATTGCTTGTTTACCTTGTTCATCAAACCCCGTAGTACCAATTACCATCGCCTTGCGATTTACCCGACAAAAAGCCAAATACTGTAATGTTGCTTCTGGGCGAGTGAAATCAATCACCACATCAAAATCATCAACTACTGCCTCTAACGAATCAACAATCCTAATACCCAATTTACCAATACCTGCTAACTCGCCAGCATCAGTACCAACCAATGTAGAACCGGCTCGCTCAATTGCCGCACCTAACTGAATACCTTGTTGTTGTGCCGCCTGAATTAACTGGCGTCCCATGCGTCCACCCGCCCCAACAACTGCAACTCGAACTGTTGAATTCGTCATTTAATATCCTTTTTAGCCATCTTGCTGTGGATTTACGCGGTCACAAACCTTAACCACTGCATAATTTGAAAAATCATTGTTATATAGATTAACCAGCTCATCAAAACCACGCTAGCGCTAATCACCAATTATTAACAAAAGCGTATAACGCGCTAAAATTATCAGAAAAAGTTGTTATACTCTAAATAATTCGGGGTGCAGCTAAGCGACAGTGAGCGAGTCGCTAGGAGCATACAGAAGTATGTGACTGGTGCGAGTGAACGTAGTCACATCTACCTCAACGAAAAGCGCTGCAACTTGAAGCATGACGAGTATAAAAATGACTGTGAATCATATGCTAACAAGTCTAAACTTATATTTCATCGTTACAATGGTTCACTTTAAGCAAGGTAGCTTTTTATCATATGACTAACACTCATATTGGTTTTCCCACTGAAACCGTTATCGTTTTTATTGCATTAGCCATCGGTGCTATTGCCATCGACTTATTCATGCATCGTTCAGATAAAGCCATTACACTCAAGAATGCCATTTTTTGGTCGCTGTTTTGGGTAGCGATCGCAATGGCTTTTGCTGTTTTTCTCTATCTACATCATGGTTCAGAAGTCGCCAGTTTATTTATCACGGGTTATATCCTTGAAAAAGTGCTCTCCGTTGATAATTTATTTCTTATGATGGCTATTTTCTCTTGGTTCTCAGTACCTAATCATTATCGGCATCGTATTTTGTATTGGGGAGTGATCGGTGCAATTGTCTTTCGAGGCATTTTTGTTGCTATCGGTACAGGTCTGCTTAGCTTAGGGCCATATGTTGAACTGGTTTTTGCGTTTGTTGTGGCATGGTCAGCAATCATGATGTTGAAGCAACGTGATGATGATGAAATAGAAGATTACTCACAACATCTTGCCTATCGTTTAGTTAAACGCTTTTTTCCCATATGGCCCAAGATCAATGGCAATGCTTTTTTATTAACCCAAAAAGAGGTTGAGCACGAACTCAGTAAACCTGAAAACAAGAATATCAAAGTAGGTAGAGCGACCAAAGCAGCCTACTATGCAACACCATTAATGCTATGTGTGGCGATTATTGAATTATCTGATGTTATGTTTGCTTTCGATTCAGTGCCTGCCATTATCGCTGTCAGTCGTGAACCACTAATTGTTTATAGTGCAATGATGTTTGCCATACTGGGTCTACGTACTTTGTATTTTGTCCTTGAGGCACTAAAGCAATATTTGGTTTATCTCGAAAAGGCCGTCATTGTGCTGCTGTTTTTTGTCGCGGGAAAATTAGCTTTAAATGCCACGGATCACCTTTGGCACCATGGCTATAATATTTCAACCAATATGAGTTTGTGGGTAATACTTGCAGTATTAACGGTAGGTGTACTTACGAGTGTGGTTTTCCCGAAAAAGACTAATTAATGGAATGACCTCTTGATATACAATTTATCAAGAGGTTTTGCTCTACTCATCTCTTGCTACAACATTACGATACTTATAACGGTAATGTTTTTTATGGAAATGACGCCAATGCGCATCTTGTGCAGCCTGCAATAACTCAAAATCACCTCGAGTGTCACCCCAAGCCCTTAAATGATATCGATTTAAATCACCATATACCTGCTCTAAACGCTTTACTTTTTGTTCACGTCGGCAGTTCTGCCCAACTAAATTGCCCGTTAGCTTACCATCAACAATTTCTAACTCGGTACTGATCAATTTAATGCCTAATCGTTCAGCAAATGGTTTGAGCACAAGAGAAGGTGAAGCAGAGCAAATAGTCACTTCAGCTCCACTTTCAACCTCAGCTGCTACACCTAAAACCCCTTCTGGACGCATTAATTTAGACCAATAAATTTGGCAAAATTGTTCGGCTTTTTCTCTCAACCATTTTTCATCTACGCCTGTTAAGAAGGTTTTTATTAACACTTCTTTTAGTTCATCACGCGTCAATTTACGCCTAGCACATTGTAAAGTTGGCAAAACTAATTTAATAATTTTGCGTGAAAAACGGTACTTCCCAAACGTAAACTTCAAAAAGGGAATAAAACTATCGTGATAGGTCAATGTGCCATCAAAATCAAAAACAGAGAGCACATTAGATGAATGAGCGATATTGTTAGATAGCAATGAAAACTCCAAAAATAATTCCCCCTCCAATCAATTAAATCAATGAGAGGGGTAGTTAATGCTAATTAACTGATTTCTTTAACTTCAACACGTAACTCTTTAGGAACTTCAAACACAATATTCTCTTCACGTCCTTGAAGCTCAACGACATCTTTAGCACCAAGCTCTTGGAGCCTATCGATGACTTGGCGAACTAAGATATCAGGGGCAGAGGCTCCCGCGGTCAAGCCAATAATATTTTTATCAGCTAACCACTCTGTTTTAATATCTTCAGCCCCATCAATTAAATAGGCTGGCTTTTTCATTCGAGAAGCTAATTCTGCTAAACGATTCGAGTTCGATGAGTTTTTCGAGCCAACGACCAGCACGATATCAGCACGTTCTGCAAGTTCGCGCGCAGCTTCCTGTCTGTTGGTCGTAGCATAACAAATATCATCTTTACGCGGGCCAACAATACTAGGAAAACGTTGAGTTAATGCATCGATAACATCAGAGGTATCATCAACCGAAAGCGTTGTTTGCGTCATAAAACACAAGTTGTCTTCATCTTTAACCTGTAATTTCCACACATCTTCAGGGCTTTCAACCAGATACATTCCACCTTCTGGATTGTTGTATTGCCCCATGGTACCTTCAACTTCAGGATGCCCTGCATGACCAATTAGGATAGCTTCTTTGCCTTTTCGGCTTGCTCGTGCAACTTCCATATGTACCTTAGTGACAAGGGGGCACGTAGCATCAAATAACATGGTTAAATCACGGGAGCGCGCTTCTTGGCGTATTGCTTGAGAGACGCCATGAGCAGAGAAAATCAAGATAGAGCCATCAGGAACTTCTGAGATCTCTTCAATAAAAATAGCACCACGCTGACGCAAGTCATCAACCACATAACGGTTATGAACAACTTCATGACGGACATAAATAGGTGCGCCATACAGCTCTAACGCTCTTTCTACAATGCTGATTGCGCGGTCTACCCCTGCACAAAAACCACGAGGGTTAGCCATTAATATTTGCATTTTGACTCTCCAATTGCGGGTCAATCTCAAGCACTTCAATATCGAAACTGATTTGTTGCTCTGCTAGCGGGTGATTAAAATCAATGGTAATCGACTCACCCTCTATTGATTTTACTACCCCTGGCATCTCACTGCCATTCATTGCCGTAAATAGCATGATAGTGCCAATCTCAGGTATCCCTGTTTCAGTGAAATCACGTAAGGAAAAGTATTGAATTAAATCAGGATTGTGTTTACCAAAAATCACATCCCCCGGTAAAGAAAAACTTTTCTTTTCCCCAATACCTAGCCCTAAAAGTTGCTGTTCCAATTCGGGTGACAATGAACCATTACCTAAACTAAACAACGCTGGTTTCCCTTGGCTATATGAAGAGTCTGCCGTTGAACCGTCTTCTAATTTCAGCGTGAAATGCAGCAGTACCGCGCTATGCGGCTGTACCTGAGTAGACATAAATCAAACCTATTTTCTATCATATAAATTAGCCCGGAAGAACCGGGCTAGGGGTTATATTTGCCATACCTCAAGTTGCAGTGTATTCCGTTAAGACACGTAAACTTAATCACTTGTCGCCTAACTGCTCCTCGAACTATTTAAAATACATTTAATCCTTTAATCTTCCTTCTTTTTGCTTTTATCGGGCAAAAAGCCTTCGAGGATCACGAGTGCCGCACCTAAGCAGATAGCCATATCTGCAAGGTTAAATGTAGGGTAATGCCAATTGCCAATATAAAAATCAATATAATCGACAACAAAACCATGTATTAAACGGTCACTTAGGTTACCAATTGCGCCACTGATGATCAGAGCATACGCGATATTACTTAAACGTTTTTGTGCACTCTGGCGATACATCATCACAATTAAAATGATTGAAATCGCAATTGCCACGCCAGCAAAAAACCAGCGTTGCCAGCCGCCCTCATCAGCTAAGAAGCTAAATGCAGCGCCAAAGTTCTGCGCATACATAAGATTGAAGTAAGGCATGATTGGATGTGGCTCATACAGATTCATCTCTTTCAAGACAAGCTGTTTGACCCCTAAATCCAATGCGATTAACACCACGGTTAACCACAGCCAGCGCAACCCAGTAGAACAAAGTGGTCTCTTCATTTATGCAAACTTACGCAGTTCACCGTTACCGGCTACGTTAGTGACACAGCGACCACACAACTCTGGGTGATCAGCCACGGAACCTACGTCATTAGCATAGTGCCAGCAACGAGGGCATTTCTCACCAGATGCTTTGCTAAAACCAATTTTTAGGCCGCTCAGCTCTGATTGCTGTGCACTGGCTGGTGCAGAGGCGATATCTGCAACAGTAACTTGTGAAGTTAGCAGCACAAAACGCAATTCGTCAGCTAAGCAATTAAGCTTCGCCGCTAGGTCTTTGTCTGCATACAACACGACAGCTGCTTCTAATGAACCACCAATGTGTTTGTCTGCACGTGCTTGTTCAAGCACCTTATTGACTTCGCCACGAACGGCTAGCAACTCAGCCCAAAAATCATCATTCATTTCTTCGGACGCATCTAAACCAAACAGTGCGTCGTACCACTCTTCAGTCAGGACATACTTAGCACGTTCGCCCGGCATTTCATTCCAAACCTCATCAGCAGTGAAAGAAAGCACAGGTGCAATCCAACGAACTAACGCTTCAACAATATGGAACAGTGCTGTTTGGCAGCTACGACGCGCAAGGCTATCGCTCTTGGCGGTGTACTGGCGATCCTTAATGATATCTAGATAGAAAGACCCCATTTCGATTGAGCAGAAATGCATTAAACGCTGAATAACGGATAAGAAATCATATTCATCGTAAGCTTTTGCAATCTCTTTCTGTGCCGCCAGCGCGCGACCTACTGCCCAGCGATCTAGCACCACCATATCTTCCGGTTTCACCATATCAGTCGCTGGATTGAAACCATTTAAGTTAGCTAAGAAGAAGCGTGCTGTATTACGAATACGACGGTATGAGTCCGCTGCACGTTTCAAAATTTCATCAGAAACAGCGATTTCCCCTGTGTAATCGGTTGATGCAACCCATAGGCGTAAAATATCAGCACCTAATTTATTCATCACATCTTGTGGGCTGATTGTATTGCCTAAAGATTTAGACATCTTGCGGCCTTGACCATCTACGGTAAAGCCGTGCGTCAGCACTTGACGATAAGGCGCTTTGCCTTTCATTGCCGTCGACAGCATCAGTGAAGACATAAACCAGCCACGATGTTGGTCTGAACCTTCAAGGTACATATCTGCTGAATTGCCATGGAATTCAGGACGCGCATCCACAACAGCAAAGTGAGTTGATCCTGAATCAAACCAAACGTCTAAAGTATCTGGTACTTTACGGTAAGTTTCAGCGTCTTCGCCAAGTAACTCAGCAGGATCCAGATCCCACCATGCTTGGATGCCATCAACTTCTACACGTTTCGCAACTTCTTCCATCAACTCTAACGTGCGTGGGTGCAATTCTTCAGTGTCTTTATGTACGAACAACGACATTGGTGTACCCCAAGTACGTTGACGAGAAATACACCAGTCAGGGCGATTTTCAACCATAGATTCGATACGCGCACGACCCCAACCAGGGATCCACTGAACAATATCAATCTCTTTCAATGATTGTTCACGTAAGCCATTTTTATCCATGCCGATAAACCATTGTGGTGTAGCACGGAAAATAACAGGTGTTTTATGACGCCAGCAGCATGGATAGCTGTGAGAAATGGCTTGCTTGTACAGCAGAGCCCCTTTTTCTTTTAACAATTCAACGATCAGGTCGTTGGCTTTAAAAATAAATACGCCATCAAGTGTTGGGTAAGTATTTGCTAGGAAACAACCATCTGGCCCGACAGGGTTTGCCGTTTCTAAACCATATTTTTGACCCACCACGTAGTCCTCTGGACCATGGCCTGGCGCTGTATGTACGGCTCCTGTACCCGCATCTAACGTAACGTGTTCACCTAAGATCGCAGGAACATCAAAACCCATAAATGGATGTTGGAAACGCAATAATTCAAGTGCACTACCATCACACTCACCAAGCACTTTCCATGACTCGACACCAGCGGTTGTCATTACATCTTTAACTAAATCAGCCGCAAGGATCGCCACTTCGCCGCCCGCTTCAACCAACTGGTATTTAAACTCAGGATTTAAAGAAATCGCACGGTTAGCAGGCAATGTCCAAGGTGTTGTTGTCCAAATAACCAACGCAGGTGTTTTATCACCTGTGACAGCAAATTTTTCATACACCGCTTTGCTATCTACAGCAGGGAAACGAACATAGATAGAAGGTGATGTTTTATCATAATATTCAACTTCCGCTTCGGCCAAAGAGGAGCCACAAGCCGTACACCAGTGAACTGGTTTAGCGCCTTTCACCAAGTGACCATTAGCGATAGTCTTTGCCAATGCTCTGATAATGTGAGCTTCGGTTTTAAAATCCATCGTCAAATAGGGCTTATCCCACTCACCTAACACCCCAAGGCGAATAAAGTCAGCTTTTTGCCCTTCAATTTGCTCTTTGGCATATTGACGGCATTGTGCACGAAATTCAGCGGCGGATACTTTTTCACCGGGTTTACCCACGATTTGTTCAACTTTATGTTCAATCGGTAGACCATGGCAATCCCAACCAGGGATGTATGGGGAGTCATAACCCGCCAACCCTTTGGATTTAATAATAATGTCTTTGAGAATTTTGTTAACTGAGTGACCAATATGAATACTGCCGTTAGCATACGGAGGACCATCGTGCAGGATAAACGTTTTCTTGCCCGATTTTGCTTTACGGATTGCTTGATACAAGCCTTCTTTGTACCAGCGCTCTAACATCTGTGGTTCGCGTTTTGCGAGATCACCACGCATTGGAAACCCTGTTTCTGGTAGATTCAGGGTATTTTTATAGTCACTCATCGATTCTCAGTTCCATTTTTCCGCTAAATTATCTGACACCCGTTGCAGCTAGGTAATCCCTCGCTGTAATCACATCTTTAGCAATTTGCTCCTTCAGCGCATCTAATGAAGCAAATCGCTGTTCATCACGTATTTTTTTACGTAATACGACATCAATATGACGCCCATATAAATCCATAGTGATATCAATTAGATGAACTTCTAATTGTTGGCCTTTACCAGAAACCGTTGGCCTAGTACCAATATTGGCCACACCTGGTAGGGGTTTATCCCCTAAACCATACACTTCTACAGCATACACACCCATCACAGGGGTAACCAATCGTTTTAATGGCAGGTTTGCTGTCGGGAAACCAATAGTACGACCGAGTTGGTTGCCATGAACAACACGCCCACTAATACGATATGGATGGCCTAACAAAGCTTCTGCTAATGCTAGGTCATTATCTTGTATTGCTTTACGGATAGCAGTGCTGCTAATACGCAGCCCTGAATCACAAAAACTTTCTGTATCCGCCACTTCAAAACCATACTGACTTCCAGCTTGCTGAAGGAACGCAAAATCCCCCATGCGATTTTTGCCAAAACGGAAGTCATCGCCAATAGCGAGGTATTTCACACCCAGTTTTTCGACCAGTAAATCAGCGACAAACTCAGAAGGCGTTAGTGAGGCAAAATGTTGATTAAACTCAACACAAAGGAGGTAATCAACCCCACTATCTGCTAAGTATTTCACTTTGTCCCGCAAGCGCGTCAAACGAGCAGGTGCTTTATCACCAATAAAAAACTCAAGTGGCTGAGGCTCAAAAATCATCACGACAGTGGGTAACCCCAACTGCTCACTTTTCAGTTTTAAATTTTGAAGTAATACCTGATGCCCACGGTGGACACCGTCAAAATTACCAATAGTCAGCACGCAACCATGATGGTACGCCCGGATATTCTGTATACCGCGAATTAGCTCCATAACAGGCTCAATACCGAGGAAATAGCTGGATTATACCCTGTACGACGCTTAAGGTTAACCCAAGTTCGCAAAAGGTTTCATTTAATCACCATTTTTTGATCAACACAGCCATTACAGATAAATTTCTTACCCCCTCACCCAAGGATGATGGTTAAAAATTATCCACTGCAAATAATAAAATCAAAATATAGGGATAACCAATGGATTATCAATACAACAAATTTGCGCTGAGGTCTCGAAAAATCGTAATTTTTTCTGACTTTCACAACCACTAGTGCAACCCATTGTAATCAATGACCAATAATCAAACAACTATTGTTCGATAATTGAGCTTTACTTTCTATTCATGATCTTAAAAATTTTCTCGATAAAATATTTTTTGATTATCTACCATCAATTACGCTTTTTTTCGCGCGAAGATCTGTATTCCTCTAGCATTTGCTGGTAGAATCTTGCACCATTCACAAACGCACTTACGTCGAAGTACACGACGTTTATTTGCACAAATCCATTGACAAATGAAGGCCGAAAGGGCATATTCCTCGACCTTTGAATTGTCCTCAATAGAATACATTTGGGAGTTGGACCTTGGCTAATATCAAATCAGCTAAGAAACGCGCTATACAATCTGAGAAACGTCGTCAGCACAACGCTAGCCGTCGTTCTATGGTGCGTACTTTTATCAAGAAAGTTTACCTTGCTATCGCTGCTGGCGATAAAGAAGCGGCTCAGAAAGCATTCAATGACATGCAACCTATTGTTGATCGTCACGCCACTAAAGGCCTGATCCACAAAAATAAAGCTGCTCGTCATAAAGCTAACTTAGTTGCTCAAATCAAAGCAATGTAATTTTGCTTCTTGATTAGCTAAAAAAACCGGCTTCTGCCGGTTTTTTTGTTTGCTAAACTTTTTTCTCAAGCTTATCAAAGGGTGTTGAGAATAAATTTGAAAAATCTTTATTACAAACACGCTGAACTGCTGGATGCTGTATCATTCGTTCAGCAAAAATAACGAAATACTCTTCTTTTACACTGTCTAGTCGACCCAGTTCGATCACATCTTCCCCTTCTAAAATATCTGCTGCATATAATGAAGGTGCCACAAATATGGCATTATGAGAGACTCCGAACGCTTTCATCAGGGCCGCATCATCAAATTCACCGAGAACTTCAACTTCCAAGTTTTTATTACGGATCCAAGTTAGTAAATGGCGACCTAACATAGAGCGACGGCCTGGTATTAACAAACGGCGCTCTTCTAAACACTCGGGGAACGGCTTCTTAGGCACCGGTTGGCGACAAAAAAAGCTCATGCTACATTCCCCTAACTTCACAGAGAACAACCCTTCTTGCTGTGATGAGTCAACTGGACAATCAGACAAAATCATATCAAGTTTGTGCTGGCTTAACTGCTCAAGCAACATTTCATGAGTAGATTCAAAACAACGTAAATGGATCTGTTCATGTTCAACGACTGCAGTTTCTAATACTCGGCTCACCAGCTGTTTTGATAACGCATCAGCTACACCCACATCAAACAATAAATTCGACTCTCGGCTATAGTTGACAATATCAAGCATCTCTTGGCTTAGCATAAACATTTTATCGGCATACCGAAAAATAAGCTGCCCTAGCTCAGAGGGAACTAAACCACGCCCTTGCCGCTTAAATAACTTACCACCTAACCGTTCTTCTAATGCTTTTATTTGCCCTGTGATAGTCTGAGGCGTTAAATACAACGCATCAGCGGCCCCAACCACTGAACCCTCTTTACATACATGCCAAAAATAATAAAGATGGTTAAAATTAAGATGTGAAACCCGCATATCATTTCCTTCTGTACCACCAATAGTAGCCTCGCTATATTGGTTCTACACTCGCCATACTTCAAGTTGCAGCGCTTTTCGTTAAGGTATACGTGACCACGCCCACTCGCGCCAGTCATGTAGCTTTCTAAGCTCCTAACGACTCGCTTGTCGCCTAGCTGCACCTCGAATTATTTAGAGTATACATGCCCTTTTTCAGGAGCTATTATAAAAATACCCGCAGCACAAAAAGTGAATGCTGCGGGTACATCATAATGGATTGACTCGGAAATTCTTACTCTTTATTTCTGAAATTATTAGAATTCAGACAATCGTTACTTTTGTTGACTCCTCGGTAACACTACCTTTAATAAAAAATAACCTAAAAACGCAGCTAATGTCGATCCAATCAAAATACCCAGTCGTGAATAGGTACTATAGCTTTCATCCAGCCCATCAAAAGCAAGCCCTGTGATGAAAATAGACATAGTAAAACCGATTCCACATAAGACAGAAACCGCGAATACTTGCTTCAAATTAATTGATTCAGGCAATTTAGCAAAACCAAGTTTTACCGAAACCCAACTGAATAGAAAAATACCTAATGGCTTACCAAATAATAAGCCTGCTGCAACACCTAAAGGCAACGTGCTCATCAAACCATCTAATGTCACGCCATTTAATTGAACCCCTGAATTTGCAAAAGCAAATATCGGTAGAATCAGATATGCAACCCAAGGATGTAATACATGCTCCAACTCTTCTGATGGCTTAGTGTTATTTGTGCCACGAAGTGGGATCAAGAAACCGACAATAACACCAGCTAACGTCGCATGAACCCCAGACTTAAGTATGCACACCCATAAAATGAGCCCGATAACTAAATAAGCCGCGGTATTTTCAACACGCCGCCAATTCATCATAATCAATATAGCAACACATAATGCTGCCAAGCCTAGCGCAACCACAGACAGTGAATTAGTATAGAAAAACGCAATGATGACAATAACCCCAAGGTCATCAATAATGGCAAGTGCCAATAAAAACACTTTTAGTTCAGTCGGTACACGCTTACCTAATAAAGCCATCACGCCTAACGCAAAAGCAATATCTGTTGCGGCAGGTATAGCCCAGCCTTGACGAGTGACTTCATCAGCACCATTGAATAATAAATAAATCAGTGCGGGCGCTAGCATCCCTCCTAAAGCAGCAACAGCTGGGAAAATGGCTTTATCTTTACCTGCTAACGATCCTTCAAGTAGCTCTCGCTTAACTTCAAGCCCCACAACAAGAAAAAAAATCGCCATCAAAAAATCATTAATCCATAAAATTAATGGTTTATCGAGTTCTAATGATGAAATTTTAACGGCAACTGGAATGTCTAAAAACTGCTGATATAGTCCCTGAAATGGCGAATTTGCCATAATTAATGCGACTATGGCAGCAATAATCAGGAGTAGCCCTCCTGCTGCTTCTAACCTTAAAAATTTACGGATGATTGCTGTCATATGTTTAACCTCAAAATAAACAGAGTGTTAATATTATGCTAATCATTGATTCGTAAAAAATCGTTTATTCATCTATTATCACTCGAAATTAACGATCATTTAGCGAAATAGCTCACTAAAGATGCTAAATAATCGTTAAATTTTAATATAGACAAATTAATTTGAATTTGCTCACTTTTTCTCATGATAATGATCTACGAAATCTGACATTCAAGATGACCCCATAACTCTATATATCTATTAAAACATAGTAGAACCGCTATCAATTTATATTTGTAAAATTTGTGAGTATTGAGTATTTTTACGGTCGTGCTTCATCACTGCAATAAGTTATACAGCCTTAGGATGCTTGAAGAATAAAAAAACACTCGCAAAAGCGAGTGTTTTTAAATAATGAGTAAGTAATATTATACTTATTACTTGCTAGTCAGGTCGTCAAAAAACTTCTTCACGCCATCTAAGAAACGCTTTGAACGCGGACTATTTTTTTCGCCGCTCGTACCACCTAGCGATTCACCAAACTCTTTAAGCAGTTCTTTTTGTTTCTCATTAAGCTTAACCGGTGTCTCAACCACAATGTGGCACATCAAATCACCTTGCAATCCACCTCTAACAGATTTCACACCTTTTCCTTTCATACGGAAAACTTTGCCTGTTTGAGTTTCTGCTGGGATTTTCAGTTTCACACGACCATCAAGGGTTGGCACTTCAATTTCGCCACCCAATGCCGCAATCGCGAAGTTAATTGGCACTTCACAATGCAAGTTATTACCATCGCGCTCAAAAATATTGTGCGGCAACACATGGACTTGAACGAACAGATCGCCCGCTGGCGCTCCGTTTTCACCTGCTTCACCTTCACCTGACAAACGTACCCGATCGCCAGTATCAACCCCTGCAGGGATTTTAACGGATAATGTTTTATAACGTTCAACACGACCATGCCCATGACACTTGTTGCATGGATCTTTAATGACTTTACCGCGGCCATGGCAAGTTGGACATGGCTGCTGGACCGAGAAGAATCCCTGACGCATATGCACTTGTCCCATACCATGACAGGTTGGACAAGTATCTGCGCTAGTGCCTGGTTTCGCACCACTGCCATGACAAACATCACAGCTTTCCAAAGTTGGAATGCGGATCTCTTTGGTCACTCCACGGACAGCCTCTTCAAGAGTCAGTTCCATGTTGTACTGCAGATCAGAACCACGGCTTGGGCGCTGTTGTCTACGGCCGCCTCCAAAAATATCACCGAAGACGTCACCAAAGATATCACTAAAGTCAGCACCGCCACCGAAGCCACCGCCACCACCCATGCCACCTTGCTCAAACGCAGCGTGACCATATTGATCATACGCAGCACGTTTTTGATCGTCGGACAGGATTTCGTAAGCTTCTTTGATTTCTTTAAACTGTGCTTCTGCTTCTTCTTTATTTTCCTGATTACGGTCAGGGTGGTACTTCATTGCTAAGCGCTTATATGCTCGCTTGATGTCTTTTTCAGAAGCATTTTTTTCGAGGCCTAAAACCTCATAAAAATCTCTTTTCGCCATTTATTTTACCCTTAACATGCCGACACGGGCGTAGAGTTTCCTCGACGCCCGTGTTCGGTATCAGTAACCATTAATAACCATTAGCAAGGTCACTGCGCCCGCTAAGGGCATTATTTTTTGTCTTTATCGTTAACTTCTTCGAACTCAGCGTCAACAACATCATCATCTTTCTTCGCTTCTGCACCCGCACCTGCTGCGCCCGCTTGAGCTTGTTGCTGTGCCATTTCCAGAAGTTTTTCTGAAGCTGCAACCAGTGCTTGGATCTTCGCTTCAATATCTGCTTTATCTTCGCCTTTGCTTGCAGCCTCTAGCTCAGATGTTGCTTTTTCGATGTTTGCTTTATCTTCAGCTGGCAGTTTATCGCCTGCTTCTTCGATTTGTTTACGAGTACCGTGTACTAATTGGTCAGCTTGGTTACGAACCTGTACTAACTCTTCAAATTTACGGTCAGCTTCTGCGTTCGCTTCCGCGTCACGTACCATTTTTTCGATTTCTTCATCGTTCAGACCAGAAGAAGCCTTAATGGTGATTTTTTGCTCACGGCCACTGTTTTTGTCTTTAGCAGAAACATGTAGGATACCATCCGCATCAATGTCAAAGGTGACTTCGATTTGTGGCATACCACGAGGAGCCGCTTGAATACCATCTAAATTAAATTGACCCAGTGATTTGTTGTCGCTTGAACGCTTACGCTCACCTTGCAGAACATGGATCGTTACTGCTGATTGGTTATCTTCCGCAGTAGAGAATACTTGGCTATGTTTAGTTGGGATAGTCGTATTCTTCGCGATTAACGAAGTCATTACACCACCCATCGTTTCGATACCTAAAGACAGTGGAGTTACATCAAGTAACAGAACGTCTTTAACATCACCCGCTAATACACCACCTTGAACTGCTGCACCAATCGCAACCGCTTCATCTGGGTTAACATCTTTACGTGGTTCTTTACCAAAGAAGTCAGAAACCGCTTTTTGCACCATTGGCATACGGATTTGACCACCAACTAAGATCACGTCGTTGATATCGTTAACGCTCAAACCAGCATCTTGCAGAGCAACTTTAACCGGCTCCATAGTGCGTTTAACTAAATCTTCTACCAGTGACTCTAATTTTGCACGAGTCACTTTAATGTTCATGTGTTTAGGACCAGTTGCATCTGCAGTAATGTACGGCAGATTCACGTCAGTTTGTTGTGCAGATGAAAGCTCGATTTTCGCTTTTTCTGCTGCTTCTTTCAGACGCTGCATTGCTAGTGGATCATTACGCAGATCAACACCTTGATCTTTCTTGAACTCTTCTACTAAGTAGTTGATCAAACGGTTATCGAAGTCTTCACCACCTAAGTGAGTGTCACCATTGGTTGCCAGAACTTCATAGGTTTTTTCGCCATCAACTTCATCTATTTCGATAATTGATAAGTCAAATGTACCACCACCTAAGTCGTATACCGCAATAGTACGGTTACCAACTTCTTTATCTAGACCATAAGCCAATGCTGCTGCTGTTGGTTCGTTAATGATACGTTTAACATCTAGACCCGCGATACGACCCGCATCTTTGGTTGCTTGACGCTGAGCATCGTTAAAGTAAGCTGGAACAGTAATAACAGCTTCGGTTACTGGCTCACCCAAGTAGTCCTCAGCCGTTTTTTTCATTTTTTTCAGAACTTCAGCTGAAACTTGTGGTGGAGCCATTTTTTGGCCTTTAACATCTAACCAAGCGTCACCGTTATCTGCCGCAATAATTTTGTATGGCATGATTGAAACGTCGCGCTGAACTTCTTCGTCTTGGAAACGACGGCCGATCAAACGTTTGATCGCAAACAGTGTGTTTTCTGGGTTGGTCACTGCCTGACGTTTTGCTGGCTGACCGACCAAAATTTCACCATCTTGAGTGTACGCAATGATGGAAGGAGTTGTACGATCACCTTCGCTGTTCTCTAGAACGCGCGCAGTAGTACCATCCATAATTGCAACGCATGAGTTAGTTGTACCCAAGTCGATACCAATAATTTTACCCATCTAAAACGCCTCCAAAGGAATTCTTTTCTATACAATTTCGTTATCAATCTATATGAGGTTCAATATTTCATTTTCAAGGGAGTTTTTGCTCCGCACCTCAATTTTTTTTGCATTAAGCAATAATTGCGATTGTTAACGAGGGATGCTTTAAAGATGGGGTCGTAAATTCATTCATCAAGGGGATACCTTAAAAAAATTTGGTATTTTTTGCAAAAAAACCTGTCTTTCGATCATTGTTTCATCAACAAAAACTGCGTATGATTCGCCGCCAGCTGAATTCAACTGGCGGAGTATTTTTGTATCTTTTTGATTTTTAATAATTTTCACCAGAGGTTATATGCAATCCAGCTCTATTGCAAATCCAGGCCCACTTGGTTTATTGGGCTTTGGTATGACAACAATTCTGCTCAATATCCATAACGCAGGTTTTTTCCCTCTCTCATCAGTCATTTTGAGCATGGGGATTTTTTATGGTGGTATTGCTCAGGTGATTGCCGGACTTATTGAATATAAGAAAGGAAATACGTTTGGCGCTACAGCATTTAGTTCATACGGTATGTTTTGGCTAACATTAGTTGGCTTATTATTTTTACCAACAATGGGTTTGGCAGAAGCGACTGACCCCGCCTTTTTAGGGATCTATTTGCTGATTTGGGGAATTTTTACATTTTTCATGTTCCTTGGAACATTTAAAGCCAACTTCGTCTTGCAATTTATATTTGGTAGCTTAACGATTCTATTCGCCCTGTTAGCTATCGGTAATTTAACTGGCAATACAACCCTTTTAACCATTGCAGGTTTTGAAGGTATTATTTGCGGTGCTAGCGCATTCTATTTGGCAATGGCTGAAGTGTTGAATGAGCAATATGGCAAAACCATTCTACCAATTGGACAACGTGGTTAACTTTGATTAATGTTAGTCAGGTGAGTTAACCTCACCTGACATAGCAGACGGCTAAGAACGAATAGCCGATTTTGGTCTAAAAGCTTTAACGATTGCAGGATCGCTCTCTACATAAGGGCCATCCAGTAATTGAATGCAGTAAGGCACACTGGCAAAAATTCCTGAAACAATCACATTCCCCTCTGCATCTTTTAGCCCTTCAAGGGTCTCAGCAATTGCCTTTGGCTGCCCCGGTAAGTTCAAAATCAATGCTTGATTACGGATCGCACCAACTTGGCGAGAAAGAATAGCTGTAGGCACAAAATTCAGGCTGATTTGACGCATTTGCTCACCAAACCCAGGCATTTCACGATCAGCAATAGCAAGCGTTGCATCAGGAGTTACGTCACGGCGTGCCGGCCCTGTTCCACCCGTTGTTAACACTAAATGGCAAGCGAATTCATCCACCAGCTCACAAAGGGTTTGCTCAATCATGATTTGCTCATCAGGGATCAGGCGAGTTTCAATTCTAAAAGGAGTGGTTAGCGTTTTTGCCAACCAAGCTTCTAAAGATGGGAGCCCTTTGTCTTCATAAATCCCACTTGAAGCACGATCAGAGACCGAAACCAAGCCAATGCGCAATTCATCCATACCAACCTCAACAAGTAAACAACAGAAACTGCTTAATATGATATCACGGAAGATATCAGCTTTCAGTGCTGCATATTGCTATCGCGGTAAACTAGATGAAAAAATTATTCATTTATACTCGTCATACTTCAAGTTGCAGCGTTGTTGACTACATTCACTTGTCGCCTAGCTGCACCTCGAATTATTTAGAGTATAAGATCACTTAATTAATTTTAAATCATTTTTAGTCTGCTTCTTCTGAGCACTATAAAAATTCTCATGTGGCCCAATACTTAACAGATATAACGATAACGCCCCTGCAATCCATGAATAACCTAGTAACACCAGTTGCCCATTAAGCTTAAATTTATGAACTCTTAGATAAGAAAGATCACCTTTTTTCTGTTCACCTAACAAAGGATTATCTATGACCTTATCAATTTCATCTTCTACACGTTTTAAATCACATTCAGGCAGTTTATTTAGCGCTTTTGCAAACCTATTTGATTGGTATACATCAATCTGGTTTTGTTTTACGGACATATCGAGAAACCTTTTTGTTTTCGACCTCCGCCTGTGACAACAATAATTCTTTTATGAAGCTATAAGGCAGATCAGGGTTATCTTCAGCAATACGGCCGATTTTTGCCCAGTGTTCGATTTGCTTCGGAACACTTCTGCTTGTCGCTTCAGCGTGGATCTTAGCATCGGACACAAAGTCCTCATCTAACCTAACTGAAATAGCCATGAGTGTTACCTTCTAGTTAATCCTATCAATAAGGAATGAAAAACATCAAACACAGAATGCGACATTTGATCGCAAAACGCAACATATTGCATATGATATTTTTTATTTTCTGATTACCATGAAAACAAAAAGCCCAGTGCATTATCTGCACTGGGCTCTTGGTAAAACAATGACCGAAATTACAGTAATTCTGCGATCATTTTTTCCAGTTTTTCTTGGTCAATTGCAAACTTACGGATGCCCTCAGCCAGTTTATCAACAGCCATAGGATCCTGATTGTGCTGCCAGTAGAACTGAGATTCAGTTAATTTAGCTTCAGGTTCTTTTGTCTTACCTGCATCAGTGAGTTTACGAACAACTTCGCCTTGTGCTTCAGACAGCTCTTTCAACAATGCTGGGGAGATAGTTAGACGGTCGCAACCTGCCAACTCAAGAATTTCACCCACATTACGGAAGCTAGCCCCCATAACCACAGTTTTGTAACCATGTGATTTGTAGTAGTTATAGATTTCAGTCACTGAAACCACACCAGGATCTTCTTGTGGTGCATACTCTTTTTTATCTGTATTGGTTTTATACCAATCAAGAATACGGCCAACAAATGGTGAAATCAGGAATACGCCAGCTTCCGCGCAAGCACGTGCTTGAGCAAAAGAGAACAACAGAGTCAGGTTACAGTTGATGCCTTCTTTTTCCAGCTTCTCTGCTGCACGAATACCCTGCCAAGTTGATGCAAGTTTAATCAGAATGCGGTCATTGCTGATCCCCGCTTCGTTGTATAGTTTGATCAAACGACGTGCTTTAGCAATACACGCTTCTTCGTCATAAGATAAACGAGCATCAACCTCAGTTGAAATACGCCCTGGAACTAATTTAAGAATTTCCAGACCGATGTTTACTGCCAGTTTGTCACAAGCATCAATAACCTGTTGTTCACGATTACTGCTTTGCTTACGAGCCCACTCAACAGCTTCATCAATCAGTTTACGATATTCAGGAATTTGTGCTGCATTCAGGATCAACGATGGGTTAGTTGTCGCATCTTGTGGTTTATAAAGCTTCATCGCTTCAATATCACCCGTGTCAGCAACAACGGTGGTTAGACTACGTAAGGAAGTTAATTTATCGGTCATTTCTTTAATCTCGTTGTTATAAAGGAATTGTGGCAAGCGCCGCACCGTATTAATGATAATATCACGCATCCAAGTTGCTGCAAGCGACTAAAACCATTAGGCAACAACTAATTGATATGCAATCGTTTTCGCACATTAAATAAAAACTGAATCCTTTTAGCTTCTTTTAAGCATAATCACAGTGCGACAAAATAGAAAAATTGTTTTTACTTATCTCATCAATTAGCCATTTACTCACATTTTTTGGTACAGTGGTGTTCGTCATTTTATTATAGGGATCATGTCATGCTTATCACTATTTCACCTGCTAAAACATTAGATTATGAAAGCCCACTCGCCATAAAAACATTTACTCAGCCAGAACTGCTGAGTGAATCAGAACAGCTTATCGATGTTTGCCGTAAGCTTTCTCCTGCAGATATTTCTAGTCTAATGAAAATTAGCGATAAACTCGCTGGCCTGAATGCAGCACGTTTCGGTGAATGGCATGCTGATTTTACCCCTGAAAATGCACGCCAAGCTATCCTTGCTTTTAAAGGCGACGTGTACACTGGTATGCAAGCAGAGACCTTTAGTAAACAAGATTTTGCATTTGCTCAGCAGCATTTACGCATTTTATCTGGTTTATATGGACTATTACGTCCTCTCGATTTAATGCAGCCCTACCGCCTTGAAATGGGAACGCGTTTGAAAAACCCTCGTGGTAAAGATTTATATGAGTTTTGGGGCGATATCATTACTAACCATCTAAACCAAGCTATTGCTGCTCAAGGTGATCAAATTTTGGTTAACCTTGCTTCGGATGAATACTTCAAATCCGTCAATATTAAGAAGCTAGATGCTGTTATGGTAAAACCTATTTTCCTCGATGAGAAAAATGGTAAATATAAAGTGATTAGCTTTTACGCTAAAAAAGCACGTGGCTTAATGAGCCGGTTTATTATTCAAAATAAACTCACCAAAACTGAGCAATTAGCAGATTTTAATCTTGAAGGATATCAGTTTGATGAGAGCCAATCTCAGGGTAATGAACTCGTTTTCACTCGTTCTGAGCAGCATTAATCATTATGGGTGATGGGCTAACGCACTATCACCCTGCTATT
This sequence comes from Providencia sp. 6390, assembly GCF_058148425.1. Lineage (NCBI taxonomy): Bacteria > Pseudomonadati > Pseudomonadota > Gammaproteobacteria > Enterobacterales > Morganellaceae > Providencia > Providencia sp. 6390. The sequence goes on from NZ_JBYVYL010000006.1 coordinate 200,173, forward strand.
TCTTATCCCATATCACAAATTTGCTAAAAATAACCCATTAGGCCATCAATTAGCATTGATTCCTCACAGTACACACTATGATTGTGACAATATACTCAAGGTCTTTCTGCCAATAATTCGGAGGTGAAGTATGCCTTATATTGCCAATACTCATCGTTATACAGACATGGAATATCGTCTCTGTGGTCGCAGCGGATTAAGGCTCCCTCTTATCTCTTTAGGTCTTTGGCACAATTTTGGTGACAATAAACCGCAAGATAACTGTCGAGCTATGTTAAGACATGCTTTTGATCATGGTATTACTCATTTCGATCTCGCGAATAACTATGGACCACCACCTGGTGCCGCGGAAAGCCTATTTGGCCGTATTCTCCAGCAAGATTTTTTACCCTATAGAGATGAAATGATCATTTCATCTAAAGCAGGTTTCACCATGTGGGATGGCCCTTATGGTGACTGGGGTAGCAAAAAATATCTCGTTGCCAGCCTCAATCAAAGCTTAAAAAGAATGGGCTTAGATTACGTCGATATTTTTTATCATCACCGCCCCGATCCTGAAACACCACTCGAAGAAACGATGGGAGCGCTTGATCTTCTTGTCCGCCAAGGCAAAGCGTTATACGTAGGTATTTCAAACTATCCCGCCGAGCTTGCTAAAGAGGCGATAGATATTCTTAACCAATTTGGTACTCCCTGCCTTATCCACCAGCCACGTTACTCTATGCTAGTTCGGGATCCAGAAGAGGGCCTATTTGATGTTTTGGAAGATGAAGGTGTTGGCTCAATAGCCTATTCCCCTTTAGCCGGCGGTATACTGACAGATCGTTACTTAAATGGTATCCCAGCCGATTCCCGAGCAGCTGGTAATCCATCACTTCCTCCAGAGAGGCTGACATCAACAGTCATCAATAAAGTAAAAAGGCTTAATGAACTGGCTCTCAATCGAGGGCAAAAGCTTAGTCAAATGTCACTCGCTTGGATATTGCGTCATGATAGGATCACATCAGTGCTCATTGGTGCTAGCCGAGTCAGCCAAATTGATGATGCTTTAGGTATTATAGATAATTATCAATTCACACAAGAAGAGTTAAAAGCGATTGAGTTAATACTCGAAGATTAATATTTATCTTAAGAAAACTAGCTTCTTTAGTGAATACATTTAATAACCTGTCTCTTATACGTTCATAATAGGTGACAGGTTTTTTCACTATTACTTCGCTAAAAAACAGTCACCCCACTTAAATTATACTTCCTAATTATTCCTAGTAATTAAATTACAAATCAAATAAAATATTAAATAAATTTAAGTAATAATAATGAAATAAAATTCAATTATCTGATTTTAATATAAAAAATAAATTAAAATAAAATTTGTTATAACGACATATAAAATTAACGATTTAATTTCGTTGATTAATTACTCAGCGGACCTAAACTAACAATGCAGTTTATTTAATCAATTAACCAAGAGAAATTTATATGAAAATAAAATCTATCTTTATTGCTGCACTGTATATTCCAGCTATCGCTTTTGCTTCTGTCACACCATTTACGGATATATTAGTAGAACCAACATCTGCAACCGTTAAATATCTAGGTCATGGTGGCGATGGCGGGCACGGCGGGCATGGCGGCAATGGAGGCAATGGAGGCAATGGAGGCAATGGAGGGAATGGTGGGAATGGTGGGAATGGTTACTAATTTATTGGTAACTTAACTATTTAGTTAATCCCCCTTCGATAAAAGAAGGGGGTTGGAGATAATTATGCGACAGAAATTGCTAACAACAATAGGTGTTCTATTTTTATTCCCCTTACCAATACAAAGCTATTCAACGAGTAATACCTATCAATCAATAACTCCAATGCTTCAACATGCTATCTCAAGTACCAATAATGTGTTCCATCTTCACAATAATGGAAACGGTGTAAACGGTGGCAGCGGTAGTGGAGGTTATGGGGGTAACGGAGCTAACGGCGGGAACGGTGGAACAGGTTCTGGAAATGGTCATGGAGGAGATGGCGGTAACGCACAATCAGGTAGTAATGGAAATGGAGGGAATGGAGGAAGTGGCGGTGTAAATGGAGGAAACGGAGGCAATGGAGGCAGCGGCGATGGGCGAGGGAACGGCGGTAATGGTGGAAATGGAACTGGAAATGGAAACGGAGGGAACGGTGGCAATGGTGGACATGGAGGGCACGGAGGGAACGGTGGAAATGGCTCGGGAAGCGGTAATGGTGGCAATGGCGGCGATGCTGGCGCTAGAGGGGGTGAAGGTGGTCGAGGTGGCCTTGGTGGGCCTAATGGAGGAAGAAACGGTTCAGATGGTGCGAATTCAGGGAAATTAGTGAATTAACTGGTGAGTAGAGGGTTTTACTCTGTCATGATGATATCGTTTTCTACTTTTTTAAATAATTCGAAGCCCAGCTAGGCAAAAAAACAGGTGAGTCGCTAGGAGCATAGATAACTATGTGACTTGCGCGAGTGAACGCAGTTCAACAACGCTGCAACTCGAGTATAACTATGTTTAACACAATGACTTTATTTATTACGATATATAATAGGGGAAGTCGTATTCTGTCGTTTAAGGTTGCTGACAAAACGGGACACAAACGTGGTTTTTCCCGCTTTGTATTAGCATTCAAAAATCAATCAATGATTTTCCAAGCTTATTACAAATAACCTTGGCAGCTATTGTCAAACAAGCCTGTTTGTCAACAATCTAAAACGGAAGCATCTCGCTTCCGTTTTCCTATATTAAAATACTTACTTAGGTGCTCTCTCCATTAAAAACGCTCTTAATTGCGTAAAATTGGAAGGTAAGAAATATGATAACAGCGGTAAATCTGCACGCTCAGCTAAGGCTTGTGGTAAAGGTAACTGTTTATTTAAAATTTCCTCTACGCTTTCTTTAAACTTGGCAGGGTGCGCTGTTCCTAAGAACAAGCCATATTCACCATCTTGCAATTGATCACGTAAAATACGGTAGGCAACCGCAGCATGAGGCTCAGAAATATAACCTTTTCTATCTAGCTCACGTACGGTTTCTTTTGTCACTTCATCTGTTACCACACCATGACCTAGATCTTTAAGCGACCATCCTTTACGGCGGAATAATTCTTCAATACGAGGCCAGTTATTGGGTTGGCTGACATCCATCGCATTTGATAGTGTTGCAACCGTTTGATGAGGTTTCCATTCACCTTGCTCAAGATAACGAGGCACAGTGTCATTCACGTTAGTTGCAGCAATAAAGCGTTTGATTGGCAGCCCCATTGATTTAGCTAGCAACCCAGCGGTTAAGTCGCCAAAGTTACCACTTGGAACAGAAATAACTAATTGCTGGCGCTTATCTGCTGGAAGCTGAGCAACCGCTTCAAAATAGTAACAAATCTGAGCCAATAAACGGCTGATGTTAATTGAATTCGCTGAGTTTAGATGTAATGCTTTTTTCAGTTCTTCATCATCAAAAGATTGTTTAACTAACGCTTGGCAAGCATCAAAATCATCTTTGATTGCAACCGTGTGAATATTTTCACCCAAGGTGCAGAATAACTTCTCTTGCAGTGGGCTAATTTTACCTTCTGGGTATAGGATCACCACTTGAACATTGTTCAAACGGTAAAACGCGTGAGCAACCGCGGCCCCTGTATCACCCGATGTTGCAGTTAAAATAGTCACAGGCTGATTACCAGCAACCTGCCCTAGCGCTTGAGCCATAAAGCGACCACCAAAGTCTTTAAAAGCCAATGTTGGGCCATGGTAAAGCTCAAGTGTTGCAACATCTTGCTCAACTTGTGTGACAGGTGCAGGAAAAGCAAATGCCTCTTTTACTCGTGCAGCAAGTTCAGCTTCTGGGATCTCATCGCCAATGAATGCTGTCAATATGCGGCTACTACGAGTCACAAAATCTAGCTTCAATAATTCATCAATTTCAGCAGCACTGAATTCAGGCAGGTCTTGAGGGAAAAACAAGCCTTGTTGTCTGCCAAGCCCTTGCTTGACTGCCTGTGCGAAGCTCACTTGCTCGCTGTTATCTTTCAAATTATACAGTTTCATTGTTTACCCTATTGTCCTTGCACCGGTGAGATCCAAACGGCAAATATGCACAAAGCCTTCATCGTTCTGAATATAATGTTGTTGTAAGTAATCAGCCATTTTCTGTGCAATTTGTTGATCATCACAAATCGCAAACAGTGTTGGCCCTGATCCAGAGATGCCACATGCAAGCGCACCAATTTCATAAGCATTTTTGCGTGCCTCCGCAAACCCTGGCAACAGTTGTGTGCGATAAGGCTCCGCAACCACGTCTTGGATCATGGTCGCTGCCAGTTTTGGCTGACCAGTATGGCAGGCATGGATAAAACCTGATAAATAACGGCCATGGTTAACAATATCATGGCGCGGGTAGCTATTAGGTAAAATAGCGCGAGCTTCCGCTGTGGAAACTTTAATTCCTGGGTAAGCCATCACCCAATACCAGTTATCAAATGCAGGAACGGGCTGAGAAATAATACCATTTTGCTCTATAATTAGCTGTAAACCACCTAAGTAACAAGGTGCTACGTTATCATAATGCACACTACCTGAAATGCGGCCTTCAAGTTCCCCCATCATGCTTAATAGGGTCGTCTCATCAAAAGGCCGACCTGCAAATTCATTCAAAGCCATCAAGGCAGCAACTACCGAGCAAGCACTTGACCCTAAACCTGAACCAATTGGCATATTTTTTTCGAGGGTCATTGCAACATTTAAAGGTTTACCTAACCGATCACAAAATAGCTCCCAACATTGGTAAACAATGTTGTGTTCATTTTTCTTCGGCAGTTTTGAGACAAAGCGACCTTTATTAGTCAAAGAAAAGCGTTCTGCTGCTTCAACAGTAACGCAATCTCCTAGTAGACTGCCATCTGCGGGCGATACTGCCGCACCTAGTACATCAAACCCGACACTAACATTACCAATTGAAGCGGGCGCATAAACTTTAATCACTTATCAGACTCCCAATTTCCATGATAGGGTACGTAACATGTCTGCAAATACGCCGGCAGCGGTAACATCATTACCTGCACCATACCCTCTGAGGACTAAAGGAATTGGTTGGTAATAGCGTGTATAGAAAGCCAGTGCGTTTTCGCCATTTTTCACTTTGAAGAGTGGATCATTGCCATCAACAGCAACAATTTTCACTTGGCAGCGCCCTTCTTCAATTAATCCAACATAGCGTAACACTTTTTCTTCTGCTTCTGCGGCTTTTATACGATCGGCAAATTGTTGATCAAGCTGTGATAGGCGAGACATAAATGTCGCCACATCACCTGTGCTATCAAATTCAGTTGGCAACACCGCTTCGATTTCAATGTCGCTTAACTCTAATTGGTAGCCAGCTTCACGAGCAAGGATCAAGAGTTTACGAGCCACATCCATACCGGATAAATCATCTCGCGGATCAGGTTCAGTGAAACCTTTTTCTTTTGCTAATGTGGTCGCTTCAGACAGTGACATGCCTTCATCTAGCTTACCAAAGATGAAAGAGAGTGAGCCAGAAAGAATACCGCTAAAGTGAACCAGTTCATCACCTGCATTCAGTAGGTTTTGCAAGTTCTCGATAACTGGCAAACCTGCACCAACGTTAGTATCGTAAAGGAATTTACGTTTTGAAGCTTCACTAGCTGAACGCAACTGACGATAATAATCCATTGATAAAGTATTCGCTTTTTTGTTTGGCGTTACCACGTTAAAGCCATCTTTTAAGAAATTAACATACTGCTCGGCAATTTCTTGATTAGATGTACAATCAATGATAACTGGATTGAGGAAGTGATATTCACGCTCCAAACGTATCAAACGACTTAGGCTGAATGGCTCAGTTGCTTCAGCAAGCTCTTCTTTCCAATTATCCAGCGAGATACCTTGCATATTCGTTAACATGGCTCTTGAATTCGCGATACCACAAACGCGCAGGTCAATGTGTTTTTGCTTCAACCATTGTTGTTGACGGCGAATTTGTTCAATCAGCGCATTACCAACACCACCAACACCAATAATAAAGGCTTCGATCACTTGCTCTGCATTAAACAGCATTTGGTGACATAAGCGCACTGCTGTTGTTGCGGACCCATTAGCGATAACGGCTGAAATTGAGCGCTCAGAAGAGCCTTGTGCAATCGCAACAATATTAATATTACCGCGGGTTAATGCAGAGAAGAAACGTGCCGAAATTCCTTTCAGAGTACGCATACCATCACCAACCACAGAAATGATGGCTAATTGTTCCATCACATCCAGAGGATCCAATACACCATCTTTCAGTTCTAAATAAAATTCTTCTTCCAATGCGTTACGTGCACGACTTAACTCGTTTTGAGGCACGCAGAAACTGATGCTGTATTCAGAGGATGATTGGGTAATCAAGACCACAGAGATCCCTTTACGTGACATAACAGAGAAAATCCGTGCCGCCATACCGACCATTCCCTTCATACCAGGGCCAGATACGTTGATCATCGCCATATTATTAAGGTTAGTGATCCCTTTGACAGGTGTGCTTTCATCCGTTTGGCCATCACCAATCAAAGTTCCTGGTGCGTTTGGGTTAGTGGTATTTTTGATGAGGCAAGGAATTTGAAACTGGGCAATCGGTGCGATAGTACGTGGGTGCAATACTTTTGCCCCGAAGTAGGATAGTTCCATCGCTTCTTGGTAGGACATTCCTTTTAACAAGCGCGCATCTGGCACTAAACGAGGGTCGCAAGTATAAACGCCATCAACATCAGTCCAAATCTCACAACAATCCGCACGTAAACAAGCCGCCAGTACTGCTGCTGAATAATCGGAACCATTACGGCCTAATACCACTAATTCACCTTTATCATTTCCTGCAGTGAAGCCCGCCATTAAAACGAAATGATCGTTAGGAATATTTAAATCAGCGATACGCTTAGTTGATTCATTGATATCAACCGTCGATTCAAGGTAATGACCAACAGCAAGTAAATTTTCAACTGGGTTAATCACGGTAACCTTGTGCCCGCGTGCTTTTAGCACCGATTCCATGATTGCAATAGAGAGTTTTTCACCACGGCAAATGATTGAAGCGTTGATGCTATCAGGACATTGTCCTAGAAGAGTAATACCATGCAGTACTTGTTTGATTTGTGCGAATTCTTGTTCAGTGAGTTTTTTCAATTTATCGTATTCAAAACCCGGCTGTTTTTCTTTCAATCCTTTTAGCAAGTTAGCAAAAATCATTTCTGCATCATTCACATGCGTGATGACATCCTGACCTGCAACCGTTTTATCAATCATTGCGACTAGATGGTTTGTGATTTTTGCTGGTGCTGATAACACCAAAGCCACTTGCCCATCAGCCAATTTACTTTCAGCGATGTCAGCAACATTCAGTACCCGTTCGTCATTTGCAACCGAAGTACCGCCAAATTTAAGCACACGCATGGTATTTCTCTCCTGATTTAACACCAAAAAAAAGCCCACATCTTTTTGGATGCGGGCTTTTTCGTTTTTATTTTTTGGATGCGTCAGCCCGCCCCGTTTCCTGTGGTTACGGTGGTGGTAATAATAATCGTTGTCAGGCTGATGTTACGCATAAATTCTGTCTGTCTCTTGATCTGTTACGTTCTCCCTATACGGTTAAAGCAATTGCCCAAAAATGTCAAATTTATTTGCAAAAAAAGCGTTATCTGCTAGCAGTGGCATTTCAAAAATAATTCTATATTTTCAACGAAAATTGAGTATAAAGCAGAATAACTCAATAGCTATTGAACTTTAAAACCAAAAAACCAACAAATGGCAATATAAAATATTTGTGATTTTTTTTAGTAGATATTGCCTACAACATGTACATTTTTAGTACAGATTAGAAAATTAGGTAACAACTTAATTGATCTATTTTAAATCATTCGCAATGTTGTTAAGTAACCATTAAATAGGTCACGAAGCAACCAATGAAGGCTGTACCCGAAGGATGATGAGTATAAATAGTAGGATATTATCTGAGAGTTAAACATGAGTATAATTTGTCACGTTTTCTTACTAACAAATTTTGTTAACGTGCTACAATTGATTTTGATATGTATCAACAAAAGTTATTTTTTTAGGTGGTAAATGCAGTATTAGCTGTTATATTGCTGTTAACAGCCCAGCGTTGGGAAAGTGCCTAAATTTTGATTCATTTTTGAATCCGATAATAACAGAGGCAATAATATATAGTAACGTTGACTCAACAACTTATTTATAACTCATAGACGCGTTTTTCCAATCAATATAAAACCAAAACCACCTAATTTTTGGAAGCGGCTTATGAGTTCACTAATTTTATTTTAAAACTTTAGGTAGCAAATATGCAGACCCCACACATTTTAATTGTTGAAGATGAGATTGTCACACGCAATACGCTAAAAAGTATCTTTGAAGCGGAAGGCTATGTTGTTCACGAAGCCACAGATGGCGAAGAGATGCACAATGTTCTTTCTGAACATGACATCAATCTAGTGATCATGGATATTAACTTACCAGGTAAAAACGGCCTGTTATTGGCTCGTGAATTACGCGAACAAGAAAGTATCGCTTTAATGTTCCTAACTGGTCGTGATAACGAAGTCGATAAGATCCTTGGCCTCGAAATTGGTGCTGATGACTATATTACTAAGCCATTTAACCCACGTGAGTTGACGATCCGCGCACGTAACTTGCTTTCTCGTACCATGAATTTAGCTGGTAGCACAGAAGAGCGCCGTTTAGTAGAAAGCTATAAGTTTAATGGCTGGGAACTGGATATTAATAGCCGCTCATTGGTTAGCCCTGCTGGCGAACACTACAAATTACCACGTAGTGAGTTCCGTGCAATGCTACATTTCTGTGAGAACCCGGGGAAAATTCAAACTCGAGCAGACTTATTGAAAAAAATGACAGGCCGTGAGCTGAAACCACATGATAGAACAGTGGATGTCACGATCCGCCGTATCCGTAAGCATTTCGAATCAACGCCAGATACACCAGAAATCATTGCTACCATTCATGGTGAAGGCTACCGTTTCTGTGGTGATTTAGACGAATAACTTGCCTAGCAGCGAAATTAAAAAAACCGGCCATATGGCCGGTTTTTGTTTTACTGCACCCTGTATCATTTTGCCTACATGATTACCATGGCATGATAGGTACAGCGCTGATAGCATTCTTCGGAGAGCCATCAATCATTTTATCTGAGTAGGTTAAATAAACTAACGCATTACGTTTTGGATCATAAAAACGCACCACTTGCAGCTTTTTAAACACCAGTGACGTCCGTTTTTGGAACACAACATGTGGTTTTTTAGGTGAACGTTTTATGCGGTCATTTAGTTCGATAGGACCAACTTGCTGGCAAGAGATGGCGGCATCAGATGTATCTTCAGCAAGACCTAAGCCACCTTTTATTCCCCCTGTTTTTGAACGGCTTAAGTAGCAAGTGACATTATCTACGTCAGGGTCATCGAATGCTTCAACAACGATTTTATGATCCGGGCCAAAGACTTTAAACACGGTATCAACTGAGCCGATCTCTTCTGCAAATGTCGCAAAAGGTAGTGCAGATAATAGTGATGCCAGCAATATTTTTTTTAACTTGCAAAAACGCATACAGGTTTCCTTTTCAACCAGAAGATACTTTTTCTCCAGCTATAACAATATGTTTATAACTAAATGCCAAATATAACTCTTTTACTATAAACGAAAAAGGCAACTTGATATAGAATAGCCGTTCGTTGAACGGCCTATACTCGTCATACTTCAAGTTGCAGGGCTTTTCGTTAAGATATGGAGACTACGCTCAGCTAGCCGAGTCACATAGTTTATCTATGCTCCTCGTCTATCTTCGCTTGTCGTCTACCTGCAACTCGAATTATTTAGAGTATTTATTTGTTTTTAAAGTCTTCTCGACTGGGGATATGCATGGATCAAACCAATATTATTCGTGACCTCCTGCGCTGGATCGATGATAACTTAGATAAACCCCTATCACTCGATAATGTTGCAGCAAAAGCGGGTTACTCCAAGTGGCATTTACAAAGGATGTTCAAAGACGTGACTGACCAAGCGATAGGCGCTTATATTCGCGCTCGCCGGCTTTCTCGTGCAGCTGTTGCTTTACGCCTTACCAGTCGACCAATTCTTGATATCGCACTGCAGTACCGTTTTGATTCACAACAAACGTTCACCCGCGCATTTAAGAAACAATTTAGCTTAACACCTGCTTATTACCGCCGTACTGAAGAATGGTGTGCGACAGGTATTTGCCCGCCTATTATTTTAGATGATCATCGTCATTTAGATCATGAGTTTGTGCAAATGCAGGAACAACCATTGATTGGTTTGGAACAAAGCTGTTCCTATGCGCTCGAAGAGTGGTCAAGTGCCTGTTCACAAATGCGTCAAACCTTCTGGCACTATTATCTAGATCATACAACAGGCATCGCTTCTGAAGTATTTGGCCTACATCACGCTATCCATAACGCCGAAAAAGAAGATGAACAAACCGTATTCTATACGACCGCCGTTAAGCCTGAAGATGCCAGTTTTAGCAACGCCGAATATAGTCATTTGACTATTCCCGCGGGGGAGTATGTAAAATTTAGTTTTAGTGGTGAAGCGACGCGTAGCGCAATGCAAGAGTTTCTTTACCAGATATATGGTGTGTACCTGCCTAAGCTTAACCTAACTCGCAGGCCAGGTTACGATATTGAGCATTATAAACTTAAAGATATCTCAGTGCGCGATATCAATTATAAGAATGATGACCCAAAATCGCATATTGCTGCTTTTGATTATTATGTCCCTATCAGAAGATAATGATGTGGAGTTTCATACCCGAAACTCCACATCAAGCTATGCTTGCTGCTCATCCAAAGCCGGTTGAGTAAGATGAGTCACCTCGCCTGCGCTTTCAACTATCCAGCCATTTGCTAGCCAAGGACTGTTTTGATAGTCAACACGTGAGATCGAGCAATTACGTAAACGCAAACGGCGTTCTGAGTAGGCAGGAACCCCTAAAATACGGCTTAATAATGTACTTAAGGCAATTCCATGGCTCACCAGCAATGGTCGACTTCCTTCAGGAAGATCTAAGCAACTATTTAATGCTGCAAACATACGCAGGTAAAGTTCCTCCATCGACTCACCATTGGGGATCCGCCCACCTTGAGTGCCATCGATAAGACTTTTACGCCATTGTTCTTCCTGTTCTGTTAGGGTTTCGATTTTACGCTGTTCAAGAACCCCCATATTTAGTTCACGAAGACGCGGTTCTGTGATAATTTCACATCCGCAAACATCAGCGATGATTTGTGCAGTTTCACGTGTGCGTCCCATATCACTAGTGATAATATGGGTAATGCCTTCTAACTTTATTCTTTCGGCAACCTGCCTAGCTTGCAAACGACCGGTAGCGGTGAGTGGGCTGTCAGATTGCCCTTGTATACGACGAGCCACGTTCCATTCGGTTTCGCCGTGGCGAACAAGATAAACCTGTAACATAGATGTGTTCCGTTATTACTTTGTAAAGTATGTGTTCAAAGGAAAATAATTAATGTACCAAGTTATAGCTGCAACGACTAATCCTGCCAAAATTAAAGCAATTCATCTTGCTTTCGATGCTGTTTTTGGGCCAGGCAGTTATCAAATAGAAGATATTAACGTTGATAGCAGCGTTCCACAGCAACCAATCGGTAATAATGAAACCCGTACAGGCGCAAGACAACGCGTCATGGCATCAAGACAAGTGCGCCCAGAAGCCGATTTTTGGGTCGGTATTGAAGCGGGTATTGATGAAGACATGACTTTTGCATGGATTGTGATTGAACATAAACAAATCCGTGGCGAATCACGTTCAGCAAGTATCATGATCCCTGAAAAAGTTCTTGCAGGTATCCGTGAAGGACGTGAACTTGGCGATGAGATGGCGGATTTAACCGGTATCGATAACATCAAGCAACAAGGTGGCGCTATTGGCTTTTTCACTAACGGGGTACTAACACGCACAAGCGTTTACCAACAGGCTCTGATACTGGCACTGGTTCCCATTAAGCATGAAATTTATAAAGAGCTAAACCAGATAGAAGATTAAGTGACTGCTCCTCGCCGTAAACGACGAAGCTTCCCACTTCTAAGGCCGCTACCGTTTGTATCACGGATTTACGCTGGCCTCCATGGGCAGAGACGACGAGTCCCGCCGCCTGTAATGCTTGTATGATTTTGCAACAAAGTCCATGAGCAGTACTATAAATTAAATACTGCAACATGAAGCACGCAGAGTATAACGAAAAAATAACAAAAGGGGCAGCCTTTGCCCCTCAATGTTTTATCAATGGCACAATTTACTCTTTAAGTAATTGTTCCTCTAACCAAGCTTTAACCTCTTGCGGTGCCGATTTTAAACTATTGGAGCCACGGGTGATGGTCGCTATCCCTACCCCCAGCTCATTTTTCAATTCCCTTTGGCTCATTTCACCCCGCATCAATTCTTGGACAATACGTACCCGTGTCGCCAGCGCGGTGCGCTCGTCTGGTGTCAGTAACAGTTGTAAGATCGGATGTTGTAAATCTTGCTCAAATGCAAGCTGAAGTAACTTAACGAAGCGTTGCCAGTCATCGTTCTCATTAGTGGTGAGTGCTGGGTCATTTAGGTGATTTGCTGTCATGTTATCCAACCATACTATTTAACTAGTACAAAATAATAGCATACTCTACAGCAAATCACCTGTGTATCATTCAAATAATTCTATGAATAGATCATCGAGTTAAACATTAATACTTCATCAACCACTCATTATCCGTTAGCACAGGTCCGTTTTGTCCCATGAAATAACGATAAAAAACATCGTAGGACAGCACATTTTTCACATACCCACGGGTCTCTGAGAAAGGAATGCTTTCAACAAAAGCGACAGCATCAATACGACCACCACTATTACCTAACCAACGCGTCACCCTTGAAGGGCCCGCATTATACGCTGCACTTGATAAAATACGGTTATTAGAAAATTGTTGGTAAACATCATCTAAATAAGCGGTGCCAATCTCAATATTTTTTACTGGGTTCGTCAATTGACTCGTGTTGACATAATCACTAATACCTTGTTTTTGTACTGTATGTTTGGCAGTTGCTGGCATCAATTGCATAAGGCCAGTTGCGCCAACAGGCGATTGTGCCTGAGGGTTAAAAGCACTTTCTTGCCTTGCGATCGCCATCGCATAACTTTTTGAAATGGATTTATCTCTAGTGAAACGCTCAAACTCTTTTTCCCATGCCAAAGGAAAACGCTCTTCTAAATGATTCCACAATTTCGCCGTAATAGTTGCCTGCACACTCAAATCAGCCCAATTATGATTAAACGCATAACGCGCTAATTGTTCTTGCTGATTCACAGGCAATGATGCTACTAAGCTAACCCATTCGGTTCGTGCAAGATTATCCATTTGCCAATACATCAACTCACGAATGCGTTGAATTTCAGGTAAACTATCAAGATTACCTTCTGGTTTTTCAGCCGTTTTAATATATAACGGATATTCAGTATTTAATTTCTGTGCAGCGACCATTGGGTAAAAACCACGACCATTGATGAGTTTACGCAACATCGCCTCACCTTCAGCTTTTTTCCCTTCATCGATCAAAGTGATCCCTTGCCAGTATTGCCACTCTTCTTTGTTTTTCGCATCCGCTGGCAACTGTTTTAGCCAATTTGCTACCCCTGCTTTATCCCCTAAGCCAAGCGCTAAGCGAACACGACGCTCTTTGAGCGTGGTTGAGTCAGTTTCACCAATCGTTTCATCTCGCCAATTCGCTTGTTCTGGAGTGACATCCCCCATATATTGCCACGCGATGCTATCTTTCATTTTTTGCGTTTCGGCTATATTCATTTTTTGCGCACTGCTAATACCCCGCAATGCTGCGCGTGCCTCATCAGGTGATTGGCGAGCATAGCGGCTAAATGCAGCAATGGTTGCTTGACGTGAAAAGTCAGTTGGCGTCATTGTTTTCGCGAAGTTAGTTACCGAAGCAGGATCATTCTGTAGCTTAACTAATGCATCACCAATCGTACGGTAGCTCGGTGGCAAACGTTTCGCGAGGTAAGCCGCCATTGAAGTATTACCTGCATCAATCGCCAAGTGGATCCGCTCAAGGGTCATTTCAGGTGTTAGATAGCCTGCTTTTTCCCATTCGTTAAACAATTTATCGCAAGCTTCTGGCATGGAGCGACCATTTAACCACGATTTTTCAGCACCTTGCCACGCCAAGTTTTTGTTGCCTGTCGCCCAATTTGCGTAGTAATAGTTGCACTTAGCTTCTGCTGGTTTTGGCTCTTCAGGGCTAAAAGCCAGTAATGACTTCCACTCCTGGCGACGCGCGAGTTCATTGATAAAACGCGTCTTTAATGCTTGAGCAACAGGTAATGTCGGGTGTGCATCAATGAATTTTTGCACTTGGCTTGGTGAAATAATATCGAGATCCTGAGTGAGCTCCCGATATTCTAAATAAGGGTAGAGAGGATAGTCTTGCAACGTTGGCAGTAAACGCTCAACTTCATCCATTTGCTTAGCATCCCAAGCTTGTTTAATCGCTTGATAACGGTCTCTTTGATCCTGTAGAGAGTCTGCCCATACTGCTGTAGATACCAACATCATGGCAATTGGCGCTGCTACCAACAATTTTTTCATTTAGTACGTCCCTAATTCCTACTGTATACATACTCAGATTATACACTTGATGAATATCATTAAGCTGGATTTTTGTTTTAAAAACAACCAGAGAGTTCTTGAATTTAAATTCAATAGTTATCAATAACGTTCAAACGTTAAAAGATGCTAAAAAGTAGCTTAATCATACATATCACTCTAAAAGAGATATTGTATGTCGAATAAGTATGGCAAAAAGCCAAATAAAACCATCAGATACCACTAAAACAACGAGATACAAACACCATTAAAAACAATGCATTATATAACAAATCAATTTAAATAAAGGCTTTGATTAAATATAACCATCAATATAACTCAAAATAAGAGTAACGATATCGCTAAAAAATGGACAAACCGTCATCTTTACGGTTAAATATTATAATTAGTAAACTTAAACTGACTCATTTGGAATAACCCTATACTCGTTATACTTCAAGTTGTAGCGCTTTTTGTTAAGGTATGGTGACTACGCTGACTTACGCCAGTCACATACTTATGTATACACCTAGCTGCACCTTGAATTATTTAGCGTATAAATTCTTTAAAATAAAATGAGATAGGATATGGATTTCAAAAATTTCTTTTTTTCTATTTTAGGGTGCGGGTGGGCTTATCTTTTAATATACGTATTAACTGATACCCGCACGTCGATTGTGTCTCTGCCTTTCTTGATCATATTCTTCATTATTTTTTATTTACTCTCTACAAGGAATAAACAGATGTTTGCGAAAAAAAATAAAGATAATTCAATTGAACCAACAAAACCAAACTTATCTGGTGGTAGTAAAGAGCTTATTGATGCAAAAGAAGAGCAACTAACACAAGTGGCGACCCCGAGAAAAAACACTTCTATTTCAAGTAGCTGCCATATTTCAGGTGACTTAGTTTTGGACGATGACATCCAAATATTTGGCCATGTAAAAGGCAGTATTCGCAGCAATAATGGCGTTGTAACTATTCAAAAAGAAGGGGTTGTTGAAGGTGAAATTTATGCCCAAACCATCTCAATTAATGGAAAAATGAAAGGGCTATGTGTTTCTGAAGATTTAGATATCTTAGAAAGTGGTCAGCTAGATGGGATCTGCCAAACTAAAAACCTTACCATTAGAAAAGGGGGTATTTTTACGGGCACGTCAGAAAGAACCGATAAGAAAATACAAATAAATGATGTGAAAAATAAATCTGATATCGTAAAACTAGAAGCCCCTGCTGTACCTGTTCAATAATCATTTAATTTAATGGTAAAATTAATTTTATAGCAGTCATTGCTGCTATAAAATTAACAATTCTAGCTGACCATAACTTATTCAAAGTATATGGTTAAGTATAAATCCTATCCCCCCTCCCTAACGCCGTTATCTTAAAAATACACAACTGTTGACATAAAATGAGGAACAATTAGAGTGAATCGCATAAATGTTTGCGGCAACAAACATACGCTAAGGTATAATGTACAGCATAAAAATTATTTGTGTGCTTAAAGCACCTTCGAACATTGAACTTTCATTTATAAAACAATAGGTAAAATAAATTGGCTCAATTCGTCTATTCTATGTATCGAGTGGGGAAAATTGTTCCACCGAAACGTCATATTTTGAAAAATATCTCTCTGAGCTTCTTTCCTGGCGCTAAGATAGGTGTTTTAGGTCTAAATGGTGCCGGTAAGTCAACGCTACTGCGTATAATGGCAGGTATCGACACTGAAATTGAAGGGGAAGCCCGTCCTCAACCAGGCATTAAAATCGGCTATCTCCCACAAGAACCTAAACTAAATCTTGAGCACACTGTGCGCGAAGCCGTGGAAGAAGCCGTTTCTGAAGTCAAGAACGCTTTAACCCGTTTAGATGAAGTTTATGCTGCTTATGCAGAAGCTGATGCTGATTTCGATAAATTAGCCAAAGAGCAAGGTGAGCTAGAAGCTATTATTTCAGCACAAGATGGTCATAACTTGGATAATCAGCTAGAGCGTGCCGCTGATGCCTTACGTCTGCCTGCATGGGATGCAAAAATTGAAAACCTATCCGGTGGTGAACGCCGCCGTGTGGCAATTTGCCGTCTACTGCTAGAAAAACCGGATATGTTGCTGCTCGATGAACCAACTAACCACTTGGATGCTGAGTCTGTTGCATGGTTAGAACGCTTCCTGCACGACTATGAGGGCACGGTTGTTGCGATCACCCATGACCGCTACTTCCTTGATAATGTGGCAGGTTGGATCCTTGAGCTTGACCGTGGTGAAGGTATTCCATGGGAAGGTAACTATTCGTCTTGGCTTGAACAAAAAGATCAACGTCTAGCACAAGAAGCTTCAACTGAAGCGGCTCGTCGTAAGTCTATTGAGAAAGAACTTGAGTGGATCCGTCAAAATCCAAAAGGTCGTCAGTCCAAAGGTAAGGCACGTTTAGCTCGCTTTGAAGAGCTTAACAGCGTCGAATACCAAAAACGTAATGAAACCAGCGAACTGTTTATCCCACCAGGACCACGCTTAGGGGATAAAGTGATCGAAGTTGAGAACTTAAGCAAATCCTATGGTGATCGCGTTCTTATCGATAACCTTAGCTTCTCCATTCCTAAAGGGGCAATCGTTGGGATCATCGGTCCAAACGGTGCAGGTAAATCAACACTGTTCCGGATGATTTCAGGTCAAGAACAACCTGATTCAGGCTCGATCACCCTTGGTGATACCGTGAAAATTGCTTCCGTTGATCAGTTCCGTGATGCAATGGACGATAGCAAAACCGTTTGGGAAGAGATCTCTAACGGTCAAGATATCATGCGTATTGGTAACTTTGAGATCCCAAGCCGTGCTTACGTTGGTCGCTTTAATTTCAAAGGCGTCGATCAAGGCAAACGCGTTGGTGAATTGTCTGGTGGTGAGCGTGGTCGCTTGCACTTAGCAAAACTATTGCAAGTTGGCGGCAACGTATTACTGCTCGATGAACCAACCAACGACCTTGACGTTGAAACCTTACGTGCATTGGAAAACGCCCTGCTAGAGTTCCCTGGCTGTGCAATGGTTATCTCGCATGACCGTTGGTTCCTTGACCGTATTGCGACTCATATCATCGACTACCAAGACGAAGGCAATATCACCTTCTTCGAAGGTAACTTTAGTGAATATGAAGACTACAAAAAACGTACCTTTGGTGCTGATGCATTGCAACCGCATCGTATCAAATATAAGCGTATGACTAAGTAGTACTCAGGTAATAAAATTTAAGTAGGGTGATAAAATGCCCTACTTAAATAAAAATTAAAAATTTATTGGGTACATTCATTACATTTTGAGTATGACCGTCTGAAATATTATAAATTATCAAATAACATAAATAGATTATATTTACACACCTGTTAATTCATCAAATTACTAATTAATTTATTTTTGATTTTTTTATTAATTTACTATAGTAGACATACACCACCATAAATCCAACTTAAAGATAATTCTTTATGCATTGTATTGGTTGTGAAAAAGTATTAACTATCAGCTCAATATATCCCACTTGTCCATTTATAAACTACAGGAAGACCAAGCTATTATAGAGTAAGGTCATTTATTTTATATATTATCAAGTCATATCGATAAATATAATATTTTATTTATTGATTATAGGTGTGAGCTTATATGAACGAATAAAGAAAGTTGTTTTTTACACAAGGATGTTTGATATGAAGAAGTCTTTTATAGCTGCTGTATTGACTAGTTTATTAACCAATAATAATTCGTATGCAGTAGAAAGCCATCTGATCTATAACCCTCAAAATATTGCTGTATTTCAAGTGAATTTCTTTAATGCTGGCGATGCCCCCTTTAAGCTAAATGGGCTGGAAGATGAAGATA
Source organism: Providencia sp. 6390 (assembly GCF_058148425.1). Lineage (NCBI taxonomy): Bacteria > Pseudomonadati > Pseudomonadota > Gammaproteobacteria > Enterobacterales > Morganellaceae > Providencia > Providencia sp. 6390. The sequence goes on from NZ_JBYVYL010000006.1 coordinate 218,747, forward strand.
TAGAGTCAACCTGGGATCTGGATCAGCAACAAAAAGAAACAATACTTGGTGCCATGCGCTACTGGGCTGAGGTTATCACACCTAAAACGGGGCAATTGCCCGCCATTATCAATGTCGGTACGAATGACGATGATAATGCACTGGGATACCCCAATCCAATAAGCAGCGATACTGTCAGTCTAACGCAATTGCAGGGGGCTTTAAACGGCATTGATACTGGAGAGCTAACCTCCGGCTCCCATACCCTGATGGTCATAGGCAAAATGGGTTATGACGACATTCCCTATGTACCTTCGCAGCTACCGCGCACAGAAAAAAATGATCTGTTCAGTATCGCTGTTCATGAGCTAGCTCATGGTCTGGGAATAAACAATGAGGTTATAGAACAGCAAGTACTAGGCTCCTACACACCCACTTTCAACGCTGAATATTTTGGTTCTTGGGCCAGCCATCTGCGTGACGATAATGGCAACCCTGCCCGACCAGGGCAAATAATACTGTGTGATGGATGCAATAGCCCATGGGATCCGCAAGGCTTTAATATATGGCTCGATAAAGGCTATTTCACCGGCAAACACGTAGATGAGGTGCTTGCTGGCGCCATGCTCGGCGTGCCGGTGAAAATATTGAATAAAAACGGTTCGGTCGATATTGACTACATGAGCCATAGCGAACTGAAGAACAGCATGATGAGCCACCAATACTACTCCAATTACACCACTTTCATGGAAGCCGAACTTGCGTTGCTGCAGGACATGGGATATCAGATAGACCGACGTAACTTTTTCGGTTTTTCGCTATATGGCAATGGACAAACCCTCGTTAACCGCAATGGTTATTTTCTGCGAAACCCTCAAGGGGATGGCTATCTAACGGGGCAATATAACACCGCAACGTTAGGGGTTGGCCTGCATGTGTATGGCGATAATAACCGTATCTTTCAGCAAGCAGATCTGTTGACGCAAGGGGCTGGCGGTGCCGGCATCCGTATTGATGGGCAAAATAACACCCTGAGTATCGAACCAAGAACACGGGTCTACGCCGATGGCTTGAATGGTCGTGGGGTAATGTTTGCCTACGGTAAACAACATAACCTTATTCAACGAGGCAACGTTCAAGCGCTGGGAACCAATGGTATCGCGCTCAGCTTTGATTTTGGCAATAGTGGCTCACATAACAAAGAAGAGTATCGTGGATCCTGGCTCTATACCACAGACTGGCGTCATATGTATGAAGACAAATTATTACCCGAATTGCAAGGGGCTCTAGTAGATAATGCCGACATTAGCGGGCGAATTTCAGGCAAGGACGCAGCAATTTATATTTCGGACAATGCGCTGGTCGGTAATATAAATATCTTAAATGGCGCCCAGCTGGAAGGTCATATTTACTCGAACTACAACCAGAAGGATGGCAACGGCCAGCAGAGGTTGACGCAGTTTGCCTTCGGTCGGAAGGCCAATATTCATGGGCAGGCGACAGATGACACTGATCCTGATTTCAGTTTTACTTACCATGGAAACATTAAAGGTATCAATAATCTGGCACTGAACACACTCGGAGGGAAAACCTCACTTAATGGCAACTTCCAGATTTACAACTCAACTATCTCGCCGGGCGCCATACTATCAGGTAACGGCAGCTATACCCTGAACAAGGAAGGACACTTTGTAAACAATGGTATCCTTGCGCCGGGCAATTCACTTGGGCAAATCAATATATTAGGTGATTATCAACAGGGGGATACCGGACAACTGCTACTGGAAGTCGACGGGCGCGGTGGGCATGATACTCTGCAAGTTGATGGGCACGCACAATTCAATGGTCAACTGACGTTTGCGCCGTTGCCAGACTGGTATGCGACACACTGGCAGCTGGATCCGCAAGAGTTTCTAAAAACAGGTTCGAACAGCGGCAAATTCAGTGCAGTGAACAGCCTGCTCCGTTCCCCCACGCTGGTACTGCAAACAACGCTTCAGGGAGAGAATAGCTGGCAGCTCTCGATGTTGCGCACCTCCAACGCTTACAGCCAATACGCTCAGGACGATAATGCGCGACAAGTGGGTCAGGCTCTGGATAAAATTGTCGCGGAAGCCAATTCAGATATCCAACCATTGTACCGTACTCTGGATTTCTCAGCTACTGATGGCAAAAGTGTCAGTAATGCCTTACAGCAACTTTCTGCGGAAGCTTACAGCGCCATGTTCGCGAGCTCCCTTCACCGTGAGCAACAGATAACACGGATCATCGGCGGATCTAGTCCCACAATTACGCCGAAACAATTGACGGAAAGCAAATGGCGCAGCTTTGCTATCCCCTTTGGCGGCGGCTTCTGGCAACAACGCCAAGGTGGCAGTGTCGGGTATAACGCCAGCAGTTATGGCATGGTGTTCGGCGCCGAAAAACAAAGCGAGCAGGATCGCAACTGGATTTATGGCTTTCATGGCGCTGTCAGTGGCCAATCAGTGACAGTGAAATCACCAGACACTGCGAATGGGAAAACCACAGCTTTCGATTTGGGTATTCAAGCTCGTTACAGCGTTGAAAGATCCGAAGGGATGTATTTATTCGGCAATGGCCGATTTGGCATTGAAGACAGCTGGCTGGATCGAAACATTAATGTAGAAACTTACAAAGCAAGCCACCGTACCAGTTGGACAGGATTGTCAGGCTCTATAACGGCCGGCGGGGGCTATCATTGGGCGCTGAATGATAATATGAGCGCAGGACCTGTAACCTCATTAAATTACACCAAATTATATCGCCCTAGTATTAAAGAAAGTGGCAATGACGGTAGCAATCTAATGCTAAGTTCGGGGACCTTCGATACTTTAAAATCAAGTATCGGGGTAAATGGTAACTGGAGTTTGCCGCTCGCTTCAGGGGCGTCGCTTGCAGCTGAATTGCAGCTTACTTGGGATCATGAGCTACTGGATGGTAATGTAGTGCAACAAGCTTCTTTCGCCAACTATCGCAGCGTAGGGTTTAATTCTAGGAGTCTGGTGACTACCCGTGACACTCTGGGGGCTAAGGCTGGAATGAACTATAAAATAAATACTGATGTCGAATTAAGCATCGGGGTTCAAAGCGAATTGTTTCGTTCTGGCTATAGCTCGATCGCCGGTAATCTGTCAGCTAATTGGCGTTTCTAGTATTTGGGAATGATAAATAATACATCTGGCCGTAATTAAATCCACCACACCCCGGCTTTGCCGGGGAATTCCGAAGGATTTAACCTTAAAACAACCGCCGAATCTATTGTAAGCCTTAACGTTTCTTTGTCCTTTCTCACCACCAAACCTTTTATGTTCCATAGAACGTCAACGCCTTAAAGGAAGATATTAATATTAACCAAGTAACATTTACAAAGAAAATATAAAATAAGTTTAGCTGAGGAGTAAGCTAAAGCGCTGATAGAGGATCTCGCCTAAGTTATGTTGATTGTATTCCGTACTATTCGATAAGTTATCAACGGCAGCATGCATAGCATGGTAGATCATCGTTGCCATTAGCTCTGGTGGTAAAGCGGACCATGCTTGTTTTTTTTCGCCAAACGCTAAAATTTCTTTGATTTGTTCAACGGCTCTGGTTTCGTGATCATTGCCACGTCCATGGTATTCATCGTGAAATAGCATGTCATGAATATTTTGCTTTTCAACATAGTATTTAACGCTGTTCTCGCACCATGATTTCAATTTTTCACCCGCAGTAGTTTGGTTATCTAAAGCAGTTTGAATATGCCCTAAATACCAATCCATATAGCGTGTGCGCAACGCTTCCATAATGTCATTTTTAGATTGAAAATAGTGATAAAAAGTCCCTTTTGCCACATCGGCAGACAAGACAATTTCACTGACAGTGGTGCTCACAAATCCTTTAGAAAGAAACAGTTTTTCCGCTGCATTCATCAGGTCATCTAACCTTTCTTCTGCGGGTTTGGTTCTTGGCTTCTTAGGTTGTATTGTCATGATATTTCTCTATGCCATATAGCTATCAATTAGCGCCTAAAAATAGTAGGCGCTTTTATTTATTCATCCAACATCAATAGTTGCTGAACTAATGAAATGCAGGTTAAAAAACGGCTATCATAATCAGGCGATTCGACACGAACAAATTCAACATTGTTCTTGTGCAACATTTCAATCAACAGTGATTGAAACTCTTGACGATCCTTATTACTGCCTAAACTGCGCAAACCATCAGCAACCCACGGTGTGTTGTTTTCCAAAACAATCACAAGGTCAAAGCGGTATTCATCAATCAGCGCCTGCACAAATGGATGCTCTTTCCCTTCATAGCGCTTACAGAAAGCTTGTGTAGTAATGAAATCGGTATCAATAAAAGCGACTTTGTTTGCATATTTTACAGCAAAATCAATATACTGAGCGTGACCTAATGCAATTTTGTCATAGTCCGAATATTGTAGCGCCATCTCATTTCCCCCTAAATGGGAAAATACATAATCACGCCCAAACTCCCACGCACTGGTGGTATTAAAAATATTGGCTAATTTGTTAACTAATGTTGATTTACCACTCGACTCCCCTCCCAATATCGCGACTTTACGGACAAAGAAAGGTTTTACTTCAGTTGGGATGTAATCCCAATAACGGAAAGGTGCTTGGCGGATCTGGTTACCACTGATATTCATAAAAGTGCGTTCAGGGTCAATCAAAATAGTTTCTATCCCCAAATGCTCTTTATAACGTGGTGCATCATTGGTTTCGCTCGAGTAGATATAGCTCGGATGAATATTGTTCTGGTTTAGGAACTGTTTCATACCATCGCTCCACACTTCCCAGCCGTGTGGATATGGCTCTATTCCTTGCTCATCGAAGGAATGAATATGAATATTTTTTTGATATTTAAAGGTTTGTAATAACCAGCGCAAACGGTCGCTTACTGTTGGCTGTTGTGACATTGAGCTATTCACAAACAGGTCTTTATCACGAGGTTCGTCATAACAAAGGATCACGTGCAGTTCATCTACTTGGCTACAGGCTCGCTGGATCAAATAAATATGCCCTGTATGCAAAGGGTAAAACTTGCCAAATACCACACCGATAGTTTTCTGCTTGTTAGGATACTCTAATCCAAGAAAACGATGTAGAGCTGCTATTTTCTGCGCGCTAGGGCTTTTAATTTTATCGTTAATCAGCTGGCTCAGATAACCTTTCGTCATATCAGAGGCGTCAGCAACTTGCTGCAATGTGTAGCCAGCCTGCTTAATTGCATTCTTCAGATAATCAAATTCAGCCATTTATTTTCCTTTACTCATAGAGTTCATCCATTACGCTTAACGCATCTGAGAGTTTTTTCACTCCATATACTTTCATATCAGGTGGCGATTTTTTAGGCATATTGGCATGTGGCACAATCGCACGTTTAAAGCCGTGTTTTGCCGCTTCCGAAATACGTTCTTGCCCACTAGGTACTGGGCGGATTTCACCTGCTAAACCGACCTCACCAAACACCACCAAATCTCTTGGTAATGGACGATCACGAAAACTGGAAACCAATGAGAGAAGCAATGCAAGGTCAGCACTGGTTTCAGTGACCTTAACACCTCCGACGACGTTAACAAAAACATCTTGATCTGACATTTGCAAGCCGCCATGACGGTGCAAAACAGCCAATAAAATGGCTAACCGGTTTTGCTCCAAACCAACAGCAACACGGCGTGGATTGGACATCATCGAGTGGTCAACCAACGCTTGAATTTCCACCAGCAAGGGCCGAGTGCCTTCCCATACCACCATGACTGAGCTGCCAGAAGTAATTTCATCACCACGACTTAAAAAGATTGCCGATGGATTGCTCACCTCTTTCAGCCCTTGTTCTGTCATGGCAAAGACACCTAGTTCGTTGACTGCGCCAAAACGGTTTTTGTGGCTACGCAATGTACGGAAACGGTTATCAGCATCACCATCTAGCATAATTGAGCAGTCAATACAGTGTTCAAGCACTTTTGGGCCTGCCAAAGAACCATCTTTGGTGACATGACCAACCATAATAATAGCCACCCCACGTGTTTTTGCGAAACGTGTTAAATAAGCAGCCGTTTCTCGAACCTGTGCGACGCTTCCTGGGGAGGATTGAATATCAGCCATGTGCATCACTTGTATTGAGTCGATCACCATCAATTTGGGCTGCTCTTGCTCAGCGGTTAAACAAATTTGCTCAATACTGGTTTCTGATAGCATATTTAATGAATCTGTTGGCAGGCCAAGCCGATGAGCTCGCATCGCCACTTGCTGTAGAGATTCTTCCCCTGTCACATAGAGAGTTTTCATTTCACGAGATAACAAACACATGGTTTGTAGTAATAACGTACTTTTACCTGCGCCAGGGTTACCCCCAATAAGGATGGCACTTCCGGGCACCACCCCGCCTCCCAACACACGGTCAAACTCTTTAAAACCTGTCGTAAAGCGCGGCAGCTCTTCGAGGCTAATATCTGATAGTTTTTGGACGCGACTGACCCCAGCAGCATTGCCTGCATACCCAGTTAGGCGGTCATTACGTGAAGAGGAGCTCGTTGAGGCAAGGCGTACTTCTGTAATGGTATTCCATGCATGGCAGGCACTGCATTGACCTTGCCAGCGCGGGTAGTCCGCCCCGCACTCATTACACACAAATGCCCTTTTTGCACCTTTTGCCACAATATCGCTCCTTATTGCTTTGTTACTAATACATTCACTCGATATAAATAGTTCGTGTTGTGGCTAGACGAAAACGGCACCGCCACGGCGCGAAATATAACGGATATTATCTTTCCTCATGTTTTAAACCACCGCTTAAAACACACATCACCCCCATAAGATCTGCGTGACGAATAGCTACCTTCGCCCTTGCGTACACCTTCGGTTTTGCATGATAAGCGATCCCCAATCCTGCCTTACGCAGCATCTTTAGGTCGTTGGCACCATCGCCAATCGCCACAGTTTGTTCTATTGGAATTTCAAGCTTTTCTGCCAATTTCACTAAGGTTTGTGCTTTGTATTTTGCATCCACAATGGGCCCTTTGACTTTACCTGTGAGTTTGCCATCTTTAATTTCGAGTTGGTTGGCAACGGCTGCAGCTAATTTCAGTTGTTGACGCAAATTATCAGCAAAGAAGGTAAAACCACCTGATGCAATCGCAACATGCCAATCCATCGCTTGTAATTTACGAACTAAGCTGGTTAAACCCGGCATCAGTGGCAGTGTGTCCATCACTTGTTGGAGGATCATCACATCAGCACCTTTTAGTAGTGCTACGCGTGCTTTTAAGCTTTCGGTAAAGTCGAGTTCACCTTGCATTGCACGTTCAGTCACTTCAGAAACCTGCTCACCAACGCCATACAAACGAGCAATTTCATCAATACATTCGATTTGGATCGCCGTGGAATCCATGTCCATCAACAAGATCCCCGGAGAACGCAAGCGAGGGATTTGGCCTAATGGCACTACATCTAATAAACTTTCATCTGCCAGTTTCTTAATGCGGGGTGTGATACTACCTGCGATGCGAACCACTTGGTAATCGTCAATTCGCCATGATGAAACGATCACTATTGCTATGCCTAAGCGTTGTTGGAAGTCGCTGATACGTGCTTTATCTAAGCCACGACCATACAATAACCAACCACTATCCCCCGCACGGTAATCTAGAGGCATCACCTCTTCCCCGCTCAGTGATAATGGCAGGCCCGGCCATTTCTGAATTTCATCGGGTAAATAGCAATAGGTCAAACTCGTTGACATGAAAATTTGCTCCTGTAATCGACTCAGTGTTTTATAATAAAATGTGCCTAAAACTACCCTATATGCACAAGCTCTGGCACCATAATGCCAAAGAATAGTCAAAGAGCACTCAATGATTTCTATGAAACTAACATCTAAGCTTCACAAAACAGTCATAATTGTTATCTGTGTGGCATTAATTGCCTTATTAATGCACGGCGTTTCCTATTTAGGGAACAGCCAAAACCAAAACCGCGTTGAGCAATACAAACAATTAACCCGTGTTTTAGCTGAGCAAGTGGCATTCAGCTTATCCGATTATATCGTTTCCGGCAGCAAAGATTTTAATCGAGAACGAATTATCGCCAATTTAGATAACATTACGAAAGACAAATATATTTTGGATGCCAGCATTTACTCTGCGAGCGGCACATTGATTGCCAATGCAGGGGAAACGGTTCCGGTACGTGAGCGACTCGCTATCGATAACAATCAATCCGTTCAACCTTTTCAGTATCAATTAGTGGTACCCGTTCCTGGAAAAGAAGAACCTAAAGGCTACCTACGCTTAACCATTGATACAGAACTATTAACCACAGAACTCCAGCAAGCTGATAACAGCACTAACGTATTACGTTTCTTTATTTTGTTGGCTCTTTGTATTGGGATCGTATTGGCAAATACCTTATTCCGCACCAAGAAAAAGAAAGGAAAAAACATGCCTCCACAGTTGGTTGTTGACGAAGACAATACCAATGAGGAAGAAGAAAGCACAGCAAGCAGCCAATTGAGAAAGCCTAGCTCAGAGAAGAAAAAAGCGGAACAGCGCCCTTATCGCCCTAAAAAACGTCGAGCAAAAAGTAAGCCTAATAAGCCTAAACCACCTGAACACAAAGGCTGAGCAAATACTCAGCCTCAGATTTAAATCGATGTCGTATCAAATACAATAGGCGCTATAAGCTCTACTCGCCCTTCAACTAATAACGTTTCAGGTGGAGCAGGAAATGGAGCAGCACGATTGATCGTAGCCAGCGCCTCTTTATCTAAAATTTTAGTTCCAGATGAATTAATTAAACTCGCACTCACCACTTCGCCTTTACTGTCCACGGTAATTTTAACCTGAGAAACCCCTGTCGAACGGAAACGTAAGGCGGCTCTTGGGTAGCGTTTGGCTTTAGCTAAACGTTGATGAACCTCGCTTTGCCAGCCTTGATGGCCACTGATTGCCGTTGAGCTATTACTTGAAAAATTTGCACGACTACTTGACTCACTCCCTGACATAGGCACAGAAGTCACCGCTGACTCCTGTGTATTTACTGGAGCTTCTTCCACCACTTTTCTAGCCTGTGGCTGTTTCTTTTTGGGTGGACGTTTTTTGTCATTCACTTTAGTCAAGGTACCATTATCAACTAGTGGTGTTTCAGGCAATTTTTGCGTTTTTTCAACTACATCAGGCAAAATTTCTTCTGGGATCGCCATCTGCTGTTTAGGTGCATGGTTAACTTCAGGCTCTGAGTGTTGTTCAAGTTGATAAACCCCCATCTGTAGCGATATTGCCGGTGGCAAAACCCCCGTTTTCGGTAAGCTTGCGGTAAACCAACCAATAAAAATCACTGCGAGTGTTCCATGGAAAAGAAGACTTAGTAACAAACCGCCCAGAGGGCTGAAAATCGGGCGATCGATCTTACCCGCAATACTGCTCATATTTTGCCTCACGACTTTATTTTTTGCAGATTATAGGCATAATACGAACGAAAATGATATTCATTATTATTAATCTTTAGTCAAATACTAAATCAAACGATTGATTTTAAACGGCATTATTACAATAAATCTGAACTTACCATTGAATGCATGATGTGCATTCATAACTTTTTGGCACCAGCGAAAAATGACGATCGATAAATCCCTTGCCCGCAAAATTAGTGGGGCATATCAGTCAACTTATAGCCAGCTTGTCCGCTTTTTCCGCAATCGGCTTGGTAATAGCAATGATGCTGATGATTTATCACAGGATGTGTTTACACTATGGCTTAACAGAAAAGAACAATCTCCGATCAAAGAGAACCGTGCTTATTTGTTCAAAATCGCCAATCATGTCTTAATTGACCATTGGCGTCGTAACCAACGTCAGGCAAAATCAACCACTGATGTTGATGGTAGCTTGATTGAGCAAAATTTAGTGGCTACACAAGCAGATCCCAGTGAAATACTGGAGCAGCAGCAACGCATACAGTGGCTAAGCGATGCTATTGAAAGCTTACCGCCTCGGCGACGAGAAGCTTTTTTACTGTATCGGTTCGATGGCTTATCACAAAGCGAAATTGCAGAACGCATGGAAATTTCTATTAGTATGGTAGAAAAACACATTGCCGCTGCTTTGGTTCACTGTAAAAAGCACCTTGATAATCAGAGCAATAAAAATTAATGACTCACACATCAATACATGAGCCAGATGAACTAGACACTATTGATGAGCAAGCTGCACTATGGTTCACTCGCTGCCATAGCCAGCAACTGACGGCAGAACAAGCTAAACAGTTTCAATTGTGGTTAAGCGCATCACCAAAGCATGCTAAAGCCTATGAAGCAATTGCAGATGTTTGGCGTGAGTTCGATGCGATGCCTAGGCCTGCTTCTATCGTAAACAAACCGAAAAAAGGGCTGTTTTTTCGGCTTTGGCGCCCATTGGGGAATACCCTTGCCGCTTTTTTTATTGCTGCGGTATTATTTTTACCCTATAGCCATCTTCCATCCATGCTATTGAATAATATGACTCTTGTGGCTAATGAAGCACCAAAAGAAGTCATATTATCTGATGGCTCCTCGTTATTTCTCAATCGCCATACACGAGTTCGTGTCGCTTATGAAACCGAAGTTCGCCAAATCTATTTAGACAGCGGCAGTGCTTACTTCAAAGTCAAATCTAATCCCTATCGTCCATTTGTGATCCTAGCAGATGAAAGGCGCATTCAAGTGGTGGGTACTGAATTTGAAGTCGATAGAGAAAACCAACAAATTGCTGTCAGTGTTAACCAAGGCATCGTCAGCCTACAAACAGGGAAACAACAGCAAGTTGTTTACTTATTTGCGGGTGATAATGCCGTGAGTTTAGCCGCCAATAGCCCTGCTAAAGTGAATAAAATTGCACCGCTAGATATTGCAAGATGGCGCTTTGGTGAGTTGAGTTTTACTGATAAACCACTGTTTGAAGTGCTTGCTGAACTTAAAGCCTATTCACCAATCAACGTTGAGCTTTCACCTGCAACGTTAGCTCAAAGTAAGATCTCAGGACGTATCAATTTGCGCCAACCCGATCAGTTTTTCCAAGCGCTTCCTATGTTGTTACCTGTCCAAGTCGTTTATCAAGATAAAAATAACGTATTGATTATCCAAAACAAAAAAAATAAATGAAAATTATTTCGATTTGTAGGTGAGGATAATTCTCATTTCCCCCTCTTCCTAAGCAGTTGTTATTTATTTAGCAATTTTTCAGCACATATTTTGTGCCGCTTAGGAATAAGGGATACTTATGTCAATTCGATTCACACATCAACGGCTTAAACCGCTTGCACTGTTGGTTGCAGCGAGTACAGCAATAGCTTGCCAATCAGCGATAGCGCAAGAAGTTGCATTTACACTACCCGAACAACCCCTTGCAACTTCCGTTGCTCAAATCAGCCAGCAAGGGCAAATTCAATTACTCTATAATAAAAATCAACTCAATGGGCTACGCGCGCCAGCGCTGTCAGGCAACTACACCGCACAAACCGCATTACAAAAAATACTCATCGGTAGCGGGTTAGAGCTGGTCAATGAAAATGGCGTATTGGTCATTCGCCCACAAAGCTTAAATCAAGGCACATTAGTGCTACCTGAAACCCAAGTTTCGGGTGTAGTACAAAATCACCCTGTCAGCGATGTCATGTCAGCACCACAATATGTGACTTCTGAAGAGATTAGCCAAAGAAATACAGGTGATGGCAATATCACCGATTTGATGAAAACCAACCCAGCGGTTCAGTTTGCCAATAGTGACAGTAATTCAATGAACCAAGGGGAAATAAAGCCCTCTCGTATTTCAATTCATGGTTCCAGCAGCTATCAAAATGCCTATCGTTTAGATGGCGTGAGTTTTAATAATGACTTTGATCCTGCTGATAATGGCTTAGGTGAAACGGGAACTCGTTTAAGCAGTAGCGACCAAGGTATCTATATCGATAGTAGGCTAATCGATAGTATGGCTGTCTATGATAATAATATTCCTGTTGAATTTGGAGGTTTCACAGGTGGAACCGTTGAAGTCAATAGCCGTCGCTGGCAAGGAGAGAATAGCGCCCATGCATATTATCGATTAACTCGTTCAGGCTGGAATAATTTATTCCATGATTCCGCACAAAATATTGATACCAGCAAAAATGACACCGCCAACCCTGCACGTTTCCAGAACCGCTATGATAAAAATGATTTCGGCGGTTGGTTTGAATTAGGCGTCAGTGAAAATTCAGGGATCGTTTTCTCAGCTTCACGCCGCAGTTCAACCATTCCAATGACCGTTACCGGTGGTGACTCTGCGATCCTAAATGAAAACAATCAGGTTGAAATGGTTGATTTTGCCTATGGCAATAAAAAACAACGTCGTATCTCTGACAATTATTTTCTCAAGTACTCCCTCGACCTTTCGGATAAAAGCTCTTTAGATCTATCCGCTAATTATGCCTCTTATGATAGTCACCTATTTTCTGCTTCGATCATGAATTCGGGCTATGATTCGACGCATAATGGTCTTGGCTTTACTGCAGTATTTAAGCATCAATTAGATATTGGACAACTTGAACTCACGGCTAACACCCAAGATCTCAAAGACGATCGTAAAGACGATCAAAAATATGCACTAACCGTTCGTGCTCTGGATGAGAACTGGCAAACCACTGAACTGAATAGTGGTGGTTTAGGGGATTTGACCTCAAAACAGAAAAACCACGGCCTGAAAAGTGTTATGCGTTTCAACACGATTGAAGATGGTTTAGGCCTCAGCCACAAACCAACCTTAGGTGCAGAAGTCAATTATACCAAAGGCACCTATCAGCGTGATCACGATTACTTCCGCTATACCTACACAGGGGAGATCGACAGTGATCAAACCTATAAAGGCTATTTAAGCCATATCAACCGCTTCCAATCAGGCACCTACTCCGCTGAGTATACTAACTACGCCTTGTTCCTTGATGACAGTATTCAATACGGCAAGCTGACATTACGCCCCGGTGTTCGCCTTGATCGTGATGACTTCGTTAATCGCACCAACGTCGCCCCGCGTCTAACAGGTAACTATGATGTATTTGGTGATGGTAAAACCCAAATCATTGCGGGTGCTAACCGTTACTACGGTCGTTCAATGCTAACCTATGCACTGTATGGTGCGCAAAATGACGGCATGCAGAATTGTTATGGTGATGAAGACTCACCTTGCTCAATGAACCCTAACAAAAATGATTGGGATAACAAAAAAGATTACGAAGGGCTCAATTCACTCAAAACTCCATACAATGATGAGCTGACAGTCGCATTACAACAAGAAGTTCTATCAACGACATGGCGTTTACAGTATGTACATCGTGAAGGCTATGATGAAGTGAGAACACGCACCAAGTATGATACTCGTGCCAGCGACAAACGCAGTATCCGCATGTATGACAATGGCGGTCGTAGCTCTCACGATACCGTCACGCTTTCAGTCAACAATAGCCAACCGTGGGAATGGGCGGATGCTTCACATGTGATGACTGCATCACTGACATGGCAGCAAACTGAAAGTAATACCCCTAAAGATTCGGGCTATAACTCATTCGACCCCGCCAATAAAGTTAACCTTAATAAAGTTTGGTATGACGGCAAAATCATCGATGCATCTAAGCTACCTTCAACCAGTTTTAACTCGCCATTTAAATTCAATTTAGAGCTCACCAGTGTTTGGGATGACTACGACCTGACTTGGTATAACCGCCTACAATGGTGGGGAGCACGTGACCAAGCCGTCCGTTATGACAACTCCTACGCTTTTGATCCTGAATATGGACAAGTTCGTAAATACACCAAACAACATTTCGCCAGTAAATACACATGGGATACTCGCCTAGGCTGGAAACCTGACTTTGCCTATGGTTTTGGCTTCTCCGTTGAAGTGAACAATATCCTCAATAATAAAAATATCGCTGACCGTTTTATGTTTGAAGACAGGGTATTGAAGTCTTATGACCCAGGTCGCCAGTTCTGGCTACAGGTTAACTATGACCTTTAGGCACCACTTTTAACAATTTAGTTAGCAATGTGAGTCTTTTACCATCATACGAAATAAGTCATGAAGACATTAAAACAATTTTTCTACTTAGTTAAACCATTTTGGGGGCAGCGTGCTGCCCTATTCTGCTGGCTATTACTGGCTGCTTCACTGGGGCTGACACTCTCTTCGGTGTGGTTCAACGTGAAAATGAACATGTGGAACGGTGATTTCTATAACGCACTGCAAAAACTCGATGGGCAAGCACTATATGGCCTACTGCAATATTTTGTAGTGCTAGTAAGTGGGCTGATCCTCGTTGTGGTAATGGGAAACTACCTCAAACAGATGCTCATCATCCGCTGGCGAAAGGGTATGACTGAACAAGTACTTAGCCGCTGGTTGTCACCCAATAGCAAACACTATATGTTGCGCCTAACGTCTCAAGAGCCGGACAACCCAGACCAACGTATTGCTGAAGATATTCGCTTACTGATTGAATCCACCTTAAATTTGTTAGTGACCTTCTTACATTCCATGCTGACATTAGTGTCATTCGCCACCATTTTATGGACTCTCTCAGGTAGCCTGTCATTTCAATTTGCTGATAGCGCTTGGACAATTCCAGGCTATATGTTTTGGGCTTGTATTATTTACACCATCATTGGTATTGCGCTCACTCAGTGGATTGGCTTCCCACTACGCCGTTTAAATATGGATAAACAGCGTCGTGAGGCAGACTACCGTAGTACGCTAATCAATTGCCGCCAGCACAGTGATGCCATCGCAGGTCAGCGAGGTGAAAGCCAAGACAAAAAAGAGTTAATGCAGCGATTTGCTGAAATTGTTGGTAACTGGAATCGACTGATCCGCTGCGAACGAAACTTATCATTCTATACCGTTGGCTACCAACAGGTGACAGCACTAGCTCCTGTATTACTTGCGCTGCCTAAATTCCTTGCAGGTGAAATAATGTTAGGTGGATTAATGCAACTCCGCCAAGCCTTTAGCAGTGTCGCCACCTCATTGGGTTGGTTTATTTTTGCTTATAAAGAGATCGCTGCTTGGCAAGCCACAGTTTCACGACTGTATAATTTTGTGATCTTATTGGAAAACGATAACGCGGCACAAGTGAGTATTACTGAACAGCGTCCTGCGCTCAATGCTACTCTTTCCGTTTCAACAGCAGATAACCGTACCTTGTTTGAACCGGTGGCAGTCACTGCCACTCAAGGTCAATTGACCCTCATTTCAGGTCGTTCAGGTATTGGTAAATCAACACTACTGCGCACCTTAAGTGGTCACTGGCCATTTTTTACTGGCAAGATTGAACGTACAGATCATGTTATGTGGATCCCGCAACGGCTTTATTTACCGGTCAGTCGCTTAGAAAGCCTACTGGCTTACCCAAAAGCGAGCTCACAGTTTACCGAAGCTGACTTCAAACATGCGTTAAGCCAAGTTGGCTTGGAAAAACTGCATCATCAACTCAGTTTAGAAACCGACTGGCACAACCGCTTATCTGGCGGTGAGCAACAACGCATCATGTTTGCTCGTTTATTATTAAATCGTCCACAACTGATGTTGTTAGATGAAACCACCTCAGCGCTCGATGAAAATAGCGCCCTTGAAATGCTGCAATTGCTAAAAGCGCAATTACCGGATAGTGCCATTGTGCTCGTCAGCCATCAACGCTTCTTGTGGCCATTAGCCGAGCAGCAACTTCCTCTTATTGAACCTCATAGGAACATCTAATTATGTTTCGTCAAATCACCTTGACCGCCTTGATTGGCTTAATACTGAGTGGCTGTACAAACAATGCCACTCAGCGCGTAAATAAGCAGGCTCCGCTACCTGTTCGCCATGATTTACAATATTATCAATTAGATAATGGTTTGCAGGTTTATCTATTACAGCGTAATCAGCCCGGTGTTGAATTACGTTTATTAGTCAAAAGTGGTTCACTGCAAGAAAATGAGCAACAGCTTGGTCTAGCTCACTTTACTGAGCATATGGCGTTTAAAGGCACTAAGCACTTCCCCGGCACCACGGGTTTTAAACAATTGGAGCAGCAAGGTCTTAAATTAGGTAGTCATGTCAATGCCATCACTAGCCTAAATTCGACTTTGTATAAGCTTTCATTACCGGAAGCGACACCTGCACAAATTTCAACGGGTCTACAAGTGATTGCCGATTGGGCATCAAATATGACCTTTGATCAGGAGGCGTTTGAAAAAGAACGTCCTGTGATCGTTGAAGAGTGGCGCTTGCGCCAAGGTATGGGCTATCGTATTAACGATAGCCTTGAACAATTACGTTACCATGGTAGTCGTTATGCACAACGTAACCCAATAGGATCATTAGATATCGTACGTCAGGCACCGATTGAGCAAGCCAAAAACTATTACCAAACATGGTATCAGCCACAGCGTATGGTGTTATTGGTCATTGGCGATTTCAATAACAGTAACGTCCGTAGTGAAATCAACACATTGTTTGCTTTACCTCAACCAGCGACTCCTTCTCAAGATAACCCTGAGTGGAAACAGTTTGCTAACTCGACTCAGATGTTAATTCAACCTGTATTTGATAAAGAGCAAGGTGCACGCTTTATTCAATTCGCATTACAAAAAGATGTTTCTGCCCCACTCAACACACGCCAAGGGCAATATGAAGACCTTATGGATAGCTTATGGTTGGCGATTTTGAATCAACGTTTTTCTGTTCTCGTTGATAATGGCGTTTTGCCAGCAATTAGCATCAATGAGCAAGGATCGATGTTAGATAATCAACGCCTCCAGCAGCTAATGATTATTCATCCAAAAGGCAATGATTATGCAGCGGCGACTGAAGTGTTATTTACTGAGTTGCAACGCTTAGCCACGGAGCCAGTCACTCAAGCAGAACTGGATAGCGCACGCCAAGGTATGTTGAAAAAACTGAGTCAGCAAGCTGCTTCAGAGCAACGCTATACTAATGATTATTTAGCAGGGCAGCTCACTACCGCGCTTGAATACGATATGCCAATGTGGAACAAACGCCAACAGCTTGATAATAGCTATCAAATGATCAGTAAAGTAACACCACAAGATTTAAAACAGCATATCGTCAGTTTATTAAATACCGCATCGCCGCGCCTAGCCTTGATTGGTCCCGATACTGATGCAACCACCTTTGAGCGTTCTGTTTTCACACAACAATGGAATAATATTCGCCACAGTTCACCGGGGCCATTTACCTTACGTTCTCAAGCAATCACCCTGCAATTACCTAATGTAATAAAAGGAGCTATTACCCAACAAACACCGCTACCCGTTGCAAAAACAGAGCGCTGGCAATTAAGTAATGGTATTCAGGTGATTGTTAAAGCAGACAACAACCTTAAAGATGATATTCAGTTCAATTTACAACTCGCAGGCGGCCGCTCACTTGAGACGGCACAAACTTCAGGGCTAACTGACTGGGCACTGAAACTACCTGAAAGCAGTGGTTATGGCGAATACAGCGCTCGCGACCTATCATTACTCGCTAAACAAAATCAGATCTCAATCCGTCCCTATAGTGAATTGTTAACACACGGTTTTCGCGGTAAAGCACCCGCCGATAATTTAGAAACCGCATTGCAATTATTACATTTGAAACTGACTGCACCACAGTTCAGCGGTGAAAAGCTTGAGCAGCAAAAACAATCTTTTGCATTGAATTTAGCTAAAACCCCTGTAGAACGGACATTCCTAGATAATATCAATAAAGAAAGCTATCAGCATGGTGAATTATTAACCATTGATCCACAAGGTGGCTGGAAGCAGTTCACCGCAGGTCAGCTACAACAAGCGAATCGTCAGCTCCTCACCTCAACGGCAGATATGACTTTGGTGATCACGGGGGCAATCAACAGTAAGCAACTTAAGGCACAGCTAGAACAATGGGTAGCTTCGATCCCAACTGCCAATCGACAGCTCACATGGCGTGATCAAGGGATCATACCTAAGATGGCAAGCTTCAATAAACGTTATCCAATCAGTAGCAGTGATAAAAGCATGGTAAGCATTCAATTTGCAGCCCCTGCTCAGTGGACACAACAAGATCAATTAGCGATGCAATTGCTAGATACCATCGTGAGCCAGCGCTTGCGTAGTGAATTGCGCGAAAAGGCCAGCGGTATCTATGCGCTTGGTTTTTCTCAAATGTTAGCTAAGAAACCGCAACCGTACTATTTTGCTCGATTAAACTTTACCACATCACCTGAACGCACTGATGAAATGGAACATATTGCTCAACAAACCATTCAGCAGCTACGAACATCTGGTATTAATAATAAAGAACTTAGCGAAGCAAAAAACATTTGGCTGACCGAAAATGCACAGGTTGTTGATAGCTCAGGTTATTGGACAGAGGCACTGGCGCAAATTGCCGCTGATGATCAGCAGTATCAACGTTTGAACCAAGAGACCGTGATTATTGGTCAATTGCAGGTAGAAGATATTAACCGCATTGCTCGCCAATATTTAGGGCAGAATACAAAAGTGTTTACCATGACACCATAATATGAGTAAAAATCAGCCAGCAAAAACAGTTGGCTGATTTTTATATCTTTAGCGGCATTGCTACATCAGTAAAATTCATTATTAATTAATTTCTGGAAAAAATTTTTCGTATATTGTTTATTAATCGACTGAATAGATGAGAGAATATTTTTTTGACACTTATCGTCTCCATCAATTCTTCCGCATTAGGGTCTCTTTGAACGTTCAATAATTCCCTATTACTTTCAATATGATACTGTTTATCCCCCTTCAATTCTTTTGCTCTATCTATGGCATATAGTTCGATAAAACCATTGATTTCCTGCTTAATATTTTCATGAGTATATTTGAATACTACCTCTATTAAATATTCTGAGTGTGCATCAATAGACTCTATTGGTTGATATTTAAAGCTATCGATAATTGCCATTTTAAATTCATTTAGCTTACGTGGAGTAATACTTTGTAATTTTTCGACGGATTGTATCGCATAACAAATTCTGTTTAGTGGTGTTTTCCCTTCGCAGATAAACCGTTCGTATTTATCCAAGTACTTGTTAATAATTTTGTTTATTTCTTCACACACCACTTCATTATCATATTTTTTCAAAATAGATTGTGCATTCAACATTTCACGTTCAAATAACTCAGGAGTTTGGCTTGATATCATTTCTTTTAACTTATTCTTGATTTTAGTTTCAATTTTATTTAACGACTGTTGAGAGATACCATTAAAAACGACTTTGAGTAAAATCGCTTCCTCTATTGTGTGACTAGAGCGAATACGACTAAATTTAGGATCAGTCGCTACTTTATTCCCCGCTTCATTCTTTACTTCATTTGAGGCCGATTGATTTGATTGGTTTTCTTTAGTCAAACATGCATTGATGACTTTATTTATTTTCTCACTTACAGTGTGGCTTTTCATTTCAGAAACCTGAACTTTAATGCTATCCATGTTTTTTTTAAAAACTTCAGAAGCTACACTATTTTTTATTAGTATAATTTTATCTTTAATCTTATTTAATGATTTTTGTGAAATATCATTATTATTATTTTTCTTCTGAATTGATACAGCCAATGCATCACCACTCTTTATATGATTAAACATAATTACCTTCCTTTTAAATAATCGCAATGAGAATAATTTCAAAAGAGATAACTTATCTATAATTAACAATATATTAACAACAAGGTAATGCTTTTAAATATCGCTACAACATTATTTACATATAAATCTAATATTAGTTAGAACTGTTGTTTATTAATAGGTAAAGAAAAACAAATAAGAACAACTACAGTAGAAATAGAGCAAATTTCGTGTAATGATAATTAGTTAGGCTCATAGCAGACCATAAATAGACGTCTGAAATGAGCCTAACATGACGTTTTAACTCATTGGCTTACCATCGCGATACAGTAAACACATATTCTCTGTATGTTTTTGTGCCACCACTGTTGCGGTAATAATACTGTGCGTCACATCATCAATGATGTTATCAACAATACAATCAAAACTAATGGTTGTGTCATCTAATATTGGTGCACCTGTGTGTAAAGTGTTCCATTCACCTAAGCTAAAACGTTGTTCACCTTTATGCGTTTTACTGGCAAATTGCATCGCCTGTTCATGCTGTGACTCTGACAACACATTGACCGCAATGCCTTCACCAATGCTGATCTGTGGATGTGCGCTGGCTGCCTTACCCACACAGATCAGGAAACGTGGGGGGTCGACACTCACCGAACAAAATGACGATGCCGTTAACCCATTACGTTGCTCATCCGATTTCACTGAGATCACCGCAACAGGCAGTGCTAGTTTACGCATACCCAGTTTGAAATCATCAGCCGTTAACTGAGTCATAGATTCTCTCCTCCATTAAATGGCAACCTCAAACCTTTTGCCTCTAATCGAGGTAATACTTCTTGGCAGAAATATGGCAACTCTTTTGCGTAATTCACAAACGCTAGCGTTGATCCCGCAAAACCAGCCTTAGAAAGGCGTTCGATACCATCAGCAACATCATCAGGTGTTCCCACTAAAGGGTACCCACCATGACCGGCTGAAAAACGATTGCGAATAAAATTCAGTTTATCTTTTGGAAAAGATTCCGCGTTTTCAAACATTAAACGGATCACATTATCAACAGCGCCCCAGTCTGCATGTTCTTGTGAGTACCATTCATGAAACTCTTCGGCCTCTTTACGGTTTTCACGGCACACCACATAGGAGAAAGTTAAAATATTTAACGCATTTTGCCTTTCAATTTGTTCGGCTTGCTGTTTCAACTCTGCAATTTCTTTTTCTGAACTTTCTAAGGTAATGGTGGAGGTGAAAAGGAAATCGGCATTGCGGATCGCAAATTTACGCCCTTGAGCAGAGCCTGCGGCATTTAAAATTGGGACATTTTTATTCAGTGGATGTGGGTAGCTGTAAGTATTTTTTAAATTAAAGAATTCACGATGCCAATCAAAAGGCTTTTCTTCTTTCCATAGCGCTTTGATCACATCAACCCATTCTTGGCCATAAGCGTAACGGCTTTCATGATCATAAGGTAACTCACCGCCAAGTGCCTCATATTCAGGGCGATTCCAACCACAAACCACATTCAGCCCAGCTCGACCATGACCAATGTTATCCATCGTTGCGATTTGCTTTGCCACAACAACAGGGTGATTAAACGAGGTGTGCACCGTACTAAAAATACTAATATGACGTGTTCTTGCCAGTAATGCTGAAGCCCAAGTGATTGTTTCTAAAACATTGCCATGGAAATTTGTTTCGCCGCCATAACCTATCCATCTTGCTATTGGTAAAAGAAATTCGATGCCCGCAGCATCGGCTATCTCTGCCATTTGTAAATTATTTTCCCATGAGTTATCCCACCGTTCAGGAATTTTTGTGACCGCCATCCCTCCTGAACAGTTTGCTGCAAATAGACCAAGCTTGAATTTATTATCGTTAAACATCTGATTTGATATTATTTTTTTCATTATTTCATCTCATAGTTATAGTTTGCTTACCACATTACAACAACAAAAATACTTCAAACTTAAATTGTTTAATGTTAAAGTATTTAATATTAAAGTATTTGACTCTTGGTTATAAATCAAACAAAAAATGCGTTTCAGGACACAAAAGTCGCTTTAAAATTTAATTCAGTTAAAATTCAATTAGTTAAATATTGAAATAAGATTTATGACCAATAAGGGGCTTTAAAGGAATGGATAAACAAGCAAACGAAACACGAAATGATACTTCCGATGTGAAGCTTTGGTTACGCATGCTGTCCTGCGTCAAGTTAATCGAAACGGATCTGCGCAAAAAGCTCAGGGAAAATTTTGAATTTACCCTGCCAAGATTTGATTTACTGTCGCAACTACAGCGCCATCCGGAAGGGATCAAAATGAAGGAGCTTTCTCGTTTGATGTTAGTTACCGATGGCAATATCACTAGCCTAGTCGATGGATTGGAGAAAATGGAATTAGCAGAAAGGATTATTAATGATCAAGACCGCCGTTCAAACTATATAAAAATAACACCGCAAGGCAATGAATTATTTGAGTTAATTTCAATTGAACATAAAAAATGGCTAGATGGATTATTAAAAAATATCAATCCACAGGATAAAGCATTGCTTTATGATTTGTTAAGCGCATTAAAAAATAGCTTAACGGAAGAGTGATATATATTCTTGAAAAATAAAGAGGATATTATGAGTATGACAACATTTGGTGAATTAAAACTATATTGTTTACGCTATGGCGATACTGTTCAAGTCCAACATCAAGAACAGGCCAATTGTTTTATACTGCATATTCCTCTTCGCAGCGATGCGGCTTTGTTTGATGGAAATGCATATTTTGTGCAAAACAATGAACATATTTCATTGATTAATAAAAACAATTCCAGCCAATTTATCTGGAATCATCGAGAAGAAACACTGCTGATTTTTATTCCTTATTCGCTGTTAGAACGAACACTGGTGAGCCAGCTAGGTCATCTTATTGACACACCAATTGTGTTTGAAACCGAACTTTCTAGTTACAATGCCTGCACTTGGCGCCATCTCGCTAAATACTTACTTAGCTGCATTTCAGATCACGAAGTATTAAGACAACAAAAGCACGTTGTCAGCCAATTGGAAAAATTAATTGTAAATTCTATCTTGTCGACATTTCCCCATAATCACAGCACAGGCACCAACCAAAGGATCAGCAATGTTTGCCCTAGGCATGTCAAAAAAGCACAAGATTTTCTGCATATCCACGCCCATGAAAATATTACCATGGAGCAACTTGCACTCGTCGCGGGTGTCAGTTCGCGCAGCTTATATAGCGGCTTTCGCCATTTTTTAAATGTCAGTCCAATGCAATATCTGAAAACATTAAGATTGGATAAAGTACGTTCAGAGCTTTTATCTGGCGATGTCAATAATGTCACAGGGATCGCCTTACGTTGGGGATTTGCCCATATGGGGCGCTTTAGTGCTGAATATAAAGCTCGATTTGGCGAAACGCCGAGTCAGAGCTTAAAAGGGACAATGTTTAATCATTCATTATAAGGCTTGAAATTATTTAATTTGATGTTTCATATTCCAAGATTATCAATTGACAACCAACACACTTCATGTGATCAATAATATTGATATTTAAAGATATTAAGGAACATGAAATAATGAGTGACATAATTATCCGCAGAGCAACCATTGATGATGTTCCTGCTCTAACGAAAATGCATGCAGACTATTCCGCCTATGCAAATACCCTGCAACTTCCCTATCCATCAACAAAAATTTGGGAAGATCGGCTAGGCGCTAATGATCCTCTGGTCACTCATTTCATTGCAACCCTAGATAATGAGGTTGTTGGGATCTTAACTGTTCATCAACCAAGCCAAATACGCCGCCGTCATGCTGCTAGCTTTGGTGTAACAGTTAGCCATCACCATCAAGGCAAAGGCATTGGCTCGAAATTAATGGCTGTGATGGTGGATTACTGTGATAACTGGCTCAATGTTCGCCGTATCGAGCTCGAAGTCTATGCCCTCAATGACAGTGGTCTTGGGCTGTATAAGAAGTTTGGCTTTGAACAAGAAGGCATTATGCGTGACTACGCGTTCCGCGATGGTGAATATGTTGATGCTATTGTGATGAGCCGAATCAATAAAAAACGGGGTTAGACTCGTAAAAATGCCGTACAAGTTGTGATGTATGGCATTCAACCATTTTATACTCCCACTAAACTGTCTAGTGGAATACCAAACTGCTGATGTAACTTACGGATCATCGGTAGCGTTAGATTGCGCTTACCATTAAGGATTTCATAAACACGATTAGCTTTTCCAATCGCGGGCTCTAAATCTTTGACTGTTAACCCAAGCTGGTCCATACGAAATTTAATCGCCTCTATAGGATCTGGAGCCTCTATAGGATAGTGTTTTTTTTCATATGCATGGATCAGCAAGCACATAACCTCAAAATAATCACCTTCTGGTGAGTTCAGCTCTGGCTCATTATCAAACATAGGTGAAATAGCTTTCAATGCCGCTTGGTAATCTTGTTCCGTTTTAATCGGTTTAATTTTCATCATCACGACTCCAACTCTACAGTTTCTGCATCAATTTGATCATATTGCCTATGTGTTCCAATAAACTTCACAAACACGCTGATACGCTATAGCGACTATAATCCGATAACAATTTCCTTTGATGTTGAAGACCACACGCCTATTTTTCAAAATACTCGCGCTACGGTACATTTCCTTTATCTCAGCTGGCATTTTCTATTCAGCTTTAGATACCTCATCCACCCAAGCCTTTAGCGATTGTTCTGAGTCAGGATTTCTCGCCCAAAAATCCTTTAGTGTTTTGACAGATATAATTTTCATCAGCCAAAATTAGCTTGAAGTCAGTACGATCACAATACATCAGTCCCATATTAGGACTAACTTTATCAACTTGCAATAAAAATGCCGTACAAAATTTGTACGGCACCTAAGCATAAACAAAATAATTGTTCGAACAATTATTATTTATCGCCTAACAGAACTGAATCCAATGCGATTTCAATCATTTCATTAAAGGTGGTTTGGCGTTCATCTGAAGTGGTTTGCTCGCCTGTTTTAATATGATCAGAAACAGTACAAATAGTCAGTGCACGTGCACCAAACTCCGCAGCCACACCGTAGATACCCGCAGCTTCCATTTCAACACCAAGGATGCCGTATTTTTCCATCACTTTGAACATATCAGGATCAGGTGAATAGAACAGATCCGCAGAGAACAAGTTACCTACGCGTACATTCACATTTTTAGCTTTCGCGGCTTCGACGGCATTATGAACCAGTTCATAATCAGCAATCGCAGCAAAATCGTGATCTTTAAAACGTTGGCGGTTTACTTTAGAGTCTGTACATGCGCCCATGCCAATAACCACATCACGCAGCTTAACATCATCCATTACCGCACCACATGAACCCACACGAATAATCACTTTTACACCAAAATCAGTGATCAGCTCTTTTGCATAGATAGAGCAAGATGGGATCCCCATACCGTGACCCATAACGGAGATTTTGCGGCCTTTATAAGTCCCCGTGAAACCTAGCATGCCACGGACATTGTTAACCTGACGAACGTCTTTAAGGAAAGTTTCAGCGATATATTTTGCACGTAAAGGGTCACCAGGCATTAAAACGACGTCAGCAAAATCACCCATTTCCGCATTAATATGAGGAGTAGCCATTATTGTTATTCCTTATAAATCATTGAATTAAATGGTTTAGCGTAACTGCCGGATAGTGTAGCGATTCATACTACTGGCTGTCTACGGCAAATGCCCATTTTCATTAGCATCTTAAACAAATAAGGCAGTTTCCTGCCTTATTTAAATCATACGGCCATACTTACAGCATTGATTTTCCGTAATCCATTGGCGATAGATCGAAGTATTTCGCTACCGTTTGCCCAATATCCGCAAAGGTTTCACGATGGCCTAAAGAACCGGGTTTAACTTTTGGTCCATAGACTAAAACTGGAATATGTTCACGTGTATGATCTGTACCTTCCCACGTTGGGTCACAACCATGGTCAGCCGTTAAGATCAAAATATCATCGTCTTCTACTAATTCCATCAACTCAGGTAAACGGCGGTCAAACAGCTCTAACGCACCTGCATAGCCAGCAACATCACGACGGTGGCCATAAGCTGAGTCAAAATCAACAAAGTTAGTGAAAACGATAGTTTTGTCGCCCGCTAATTTCATTTCTTTTACTGTTGCATCAAACAGCGCATCAATTCCTGTTGCTTTCACTTTTTTAGTGATACCAACATGTGCATAGATGTCGGCGATTTTACCGATAGAAACCACTTCACCTTGTTTTTCTTCCACTAATTTTTGCAGCATAGTTGGTGCTGGTGGTTCAACAGCAAGATCATGACGGTTACCAGTACGTTCGAAATTACCTGCTTTATCACCAATAAATGGACGAGCGATAACACGACCAATGTTATAACCGCCATTTGTTAGCTCTTCACGAGCGATCTCACATAGCTCATACAGCTTATCTAAACCGTAAGTTTCTTCATGGCAAGCGATCTGGAATACCGAGTCCGCAGAGGTATAGAAAATTGGCTTACCTGTTTTCATGTGCTCTTCACCCAGTTGATCAAGGATCACGGTACCAGAAGAATGGCAATTACCTAAATAGCCAGGCAGGTTCGCACGTTTAACAATGATATCGAGCAGCTCTTGTGGGAAGCTGTTCTCATGATCAGAGAAGTAGCCCCAATCAAATAACACAGGAACACCCGCAATTTCCCAGTGGCCCGACGGCGTGTCTTTACCAGAAGAAAGTTCACTGGCATAGGCATAAGCGCCAATGATCTCAGAGTTAGGATCAAGACCCGCTGGGAACTTACCACAAGACTCTTCAGCGGCTTTACCCAGACCCAGTTTGGTTAAGTTAGGCAAATGCAGAGGCCCCTTACGGCCCTTGTCTGCTTCGCCACGCGCACAAGCATCTGCAATGTGGCCTAATGTGTTTGAGCCTTCATCATTAAATTTGTGCGCATCACCTGCTGCACCAATCCCGAAAGAATCCAACACCATAATAAATGTACGTTTCATAACTTCTCTCCTGCGTCATCGTTCCCAGCCATCGGGAAGAGCCACTGATAAAACTAATTTGTTAATTATTCGCTAATTTGGCGATAAACCATTGGCGTCGTTTCTGGCACTTTATCACTAATAACCATAGCAGCTCGTACTTCTTTAGCCGCTTCTTCCCATGCTTTTTCACTGTTCGCATGAATAATGGCTAATGGTGTTTGGCTATCAACAGTCGCACCCAATGCCGCGATATCGCTTAAACCAACGCTATAATCAATAAGATCGGTTGCTTTGCGACGACCGCCGCCCAATGTCACCACAGACATACCCAGAGCTCGAGTATCCATGGCGCTGACAATACCTGGTTTATCAGCGTATACCGCTTTATTCAGTACTGCGGTAGGTAGATATTTGCTGTAATTTTCGACGAAATCACTTGGACCTTTTTGAGCAGCAACCATGCGCCCAAACACTTCAGCCGCTTTACCGTTATCCAATACCGCTTGTAATTTCTGACGTGCTTCATCTCTATTAGCAGCTAATGTGCCAGACACAAGCATTTCAACACACAGTGCCATCGTCACTTCATACAAACGTGGGTTACGATATTCGCCAGTTAAAAACTGTACTGCTTCACGAACTTCAACGGCATTGCCAGCGCTAGATGCGAGGACTTCATTCATATCAGTCAACAAAGCCGTGGTTTTACAGCCCGCACCGTTCGCCACTTTAACGATTGATTCTGCAAGTTGCTCTGATTTTTCATAAGTTGGCATAAATGCACCTGAACCAACTTTGACATCCATCACTAGAGCATCAAGGCCTTCAGCCAATTTTTTACCTAAAATGGAAGCTGTGATCAGTGGAATTGAATCCACGGTTGCAGTGATATCACGTGTGGCATAAAAACGTTTATCAGCCGGTGCTAGTGAGTTAGTTTGACCAATAATTGCCACCCCAACATCGCTGATGATGTCACGAAAACGCTCATCATTTGGGAAAATATCAAAATTAGGGATTGCTTCGAGTTTATCTAGCGTTCCCCCAGTATGACCTAAGCCGCGACCTGAGATCATTGGAACGTAACCACCACATGCCGCCACCATGGGGCCAAGCATCAGTGAAGTGACATCCCCAACACCACCCGTTGAGTGTTTATCAACCAACGGACCATTCAGGTTGAGTGATTTCCAATTTAATACAGTGCCTGAATCACGCATGGCTAATGTTAGCGCAACACGTTCATCCATTGTCATATCGTTAAAATAGATGGTCATTGCCAATGCGGCAATCTGACCTTCAGAAACGGAATTATCACGCACTCCATTAATAAAGAAGCGGATTTCTTCTTCGCTAAGTGGTTTACCATCTCGTTTTTTACGGATAATTTCTTGTGCCAGAAACACGGTATGCTCCTTAACTACAACAGGATCTTGGTAATTTCTAAAATTAATAACTGCTGCTTGATTTTTTAGTATCAAAACCAAGAGTATTCAGCAAGTTAGCCAGCAAACTTGATGCGCCAAAACGGAAATGGCGCGCATCTGCCCAGCCTTTACCTAAAATTCTATCTGCTAATGCTAAGTATTGAGCCGCTTCTTCAGCTGTACGAACACCACCAGCAGGTTTAAAGCCCACGGTTTCTGCAACGCCCATATCATGGATGACTTGCATCATGATTTCAGCGCTTTCAAGAGTGGCATTTACAGGCACTTTACCTGTAGATGTTTTAATGAAATCTGCGCCTGCTTTGATGGAAATTTCAGATGCTTTACGGATAAGTGCAGGATCTTTAAGTTCACCTGTTTCGATGATCACTTTCAATAGCACATTTGCTGCTGCACATGCATCTTTACACGCTTTCACTAAGTCAAAACCAATTTTTTCATTTCCCGCCATCAGTGCTCGGTAAGGGAAAACGACATCAACTTCATCAGCACCGTAAGCAATAGCAGCACGCGTTTCAGCTAGTGCGATATCAATATCATCATTACCATGTGGGAAGTTAGTTACTGTAGCAATACGTACTTCGGGGGTGCCTTGCTCACGTAAGGTTTTACGTGCGATAGGAATAAAACGAGGATAAATACAAATAGCCGCAGTCTGACCCGCAGGGCTTTTTGCTTGATGACACAATGCGATCACTTTTTCATCGGTATCATCGTCATTCAGGGTAGTTAAATCCATGAGGTTCAGTGCGCGTTGCGCAGCTGCAGTTAAATCAGTCATAAAAACTCTCCAACGTTGTGAATTCTGTCAGAACAACACGTTCTTTGTTGGCGAGCGGGCTTGGTTCCTTAAAGATGCTACTCGAAAACCCGAATGTAGCAGCTGAATTCCTTCTCACCGCACAATGCCCTAGAGTACATCCACTCTGAGAACTAGCAGTCCATAGCAGCTTACTTGTACCTATTTGACCATAGAACTAGGTTATTTTATGTGCCACAAATCACATTAATTGCCTGAACGTTACATTGTTAAATAAAAACTTGTGAACATTATCGCAATTATACGCTATTTCGTTTCAGTTTTATTCTCTCAAATGGCTTTTCTTTCTTACTTTATTAATCACTCAATTAAACGTCGTTAATTCACTCGATTAAGCGTAGTTCAAAAATGATGGAGTAAGGGATAAAAACAGAAAGAATATAACTGAACATAATGAATTGAAAAGGGCAAATGCCCTTTTCAGACGGCAGACAAACGTATTTTGTTTGTCTGCCGTCGTTAAGGTTTTTGAAATCAACGAGGAAAATCAATTTATTGATTTTCGGCTGATAATACGGAGCGGGAAAAACCACGCTTTTATCCCGCTTCGTCAACAACCTCAAAAGGGCAAATGCCCTTTTCAATATACATAGACTAGATAATTGCGAGGGTTAAGAAGAAACCAGCAATAGTAGCACTCATCAAGTTAGAGAGCGTACCGGCCAAAACCGCTTTCATGCCAAGGCGAGCAACATCACTACGACGGTTTGGTGCCATGCCACCTAAACCACCCAGTAAAATCGCCACAGAAGACAAGTTAGCAAAACCACACAGTGCAAATGAAATAATAGCTTTAGTGTGTTCAGAAAGGACTTGTTTACCTGCCGCAAGAACCTCCGCATCCGGTTTCATATATTCGCCAAAGTTCATAAAGGCAACAAATTCGTTAACCACCACTTTTTGCCCAATAAATGAACCTGCAATATTTGCTTCACTCCATGGCACACCAATCAAGTAAGCGATCGGCGCAAACACCCAACCAAGGATCAGTTCAAGAGACAGTTCTGGATGATCAAACCACCCCCCAATGCCACCAAGAATACCGTTGATCAAGGCAATTAATGCAATAAATGCTAACAACATCGCACCCACGTTGAGTGCTAGCTGCATACCAGAAGCCGCACCTGACGCTGCCGCATCAATGATGTTCGCAGGGCGTTCATCTTCTGCAACCAGATCAGCTGCATTAACGTTATCACGAGCCTCTTCAGTTTCAGGAACTAATAACTTAGCGAACAGTAGTCCACCCGGCGCCGCCATAAATGACGCCGCGATCAGGTACTCCATCGGCACGCCCATTTGTGCGTACCCCGCCAACACAGAGCCTGCAACCGATGCTAAGCCACCACACATTACCGCAAACAATTCAGAGTTTGTCATTGTTGCAATGTATGGACGCACTACTAACGGCGCTTCTGTTTGCCCAACAAAGATGTTTGCTGTTGCAGATAGTGACTCAGTTCTTGATGTGCCAAGTACTTTTTGCAAACCACCACCCAATACTTTGATTACCAATTGCATGATACCTAGGTAATAAAGCACGGCGATTAAAGAAGAAAAGAAAACAATGATTGGTAATACGCGTAATGCGAAAATAAATCCGCCACCGCCAAACAACTCAAACATTTTGTCAGAAACAAGGCCGCCAAAAATAAAGCTCATTCCATCTTGACCATAACCAATTACCTTGGAAACGCCATCTGACATCCCTTGTAATACGCTACGACCCGCTGGAACATAAAGAACAAAAGCGCCGATAACGACTTGAATGATAAAAGCTCCGCCAACAGTGCGGAGTTTAATCGCTCGACGATTGCTGGAAAATAGCACGGCAATTGCTATCAGCACCGCCATCCCGACCAGACTCATAATGAGTTGCATGGAAGTATCCCTGTTCACTTAATTTTAGATTGATGTAGATAAGGAAACGTCTCCGTTTCCTTGACTCTTTGTGCGATGATTATACCTAGTCCATTTCAATAACCCGCAATCTTCGTCACAAATACATAGTGCAAAAAGTAACAAAAATTCAATTCTTGTGATTAAAATCACATTTTATTGTCAGTTTAATCTGGAAAGCACAAAAGGACGTAATAAGTAGGTAAAAAACTGAATGGATTAAGGAGAAAAAACTGCATCAATTAATAGCCATTGGCAATCAATTTAAAGTGACTTTAATGATGTATACTCTAAATAATTCGAGGTGCAGTTAGGCGACAAGTGAATAAGTCGCCAGGAGCATAGATAACTATGTGACTGGTGCGAGTGAGCGAAGCTCAACAACGCTGCAACTTGAAGTATGACGAGTATAGCTTAAATAATGATAGACTATTTATATACAACTGTTCGGCGATTTCATCGGGGCTTTCGTGCCGTAGTTCACATAATGATTTAAAAATCCATTGAATACGTTCAGGGCGGTTTGGTTCTCCTTGGAACCCCGACACTGGCATATCAGGTGCATCAGTCTCAAAAAGCAATGATGTTAAAGGTAATTGGGCGATTGCTTGGCGAGTTTTATTCGCACGCTCATAAGTGATAGTGCCACCTACGCCAATAAAGTAGCCTAGTTTAATCAATGATTGGGCTTGTGATAAGCTACCTGCAAAACCATGCACGACACCACATGCAGGCACTGGATGGCGGCGCAGAATGGCAGCCAACTGATCATGGCTTTTACGTGAATGCAAAATAACAGGCAGATCAAATCGCTTCGCTAACTTAAGCTGCTCAATCAACACCCGCTGTTGTAACTCAAACAGCGGTTCCTGCATATACAAATCAAGGCCAATTTCACCAACAGCGACACATTTAGCACTATGTTGTGCAAGGTAAGACGATAACTTTTCCATATGCTGTTCTTGAAACATATTCAAATACAGTGGGTGGAACCCCATCGCAGCATGTAGTTGCGGGTAACTGTGCGCCAAATGCCAAACTCGCTCGAAATTATCCACGCTGACTGTTGGAATAATAATATCAGTGATCCCCGCAGCATCAGCGGATGCAAGACTTGCCTCCATTGCATCAATAAAAGGCGGAAAATCAAAATGGCAGTGAGTATCAACAAATGATTTAGTCATTTTTTTCGTTGACCTGCTTAGCAGACTCTTCATTTGCTGCCATCATCGCACCAGTCATAATCGCTTGTGCTGTATCTGTCGCTTTCTTCGCTTGGCTTTGAGCCACTAACTCCGCGGTATGTTTCGCCTCAAATAACGCTTCTGCATAATCTTCTTCAATTTGCATCTCTTCATGAGCTGCGTTTTCAAAGCTAAAACGATTTAACGAATCATTATCCATAGCAAAGTTATGCCCCAACGCGGCAATAAAATAACGACCGCAACGGCGTCCTGTATGGTAGTCCTGATTAAGTGATGATAAACGACTCCCCAACGCACTACTTTTTAACGGCGTCGGTGGATAAATTTCAAAAATTTGCAAGTCACCGGGTGGATTTTCAATAAATTCTTGAGTGCAACGGTAGCTTTTCAAATGAACTTTTAGCATGGCCGCCATGCGTTGTAGGCCATACTTTTCCCCTTCGAGCCAACGGGTCATTCTTTTAACCCATTCAGGAGTAAAGTACATTTGAGAAGGTACCGTGCGAATAACCACAATAGTATCAGCACCACGGCGATATGCCTCTTCAACAGGGACTGCGGCACTAATACCGCCATCGTGGTACAGCGTGCCATCAAATTCAACGCCTGAACGATAAAAACCAGGGATTGCACTCGAAGCTCTAATAATATCTAGCCACGTTTCTTCCGTCGGCTGCAAAAACTCAGCCTCAAAATCCTCACTACGACTTGCTCCCATATAAAATTCACGACCTGCATTCATTAATTCAATACCTGAATGCATCTGCAAAGGGAGCTCCTTTGATGTACTTTCTACCAACCAGTCTAGATCAATAAGATGACCGCCACGTATAAAACGCAGTGGATTGAAGAATAAAGGGCTTGTTGTATAGCGAGTGATCACACGTCGTGCATAACCATGCTGCCCGCAGATATAAGCAGAAAGATTTTGTGCGCCCGCAGAGGTGCCGATCATGATATCGAAAGGGTTGAAACCTGTTTTTAAGAACTCATCAAGTACCCCCGCAGTAAAAATACCGCGTTGGCCACCGCCTTCACAGATAAGTGCGGTTTTACCTTTATTGAGTTCATCAAAAAAAGCTAAAGGTTCAATGCTACCGAGCGTGACTGCTACATGTTTACCCATACAACCCCCCTGACAATGATTTCTGCCTAGAGGTGCTCACTTATCAATGCAGCCGCCAATAGGCACAATTGTCATAAATTAAGCAGTAAAAACTGAACCTCATTTAGTATAGAGGCCCAGTTTTCCTGTTTACAGTTCTTCCATTAATTCGCAACAACCAAGCCGTTTTGTACTGATTTCACACCATTAACCATTGAGACCACTTGCACGACCTTGTCTACTTGGCTGTTTGATTTAACAAAGCCAGAGAGGTAAACCACTCCGTGAACGGTTTTCACTGAAATCGAGTTGCTATCGATGCCGCTAGTTGTGAGTAGCTTACTTTTTACTTGAGCAGTAATTGAGGAGTCATCGATGTAATTATCGGTGCTTTTCACACCACTCGAAACCGCTTCGCTGGTATCTTTACCTGCAATATCTGCGGTCTTCACGGCACTGTCCCAAGTATCAGAAGCTTGCTCTTTTAACGGTGCGCTACAAGCAAACAAAGCGCCACTCAACCCAATAACTAATAAAGAACGTAAAAGCGCTGAATTTTTCATCTGAACCTTCCTTTTTACTGCTGTTTTAAAGATTGGGGTATTACGAATATAGATAACGTATACCAATTGATAATCATAGACTATGAGAAAAACATCATGAAATAAAGCGTTCTCATGCAAAAGCCAGAGCAATCTGCAAACTTTAGATAAAAAAACAGGAGAGTATTCGAAAACAGATAATCATTAGGAGGAAACCCACTATTAAAAGTGTTTTTTCAATAGTGGGCCAAGTCATATAAAGAGATTAATGCTCTCTCGTTTTACGGAATTTTACATCAGGGTAACGTTCGCTAGTTAAATTCAAATTAACCATCGTTGGGGCGATATAGGACAAATTGTCACCACCATCCAATGCGAGGTTTTGTTCATTCTTACGCTTGAACTCTTCAAATTTCTTCACGTCGTCACATTCAACCCAACGTGCCGTTGAAACGTTGACGGCCTCATAAATCGCTTCAACATTATATTCGCTTTTCAAGCGAGACACGACCACGTCAAACTGAAGCACACCGACAGCACCAACAATAAGATCATTATTAGTTAATGGGCGGAAAACCTGTACAGCCCCCTCTTCTGACAGCTGTACCAGCCCTTTTAGCAATTGTTTTTGCTTCAGAGGGTCACGTAAACGAATACGACGGAATAGTTCAGGCGCAAAGTTAGGAATACCAGTAAACTTCATGTCTTCACCTTGCGTGAAGGTATCACCGATTTGAATAGTGCCGTGGTTATGTAATCCAATAATATCGCCCGCAAAAGCATTCTCAACATGCGAACGATCACCCGCCATAAAGGTTAGAGCATCAGAAATCACGACATCTTTTTTGGTACGTACTTGGCGCAGTTTCATGCCTTTTTCATAAGTACCCGAAACAATGCGCATGAAAGCCACGCGGTCACGGTGTTTTGGATCCATATTGGCCTGAATTTTGAAGACGAACCCTGTAAATTTCTCTTCTGTCGCTTCAACTTCACGCACATCAGTTTTACGTGGTTGTGGTGCTGGTGCCCATTGCACTAAACCATCAAGCATATGGTCAACGCCAAAGTTACCTAACGCAGTACCAAAGAAGACTGGGGTCAGCTCACCGTCTAAAAAGGCTTCTTGCTCAAATTCATGAGAAGCCCCTTTGACCAGTTCTAATTCATCACGTAGCTGAGCAGCAAGGTCATCCCCCACCGCTTTATCTAATTCAGGGTTATCTAGGCCTTTAATGATACGCACTTCTTGGATAGTATGACCTTGACCTGTTTGATAAAGGATTGTCTCATCACGCAGCAAGTGATAAACACCTTTGAATAATTTACCGCAACCAATCGGCCATGTAATTGGACAACAAGCAATATTTAGCTCATTCTCCACTTCATCCATTAATTCCATTGGGTCACGGATATCACGGTCAAGTTTGTTCATAAAGGTTAAGATCGGTGTATCACGCAAGCGAGTGACTTCCATCAATTTACGTGTGCGATCTTCAACCCCTTTACCTGAGTCAATCACCATCAAACAACAGTCAACCGCAGTTAATGTACGATAAGTATCTTCCGAGAAGTCTTCGTGCCCTGGGGTATCGAGTAAGTTAACTAAGCAATCATGGTAAGGAAACTGCATCACTGACGTCGTAATCGAAATACCACGCTGCTTCTCCATTTCCATCCAGTCTGATTTTGCATGTTGGTTAGAGCCACGACCTTTTACTGTCCCTGCACGCTGAATCGCTTGCCCGAACAATAATACTTTTTCAGTAATGGTGGTTTTACCTGCGTCAGGGTGAGAGATAATTGCAAACGTCCTGCGCGCGTTGACTTCATGTAGAAAATTCTGATCTGCCATTTAACCGTTCTTTTTTGTCTGATTACAGATTTGTACATGCATTAGGAGAGGCAATAGGTGGCTCTTAGCTCAGCAAATCCGTCTTGTTAATCGAAATTGGCGGCTATTTTCTCAGATCTTGGGGTTATAAACAATCAAAGGTCGCTTAATTAGCCGCAATTTAATGAGTTAAGGGGAGCAAATCTCCCCTCTTATATTATTGAAGCAGGCAGTAAGACTATTATTTTATAGCAATCAAATCTGCAATTGCTTGCCCTAGCTCTTGAGTACTTGCATTACCCCCCATGTCACGAGTTAAGTGATGACGCTGTTTAATCACCGTTTCCACCGCATTCATGATGGTATCGTGCATCTCAGTATGGCCTAAGTGCTGCATCATCATCGCAGCTGCCCAGATAGTACCAATTGGGTTAGCAATATTTTGCCCTGCTATATCAGGAGCCGAGCCGTGAACGGGTTCAAACATCGATGGAAACTGCTTTTCAGGGTTGATATTTGCCGAAGGGGCAATTGCAATTGTTCCAGTACAAGCAGGCCCTAAATCAGACAAAATATCACCAAATAAATTAGACCCCACAATTACATCATAAAATTCAGGCATCCGAACTAAGTTAGCGGCAAAAATATCAATATGAAATTGATCTGCTTTCACCTCTGGATATTGCTTTGCCATAGCTGCAAAGCGGCTATCCCAATAAGGCATTGAATGGAAAAGGCCATTTGACTTAGTTGCTGAACTTAGATGTTTTTTCTCACGAGATTGCGCTAATTCAAATGCATATTTTAAAATACGATCAGTACCCTTTCGTGTGAAAATGCTTTGCTGAGATACCACTTCATCATCAGTGCCTTCATATTGAATACCACCAATAGCAGAGTATTCACCTTCAACGTTCTCACGCACAACATAAAAATCAATATCACCCGGTTTTTTATCTGCTAAAGGTGATTTGATCCCTTCAAACAAGCGAACTGGCCGTAAGTTGACATATTGGTTGAATGCGCGACGAATGGGTAATAGCAGGCCCCATAGAGAGATATGATCAGGTACACCAGGAAAGCCAACTGCGCCTAAAAAGATTGCATCAAATTTTTTTAACTGTTCTAAGCCATCTTCTGGCATCATCCGGCCTGTACGATGATAGGTTTCACAGGACCAATCAAAATGCGTAAAGTTAAATTTTACTTGATGTTTAGATGCCGCAGCTTCTAATACTTTTAAGCCTTCAGGGATAACTTCAGTTCCAATACCATCACCCGGTATAACAGCAATATTAAATTGTGACATGTTACGGCTCCCCCACAACAGTGATTTTTATCAGTAAGATCTCCAGTTTATGAGTTGCTGTGATAAAGTATAGAGACAAAGTGTAATCTTTAGGTTTACAAACTATGAACAAGCTACCCGCATTAGAAGACATTAAGGTTTTTGTTACTGTCGCACGCCTAATGAGTTTTGCGCGTGCTGCGGAGCTACTGCTTGTTTCCCCTGCTTATGTTTCCAAGCGCATAAAATTACTCGAAGAAAACCTCGGGCAAACCCTATTTTTGCGAACAGCCCGCACGATAAATCTGACCCACGAAGGGCGTATTGTGCTCAAAAGTGGTGAACAGCTATTGTTAGAGCTTGATAACATGCACAACGAATTGAAAGCATGCCGTGAGGAGATCCGAGGTGAATTAAGGGTAAGTTGCAGCACGGGTTTTGGTAGCGCCTATTTGAATCCTTTTATTTTGGCATTGCGAGCCAGCTATCCACAATTAGGTATCGATCTGACATTGACCGACAGATCTGTCGAGATTATTAGTGAAAATATCGATCTCGATATCTATATTGGTGGCACTATCCCTGATCATTATATTGCAAAACGGATCGCTACAAACAAACGCATTCTTTGTGCAGCACCCGCTTATTTAGAGCAGCATGGTCAGCCCTCTCACCCTCAAGAACTTGAGAAACAACATTTTTGCATCACAATTAAAGAGCGTAATCAAGCACCTGCACAATGGAAGTTACAGCAACAAACCGAAAGCATGCTGATTGCACCAAATAGTAAACTCATGGTCAATAACGGTGACGTGGCTAAGCAATGGTGCCTTGGCGGCGAGGGCATTTTATTACGTTCATTATGGAGTGTTTTACCTGAATTAGAGACAGGAAAATTAACGCGAGTATTAGCGAAATGGCACCAACCTGCTGATGTATATGCTGTTTATTCAAGGACAGCACGTAATAACGCGAATTTACGTGTGTTTATTGAAAATCTTGAGCAATACTTATCAAAACATTTACCGCATCAATTTCAGGATGAATAAACAAAAGGTGGATATGAGTCAATGACAGAAACGCAAACATTTGGACAACGTTTGCTGGCCTTATTGAAACAACAAAAAATGAGCCAGTTAAAAGCGGCTGAAGCACTCGGGATATCTCGAACAGCGGTCAATAAATGGACAAAAGGCGGCATGATTGATGAAAGCAATCTAGAAAGTTTAGCTCAGTTACTAAACGTTGATAAAATATGGCTCAAATATGGCGAGTATGCCAACCATTCATCAGCAACATTCCCCTCTTCGGTTATTCGCAATATCAATGAAGTTCATTTACAAGAATCCACTGAAATCGTCACTTGGGAATGGGATTTACTGACCGGCGATCTCAATTATTCGGATAACGTAGAAGATGTCTATGGGATCAAAATCACCACTAACGATGATTTTTGGGCGTTAATGAACCAAGAATCAAAAGAAAAGTTAATTAATGGCTACTCAAAGATAATTCGTGAAGGTGGTGCCCATGAAATGGATTTCAAAATTGCGTGGGATGAAGGTTATCGCTGGATCACTTCACGAGCAACGGGTGTGAAAGGCCCTAATGGCAAGGTAACTAAACTGGTTGGGATCAGCTTAGACAATACTGAACGTAAAAATAGCGAGCTTCGGCTACGCAAAATCAAAAGCTACTTTGATGTACTCCTTACTCACTTTAACCACCTTGTGGTATTTACCGATAAAGCAGGTGAAATTCTCACCAGTAATCTAGAAAGTCAAACAATTGATATCGATTACCTAGAGCTGCAACGACTACTCTATCAACTCGCGATTAACCATAAAACATGGTTAGAAGAAGTGTATCAAAAAGGTCATGGACATATTCATTTTCAGGATCAAGAGATCAGCGCATCCTATCATTTGAATGATGAAAACCAACCTTTTTTAATGTTTCAGCTGAAATAAGGACTATTCCCTGAATAGAAAACATTAAACAGCCCCAATGGGGCTGCAAGACCAACAATGATGATTAAAGATCTAACACTAGCCTTTTCGTTTTAGCGCGTGAAACGCACAACATCATGGTTTTTTGCTCGGCACGTTCATCATCATCTAAATAGTGATCACGATGATCTGCCTCACCTTCTAAGATAGCCGTTTCACACGTACCACATACACCATTGCGGCATAAGCACTCAACTTGAATGCGTCTATCTGCTTCGATTGCCTGTAAAATTGACACATCTTTGCCAACATTCAAGCTAAAACCAGAGCGTTGGAAATGGACCTCAAAAGCATTACCTACGTTTGCCACTTCACCGAAGTTTTCAAAATGCACCCGCTCCTTCCCTAAATAGGCATTGCCATGCTCAACCACTGCATTAATCAATGTTTCAGGTCCACAAACATACACATGGCTATTTTCAGGTTGTTCTTTAATTAATTGTTCAACGGATAAACGCTGCCCTTTCGCATTATCGTATAGGTGTAAGTGTTCTCCGATTCGCTGTTGAAGCTGTTCAACAAATGCGGCGGTGTTTTGATCTCGAAAACAATAATGGAGCTCAAAATCCATTCCTGTTTGTTCCAACTCATACAGATAAGCTATAAATGGGGTGATACCAATCCCCCCGGCAATAAGAATATGTTTACAGGAATTGTCATGTTCCAATGAAAAATAGTTTTCTGCTGGCGATAAATAGACCAAATCCCCTTCCGCCAGCTGCTCATGCATGTAAGCTGAGCCACCTTTTGAGTTTTCATCACGTAATACTGAGATACGATAATGATCACTGTTTTTAGGATCACTAATTAGCGAGTAAGCACGTTGTAACCCCATTTCTTCATTCATATGCACCGTTACATGGCTTCCAGCACTAAACGGATCAAAAACGGCATCTTTAGCAATGAATTCAAACATTTTAATGGTAGGACTAACTTGCTCTATGCGGCTAACATTAACAGCTATTTTTTGTGGGCCCATAACAATTCCCTCCTTGATTTCATCTTCACTTAAGCAATATCAATACATAGATATTTCACGCTAAGGTAGTCTTCGATTCCATATCGCGAACCTTCTTTACCTAAGCCAGATTGCTTAACACCGCCAAATGGTGCGACTT
Source organism: Providencia sp. 6390 (assembly GCF_058148425.1). Lineage (NCBI taxonomy): Bacteria > Pseudomonadati > Pseudomonadota > Gammaproteobacteria > Enterobacterales > Morganellaceae > Providencia > Providencia sp. 6390. The sequence continues at coordinate 258,661 of NZ_JBYVYL010000006.1, forward strand.
CGTTTGAAATCATGCCTGTATTAACCCCGACCATGCCACTTTGCAGTTTCTCTGCAACACGATAGACACGCCCAACATCTTTAGAGAAAAAGTAAGCAGCTAAACCATAAATAGTATTATTTGCTCGCTTAATCACTTCTTCTTCATCATAAAAACGAATTAAGGTTGCAATAGGCCCAAAAATCTCTTCATGCACAATATCCATTGAATCATCGACATCCACTAGTACTTTCGGGTTGATAAAATTATCTTGTTCGACAATTTCATTACCTAATGTCAGCTGACGAGCCCCTTTTTCTATCGCATCTTTGACTAGCCGAGCCATTCCATTAATAGCACGCCCGGTGATCATCGGGCCAATATCCGTTCCTTCATCAAGACCATTACCCACATGCAGCTTAGCTACCTTATCAGCGAATTTACCTAAGAATTCATTGTAAATTTCATCGTGAATGTAAAAACGATTCACACAAACACAAGTTTGCCCACCATTACGAAATTTGGCTTGGATCGCACTGTTTACCGCTTTATCGATATCAGCATCTTCAAACACTATAAAGGGGGCATTGCCACCGAGCTCTAAAGAGGTTTTTTTAATCGTCGATGCGCATTGTTCATACAATTGCCTTCCCACTTGTGTCGAGCCTGTAAAAGAAAACTTACTGATTAGCTCATGTTTAGTTAGCAATTCCCCCAATACTCGCGACTCCCCCGTAACGATATTAAACACCCCAGCAGGGATCCCTGCCTGTTCAGCCAACGCAGCCAGCGCTAATGCAGTAAAAGGTGTTTCAGTCGCAGGCTTTATAATCATGCTACAACCCGCTGCAAGTGCAGGAGCCGCTTTGCGGGTGATCATCGCAGCAGGAAAATTCCATGGTGTAATCGCACTACAAACTCCAATAGGTTGTTTTATCGTTGAAATACGGTTGCTGGTTACCGTTTGAGGAATGGTTTCCCCATAAACACGTTTACCTTCTTCAGCAAACCATTCAATAAATGATGCTGCATAGCGGATTTCACCTTTTGCCTCTTGCAATGGCTTGCCTTGTTCTAGCGTCATCAATAAGCCAAGATCATCAATGTTGTCTTCAATTAACGTAAACCAACGACGCAAAATGATAGAACGTGCTTTTGCTGTTAATTTACTCCACCCATCCATGGCTTGATGTGCCTTGATAATTGCCTCATTCACTTGGTCAATTGAAAGGCTGGGAATAGTTCCCAGCACAGATTGATCCACAGGATTAGTCACTGAAATGGTGTTTGCATTATCAACCCATTGACCATTGATATAACAGGATTGGCGAAATAATGACGAATTAAGCAGTCTTTTCATGTGTGGATCCCCCATAATTATTCAGTATGAGCCCCTGCCAATAACTTATGAAAGTGCGCCACACCGTGCTCACTGATCCCACTACGCTGCCTATCAGCCATGATCCGCCCTTGACCACGATAACCTCGCGAACGTAACCCCCTTTGTACACTTTCAACTAAACGCAGATCTTCAGGGCGAAAAACGGTACGATACCACTCCACTAAATTTTTCTGATACTCAGTCAATTCTTCGTTGAGAAAGTAGATGTCGTAATGCTGCAGGGTTTCGCCTGCGCTGGTTGGAAACTCATAGATTACTGTCATAAAGTCGCCACCAGGAGGCATGTTAAACATCGTGCTAGGCCATATCCAAAATCCAAAGAATCGCGGATCCAGTACAGACTCATCAAATTGATATGATGATTCGGATGGCTTAGCCTTACCAATCTGCACCGTCCAATTTTCATTCAATTGATGCTCATACACATTCACATCAACCGAACTGGCAAAACTGACATGGTTGGTTGGACAGTGATAGCACTCAATATAGTTATCAACGATTGTTTTCCAGTTAGCTGGTGTCTGGCTAACAAAACGAGCCGCTAGCTTCAAATCACGGATCACCGAGCAAGCTTCTTCCATTTTTGCAGCCAGACCCGGTAATTGCTCTTCAATCGGTTGAGGTTCACCTTGAGTTAGGTTTATATAGATAAACCCTGCATGTTCAATAACATGGAAGCTACTTAACGACATTGCATCTGCTTCAAAATTATTAACATTCTCACAGTTAGTCGCATGAGCTAACTGGCCATCCAATTTGAATGCCCACGCGTGATAAGGACAGGTAATCACATTCTTCATTTTACCGCTTTCACCACTGATTAACTGGTGTCCACGATGTGGGCATACGTTATAAAAACCACGCAGAACATCATCTCGGCCTCTGACAATGACGAGACTTTCGCCGATCAATTGACGAGTGATATAAGCATTTTTCTCTTTGACTTCACTGCAATGAGCAACACACACCCAAGAGTTAGCAAAGATATTTTCTTTTTCAAATTCAAATACATCATCAGATGTGTAATAGCGTGCAGGGATCGTCCATGCGTTATCAATATCAAGGTGATCATTAATTGAAATGACTTTGTTTGCATTGCTCATCATTGCCCTCACTTATGTAAACTTATAGTTAACATTATTTTTTTGGAATGTTAATCCAGATCTCAATAATGATCAAATAAAAAGTTAACAAAAATAGCACAATAAAAATTTAATCATTTAATATCATTAGCATAACAACAAATTCAAATTCACTAATGTTAATTATTGGTTAATTAACTGTTGACTACCTAATGTTTGCATGGATATTCTCTGTAAACCAAAAGTAGCATTCCCTGCAAACCAACTCTCATTAAAAGACATAACAATAAGTGAGCAACTGGAGAAGAGGTATGATGAATAATAAGAAATCTGTATTTTACGTATCGCTCGCCTTTAGTTTGGCGTTAATTAGCTTAGGCACTTTTATACCTGACAAACTCGAAGCATTTTCAAATTACTCTCTGGGTTTTATCTATAACAATTTAGGTTGGTTTATACTCGGAGCCGTTTTCATTTTTTTTAGCTTTTGTATGTATCTCGGATTTTCCAAGTTCGGTCATATTCGGCTTGGTGATGATACAGATCGTCCTGAATACAGCACTGCAACATGGATCGGCATGTTATTCAGTGCATCAATTGGTATCAGCTTAGTATTTTGGGGCGTTGCAGAGCCGGTGTCCTACTATATTAGCCCTCCAGTTGGCACGGGTTATAGCGAACAAGCGGCTAAAACGGCAATGCAGTATGTCTATTTGCATTGGGGTGTATCGGCTTGGGCGTGCTATGCGTTAGTTGGCGTATCACTGGCTTTTTTCCAATTCAGAAAGAAATTACCTGCATCGCTTAGTTCAGTGTTCTATCCACTGATTGGGGATCGAATCAAAGGGTCTATAGGTAAATGGGTCGATGTGTTAGTTGTTCTTTCTATTGTCATTGGTATCGCAACCTCACTTGGATTTGGTACTCTGCAAGTGAATACCGGTATGAATTATCTCTGGGGGCTGCCAATCAGCATTTGGATCCAAGCAGCCATTATTGCGATTGTCACTATCATTTATATCGCCTCAACCATTTCAGGGCTACAAGGTGCTATCAAACATCTATCAAACCTGAATATGATATTAGCCTTTGCATTAATGGGTTTTATTCTGTTTGCTGGCCCAACCCAAACTATCTTAAAAGTTCTTTTTCAGGGGATCGGCGACTATGTACAAAACTTTGTCAGTATGTCTTTCCGCACAGAACCATACAATGATGGTACGTGGATCGCTAACTGGACACTGTTTTACTTCGGATGGTGGATCGCATGGGCACCATTAGTGGGTAGTTTTGTTGCTCGAATTTCCAAAGGCCGCACAATTAAAGAGTTTATGATAGGAGCAGTATTTATCCCTGTACTAGGCTCATTTACTTGGTTTGCTGTCATGGGGGGTTCGGCTATTCATTTGATCCAAAATATGGGACAAAAAGCGCTGGCTGAAGCTGTTAAAACAGATGTCACATCAGCATTCTTCAAGTTCTTAGATTACTTCCCAGCCAGTACTTTTATGTGCGTATTGGCAATGGTGCTAGTCATGGTATTTTTCATTACATCGGCTAATTCGGCGGTATTTGTACTGGGGATGGTTAGTGAGAATGGTAACCCGAACCCAACTCATACCACGAAAACCATTTGGGGAGTGGTCATTGCAGCCATCGCCATTGTATTAATCATCACAGGCGGCTTATCAGGTTTACAATCTGCACTTGTTGCCACAGCAATTCCACTTTCTATATTGATGCTAATAATGTGTTATTCAACCTATAAAGGGTTAAATGAAGAAATCAGCATTGAAAAAGCAGAACAAAAGTACAGAAAGAAGATCCGTGTAGTCGCTAGGCAATCTATTTTACCGACCACTGAAAAGCAGTCAGAATAATTAATAACAATATTAACATATTGAGCCACTGCATCATAACAGTGGCTTTTCATTAAGTGATAACTGTAATAAATAATTATTAAGATAGTTTAAATGAATAAGTAGTTAAAATTTACCTTATGAAAAATGGAAAGATAAAATAAAAAGAAAAATTCAATTAGGATTAACAACAGATATCCTGTCATCAAATATTCACACTTTACCTCTAATGTGCCTTCATTTACATATTAATGGAGTCATTTTAATGAGAACAAACATCTATAACCTAAGCTTATTAGGTTTATTTTATAGTAGTATTTCATTCGCTATTATTGATACCAAAGAAACTAAAACACAGATATTAAACTCAAGGAATGATTGGTACAATCATTTAAAAACCAATATCATTAATGAAATCCCGGCCGTAGGCTCAGATACAGCAGAATGGGATAGATTAATCACCAATAGTATTACTGAAAATATCGCCACCAAGCGTTACGCTTTAGCTGTTCTCGATAAAAATGAAAACGGTGACTATATTTATAAGATTTTCGCTCAATATATTTTTGATGATAATTCACTCAGTAAACTAGATGTTATTGATAATGATTCATTTGAGAAAATTGATTCATTATATAAAATTGCTACTTATGCTTATGATACGAATAAATTCAGAAATAGATCGATAGAATTTATTTTAAAAGATATTTTTGTTCGAGGTCGCCCTTACCAAGTCCTTGATGCTAATGGCAACTATATTAACAATTATACGAGTATAGTCGGCTCTTCATTTCCTAGTGGTCACACGTGGAAAGGATTTAAACAAGCGGCAACACTGTCCATTTTGTTCCCTGAAAAAGGCAGCGATCTTTTCTCTCGGGCAGTTGAATATGGTGAAAGCCGCGTCATTTTAGAAATGCATTTTGCCACAGATACCATCGCATCAAGGGTCGGTAATTATTTTATTCTATCAGAGCTCCTTTCTGATGATGACATTACACAAACACTAGTTGAACTAGCACGCGATACTCGGGCAACACTCACTTTAGAATGCCAAAATGATATCATTAATTGTGCTCAGCAAGTCGATAGCTCAGATGCATTCAATAATGCCGTCGGTTATTACTATCAATTAAATAATGATGAGGCTCAATTAATTACACCAAACGAAATCCCTGAAATGTCGGGTTATTTATTACGCTTACGCTTCCCTTACCTTAATAATAGCCAGCGGCTCAGTATATTATCCAGTACCGCTTATCCAACAAATTCCATTGCATCATGGCAATTAGCGGAAGGCGATCCTGATAGCTATTGGGGGTTAATAAATTTACCCTGTGCATATAACGGCCCCACTTATTTTTACGATACTTTTACTGTAAATCAAGATCCAAATAATAACGATTATGATATTCCCGGTTTTACTCTTTGGGATGAATGGAAAAACAACATCAATGGCCCCGGCAGATTGATTAAAAATGGTAGCGGCACCTTAAAATTATCAGGTGATGACCATTTTGGTGGTGTTGATGTTAATCAGGGAGAACTGCTTATCGCAGGTAACAGTACTTACAGTAGCGTTTCAACAGTTAACGGCGGTACATTACAAATAACAGGAACGCTAAACTCTGCCGTTAATGTCAATAAAGGTACACTTGATTTAGTTGACGGTACTGTCAATTCAACCGTTACTATAAATAAACAGGGAATATTGACAGGTGAAGGGACAATTCAAAACTTGATCCTAAATAGCGGCAGTACTGTCGCTCCCGGTCACTCAGTCGGTACACTGACTGTCGTTAATGACTTAGTGATTTCTGATGGTACAGACTTCTTAGTGGAAATCGCCCCTGATGGCGCAATAGATACCATTGTCAGCCAAGGCACCATCACCATTAATGGCGGTGACCTAAAATTATCATTAGAAAATAGCGATAATTTACTACAACAAACCGACGTACAAAGCTTAATTGGCTCACAATTCACCATACTCGACGCTGAACAGGGAATTAGCGGGCAATTTAACACCATTGAACCTAACTATTTATTTTTAGGTGCAAATTTAACCTATAGCAATAATAATGTTCAACTGAATATCGGCCGAACGTCACTACCCTTTGCAAGTGCCGCAAATACTTATAATGAACAACAGGTTGCCCATGCTATTGAAAGTTTAGGGAGCGGGAACCCTCTGTTCGAAAGTATTTTAACCATTCAATCGATAGAAGAAGCACAAACTATTTTTGATAGTTTATCTGGGCAAATTCATGCAGATCTAGTTTCCCAGCAAATCAATGAAAGTCGCTACCTTAGAGATTCATTAGTTTCAAGAATAAGAGCACAAGAACACATACCAAATCTACCTAAACATACTTGGATCAGTCTACTTGGAAATTGGTCACATTCATCAAGCGATGGTAATTCAGATGCATTTAATACATCCACTTATGGGTTTCTAATGGGTGTGGATAAAAAATTTGACGAGAAAAACATACAAATTGGCGTAGCAACAGGCTATACCCGAACTGCAATCTATGGAAGTCATCAATCATCGGCAAACACTAGCAATTACCATACACTGATATATGGTGGTAAACAGATCAATGCACTCTCTCTACGTTCTGGCATTGGCTACAGTTGGCACAATAATGACACCGAAAGAAAAACCGATTATCGAGCACAACATGATGATAATAAAGCCAAATATAATTCATCCACCAGCCAGACTTTCCTAGAAGCAGGTTATGCGATTAATGCTAAAAAAGTGAATTTAGAACCTTTTATCAATTTCACCCACATCAACGCATCAAGCAATAACTTTACTGAAAAAGGTGGCGCAGCATCGCTAGTAGGTAAAACCCCCGCCATTAATGCAACATTATCCACCGTGGGCTTACGTATAGAACATGAGTTTGCATTTGAAAAACAGCGTTCTCTCGCTATTGGCGGTGAACTGGGTTGGGTACATCAGTATAACGATTTAGAACGCAGCGTACACCTTGGTTTTAATAGTGGAGGTGATAAATTTATGACGAGAAGCCTTCCAGCAGGACAAGACGCAATGACAGTAAAAGTTAACTCCAATTTGGCACTCGGTAAAAATATAAAATTATCCGTTGGCTACAATGGGTTATTAGCCAAAAACCATGATGAAAATAGAGTTAATGCTCAAATTAAATGGGGGTTTTAATTAAATCAAAGAAATAAAGCACCTAATTATCAACATGGAAATTAGGTGCTTTCATGTTAAAAACAAACAAGCCAACTACACGCTTGATGGTAAGTATATTCTTAGTCTGTAATGCATTCTATGATTTAACTATTTTTATATTTTTTTATTATTACCTAATTAATGAATTGGTCATTTAAATATAGAACTTATTAACTTTCATTATTCATAAAGCTAATTATAGGTACAATAAAATCATGATGGGAAATCAATCAACACCTTGCATTACATTAAATGAAAAAATTGCGATCATCTTACAAGAAAAATCCTACCAACTTGCGTTGAACGGAGGCCCTCAAAAAGAAGGTAACCAGAAACTAGCGGAAGATATTGCTACAGAACTATTCGAATTATTTAATGATAGTGATAAAAAACTAATTAATGATTATATTGATGAAAAAATTACCCACTTAGTTTTTGAAGGTTTCATTAATTCTACTGTTGATGGTAAACCCATCACTCTTCCCCAAGAACACCAATTTCCTACACTTGAAGAGTTGGAATCGGACATTGAAACATTAAAGTTAGCCTCACAAGAACAAATTATATTAGCCTTACTCAACGAAACAACCTTCGCTTTTGATACTGAAAACGAAGGTAAGATTGTAAGAGTTGTCGCAAACTTTCATGGAGGCGGTACTCAAAAACTCGCCAATGAAGTGCCTGACGGTAGCTCACATTCAGGTAAGAGTATTGTGCCGCATACTGAAGATCCTTATTACTCATCCACTAGAGTCGTGCGAGGGCACTCACCATCACCTTCATCACTCATTCTCACCGCTAGATGGAATCCATTATCAGAAACAACAAAAGTAGCACCGATTGAGCGAGCACTGAGCCAGCTATCAAAAGAAGAAATCACCGCCTTAACGACGAAAAGCTTCAATTTTCGCCCTGCTAAAACAGCCAGTGAAGGTAAAAGTATCGGAGGAACACATATCGCGATACTTGATTTAAATGATAAAGGAAAACTTGTAGCAAACTATAATTCAGAGCGCTTTTCTGTTGATCCATCTGCTTCAGAATTTATCAAAAAAACCTACGCTAAATTTAGCAGCATCGCAGATCGCATTAAATTTGATGAGATCAATCTGCAACCGACTAGAGCACTCGTTATTAATAACCCAGTCAGTTTTCATAGCAGAGATACAGTTAAAGACAATCGACGCACACTGGTACGAGTATTTGGCTATCGTAAGAATACAGATTACGTGCTCATCAACCAAGATCCTTTGGTTGTGAAGGGATAATCAGTCAAAAAGTTATTCGCCAGATAATTTATACTCTAAATAATTCGAGTTGCAGGTAGGCGACAAGCGAAGATAGTCGGGGAGCATAGATAAACTATGTGACTCGGCGAGCGTAGCGTAGTCACCATATCTTAACGAAAAGCCCTGCAACTTGAAGTATGACGAGTATAAACCACGACTAGTAGTATTAGCCGTAGTTTAATTTGATCATTATGCATCTTTAAATAAGGTTAATGCCAAAATCAGCGCATCTTCACGCCCTTGTTTTGCGGGGTAATAATCTTTACGCACGGTAACTTGATGAAACCCTAATTTATCGTAAAGATGTAATGCAGGTGCATTGGATTCACGTACTTCAAGCCACAATGTTAAAACATTTTTACTGGCGAGATCTTCAATTAAATGTTCCATTAACAGGCGGCCATAACCCTTTCCTTGATAATCAGGGTGTATTGCGATATTAAATAACGTTGCTTCATCAAGAATACATTGTGTTATGGCAAAACCAACCAACTGATTATCAACAGAAATTTTAATGTTATGGTACTTTTCCCCTTGATTCCCATAGAAAACACGCTCAGTCCAAGGAAAATCATGGCTTAACTTCTCAATTAAAAACGCGCTGGCAAGATCAGACTGCTTTAGTGCTGAAATTTTCGTCATATTGATAAATCTGCTTCCATAGTGCCTGTTTAGCGCTATTGCTGGTCGCCAGCTCATCTAACACAGGAGAAATAAAGGTCATTTTTACGCTTTCAAGATGAGGTTGATTACCTAAGGCCCAACAATTTATCGTAATAGGGGTTGGGATCATCGCCAGTTGCTCTGAATTTATACACACAACATCTGTAGGATAAACGTTCATTGCTAGAAAAACATCTTTCAGCAGACGGTGGTTTAAATCGAGGCCCTCATCAGTAATAATAATAAGCTTAGTCGAATCTGGAATTCTTACACCACGTTCACCGCGTAATACAGCAGGGTTTCTCACTACCCATTGAGTGATACCCATTTGATTTAAAAGCCTGTCACGTCGTGCCATTAATTTCTTTCCAGTCGCTAGTTAACAACATTATCTTATCAAAGGGGATTAATAGCGCCAACAGAGCAATGCTATTTCCCCATTTTCTGATAGAGTGTGCGCAAAATAATTGGGTTTGCATACCTATTGCAAGTAATTTGTTGCTGCTGGATATGTTAAAACGCTGCAACCTGAAGTATCAAAAGTATGACAAGTAAGGAGATTTTAAATTATGTCACTACTCACCCCTGCTAGTGAAGTTATCCAGCGCCACCTTGAGCACTTTACAGAACGCCATGTAATAATAGCGGGTGACATTCAAGATGAACTCGCAGCAACCTTAGAAGCGGCTAGCGTTCGTGTGATCACTAACCAATATCATCGCTGGAAAAGCCTTAATGGCTTAATGGGCGAAAATGTCCAATTTGCCGCAATCGCTGATGCTAATTTTGTTCGCCCTTGCAATACGTTGATCTACTTTTGGCCAAAAAACAAACAAGAAGCCTGCTTTCAGCTCGACGATCTGTGCACTCACCTCGCTGTAGGCAGCCAAATTTTTGTTGTTGGCGAAAACCGCAGTGGTGTAAAAAGTGCAGAATCCATCATGGAAGGCATCGCGACACTGCAAAAAATTGACTCAGCTAGACGTTGCGGCCTGTATTACGGCGAATTAGAACAGCCAACCCAGTTCGATATTGCGCGTTGGTGGCGTCGTTATGAAGCCGAGAATGTCCAGATCCATGCCCTACCTGGTGTATTTAGCCATAATGAATTAGACATTGGTAGTGACTTGCTACTTTCCACCCTGACTGAACCAGTAACAGGTAATGTCCTTGATATTGCTTGTGGTAATGGCGTATTAGCGGCAGTGATTGGAAAAAACAACCCTGAAGTGACATTAACACTCAGCGATGTTAGTGCCTCTGCCTTGATGTCCTCTACTGCAACCTTACAAGCGAATCAGTTAACAGGTAAAGTCGTTGCAAGCGATGTCTATTCTGACATTAATGACCAATTTGATTGGATCATTTCTAACCCGCCGTTCCATGATGGCCTCAACACTAGCTACAATGCGGTAGAAAATATGATTTATCAGGCACCAAAATACCTGAAAAGAGGTGGTAAATTCCGTATTGTAGCGAATGCATTCTTACCTTACCCAGATATGCTTGATAAGGCCTTTGGCAGCCATGAGTTATTAGCAAAAACAGGTAAATTTAAAGTTTACCAAGCAACCAAACGTTAAGCCGTCAATCAACAATATTAACGACCGCAGACAAACAAAATAAGTTTGTCTGCACTCTGTGCCCAGCGAATACTGGCTTTTTTTACATCAAATAATCTGTGAATAATGAAAAAATTATTGACGTGCAGTTAAATTAGCCTAAAATCCGCAGCGTGCTATCGACATAATATAAAGTCTGATATTGCGAGGGTGGCGGAATTGGTAGACGCGCTAGCTTCAGGTGTTAGTGTCCTTACGGACGTGGGGGTTCAAGTCCCCCCTTTCGCACCATGCAGACCTAATTTTGAGTATTCTATTTAAATGATAGCGCTTCAAAGAAGTTAACAGTAATTGCGAGGGTGGCGGAATTGGTAGACGCGCTAGCTTCAGGTGTTAGTGCCCTTCGGGCGTGGGGGTTCAAGTCCCCCCTTTCGCACCACTGTTAACCCGCACCACTTTGCCTTCTAATCCATTTATGCATTATGTTGTAGTGCTAATGCAACCAAACTACACAGAAGAGCAATAACAGCAGGCACAATCAGCAAACGCCGAGAGCCACGATTAAATAACATAGCGACTGTCATCAGCATGGTAATAATAGTAACAATTTTTAGGCTATTCATTCCCATATTGCTGAGTAGATAAATCACGCTCAATAAAATAACGGCGAAAACACCCCATAATCCAGCAGCAGAGCGGCGCAGATAAGTGCTTTTGGTTACGCTATTTGGCATCGCTACCTCAACAATTTAAATGATAATGATTATCAATCATATCCTGTTTTTAGCAAAACACAATATTTTTTGTTAAAAGCACGATCCCCTTTGTCATCAAAATGGATAAATAAAATGAATATCCTCTGGCTCTAAAGCAAACAATTCAGGATCTGGCTTATCAATCAATTTACATCCCATATATTGGTAGAAATGTACTGTATTCTCAGATGGCGTTGCCGAAATATAGAGCCCTTTCGCACCTTTCTCTTTCGCAAGCTGACAACACTGTTTAAATAACATTCCACCTAATCCTTCGCCACGATAGTGGTGACTAACGTGCAAAAAGGATAATTGCAACAGGTTATCACTTTCACCACGCCAAATATTATCGAGGCTGGCAGCTGCAATTAACGTATCTTTATCAAATACACCAATAAATACCGCGCCATTATCATAGCTTTCAAGTAAATGTGGGGTATAAGCTTCAGGCTCCCCTTCAGGCCAGCCTTTCATGTCAAAGCGCTGTGCTGATAGTGCTAATTGCCCTTGCTGATATACATATAAATGTTCGATTAATTCCGCTCTATCAATAGACCAAACGGATGGAACTTCATCCCTTTGTAACTCACGTATTCTTCTCATTTTCCAAACTCATTTGCTCTTTACGACTTTCTGCAACGCCTTCTAAAGCATGATAAGCGACAGCACAGAATAATGAATTGAGCCGCTTCATATCCCCTAATAAACTGACATGTAAGTTACTGGTATCTAAGCTTTGCATATTTTGCTCATGTAACCTTTCTACGTGAGCATAAGCAAAACGTTGATTAATTAAGCGAAAGCGGTGCTTCGCACGGCGTAAACGTTTTGCATTATCGATATCAGCCGAAACAAACACTGACATCCCTAAATTTAAATTAGCCTGTAACCGCTCTAGCAATGAAAGTAGCTCTTTAAATCCTTCATTCGAAAACGAACGGCGGTTATCAATCGATTTTTTTACCAATTCAGAAGTCATTCGATGGATAATCGCAGAAGATTGCTGCAAGTTAAAAGCCGTATCAATAATTTCAGCCCAACGCCTAGAGTCTTCTTCACTTAATTCACTTTGCTGTAACTGAGCCAGATAAAGCTTAATACTGCTATGCAGCATATCCACTTCTTCTTCTAAGCGGTTAATTTCTCTCTTCTGCTCTTTATTACCATTAAGCACATCGCCAAAACGTTGTAACATGAGCTCAAGCACATCCCCCATTCGTAGGGTTTCTCGCACCGCATTAGCAATTGCTAATGATGGGGTTTCTAAGGCACTTTTGTCTAAATAACGAGGCGCTATTTGCTGCTCCGCAGAAAGCGAAATAGGGATTAATCGATTACATAATTTTGCCATTGGTCCGACAAAAGGTAACATCACTAAACAACGGATTAGGTTATAAAAAACATGGAAATAGATCACCACTTCCGCTGCATTAAAGCCATACTCACCAATCCATTGTGCAATCGGTTTTACCCATGGCAGTACCACTGCACAACCAATCAGTTTAAACAGCAAGCTTCCTAGTACTACTTGGCGAGAAATTTCATTTTGCCCGCGGCTGCTCATCATAGCGAGCAAACCACTACCAATGTTAGAACCAATAACAATACTTAAACTAATATAAAGTGGTACTAATCCCGTCGCACTTAGCGTCGCAGTCAACAACACTGCTGCTAAACTTGAGTAGCTCACCATGGCAAACAAAGCACCTACCAATAGCGCCAATACCACATCACCACTCAATGAAGTAAAAATAGCTTTAACGGCATCTGCATGAGTGATCGGCTCTGCCGATGCAACGATCAGCTGTAAAGCCAATAAGATCAAACCAAGACCAATCCCTACACGGCCAATTTGTCCTGTTCGATTCTTTTTCTGACTTAAAAATGTCGCTACCCCAATCAAAATTAACAATGGAGATAACCACGACAAATCAAACGTCAAAATTCGTGCCATTAGTGCAGTACCAACATCGGCACCAAGCATAATAACCATGGCAGGAGTTAATGAAATCAGCCCTTGAGAGACAAAGGAAATAACCAGTAATGCCGTTGCATTACTGCTTTGTACCAGTGCAGTGACACCGACGCCGGAAAGAAATGCGCTTGATTTACGACTGACGCTTTTTCCTAGAATACGTCTTAGGTCTGCACCAAAAACGCGCATGATACCAGTACGGACAATGTGTGTTCCCCAAACCAGCAATGCGACCGATGATAAAAGATGTAAAAGGGACAACATTGGAATTTTAATCCTATAGGCTTTATTTTTATTTAAAACAATTAGTTATATAAAGTTAGTTTTTTTCATGACAGACTAAAAGTAGTCATATTCGATTCAATAGATAGAATCGTTAAGTATTTAAGTATGAGGAAATTAATGTAAAAACACTTCATTATACATTATTTCTTTTATTTTTCAAAAAGTTAAAATAAAAGTCTATTGAGAATGATCATCTGATTAATTGTAAGTCAACGCAAACAAATAAAACCTCAACACCTGATAATTTTTATACATGAATAGACTAATTAACGCAAAATTCATAATAAGATTTAGCATTAATATGAAAGGGGGGATAATTGGCAGGAGAAATAAAAAATCCTCCACAACGTCCTGTCGCAGAGGATTTAACTTACAGGGTTGGTTTATTGTTTCAGTCCCATGGCATCACGCATGGTAAAGAACAAATCGGTTTGGTCAGTCAGGCCCATAACGTTAGCTGCATGTGGTCCATAAGCTGCTACGCGTAATTGTGCGCCTGTATGCTCTTGTGAATCATCTTCTTCGGAGTTGCCGTAGTTAATTACCATCACAGAGCCATCTTTAGTGATCAGAGCTTGGGTTAAACCTGTTGATTTAGTCCCTTCTGGAATGATTTGGCTAGAATGCGCATGGTCAGCAGTCACGATCACTAAAGTATCACCATGTTTTTTCGCAAAATCTAAACCTACTTGTACCGCTTCATCCAATGCAACGGTTTCACCAATTTGACCACATGGATTCGCTTTATGATCTTGTTTATCAATAGAAGCGCTTTCAACTTGTAAGAAGAAACCATTTGGGTTGGTTTGTAATAAATCAATCGCTTTCTCTGTCATTTGAGCCAATGTTGGTGCGTTAGGATCTAACTTAGCATTCGGCTTGCACTCAAGCGGAGGATTATTAATATTGCCATAATGTGTTGCTTTAGGCCCTTCCCAAGCCACTGCCATATTACCGTCATGGAATAAACCTAACACCGGCTTATCTTGATTAGCGACAGTAATAGCGTCTAATGATTTCGCATCACGTACAATATTAAAACCACGTTCTTTTGCTTGCTCTTCGAGGGTTTTACCTTTGTAATCCCCCGCCTTCGCAACTTGCTTAAAGCTCTTCGCGCCACCACCTAACGTTACATCAGCGCGAGTCACCAGTAGCTGTTCAGAGATTGAACCACGCCCACCATTTTCTAATGCATTAGTTGCGCATTTTTCTGAGGTCTCTTCAGGACCATAACATTTACGTGCCGTCACATGAGAAAATTGAGCTGCTGGCGTCGCATCTTGAATTTCTGACGTTGTGACGTTTCCTGTTGCTTTACCATTTCGTTTAGCTAACTCAATTAAGGTATCGTGATCTTTATCGAAGACATCAACACCAAGCGCACCATTATAGGTTTTTACACCAGATGACCAAGCAGTTGCAGATGCAGCAGAATCCGTCACATAGTCAGGTTTTTTGGTTTTTTTGTTTAATGCGTAATGGGTATACTGGCCCGTAATCGGTAATGCATCAATGCCCTTAAAGAAACCACCCGCACCTTCAGCATAGTTACGTGCAACAGTAATTTCAGAATCACCCATTCCATCACCAATAAACAGGATCACGTTCTTGGCTTGCCCATTATGCAGAGCCGCTTTCATGATATCAGTTTGTTCTTGTGCTAAACGACGAGCGCCACCAAATTGGGTAATATCACCTTGCGCAGCGCGATTTTCTGAAACAGCATCGTTTGGTGTTGCAGCATTTGCTGGGAGAGTGCCGCCTAAAAGCATTGTACTTACTGCAACTGCTAGAATCGATTTCATGCAATGACCTGTCATAATCATTTCCTTGCCAATAAAAGAAGTTTAAATATTAAGTCGCTTCGAATAATGATTGGCATGCTAAGCTAGCCAGATGACAGTTGGATGACGGATTTATGTCGAAAAAAAGATGATTGTCATTAATGTGAAAAAGGCAGTTATTGGTTAACTGCCTTATAGCCGATTAACGGTAATGTTTTCACATCATTTTCTATTGAAAATTTATTTAATGGAAAATATTACTATCAAATTGATATTTCAAACTCAATGTTTAACAAAATGTTTTTCCATAAATTGGTGAATCAACTGCAACGCACTCAATAAACGATGCCTTTGTTCCGAAGTTAACCGTAAATAACGCCTTGTGGCTGGAATTCTGCTGACCATTTCAGAAGCCGTAAACGGTTCTATCTCACAACGCCACATGCCATTTTTAACCTCCAAATGGCAATAATTAAAATCTAGCTCTTCGAGTGTACTAGCGATAATCGGGTATTGCTTCAGTAAGCTCACTAGCGATTGCCCTTTTTCATCCTTCGACACAAAATGAACATGCTTTTTACGTAAGCTTCCACCTGTTTTCACCGTAATCTGCGCATCGATGGTTTGACTACAGCGCCCTATCACAGAGAATCGGCTAAACACAATAAATGCCATAAATAGCGTTTTAACCCGCTCTGTAACACAAATCGTTAACTCATCTTGTGGGTGGATAAGGAGCTCCCCCGGAGCTCCCCATTCACACTGATAGGGTAAGATATCACGTTCGACCTTATTCAGCGTTAGGCCTTGCTGATAGCCTGTTGGCAAACGCTTCTTTATCAAACGCTGCCAAAAAGTATACTTAGGCGAGGTTGCGTAATGGCTCAATTTTCACCCCCTTCAGCTCTTCCTCAGTAAATGTGCTTGATAACACTTGCTCAACAGGAACAGGTTTAAACGGATTAACCTTTTGCACAAATACCGTCCAAATTAATGCATAACTTGCTGTCAGCCCTAACATAATGATAAATGGAATATAAACATCAGATTTATTCATTCCAGGAGGGGTAATGTAGACAATAGCTAAAATGATCCCAACACTCGAAATAATTTGTGGAATGGGGAAAAATGGTGAGCGATAAGCACGGTGCAAATCAGGGCGACGTATACGCAATAAAATGACTGAAATGGTAACCAGTAAATAAGCCGTTCCCCAAGAACATACCGCAGCTAACACTAATGGCATAATGCGGTCTAAATCACCTTGAATAGCGAATGTATGTAAACAAGGGATCATTACCGCAACTAAGATACCAAAGACTGGCGTTTTAAAGCGAGGATGCAAGTAAGCAAAAATACGTGGTAATGCACCATCCAATGCCATGCCATAAAGTATCCTTGGTACCGCAGCCATTAATGTATTAATAGTCGCGCCACCAGCAAGTAACAGCGCAATCCCAATCCAATACTTACCAATATCACCAAAAACTTGACTCGCAAAAGCAGGGATAGCCATTGGCGTTTCTAACAAACTAACATTATTAGTAGGATCAACAATGACGTTTTCGACTTGATTCGTCATTGCCGCCCCAAATAAGAACATACAGAATGCCACGCCACATAACCCTGTCGCCATCGCACGTGGAATAACTTTTGCTGAGTTTTTAATTTCAGGTGCCATTGGTGTCACCAACTCACAGCCTACAAACATAAACATTGCCATGCCGACAAAGCTTAAAACAAGAGTTGGATCTGAAATATTCAAACCATGACCAAACCATCCATCAACAGAAGTATGGAAAGGGATCAGTAACCCACCGATACTGAAGATAACCAAGGTGCTCCACATTGCAAAAGTCAGCACTACTTCAACTTTACTGAAAGCTTCAATACCTAGTGCGTTCAATAATCCGAATGTGACCACCAGGCCTACCCCAACCATCCAGGAGGTATTACTCGTTTCCATCACGGTATTTAAGCTTTCAAAGTTCACTAATGCCATGATACCGGACAAAATCGTTTCTGCCGTTCCAGCAAACACATGCACGATCAGATATGCTGACAGCGCACCTGTTATCGCCCAAAAACGCCCCATACCACATGAAATATAATCATAAACAGAGCCTGATGTCGGTAAAATAGCCGCCGCTTCGGAAAACGTCGTCAATTGAGCTTGCATCATGATAAAGCTCAACAATACGGCCAAAGCGAACGTATCACCACCAATTCCAAAACCGCTGGTCACCGTCAAGATGACAGGGCTTGCCATAATCACGCCCACAGAGCTTGCAAGAGTTGTTGGAAAACCAACTTTCCCCTTCTCAATATGTGACGTTAATTTTGAGGACATATTCATTTTGCTTCCCTCTCTTCCTAGAACACAGTCGTGATTGTGAATTTTTTGTAAAAATAGAGTGACTGCATTGTCACTATAGAAATAAGCATAAACATGCCGCCATCGTCCTAAAGAACGATACCCATCGGGAGAGGTTAAACAGAAAGGGGTAGCGAAAAGTACCGAATCAATTCACTAAAAAAAAGATAAAGCATGAAATATCAACATATAACAAGCCATCAATTCATTAATATATTAATAAATTTTCAGCGAAATATACAGGTAGGCGTATTTAGCCAATTGGCTTATCACTCATGAAGTTTAAATATTGTAACCAAGCTCACGTTATTAACATGTTTATTTTATGTTAATTGAAATTAATTGCATGATAATAATAAGGCTCACTATGGAAGGGAATATGATGAAGACACCACCTTTGTGCTACCACCAGCGAACGTTAATAAACTGTTGCTTGAACACAATAGCCCATATTATCCCTGTTTCAGCATCCGTTTATTACTTAGTTGATGATTTTTGGCAACCTGATAACCATGTTTTATATGGGATCAGCTCCAGTATGCATCAAGATTATTTACAACACTTCTATCAATTAGATCCTCTGCACCCCGATAAATTTAAAGGCGATGATTTACGCTTAGTCAGAATGGCTCCTGATATGAAGCAGCAGAGCCAAGAGTTCTACAATGATTTTATGCGCCCAAATAATATTACCGATATGGCAGAAATTTTTATTCGCCGTAAAAATAAAATTATTGCTGGTATATCCGTACTACGCGATAGACCTTTTCAACAACAAGAAGTAATGCGGTTAAATGCGATTTTACCCATCGCAGAGTTAATGACCTTTGACATACTACCTGATTCATTGGTCTCCTATACGCCTAAAGAACAAGAAATCATTCATTTGGTACGCGAAGGGGCAAGTAATAAACGTATTGCTCTACTACTGGGCGTGTCACTGTCTACCGTAAAGACCCACTTACGTAACATATTCACCAAAGCTAACGTGAGTAACCGAACCGAGCTTGTTTCATCCGGTTTTATTATTCGCCAAGAAAAAATGATGTGAGTGTTCAACCACTCACATCATTGAAAAAGCTACAACCCACCACCCGCATCAATGATTGCCCCCGTCACGTAAGACGAAGCATCACTGAGCAACCAGGTGATCACATCAGCCATTTCCTCGGGCTTGCCCCCTCGTTTCATCGGTACAACATGTGCAACACGATCAACGCGATCAGGCTCACCACCATCTGCATGAATTTCGGTGTAAATCACCCCAGGACGAACAGCATTAACACGAATGCCTAATTCAGCCAGTTCAATCGAAAGGCCTATGGTGATCGTATCTACTGCGCCTTTAGAAGCCGCATAGTCAACATACTCCCCAGCGGATCCTGTACGTGAAGCAATAGAAGACACATTAACAATCGCCTTCCCTTGGAAACTATCAAAGTGGCGCGCACTTTTAATAAATTCACGGCTACAAATTAGAAGCCCTGTCACATTTGTGGCTAATACTTGATTAATGCGCTCAGCAGTCAGGTTTTCAGTTGTACTTTGCTGAAATAAGATCCCAGCATTATTCACTAAGTAATGTAGATCACCATACCGCTCACGAATGGTAGTAAACATCTGGGTGATTTCGCTTTCATTCGCAATATTCGCTTGAACAGCAACCGCCTTTCCACCAGATGCGATAATATGATTAACCACCTCATCGGCTGCAGCTTGATTATTTTTATAGTTAATAAAAACCTGCATACCTAAGCCCGCAAGCTGTATTGCTGTCGCCCTGCCAATCCCTCTGCTTCCACCTGTAATTAATACATTTTTCATTAAAAACTCCTAATAAGCGATGAGCTTCCCACAGTAGGCAATTGTTTATTGTTATTCAATTGTTAATTTTTATTTTCAGATTAAGTTTGAATAAAAAAGCCCAGCATTCGCTGGGCACAGACCGCAGACAAACGTATTTTGTTTGTCTGCGGTCGTTAAGGTTTTTGAAATAAACCAGGAAAATCAATTTATTGATTTTCGGCTGATAACACGGAGCGGGAAAAACCACGCTTTTATCCCGCTTCGTCAACAACCCAGCCCAGCATTCGCTGGGCAACCACTATAAAATCAACGTGTTATAATTAATAACGTATCATGACTGATTTCAATTCTGTATAATGCTCAATAAACGCACTACCAAACTCACGTCCGATCCCAGACGACTTAATGCCGCCAAATGGCACCGCTGGGTCAAGGAACGTATGCATATTCACCCATACCGTACCCGCTTCGATACGGGAAATCATACGCATGGCTTTACTTAAATCATTAGTCCAAAGGCTTGCAGCAAGACCAAAAGGCGTGCTGTTCATTTGTTTGATCAGCTCCTCTTCATCATCGTAACTTAAGAAAGTTCCGATAGGCCCAAATGTCTCCTCTGTCATTAATGCATCATTTGGGCTATTCGCACGAATAATAGTTGGAGGAACAAAGTAACCAGCACCCGCGATAGGCTGCCCACCATAGATAATTTCATTACCTTCTTTGCGTGCCTTATCAAATAGCCCTAAAATTTTGTCATAATGCGCTTTATTCGCTAGAGGCCCCATTTCAGTGGTTTCATCTAATGGAGAACCGATTTTAAATGTGGAAAGGCGCTGTTTTAACTGAACTAAAACTTCATCAATCAGTGATGATGGAATGTAAAAACGCTCTGCCGCTGCACAGATTTGCCCTTGGTTTAAATAACCGGCTTCAATAATACCATCAACGATTTTCTCAACAGGAAGATCAGCCAAGAAAGCAGCGCCATTTTTTCCGCCTAATTCAAGCGTAACACGAGTTAGTTTTCCATCCATTGCCGCACGACCTACAGCAAGGCCAGTTGGCACAGAGCCCGTAAAAGTCACTTTAGAACAAAGAGGATGACTAATTAAGGCAGGACCAACTTCACGACCACCACCATTAACAATATTGATAACCCCATCTGGGATCCCAGCTTCTTTAGCTAGCTCTACAACCCTTAACATAGTCAACGGCGTAAATTCACTTGGTTTGAGAACAATCGTACAGCCACAAGTGAGTGCCGCAGCCAGTTTCCAAATGGAAATCATGATCGAGAAATTCCATGGAATAATTCCTGCAACCACACCGACAGGCTCACGCTGAGTAAAGGCTGAATACTGCTCCCCTTTAAAGGAAGGCAGTGAAACATTCAACGTTTCACCGCTGATTTTTGTTGCCCAACCAGCAAAATAGCGTAAGAACTGCGCAGCAGAACCGACTTCAAGAAAGCGTGATAACTGGATGGTTTTCCCTGAACATAAGGTTTCTAACTGCGCAAGCTCTTCGAGGTGCTTCTCAAGCAAATCCGCTAAACGATTAAGGCAATTTCCCCTTTCCATTGGCGTGGTTTTCGCCCATGCACCGTGAAAAGCGCTATAAGCGGATTCCATCGCGGCATCGACTTCAGCTTTAGTGCCTTCTTTTACTTTAGCAATAACTTGTTCAGTGGCAGGGTTAACGACTTCAAAACAAGCCTCTCCCTCACCGGAAACAGGCTGACCGTTAATAAAATGTGCATGCTGGCGCTGTAAAAACGCACTCACTTCCGGCAATAAGGCTAATTGACTCATCGTTATCACTCCACTTTTAAAAGTTAATTATGCGTTTACACAAGCAAGATAATGCTTCACAAAACGCTCAGCGGTGATCTCCCACAGGACTTCAGTGCCTTTAGCGGCAAACCAAGTGTCACCTTTATGATATTCAACCGTTTGGCCTGTTTTCACATCCGTTAGCTTCACTGAACCTTCATGAACAGTCGCCATTTCATCGAATGGGTAAACCATTTTAAATTTACCTTTAGTACAAGCAAAAATACCGCATGTTAGGTTATCCGTTGGCTCACCGTGGATCATCGCAACACTCGCTTGCGGATCACCTTCAACAACCACAGACCCTAAATTAGTAACGCTGCCAATATTTAGCAACTCAGGAAGCGGTTTGTTTAACAGTAATGGACTAATCATGATTTTACCCTTCTATATATTATACAAGATGATACAAAAACTGTTGAGCTAGCGGCGCCCTTGCCAATAACCCGATGTTTGATGCCAAATCTTAGCCAGAGACACAATGACATTACGCATGCTATCTTTACCGGCAATATTGGCATGAGGAATTGAACTCATTAAGTCATAACGGTGTGAGCCTTCTGCCATTCCCTCAGCCAATACCTTGCACACGATGTGACTCGGCGTTACACCGAAACCTGAATAACCTTGTACAAAGAAGACATTATTATGGCCTGGTAATGAACCAATTTGAGGGAACAAGTTAGCGCTACACGCCATTGGCCCTCCCCACGCTAATTCAATTTTCACATCCTTCAAATAAGGGAAAATTTTCAGCATTAAGTTACGATTCCATGCCTTTAAGTCAGATGGAATATATTCAAGAAAATGGGTTGAGCTACCGAATAATAAACGGTTTTCGTTGGTCACACGGTAATAGTCAATAACAGGACGGATATCGCTGTATGCACCACGGATCGGACTGATACGTTCAATCATCTCGTCTGATAACTCTTCCGTCATCAACTGATATGCATAGGTATTAATGGTTTTTGGATAAATAGTTGGCTCTAAGCCATTTAAAAATGAGTCACATGCCCAGAGCATTTTTTTGGCGCGAACAGAGCCCATAGCCGTGCGTACCGTAACGGTATCACCATATTCCACATTAAGAACTTGGCTATTTTCAAAAATTTTAACACCATAATCTGTGATAGCTTTCGCTTCACCTAATAGCAAGTTCAGAGAGTGAACATGCCCACCGCCCATATGTTTAATGCCACAAGTATAGGCATCTGAACCTATAATCTGTTTCAGATCGGAGCCTGTATAAAACTCAATTTCTTCATTAGGTGAAACCGATTTAAAATCTGCTAACCAGCTGCGTAGGGTTTTTTCTTGACGTTTATTACTGCCTAAATAGGCATAGCCATGGCAAAAATCAGCATCAATATTATATTTCGCAATACGCTCACGAATAATACCAGCGCCCATATTACTGATTTTAAATATTGTCTCTAACCCTTCAGAGCCAACATGCTTTTTAATGACATCAAGATCATGGCCGATCCCTGCCATCACTTGCCCACCATTACGACCTGAACCACCGTAACCAATATGACGGCCTTCGATTATCGCGATATTGGTGATCCCTTTTTCACACAGCTCAAGAGCCGTATTCACACCAGAAAAACCACCACCGATGATCACGACGTCAACATCAAGATCTTCTTTCAGTGTAGGGAAACGAAGATCATACTTCTTCGTCGCTGCGTAATAGGTTAACGATTCAACTTGGTTATTCATATTGGATACCCTGTTAGTATCTTGTCATAACCTCGATTATCTTAACCCACCATTAACATTTACATAGCCCTTTAGGGATATTTGAAACATTGATTTAACATTTGTGATGTAAGTAGAATATTTCGATATAAACAATATATAAAAAAAACAGGAATAAATTCATACTTATTAATTAGCTAATGAATTTTTTAATGTTAATAATACGGATAAAAGTCCATTTTTTAACATAAATGATTACGGTTTGAAGTGTGGCGAGCTTGACCCATTAATAGGTTAAATAATTCACCTTGAGAATTGATATCCAATTTTTGATAAATATTTTTTCGATGGTTTTTTACTGTGCCTAGGCTGATAAACAATGATTGGGCAATTTGCGGTGAGCCCTTGCCCTCAAGGATCAGTTCCACGATTTCACATTCCCTAGGCGTCAGCCCAAATCGCGTCTGCATATCCGCCAAACGATAATGACTAGATACTTCACTGGGGGAAATTTCTTTGTGCAGCTTCGCCATACTGCGAATAATTTCAAAAGCTTCTTTTAATGGAGCTTGAGTACTTTTCTCAGATAAAAATGGCTCATCTTCATTACCAAAAAAGATCCCTAACTGCCTATCATTGGTAATTTCTAGCAATAATGCAGCCTCATCACACCAACCGGTTTTGCGATAAAAATTGAGATAATAGTCAGTATGATAAAAGCCTTTTGGCGCAAGTTCTCTTAATGTTAACACCTGTGATCCGCTACCCTTTTGTAAGGCCTGATAGAACGGATCCATCAAATAAGCACCGCGCTGATAAATTCGATTCACACTATCACTATTACGTTTTTCAACTTTAGACAGGAAACGTGGGGGGGCATTTTTTTCAAAGGAGTAAACGATAGCATTATCAAATGCGATAAAAGATGATAGCCATGCTAACAAATTAGGATAAAACTGGTTAGTTGCAACAGAATCAATCACATCAGGTAGTTTATCCAGATAGTTTTCCATTCTGCCTCCAAAATTATTAATTTATTAACAAAACCAGTTTCGTTGTACCAGAAAATCACCTTCTAAATGCTTATAAAAACCACATTATCCCATGCAACTCAAATCAATTGTTATTAATATGTTAATTAAATCACACTATCGCCCAAAAGTATGAATAATTCATCATCACTCATGCTTGTATATATCAAGCTAAGAAAGGGGAGTTCATCGACAAATAAACTCCCTTAAACAACTTATTTAGCAGCGGCTTTTAGCTTAGAATAACGGCGGATCAGGCGCCATTTTAGTTTGATTGTGGTCGCATGAGACCAAACAATATCCCAATAGCCACTTTCAATAAATTTTCGTGACATGTCACGCTGGATCTCAGGTGACTTAATCGCCAATATCGCTTGAATGACACCAAGCCCTTCTTTACCCACCTGCCACAAACAAGCGGGTGCTTGCTTAACTTGTTCTGGGTAACGTTTGTAAATAGCCAATAACATATCGATAATTTTCAAATAAGTATTGATCTTACGAACTGAACGCTCGTCACCTTGCAATGAGTGAGAAACCGACTGGTTGTGGATCAAATAATCGTAATACTGCTCATTGATAAACTGTACTTTTTTCGCCACCAATAATAGCTCTGTTGTCCAAGGAATATCTTGATGATGCAGTTTTGGTTCAAATGAAAAGTTATATTGGCGGATCAGCTCCAAACGATAGAGGTTCAACCACGTTACATGCAAAAACTTGCGCGAACTTAAGCCAATTTCTAGCCACTGAGGGCCACTAATCACACCCGTTGAAGGTACTTTATTGGGCGGAAAAATAGCTTTTGGCGCATCACCATTGGTATAAATATAAGTTCCATTACAGGTTGCCACATCTAAGTCGCTTGCCAACGCAATTTCTAATAAGCGGCCATACATTTTAGGGCTGATTTCATCATCAATATCAGGGAAAGTAATATACTGCCCCGTTGCTTCCAACATACCCGTATTACGAGCAACTGAAACACCCTGATTTTCTTGTGTTAGCATTTTAAAGTTGCTGAATTTGTCTTGGTATTGACGAATAACGTCTTCGCTATTGTCTTTAGAGCCATCGTTCACCACGATGAGTTCCCAGTTACTTAAATTTTGTGCTAATAAGCTATCAAAAAAATGAGGAAGAAATTTTTCGCCATTGTAAACTGCAACAACAATACTCAAAACAGGATGGGATGACATGTATTAACCTTATAAAATCCTATATTAACCAGCCTATTCGACTAGCCACTTGATACTCACCATACTTCATGCAGCGACCTAGCCACACTTGGAATCATTGAGAGTATATTAAATGTTTTATTGAAATCACTATTCAAGCAACTTCATCTCAATACAAAATTAAACTATTAGAGAAAAAATGAACACTTTGGTTCCATTATTACAGTTCATTATTCATACTTAATGATATTCTAGATGGAATTTTTACTTAAATCAGACTTATTCCCTCTTTTACCGATGAGCTAATTATCGCAATATCAACCTAACAAACAATAAACGTACATTAACTCAAATAGTAAGGGATATTCTGTGGCTGGAACAAGCTTACTCGCTTTACTCGATGATATCGCTGCTGTGTTGGATGACATATCGGTCATGACTAAAATGGCAGCTAAAAAAACCTCCGGAGTACTTGGCGATGACTTAGCGCTAAATGCTCAGCAAGTCACCGGTGTTCGCGCAGAGCGAGAGATCCCAGTAGTGTGGGCCGTCGCAAAAGGTTCATTCATCAACAAGCTGATATTAGTACCGCTAGCCTTATTGATTAGCGCGTTTATTCCTTGGGCAGTGACACCATTACTAATGATTGGTGGCGCTTACCTTTGTTTTGAAGGCGCAGAAAAATTAATGCACAAATATCTTCATGTACCTCAGGAACACAGCGAAAAGAAAGAACAAGAAGCAATGATGTCCCAAGAAGAAATCACGGCTTTCGAAAAAAATAAAATCAAAGGAGCAATACGTACTGACTTTGTGCTATCCGCCGAAATCATTGCCATTACACTCGGCATTGTTTCCTCTACAACATTAATTAATCAGCTCGCTATTCTTTCTATCATTGCCATTGTGATGACAATCGGGGTTTATGGGATCGTCGCAGGGATCGTTAAAATTGATGATCTTGGTTTTTATTTACAGAAAAAAACCTCAACTTTCCTGAGTAAATTGGGGAAAAGCCTGATTTATGCAACACCTTATTTAATGAAAACCTTATCTATCGTTGGAACTGCCGCCATGTTTATGGTTGGAGGTGGTATACTAACTCACGGTATTACAATTATCTATCAATGGATAGAAGAACTCGCCTTAGCTGCATCACTAACCCCAAAGATTGGGCCGCTCATGCAGTTCATCATGCCTTCGATAGCTAATCTTATTTTTGGACTTCTTTTTGGTATTGTCCTTGTGGTATTGATAACTTTAATAAAACAAGCTAAGACTCGTTTAACAACATGAATATAAAAAACCCATGCTAACTCTAAAGTGGTATATTTAATTTCAAGAAAACGATTAACGATGTAACCATTAAAAAAACATTCATGCTTTAGATAATTTAAAGTGCCGTTAGGTGCATAGAAAACACTGTGATAAGTAGCAGGTGCTTGAAGGAACTAGATATGCCGACATTCCATCGTCGATTTTCTATCATTAATCAAATCATTGGGTTGATGCTACTTATTGCTATTCTTGGCATCATTGGCATGACGATTTCAAATCGCATCATCATTAGTGTGCAAGGCAATGCTCATGCTATTAATAAGTCCGGCTCCCTTCGTATGCAAAGCTATCGGTTGCTATCATTGGTGCCTTTAAATGATCACTCAGAAAAATATCTCTCAATACTCGAAAACGATTTATCTAGCCCCGAACTCACTCAAGTTGCTAAAGCAGAAGAACTCACCTCAAAGCTAGATGAACTACACGCTTTCTGGCAAAAAACCTTACGGCCCTCATTACAGAGCGCAAGCGCACCTAATGACGCACGTTATGAGGTCATCGCCTTTGTCAATAAACTTGATGAACTGGTTCATGATATAGATGACAAAACTGAACGGAAAATCGCTTATGTCGCCATGACACAGATGATTTTTATTGGCTTGGTTTTTTTATTATTAATGACAACCATTTGGCATCTCAGACGTAAAATTTACTACCCGTGGATGAAGCTACTCTCAATGGTTAATGCCATCGGCCAGAAAGATTTTAGTCAACGCTATCCAAATAATAATCAACAAGATGAACTAAATGCTCTTGGTTTAACTTTAAATCAAATGTCCGATGAACTGGCTCAAAGCTATCATCAACTAGAATCCAGAGTTGCCGAAAAAACATCTGATCTACGCAATAAAAATCAAGTACTTTCCTATCTTTATCAATCAAACCAAATACTGCATTCCACTGAACCACTAGATTCAAGGCTACAGAAAGTACTTAATAAGCTACAAAGTATTACCCAATTAAAGAGTGTCAATTTAAAGCTATATGAAGATAGCAATGAAGAGTATTTTCACGAAATTCATAGCACAACCGATGTTTGTGAGAAAGCAACTCGTTCATTATTATGGGAACTCTCTGATAATATTCACCGCTATGGTGTGATTATTGGTGAAATAGAACAAAATAAAGAATTACCTGAAGAGGAAAATAATCTAGCACTAATGTTAGCCAAACAGATATCAGGAATGCTTGCGATGGAGTATCAAATAGAGCAACAACAGCAACTCTTGATCATGGATGAACGTTCTGCTATTGCTAGAGAATTACATGACTCAATCGCCCAATCACTCTCTTGCCTTAAAATGCAAATCAGCTACTTGCAAATGCAACCTGAGCCACTACCTGACAAACATCAGCAACTACTTAGTGAAATGCGAGGGGAAATTAACACGGCATACAGCCAGCTCAGAGAACTGCTGACAACATTCAGGCTAAAACTCACAGAACCAGGGCTGCTACCTTCACTTGAAAGCACGCTTAATGAATTTAGTCAAAAAATGGGTTTTGAGATTTTATTACACTACCATCTCCCAGCTAAAAGTATTTCACCACACCAATCCATTCATATCATACAAATCATCAGAGAGGCTCTCAGTAATATACTAAAACATGCTCATGCAAATTGGGCACAAGTGACTCTTCAGCAAAATTCCGGCACCGTCACAATAATCATAGAAGATAATGGCGAAGGAATAGGAACTACACCTGACAAACAAAACCATTATGGTTTAATTATAATGAGAGAAAGAGCACTCAGTTTAAATGGCGAGTGCAATATTATTCCAAGAGAGCAAGGTGGAACAAAAGTAAAAGTCACATTCTCCTTGCCTATAACTTAATCGATAGCATCATTATTTATTTTTTAGAGCAGAGTAATTCATGGAAAATACAAATATAACAAATGAAAAATCAACGATTTTACTTATTGATGACCATCCAATGCTAAGAAATGGCGTTAAGCAACTTATTAGCCTTGAACCATCATTACTTGTTATTGGTGAAGCAGGTGATGGTGCTACAGGGATCAAGATCGCAGAAGAACAGGATCCAGATCTTATCCTTCTTGATCTGAATATGCCTGGCATGAATGGCTTTGCAACCTTAGATGAGTTAAGAAAACGTGAATTGTCTGGTCGCATCATCCTTTTCACTGTTTCAAATTATAGTGAAGACCTTGTCAGCGCACTCAAACGTGGTGCAGATGGCTACCTATTGAAAGATATGGAGCCTGAAGAGCTTATTATCGCACTTAAAGAAGCTGCAAGCGGTAAAATGGTTGTGAGTCCCGCTTTAACTTCAGTTCTCGCCGAATCACTCAGAGAAACTCGTCCACAAACAGAAAATAACATACTGTCCTTAACACCGAGGGAGTCTGATATTTTAGAACTCATATCCCAAGGGCTTTCGAACAAAATGATTGCTCGTAAGTTAGATATCGCAGAGAGTACGGTTAAAGTGCATGTGAAGCATTTATTAAAAAAATTAAACCTCAAATCACGAGTTGAAGCCGCAGTATGGGTGCTTCAGCAAAAATAGCAATTATTTAGCTCACAGCTATAATTTGTAATAGCTGTGAGTAATTACATTTCTCAACTATAGAGCTCAAATCTACAAGTAGCTAATGTAGAACTGTAATATGATCACTCTAATTAGATAAATAATGAAAGATTAGGCTCTATGGAACAAGATATCATTTTAGTTGATGAGTTTGATACACCTATAGGCGTCATGTCAAAGCTATTAGCGCACCAACTGGGTAAGCTACATCGCGCTTTTTCTGTATTTATTTTTAATGCCAAAGGTGAGTTGCTTATTCAGCAACGTGCTGCTCATAAATATCATTCTGCGGGGCAATGGGCAAACAGTTGTTGCAGTCATCCGGCACCAAATGAAGATACCATGGTTGCAGCTAAGCGTCGATTAATGGAAGAACTGGGCTTTACAACCAACCTTTTACCTGTTGGCCATCTTGTTTACCGTGCTCAAGTCAATGGTGGCTTGACTGAACATGAATACGATCATCTCTTTATCGGTAACTATGATGACATTGTTATACCTAACCCAGATGAAGTGTCTGCAACTCGTTGGATCCATCCCTCAGATTTACAAGAAGAGGTAAAAAATAATCCCAATCAATTTACCCCTTGGTTTAAGTTAATTATAAATCAATATCCTCTACTTAAATTTAATTAAAATTTTTCACTAATTATGTTCATTTCAAGAGTCATTATTTGGTAAATTTATAATAAACCATCTGATAAATATCTATCAACATCAATAAGTTCAACCTTCTCTCTAGTAGTAACTAAAAAAGTAAGGCGTCACAATTTGCACTAGAGATTACACTATTACTATAGTGAGCTTAGTTTAAATTATCGAGCACTATACATAGGTTATCATCGGAACTACTTAGCTGAATATATTGATATTAATAGTGAAGTAAAAAACAATCTCGCTCAAAAACGGTTTATTTAACCATTTAAACAAATTAATTTATAAAATATTCATTGTTAAAGCTATAAAGCTGACTTATCGGTGTCAGATAGATGAAATTTT
>NZ_JBYVYL010000007.1:0-284421 GCF_058148425.1 Providencia sp. 6390
GGCGGCACGTTTAGCGGAAGAAGAAGCGGAGCGCCAACTCCAAGCGGAAGCTGCCGCCGCGAAAGCCGCAGCAGAGCAAGCAGAGCGTGAGCGCCAAGAAGCAGAGGCGGCACGTTTAGCGGAAGAAGAAGCGGAGCGCCAACGCCAAGCGGAAGCTGCCGCCGCGAAAGCCGCAGCAGAGCAAGCAGAGCGTGAGCGCCAAGAAGCAGAAGCGGCACGTTTAGCGGAAGAAGAAGCGGAGCGTCAACGCCAAGTGGAAGCTGCCGCCGCCAAAGCCGCAGCAGAAGAAGCAGAGCGTGAGCGCCAAGAAGCAGAGGCGGCACGTTTAGCGGAAGAAGAAGCGGAGCGTCAACGCCAAGCGAAAGCTGCCGCCGCGAAAGCCGCAGCAGAACAAGCAGAGCGTGAGCGCCAAGAAGCAGAGGCGGCACGTTTAGCGGCAGAGGAAGCGGAACGTCAACGCCAAGCAGAAGCACAGGCAGAACTCGAAGCTCAAGAAATTGCAGCATTACGTGATGAAGTATTGAGTGAGCAATCCGAACAGCCTAAGCAAATTGAACAAGAGAAGCCTAAAAAAGAAGGTTTCTTTAGTCGCTTGAAAAAGGGCCTATTAAAAACCCGCCAAAATTTAGGTTCAGGTTTCCTTGGTTTATTCACTGGCAAAAAAATTGATGACGATCTGTTTGATGAATTAGAAGAACAGTTGTTAATTGCAGATGTTGGCGTGGAGACTACACGCAAGATCATTGATAACTTAACCGCTCACGCAAGCCGTAAAGATTTGAAAAATGCCGAAGCGTTGTATGGTCGTCTGCGTGAAGAAATGTCTGATATTTTAGCGGGTGCAGATAAACCGCTGGTTATTGAAGACAAGAAACCCTATGTTATTCTTATGGTTGGGGTTAACGGCGTGGGTAAAACTACCACAATTGGTAAATTAGCTCGCCAGTACCAATCAGAAGGTAAAAGCGTCATGTTAGCTGCGGGGGATACTTTCCGTGCTGCGGCTGTTGAGCAATTACAAGTATGGGGGGAGCGTAACCAAATCCCTGTTGTCGCTCAGCACACTGGTGCCGATCCTGCTTCAGTTATTTTTGATGCTATCCAATCAGCTCAAGCAAAAGGCGTGGATGTTCTTATTGCTGATACAGCAGGCCGCTTGCAAAATAAAGCGCACTTGATGGAAGAATTGAAAAAAATCGTCCGTGTTATGAAGAAGCTGGACGAAGAAGCGCCGCATGAAATTATGCTAACGTTAGATGCAAGTACTGGACAAAATGCTGTCAGTCAGGCGAAACTTTTTAATGATGCTGTAGGTCTGACAGGTATCACATTGACTAAGCTCGATGGTACAGCAAAAGGTGGGGTTATCTTTTCGATTGCTGATCAATTCGGTATTCCAATTCGCTATATCGGGATTGGTGAAGGAATTGAAGATTTGCGCCCATTTAAAGCAGACGACTTTATCGAGGCTCTATTTGCCCGAGAGGAATAATTTTCGATGATCCGCTTTGAACATGTCAGTAAAGCTTATCGTGGTGGCCGGCAGGCTCTTCAGGGGGTAGATTTTCATCTACAACCGGGGGAGATGGCTTTTTTAACCGGTCACTCAGGTGCCGGTAAAAGTACGCTACTCAAACTCATTTGTGGTATTGAGCGCCCAAGTGCTGGGCATATACTGTTTAATGGTCATGATATCAGTCGATTGAAAAACCGGGAGATCCCTTTCTTGCGTCGGCAAATTGGGATGATTTTTCAAGATCATCACCTGTTATTTGATCGAACAGTCTATGATAACGTCGCGATGCCATTGATTATTTCAGGGGCGAGTTCAGAAGATATTCGTCGCCGAGTTTCTGCGGCATTGGACAAGGTGGGTTTGCTTGATAAAGCAAAAAACCTGCCTATCCAGTTATCTGGCGGTGAGCAGCAACGTGTTGGGATTGCTCGTGCAGTGGTCAATAAACCCACGATGTTACTTGCGGATGAGCCAACAGGTAACCTTGATGGTGAGTTGTCTGAGGGGATCATGCGCTTATTTGAGGAATTCAACCGTGTCGGGGTAACGGTACTTATGGCGACCCATGATATCGCATTAATTGAGCGACGTAGCTGCCGTGTACTGACTCTGAGTGAAGGAAGAATGGTCGGGGGTCAACATGGCTAAAAATGCACGCAAAGGTAGACCAGAACGGCCAATGCAATCAAAAACCAAAGCACTGAAAGGTGGCTGGCGCGAACAATGGCGTTACGCATGGTTAAATACGATTGCGGACATGTTAAGGCAGCCTCTGGCAACCTTCTTGACGGTTATGGTGATCGCCATTTCTCTTGCGCTACCAAGCCTCTGTTATATTGTTTGGAAAAATGTGGCTCAAGCTGCAAACCAATGGTATCCAACGCCTCAGCTCACCGTTTATTTAGATAAATCACTGGATGAGCAAGGTGGGCAAAATGTGGTTAATCAGCTGCAAGCTCTTGACGGGGTTGAAAGTGTAAACTACTTATCTCGTGATCAGGCAATGAGCGAATTTCGTAGTTGGTCTGGTTTTAGCACTGCATTGGATATGTTAGAAGAAAATCCATTACCTGCGGTGGCGATTATTACACCAAAAATTGATTTTCAAAGCTCCGAAGTGCTAACTACCTTACGTGATAGAGTCAGCCAAGTCGGTGGTATCGAAGAAGTTCGCATGGATGACAGCTGGTTCTCTCGTCTTGCCGCGTTGACACAATTAGTTGGGCAAGTTGCGACCGTGATTGGTATTTTAATGATTGTGTCGCTATTCCTTGTCATTGGTAATAGTGTGCGTTTAAATATTTTTGCTCGCCGAGATACCATTAACGTCATGAAATTAATCGGGGCGACAGATGGATTTATTATGCGGCCCTTCCTGCATGGTGGCTTGCTCATGGGGGCACTCGGTGCGGTGATTTCACTGATTATGTCAGCGCTATTGGTTTGGAAATTGTCTGATGTGGTGACTCAAGTCGCTAGTGTGTTCGGAACGCAATTCCACATCGAAGGGCTGCTATGGGAAGAATCATTATTGGTTATCCTTATGTCAGCAATGATTGGTTGGATTGCTGCGTGGTTAGCAACAGTTCAGCATTTACGTCATTTTACCCCTGAATAATCATATTGTTATCGGCATGGCAGTAAGCTGTGCCGATAAAAATCGAGTTATTGAGGAACTTTTGAGTTTCAAAATTGTCTGACATTGACTTGCTTCGATAATGGCAAGTGTCATTTATTTGACTCAGTAAAACTGCTAAACTACGTTTCACTAGTCTCATCACTTTGCATTAATCTCTTTCTTTATAACTTCAATGAGGATCTGAATGACCAAAGATATGCAATCATTAGCACTTGTTCCGCAAGGAAGTATTGAAGCCTATATGCGGGCGGCTAATGCTTATCCTATGCTCACCGCTGAGGAAGAAAAGGAACTTGCTGAACGGCTGCATTACCATGGTGATCTGGATGCGGCAAAACAATTGATCCTATCGCACCTGCGTTTTGTGATCCATGTTGCTCGTAGCTATGCAGGCTATGGTTTACCGCAGGCAGATCTTATTCAAGAAGGGAACATTGGCCTGATGAAGGCGGTGCGTCGCTTTAATCCAGAAGTGGGCGTTCGCTTAGTTTCTTTTGCTGTTCATTGGATCAAAGCTGAAATTCACGAATACGTTTTACGTAACTGGCGTATTGTTAAAGTCGCGACCACTAAGTCGCAACGCAAACTGTTTTTTAACTTAAGAAAAAACAAAAAACGTCTTGGTTGGTTTAATCAAGATGAAGTGGATATGGTGGCGAAAGAGCTGGGCGTTAGTACAAAAGATGTCCGTGAGATGGAGTCACGTATGTCGGCGCAAGATATGGCATTTGATATGTCGGACGATGATGATAGCGGTGACTTTGGTCAGCCGGTTGCGCCTGTATTGTACTTGCAAGACAAATCATCAGACTTTGCTGGCTCTATCGAAGAAGATAACTGGGAAAGCCATGCTACGGATCGGTTAGCCGATGCTTTAGATTCACTCGATGAGCGTAGCCAAGACATCATTCGAGCTCGTTGGTTGGATGATGATAATAAAACGACGCTACAAGAACTGGCTGATAAGTACGGCGTTTCTGCTGAACGTGTTCGTCAGCTAGAAAAAAACGCAATGAAGAAATTGCGTGCTGCTATGGAAGATGACGAAGAAGACGAATATTAGTCTTCTTTTTATTCTATCTGGTCTGACTCTGCATTTATTGCTGCCTATCGACATGGCGCAGTAAATGCAGAAATGCTTTATTAATCACTGTATAACTCTAAAGGTAATCCATCAGGATCAGCAAAAAAGGTAAATCGTTTTTGCGTATAAGGATCTACCCTAGGTGCCTCACAAACCACATCATGATTTTTCAAATAATCAATCCACTTATCAAGATCATCGACACCAAATGCCAGATGGCGTAAGCCACAGGCTTCGGGGTAACTAGGGCGTGTTGGTGGATTTGGAAAGCTAAATAACTCAATTTGATATTGATTGTCTAATGCTAAGTCCGCTTTCCATGAATCAGTCTCTGCTCGATAATGTTCTTCTAGCAAATGCATGCCGAGGATCTGACAGTAAAAATGTTTACTTACTTCGTAATTAGAAGCAATGATCGCAACATGATGGATCCGTTTTAATTTCATTTCATTACACTCGCTTTTCCCACTGTTCGCTATTCGGCACTTTTATAAACCCGCAAGCTAGTAAAAACTGTGTCATCACACTTTTATTAACATCAACGATGCCTTCTAAGCTAAATAGCCAATGAGTAACTTGAGGCTGTTGTCGGCAAATTTCATCCAATAAATAAAGCCCTACGCCACGACGGCGGGTGATTTCACGCACTAAAAAGTGACAGATTGTCCCTTGCTGGTGATCAACCTGCACTTTTGCCGCAGCGAGTAAGCGATCATTAAAGCGAGCCGCATAAATTTTTTGCCCAGATAGAAGGAAAGCATTGAGTTGATTTTGACTCTGGTCTGGCCAGATTTTGTACAGGTCAAGGTATTGTTGATTAGTAGGATCAACCAAAGCAATTATTGTCAGTTTCATGATATTTGTAGCTGTTTCCCCGCTTATTTTTCAGTCACACCTATCGACAGAGTGATCTATGACCGATTTTTGGATTTTAGAGTTAAAAAGTTGGCTTGAACAGATCTTCCGAGTTTAGCTCGGATTTATTTAAATTTAACTAGAATATAACACTAGCATTTAGCGAAAACCTACCGATTAACGTTAGATTTTTATTCTGCTCATAACGTAATTATCTATCATATCCATTTGCTATTTAGCATATTTATCTTGTTTAATGTTATGAAATATATGGTCTTATTGTCTATGTGTTGAAATATGGCTCATAGGGTAATACCAACTATAATAACAAATCAAACATAAACATGCAGAACCACAGCGATGGGGACAGACGAATGAAACAAATGAATAAAGCATTATTAGCAGGATGTATTGCGATGGCATTTAGCCAAGCGGTATGGGCTAAAGAAATCAAAATTGCAGTTGTTGGTGCTATGTCAGGTCCTGTTGCTCAGTATGGCGATATGGAATTTACCGGAGCACGCCAAGCGGTTGCTGATATTAACGCAAAAGGTGGGATCAATGGTGACACTTTAGTTGCGGTGGAATATGACGACGCATGTGATCCAAAACAAGCGGTCGCAGTCGCCAACAAAGTGATCAATGACGGTATTCGCTATGTTATAGGCCACCTGTGCTCTTCTTCAACACAACCTGCATCTGATATCTACGAAGATGAAGGCGTTATCATGATCACTCCAGCTGCCACTAACGCTGATCTTACCACCCGTGGCTATCAAATGATCATGCGTACCACCGGTTTGGACTCTGACCAAGGACCAACAGCAGCGAAATACATCATCGATCAAGTAAAACCAAAACGTATTGCAGTGGTTCATGACAAACAACAATATGGTGAAGGTTTAGCACGCTCAGTGCGTGAAAACTTGAACAAGGCAGGTGTTAAAGAAGTTATGTTTGAAGGTGTGACTGCGGGAGATAAAGATTTCTCGGCACTGGTCGCAAAACTGAAAAAAGAGAATGTGGATTTCGTCTATTTTGGGGGCTATTACCCAGAAATGGGGCAAATTTTACGCCAAGCAAAACAATCAGGCTTAAATATTCGCTTTATGGGGCCTGAAGGTGTTGGTAACTCCTCACTGTCAAATATCGCTGGTGAAGCCTCTGAAGGCATGTTAGTGACTCTGCCTAAACGCTATGATCAAGTACCAACTAACCAACCGATTGTTGATGCGATCAAAGCCAAAAAAGAAGATCCAACAGGGCCGTTTGTTTGGACAACTTATGCGGCGATCCAAGGCCTGACAACGGCAATGGAGCGTACGGGAAGTCGTGAGCCAGAAGACTTAGCAAAAGATTTGAAAGCTAACCCTGTTGATACGGTTATGGGAACATTGACTTGGCAGCCTAATGGGGACCTGAAAGGTTTTGAGTTTGGTGTATTTGAGTGGCATGCAGATGGCACATCCACTGCAGTGAAGTAACCTAACTATTCAAGCGCAAACCGGAAGCGAGCTATGCAGCTTCCGGTTTCTGCACTTTGTTTAGGGATAGTAGTTTGAAAGGATAGCCTTATGTCAGATCAAATTCTTTATTTTATCCAACAATTCCTCAATGGTTTAACGCTAGGCAGCACCTATGCGCTGATAGCCATCGGTTATACCATGGTGTATGGCATCATCGGTATGATCAACTTTGCTCATGGCGAAGTGTATATGATCGGCAGCTATGTTTCGTTTATTGTGATCGCTGGCCTGATGATGTTAGGTATTGATGTTGGATGGATCCTGATTGCTGCGGCATTTGTAGCGGCAATTGTTGTTTCAAGTTCTTACGGCTGGAGCATAGAGCGTGTTGCCTATCGACCAGTTCGCCATTCAAAAAGATTGATAGCCCTGATCTCCGCGATAGGGATGTCAATTTTTCTGCAAAACTATGTCAGTTTATCTCAAGGTTCACGTGATCTAGCGTTACCGAGCCTGATCACCGGACAATGGGTATTAGGTGAAAGTGATGGTTTTGAAGCCACCATTACTAAAATGCAGCTCACGATTTGGGTTGTGACCCTGCTTGCCATGTTAGCGCTGACTGTATTCATTCGCTATTCACGTATGGGTAGAGCATGCCGTGCTTGCGCTGAAGACTTAAAAATGGCGAGTTTACTTGGCATTAACACTGACCGTGTTATTTCGTTAACCTTCGTTATTGGTGCCACGATGGCAGCTGTTGCAGGGGTATTACTGGGGCAATTTTACGGTGTTATCAATCCATACATTGGATTTATGGCAGGTATGAAAGCCTTTACCGCGGCAGTACTCGGCGGAATTGGTAGCATTCCTGGCGCCATGTTAGGTGGTTTAATCCTCGGTGTTGCGGAAGCGATGACATCTGCCTATCTAAGCACTGAATATAAAGATGTTGTGTCATTTGGGTTATTGATTGGTGTGCTGCTGATCATGCCAACCGGCATTCTGGGTCGCCCGGAGGTCGAAAAAGTATGAGAAAAGAAAATTGGATTAATGCCATTGTTGCTTCGGTGATGTTCTTCATCTTAGCCGTCTTTATGATGGGGTTACAGCTGACACTTGATGGCACTAAGTTGGTTGTCTCGACGGGGGACTCGATTCGCTGGAACTGGATATTTGCTGGTATTGCAGTGATTTTTGTTTTCCAACTCATTAGACCATCACTCGTTAAAGTATGGCAAGGAGTACCAAAGAAATCATGGGCAGTACCTGATTTTGATGGTTCTACGGCAAGGCAAAAGATCTTGGCTGTGGTCATCATCATTGCTGCCATTATTTGGCCATTTATTGCTTCTCGCGGTAGCGTTGATATTGCCACCTTAACATTGATTTATGTGATGTTAGGTTTGGGTCTCAACGTAGTCGTAGGCCTGTCTGGTTTACTGGTTTTAGGTTATGCAGGTTTCTACGCTATTGGCGCCTATACATTTGGATTACTCAATCATTACTATGGCTTTGGCTTCT
This sequence comes from Providencia sp. 6390, assembly GCF_058148425.1. NCBI lineage: Bacteria > Pseudomonadati > Pseudomonadota > Gammaproteobacteria > Enterobacterales > Morganellaceae > Providencia > Providencia sp. 6390. The sequence goes on from NZ_JBYVYL010000007.1 coordinate 8,085, forward strand.
GGGAAAGCTTACCTATAGCAGGCCTAACGGCAGCACTGGCTGGCTTTTTGCTGGGGTTCCCAGTATTGCGACTGAGGGGAGATTATTTGGCGATTGTCACCCTTGGTTTTGGTGAAATTGTACGTATTTTATTGCTCAATAATACTGAAATTACGGGAGGGCCGAATGGGATCAGCCAACTGCCTAAACCGACCTTTTTTGGCTTAGAATTTAGCCGTACGGCAAAAGACGGTTGGGATACTTTTCATAATTTCTTTGGCCTTGATTACAACGCAGGTGATCGGATTATTTTCTTGTATTTCGTTGCCTTATTGTTGGTGGTGTTAACCTTATTTGTGATCAATCGTTTATTACGCATGCCATTGGGACGTGCATGGGAAGCACTACGAGAAGATGAGATAGCTTGCCGTTCTTTAGGGTTATCGCCAACAAAAATTAAACTGACGGCATTCACCATCAGTGCTGCTTTTGCAGGTTTTGCAGGTACGTTATTTGCTGCACGTCAAGGGTTTATCAGCCCTGAATCATTCACGTTTGTTGAGTCTGCATTTGTCTTAGCAATTGTTGTTCTCGGCGGAATGGGATCACAAACCTCTGTCATATTAGCCGCGATCATATTAGTTGTTTCAAGAGAGATGATGCGTGATCTGAATGCCTACAGCATGTTGTTGCTAGGGGCTTTAATGGTACTAATGATGATTTGGCGTCCTCAAGGGTTATTACCAATGAAACGTCGCCAAATGAGATTGAAAAATACCGAGCAATTGGCTAATCAGGGGGAAAAACCATGACCCCTCTATTACAAGTTAATGGCCTTTCGATGCGTTTTGGTGGTTTATTGGCGGTAAATAACGTTGAGTTGGCGCTAAATCAAGGGGAAATTGTTTCTTTGATTGGTCCTAATGGTGCAGGTAAAACCACCATTTTTAACTGCTTAACGGGTTTTTATAAACCAACAAGTGGCTCAATTGTTTATCGTGAAAAGCATCTAGAAGGTTTATCAGGACAAGCTATTGCTCGTCTTGGCGTGATCCGAACTTTTCAGCACGTCCGTCTATTTAAAGAAATGACGGTGATTGAGAACCTGTTAGTCGCACAGCATCAACACTTAAAAAGCGGTATTTTATCTGGCTTATTAAAGACGCCTGCATTTCGTCGAGCGGAATCAGAAGCTATTGATAATGCAGTTAAATGGCTTGAGCGGGTCAATTTACTACAGTTTGCCAATCGCCAAGCGGGTAACTTAGCTTATGGCCAGCAGCGCCGCCTAGAGATTGCTCGTTGTATGGTGACTCGCCCAGAGATTTTAATGCTAGATGAGCCAGCGGCAGGTTTGAACCCGAAAGAAACCAATGACCTCGATGAATTGATTGCTGAATTACGTTCTCACCATCAAGTTTCTATTTTATTGATTGAGCATGATATGAAGTTGGTGATGGGCATTTCAGATCGTATTTATGTGGTCAATCAGGGAACACCATTGGCGAATGGAACACCTGATCAAATTCGTCAACATCCAGATGTTATCAAAGCTTATTTGGGGGAGGCTTATTAATGTTAGAGTTTAAGCAAGTTTCTGCCCATTATGGAAAAATTCAAGCCTTACATCAAGTCAGTCTGAATATTCAAAAAGGGGAAATTGTTACCCTAATTGGTGCTAATGGGGCAGGGAAGACCACTTTACTAAGTACATTATGTGGCGATCCACGTGCTTCTGAAGGGCAAATTCTCTATCGCGATGTGGATATCACTCAGTTGCCTACTGCAAAAATTATGCGTGAAGATATTGCGATCGTACCAGAAGGGCGGCGTGTTTTTTCACGTATGACCGTTGAAGAAAATTTGGCGATGGGCGGTTTTTTTGCTAATCGTCAGCAATATCAGCAGCGTATAGAACGTGTGTATAAGCTATTCCCTCGTTTATATGAACGTCGCAGTCAACGTTCAGGTACCATGTCAGGGGGCGAGCAGCAGATGTTGGCAATTGGTCGTGCACTGATGAGCCAACCTGAATTGCTGTTACTGGATGAGCCATCATTGGGGCTAGCGCCGATTATTATCATGCAAATATTCGATACTATTTTGCAATTACGTGAAGAAGGAATGACGATTTTCCTTGTAGAACAAAATGCAAACCAAGCATTGAAGCTCGCAGATCGCGGTTATGTCTTGGAAAATGGGCATATTGTTCTAGAAGATAGTGGCAAAGCATTATTAGCCAATGAGGCCGTGCGTAGTGCTTATTTAGGCGGTTAACTAATTGAATAAATAAAACGTCGATATTAATAAATTTTATCGACGTTTTTTTATATAAGTAGCTTGTTATTTTTAATTTATTGTGAAGCTATATCTTTGCTAACTTTTACAGTGATATCGTCATATGAGTTTTCATTTTGGATAAGGTTATTATTGCTATCACGTTGTATATATGTGCTTCTCTCAACAAGTATTTTTGTATCGGATAAGTATCCTTCACTCAGCATATTTCTTAATTTATATAAACAGCTTGATTTGATGATATATTCATTTTTTTCAGTTTTTTCAATGTTGATTTTTAAATCATCTTTATTCTTTGACTGTACCACTAAGTAGTCATCATTCTTATACAATGCCATGGCAATATTGGTTGAGTCAGCAAGGTGCCCTTGATGAGCGATGCTTGTTAGATCTTTAAGGTCATTGACGGTGAATAAATAGGTTAAATCTTCTAATTTACCTAATGATAATTTTGGTGATTGAGGTAATGATGCGCTATATCTAATTCGGTCAAAGTCTTTAATAAACTGTTCAGTTAAATGGTAATCTTTTTTATTTTCTTGATTTTCTTGTTTTTTCATCGGTGTCTCATAGAACAGCTCATTACCTGTTGGTATGAATGTTTCTATATCATCAACTTTCCATATATAACTAACACACGCTTTACCTTCATTGTTCTTTTCTATTACTTCGGTTGCGTTTTCTTGAATACTAAAATTATTAAGTAAAAAGTTCTTGGCGAATAATTGACAATCTCTATTTTTTTGTTCTTTGGATAAACAAAAAATAGAGCGAAATTTACTTAGAAAAGACTCCTGACTATTAGTAACATTATTAACAGTGGATGTTGATTTCGATTTACAATAATTTGTTTTATTATGAGTTATAACTATATTTTTGTTTTCATTTATTGTTGTCATAAAATTTCCGATTAATGTTTAACTTATTATGATTTTATTCTACCTTTATTTTTAAATTAACTATTGCAAAAAAGAATGAAAAAAGCGGTTTATATCCATTTCCTAACACTAATTGTCTTTAGCGCCAGTGCAATGTATGAGCATCATTAATGTGAACTTCTTCTCATTTCAGCTATTTGCTTGTTTCTACTGAATTAATTAAATATACATATTCTTTTTTATTTATCCCATTTTTAATTAAGGATTCTCAATTCGTGAATGGAGTTTTAACTTGTAACGTGAACCCGCGGTGATCATATTGACATAGCTGATCAACGCAGTGGCTGTCCATGTACGGCGGCTGAGTTGCAGACAAGGAGAACCTTCTTTGATCGACAGAGAATGGGCGATAGTTTTGGTGGCTAATGCCGCTTCAATAGTATGTTCCATTTCGCTCACTGGAAAGTGTCGTTGTAAATAGCCACTGGGGGTTTCTGTATCCCCAAAATGTTGTTTAACAAAATCAGGTGCAATAGTGTGATTAACATAACGCTCTTCTAGCATCAATGGGATATCATTTTCAAAATGCAGCACTTTACAGTAACCCACATTGCTGCCTTCTCTGACTCCCAACTGTAAGGCGATCTCGGCTGAAGCGGCAATGACTTTTAATTGCAGTTGATGACCGCTGTATTTATTACCACTTAGTGATATTTCATCAAATATATCAAACGCTTTAGTTACGGGTAATTCATGTTTTTGCGTAGCGACAAAAGTCCCTTTACCTGCGATACGGCTGAGAATACCTTTTTGGCTCAATTCAGATATGGCTTTATTCACCGTCATGCGGCTCACACTAAACTGTGCGCAGAGTTCGAGTTCTGTAGGTATCTGTGTTTCAGGCTTAAAAATACCTAAATCAATACTCCGCAGAATATAAGATTGAATTTGTTTGTAAGCGGGTTGTGAAGTCATTGTTATTATTCAATTGGTAATAGTCTCAGGATTAACCTATTTATGGCACTCATCGCCGTTGCTCAAGTTTAACAGTAAATGCGTTCTTTTCTAGTAACCTCTGTCGTTAGCAACAAAAATTTCGCTAAAACTCGGATAGAGAATAATCTGTAATTATCTGAATCATAGTGAATTCCTATTGGGTGGTTAACTTGTTTTGACTATGATGATGAGATATTAATGATCAAGATGGGCATAGAAAATGCGTGTTCAATATTTTAATGTCACATTAACCCAATGTGACTACAAAAATGTCATACCAAAAGGAATGGTAAGGCTAATAGCATCTGACCTAGTTTTCTTTTTTAATCTTGAAGATTTTAAAAATAGCAATGTCTTTTTAGAGAGCTTAAATAGCGGCGATCAATTAGTGATCTGCGCGGAAATGCTCAACGATGGCAGCTATTGGCTAAAATGGGCGTATCATAAAACCAAAGGGCGCATTGAGCCAGATAGAAACGTGTCATTCCACCGGGGACTTATCAAAGAGTTCTTTTGGGCTTTCGGGCTCTCTGCTTTTGCGGTACTAGCCTATTTTTGCTTTGTTTATTCAGATGATAGTGTGTTGCTGATTGTACTTGGTGCATTTGCTAGCTGTGCGGCCTTTATTGGCTTTGGGATGGGAATGCTGTTTCTCAAAACAATTTGGAATATTATTAGTCCACGTAGAAAAACAATACTTAAAGCATTAGATCGAGTCATTGCAGGGCAATATCAAATTAATGATGAAAATGCTAAATTAATTAGCCTATCAGGGATCCGCAATTCTAAAATAAAGCCAATAAAATCCCAACCAATTCGAGAGCCTAAAATAGCCGAAGGTGAATTCCAATCCATGCAAGGGAAAGCGGATTTATTTGAGACTCAGCAATATACCGTGATTGGCTATAAAGGGGCAAAAACCGTTCTTAATGCAAATTTATTACAAATAGACGATGAGCCTTTTAGTATCGTAACCCCAGAAAATGAACCTTTGTTTAATAATCACAGTTTATTTATCGCCCAAGGTGATCAAATTGAAATTTTCTATAAGAAACTACACGAAACGGATATAACAGAAACGGTATTTGGTGTTTTTAACCAACGAGATCAATTGGCTTACACCATCAATAGTGGCAGTAGCCCACAAGAGCGTAGTTTCTATAAAGGGGTATGGATATTTACAGCGGCAATGATTGCACTTTTTTCTATTGTGATATTAACGATGAATATCACGGAGGTCATTGAGCGAGGCAATTATTGGGATTATTGGGATTGGCTTGATATTTTAGATTATGGTGTTGGTTTTATGGGGTTTGCGGCTTCAATTACGTTAGGCGTTGGTTTTTTAGCTGGCTTATGTGTGACCACCTATTTTTCAGTTTCTAAGCGTGGGCGTATGAATTTTATTACGCAACGTTATTTAAGCTATTTGCGCCAAAAGCAAGGGAAATCAGATTATGTGACGGAGGTGCGCACATGAATCCATTCCTCAGTAAACGTTTTATTATTTTGAGCGTCGCATTTTTTGCTTGCTTAGCTGCAACCATTGCATTCCATTTTCGCGGTAATGCAGCCGGTTGGACATGGGAAAATAATAACCAAAAAATTGGCTCAGAACTCGCTAATTTTGATTGGGTCAAAACTTACCCAACAGATCAGGGAATGTTGATCGTTGTTCAGAGAAGCCAGAGCTCAGGCTATTACTCTTACTCACGTTATAATATTCCTTCCTATGACTACAGCTATCAGGTGCTTTTGGCTAATAAAGCAGGGATCCATTACATCGAAAAAGGAAATCACAGCTTTTACAACGCGGCGTGTAATAAAGCGGAATGTACACTGATCTTTAATGATGGCAGTAGAGTATTAAATTTAGCCGATTATTCCATAACGGAAATGGAGCCTTGGCAAGAGACATATGGTGAACAATACTCGGCTTTAATTATTGGGAAAATACTGAATACACCTAATGAGAAAACTTACTTAGTCGTGAGTAATAGCGACCTATTTAAAACAACGGATAAAGGTCGTACATGGCAACTTTTTGGCAATGTACGTGAATTAGTTAAATTGTATTATCCAGAAGAAATTGTTGATAACTCTAACTTCTTATTTGCCACCCAAAAAAATAAGTTAATTGTTTGGTTTAGCTATGGCAATGACATGGGCTCTCTTGAGATCACGATTGATAGTGATACGGGTAAGATTTTAGGTAATAAATGGTTACCATTGCGGATCAATGAAGTCGAACAATCACTTAATGGCGATATTTATGCCATTGCTCAAGAGCCATCACGTAAGCTATTTTCACTGTTACAGTTTCAGGATAATGGTGAGTTTACTGTGATTACAGAAAATGGTTATGGGAGCTTGCAAGGCTTACAAGTCAGCAATCAAACGGTATTGTTGAATGAAAAGTGGCGGGGTCGATACGGTTATTTGCTGGTCGATGTGGAAAACGACCAGCTAACACATCGTGCTGAGCTGGATGAGTATGATAAAATCTTTAATAGTGTTGATAATACCTTTATTAAATTAGGTAACAGCTATTTAGAGGATGTTGAAATCAATCAAGGTGATTTGATCCGTCATAAAACAGCTCAGTAGCAAAAAACGGGCCTGATGGCCCGTTTCAGACTGCTGACAAACGTATTTTGTTTGTCTGCGGTCGTTAAGGTTTTTGAAATAAACGAGGAAAATCAATTTATTGATTTTCGGCTGATAACACGGAGCGGGAAAAACCACGCTTTTGTCCCGCTTCGTCAACAACCTCACACGGGCCTGATGGCCCGTTGTTGTCGTGACTTATTGCACACGTTTGGGAAGCAACATCACGGCTAAAGAAGCAATAACAGCAACAATCGCAAAAGCAATAAAGTTCCAGCTACTGGCAATACCAAGGCTAGCAATATAGGCGCCAAACATCGGACCTGACATTGCGCCTATTCGTGAAAAACTCAATGCCCAACCAGTCGCGGAAGCGCGTACATTTGCTGGGTAGTAATTGGCAATATAGCCAGTCAGTATTAACGCCGCGGAAATACTACCAACCCCTGCAAATGCGACTAATAAGTAATTAACATAGATATTTTGTTTAAATATAAGGGCACCTACACCGATTGCACCTAATAAAAAGAAGAATGAAACCGAGCCCCTGACACCGTATCTATCTGCTATTTTTCCTAAAAACAACCCGCCAATTGCGGATGCTAAGCTAAATACAATCAAGAAAGTGAGGCTAGAACCTAAGTTATATCCTTCTTTGCGCATGATGGAAGGTAACCATGTATTTAAGCCATAAACTAATAGCATTCCACAAAATAAGGCAATCCAAAAACAGGTTGTTGCGCGTAAATAACGCCATGCAAAAACCACTGCAATAATGTCTTTGATACTTTGTTTTTGCTGTTGTTGCTGTGCTGGTATGTGGTAACTGATATCTAATTTATCAGCCAGTGCTTGGGCTTGTGCATGCATTCCTTTATGGGAAAGATATTCAAGAGACTCAGGTAAGATGCGAGCCATCGGCCAAATCAACAATAGTGGTAAAGCGCCGAATGCAATAACACTGCGCCAACCAAAGTGTTCTAATAGCCAAATAGCGACTAAAGCCGCACTTAAAATACCTAATGAATAACCTGAATACATGATCCCATAATTAAAAGAGCGCTTTTCTGCGGGGGAATATTCAATCGTTAATGCAGCAGCAACGGGGATCACCCCGCCCAACCCAACACCACCAATAAAACGCATAATACCAAAGATCAATGGGGTTGGCGCAAGCGCAGCACCTAACATGGTGAGTGAAAATAGGGTTACACAAATAAGCAGCATGCGGCGGCGGCCATAAAGTTCACTCAATGTGCCGATGATAAAGGCACCAAAAAACATCCCGACAAGTGCATAGCTACTTAGCGCACCTAATTCTAATGGCGTGAGTGACCATTGTTTATATTCAGCGAGCGTGGGTAATACGGCTCCCATTACGCCAACATCATAGCCTTCAAATAAAATACTCATCCAGCAAACCAATAAAACCTTCATGGTGGTTCTTTTGGTGCCGAACGTTGTGACCGCTGGTGATTGTGTTGTCATAGTCAGTTATCTCATCGTAAGCGATTAATACCGTTTCAAATGTTTGGATGCATCTGTGTTATTAGTTTGGAAATGGCACTCACTACATTTAACTTTTTCATAACAAATGCACAATTGGTGATATTATGGAATGAGTGAATTCATGCGGTGAATGGATAAGTTATGCATTTTAGGTTTAATAACCCTATTTTTATTATGTGAAAAGGAAGGTAAGCAGTGTTGCCATAAATCAAATCACAATAAATATTATTAATATTCATTATAAAAATAGATAAATATAATATTGATGTATTTAAATGATATATTAAATTTATATATTTAAAATGCATGAAATAAGGCAGGGTTATTTATAGATTAAATAAATATGATATTATTGATTCTGGAATCTTTTATTAATTAAAAAATAGAGTTTTTAGTGGTGAATATTCGCCATTTGATGCAGAATATAAATGTAACAAATTAATACTAATAAAAATCAAATAGAGAATTTCTAAATGAATAAATCAAAACTCGTGATTACTTCTGTTTTTATTGCTGCTGCATTATTAACGGGTTGTGCGAAAGAGTCTTCTCGCTCACTACAGGTCGAGAAAGTCGCAACCTATAACACTCATTATTCAGGACCTAAGAGCCCGATATCAATTGGTAAATTCGATAACCGTTCTAGCTATATGAATGGTATTTTTTCTGATGGTGTTGATCGTTTAGGTAATCAATCAAAAACGATATTGATGACGCATTTGCAGCAAACAGGGCGATTTAATGTTCTTGATCGTGCCAATATGCAGGAATTAAAACAAGAAGCTGGAATTAAAGGGCAAACACAGCAGCTTAAAGGTGCAACTTATGTCATTACAGGTGATGTCACGGAATTTGGCCGTAAAGAGGTTGGTGATCGCCAACTATTTGGCATTTTAGGTCGTGGTAAATCACAAGTTGCCTATGCAAAAGTTAATTTAAATGTGGTGAATGTGCAGACCTCTGAAGTAGTATTTTCTGCGCAAGGGGCTGGTGAATATGAGTTATCAAATCGTGAAATTATTGGTTTTGGTGGCACAGCGAGTTATGACTCAACATTAAATGGAAAAGTACTCGATTTAGCCATTAGAGAAGCCGTTAATAATCTCGTTACTGGTATTGAAGATGGAGCATGGCAACCAGCCAAATAAAAGGGAATATGATGAAAACTAAATTATTAGGGATATTTGTAGTTGTTATATTAAGTGGTTGTACGAGCGCACCAAAGCCACTTTATCATTGGGATGGTTATCAAAAGACAGTCTATCAATACTATCAGCAAACAGAAACGAGCCCACAAGAGCAAATTGAAGCATTAAAGAAAAATATTGAGCTTAATAAAGCGAAAGGGACTTCAGTACCGCCAGGGCTACATGCACATTTAGGGTTACTGTATGGTTCAACAGGTGCAATTGATCTTGCAATGGTGCAGTTTAATACTGAAAAAGCTTTATTCCCAGAATCTGCGAATTACATGGATTTTCTGATGAAAAATAAAGGGACTAAAAAATGAAACGGATTATGATCATCAGTAGTTTGGTTATGGTGTGGTTACTTTCTGGTTGTGCTCAACCAACAAAAACTGATTATACAGCGTTTAATCAAAGCAAACCAAAAAGCATTTTGGTTTTATTGCCACAAAATAGTACCCCTGAAGTGCAAGCGAGTCATGGTTTATTATCACAAACAACATTGCCATTAGCTGAAGCGGGGTACTATGTTTTCCCTGTTGCCGTAGTTGAAGAGACGTTCAAGCAGAATGGCATGACAAATGCGGGGGATATTCAAGCCGTCCCTGTTGCAAAGTTACATGAAATTTTTGGTAATGATGCCGTTTTATATTTGAATATTACGCAGTATGGAACCAGCTATCAGGTTATTGCTAGTGATACTCAGGTGAGTGCAAGCGCTAAACTGATCGATGGGCGTACGGGGCAATTGTTATGGAGTGGTTCAGCGACTGCATCCAGTACAGAGAATAATTCATCATCAGGCGGTATCATCGGCATGCTGGTTTCAGCAGTTATTGAACAAATCGCCAGTACTTTAACGGATAAGAGTTATCAAATTGCAGGTGTGACGAGTGCTAGATTGTTATCTGCAGGATCATCTAATGGTATTTTGTATGGTCCAAGATCGCCCAAATACGGTAAAGATGCGCAATAGCCATTAGTTTACGATAAAACAAAAAAGAGTCTTTATTGGCTCTTTTTTACTTTAATTTATTATTTAATTTTTAATTAAATTTAGCTTAATTCAATTTTTACATAAGTGATACTATATTGATATTCAATAAAAATTGGCATTTCAATTTAATTAAAATGCTGGAATTATTAATAGTTAGGTAATATTGTGATGCAAATCATGCTGTCGCCAGGAAATGAACTAATAGTGTGATGCATATACAATATAATGACAATCATGATTAAAATGTACGTTCGATTGTTATATATATAATGGTAACGGTTGTACTAAATCCTTAATTAAAGGAGTCATAGTATGTTTTTGTTAAATGAATTATTAATATCAAGGGATTTCTTCTACATGAAGAAATGGTTTAATATTGATATTGCTCTCGCCTTCTTTTTTCCTCATAAATAATCCTTTTTTTTTCTCATCTAAAATATTGTTAGCTTATTAATTATAAGTTCGGTTATCTATTATTTAATGAAAAATTAAAGGTATTATCATGGCTAAAAGGATCGTAGAACCATTTCGTATTAAAATGGTTGAAAATATTCGTATTCCATCAAGAGAAGAACGTGAGGCGGCGTTAAAAGAAGCAGGCTATAACCCATTCTTATTACCTAGTAGTGCCGTTTATATTGACTTGCTTACAGACTCAGGCACCAACGCGATGAGTGACCACCAATGGGCAGCGATGATCACGGGGGACGAAGCATATGCAGGCTCTCGTAACTATTATGATTTAAAAAACAAAGTTAAAGAGATGTTTGATTATGATTATACCATTCCTGCGCACCAAGGGCGCGGTGCTGAGAATATGCTATTCCCTGTGTTATTAAAAGTGAAGCAAGAGCAGGGGGGCGCGAAAAAGCCAGTATTTATTTCTAACTTCCACTTTGATACCACAGCAGCACATGTGGAATTGAATGGCTGTAAAGCAATCAACATTGTTACTGAAAAAGCCTATGACTCAGAGACTTATGATGATTGGAAAGGCAACTTTGATATTCAAAAATTGAAAGATAATATCGCTAAATATGGTGCTGAAAACGTGGTTGCTATTGTTTCGACAGTAACCTGTAATAGTGCTGGTGGTCAGCCTGTTGCAATGTCGAATTTAAAAGAAGTGTATGAAATTGCCAAACAGCATAATATTTTTGTGGTGATGGATTCAGCTCGTTTCTGTGAAAACGCGTATTTTATTAAAGAGCGTGATCCTAAATATAAAAATGCCACGATTAAAGAAATTATATTTGATATGTATAAATACGCTGATGCATTAACTATGTCAGCGAAGAAAGACCCACTATTGAATATTGGTGGTTTAGTAGCGATTAAGAGCGATGAAAATATCTTTACGTTAGCAAGGCAACGCTGTGTTCCTATGGAAGGTTTCGTGACTTATGGCGGCTTAGCTGGCCGTGATATGGCTGCGATGGTGCAAGGTCTTGAGGAAGGTGCAGGCGAAGAGTATCTGCATTATCGTATTGGGCAAGTTAAATATTTAGGTGACCGCTTACGCGAAGGCGGCATTCCAATTCAATATCCTACTGGCGGCCACGCTGTGTTTGTTGACTGTAAGAAATTGGTTCCGCAAATTCCTGGTGATCAATTCCCTGCGCAAGCCGTTATTAATGCGTTATATCTTGAATCAGGTGTACGTGCTGTTGAAATTGGTTCGTTTCTATTAGGTCGTGATCCTGAAACAGGTAAGCAAAAGCATGCTGATATGGAATTCATGCGTTTAACTATCGCTAGACGTGTCTATACCAATGACCATATGGATTATATTGCGGATGCTTTAATTGGTCTTAAAGATAAGTTTGCAACACTGAAAGGGCTTGATTTTGAATATGAGCCACCAGTATTAAGGCACTTTACTGCGAGATTAAAACCAATCAAATAATAGGTAATAAATAAAGGGCTCCTGTGCAATGCGGGAGCCTCATCCTTATTTCTAAGGTAAATACCATGAATAATTCAGCAGCGAAGAAAGAACCCTCCATATTGGTAGGGGGCTTTGTGCTCGGTGGCGCTATGATAGGGGCTGGCATGTTTAGCTTGCCAACAATTATGGCAGGGGTATGGTTTATTAATTCAGTTTTTATTCTATTGATTGTTTGTTTTTTTATGTTTCACTCAGGGATATATATTCTTGAATGTATATCAAAATATGGTTCGGGTACAAATTACTTTTTTATCTCTAAAGAGCTATTACCTAAATGGGCCTGTTATATCGCCAATGCAGCATTAATATTTGTATTATATATATTGATATATGCCTACATATCAGCAGCAGGCTCAGTGATTAAAGAGGCTGCTTCTATATATGGCTTTGATATTAATTTAAGGCTGATATTTATTGTTTTCACTTTAATATTAGGTGCAAGTATTTGGTGGAGCGGTATTGGTGCTAGTCGTTTAACATCAATATTTCTATTAATCAAAATAGTATTGTTCATCTTAGCATTTTCAGGTTTATTTTTAATTGTTAAAACTGAGCTATTATTAAATGCTCCTATTGAGGGAGGACAAACATCACTGCTTCCTTTTGTCTTTATTATTATCCCTTATGCCATCACATCGTTTGGCTATCATGGTAATGTATGTAGCCTTTATAAGCTATATCATGAAAATGAACGCAAAGTGGTAAAAAGCTGTGTTATTGGATGTTTATTGGCGTTAGTTCTGTATTTTTTATGGATATTGGGTACGATGGGCAATCTACCTAGAACAGAGTTCCTAACTATTATCAATAAAGGGGGAAATCTCGATGCCTTCATTGAATCGTTATATTCTGTACTAAGTAGCCCACATATTGCGACTTTCTTATTGTGGTTTTCGATTAGCGCAGTATTTTGTTCATTCTTAGGTGTGGCTATTGGCTTATTTGACTACATTCTGGCATCTTTAAATTTTCAAGATAATAGCTCAGGGAGAATGAAATCGGCATTGCTATGCTTTTTGCCACCATTGATACTCTGTATGTTATTTCCTAACGGATTCTTAATTGCTATTGCTTATGCAGGGATGGCGGCATGTATTTGGGCTATTATCTGCCCTGCGGTTATGGCTCTTAAAGTAAGAGGGCGCTTTCCTGACTCTAGGTTCAAAGTTTGGGGCGGGAAAGGGTTAATATATGCTGTAATTGCTTTTGGTGTTGTGGGTATTATTTGCCAATTACTTGCTCAATTTAATTTATTACCGATTTACCGTTAATTTTTCAATATTATATGACTAACTGTCCAAGGTACAGTAATGTTTGCTGTGCCTTTTTATGATTTAATTGTTTGATTATTAATATATTTTATAAATTTTGATATTTTTAAATATGCTAAGAAGTTTATGTAAAAAATTAAAATTTTCTTTTTTTGTGCCGATAAAGTTAAACATGATCATTTAATTTTATCAAAAGAGAAATTATATGCAGAAACTTCGAAATTATTCCATTCGCACTGTAATGCTCGTTTTATTAGGTTTTTTATGTCTGATACTTAGTGGGATGAGTGCGTACAGCGTTTGGTCGTTATCACGAATATCTGATGGAAATGAAGTTGATCGGCAACTCGTGAAACAAATGACAATATTAAGTCAGGGCAATGATCAGTATTTTCGTTTTGTAACGCGTTTGACTCGGGTGATGGAGACAAAAAACTCGGGAGAAGAGCCCGATTACGCTTTAGTAAAAGAAGCGATGGTGAATATGGGACATTATTTAGATGAAATGAAATCCATTTCTCCGGGTCCAATGGATAAACAGATATCTGAACAAGTGATTAACAGCTGGCAGGCGTTATTAGATCAAGGTGTTGCGCCTCAATTGACGCTCTCTGTAGAGAAGGATATCTCTGCATATAATCAACATTCTCATAACGTAACACCAGCTTTAAGTCGCTCTTTTGGGGCTGCAATAACGCAGTTTAACCAAACAGCAGAGCAAATGATTGACCATACAAGGAGCGTTGTTGATGGTTTAATGAAGGTAACGCAATTCGTTGTTATTGCAGCAGCGCTATTAGGTTTATTTATTTTAATTTTTACTGATCGTTATCTCGCTAACATGTTACAAAAACCATTAGATCGCATCAGACAATATTTTGTGCAAATTGCAAAAGGGGATCTAAGCCAAGAGATCACCCCTTTTGGCCGTAATTGTGTTGGTAAGTTATTTCCATTACTCGATGAGATGCAAAACAGTTTGCGGGAAGCGGTGACAATAATACGTACTGGTAGTGAAAATATTTATCGTGGTGCCGTTGAAATATCTAATGGTAATAATGATCTTTCTTCCCGTACAGAAGAGCAGGCCGCTGCATTGGAAGAGACGGCTGCAAGCATGGAGCAGATAACCGCAGCGGTAAAATTAAATATGGAAAATGCGCACCAAGCAAGTCAGTTAGCTGATGTCGCATCATCAACTGCGGAACAAGGTGACTCGATGGTTGAGTCTGTGGTTATGACAATGGGGGAGATCACCAATAGCTCAAAGAAAATTGCTGATATTATCAGTATTATCAATAATATTAGTTTCCAAACGAACATATTGGCGTTGAATGCTTCTATTGAAGCCGCTCGAGCTGGTGCTCATGGTCGTGGTTTTATGGTGGTCGCAGGGGAGGTTCGCACGCTAGCGAGTCATAGTGCAGATGCTGCCAAAGAAATAGAACGTTTGATTGCGGACTCGTCTTCTCGTGTTGAAAAAGGAACTCAGTTGGTGAATGAAATGGGTAGCACGATGGAAAATGTTCTACAGAGTATTAATGAAGTGACAGTGATTATGAAGGAGATTGCCGTAGCTTCTGAAGAACAGAGTAAAGGCATTTCGCAAGTCAGTATGGCTATCAACCAAATGGATAGTGTGACTCAGCAAAATGCATCATTAGTGGAACAAGTTGCAACAGCCGCAGGGTCGCTTGAACAGCAAACTGAAGAGTTGCAACTATCAGTGCAAAAATTTCATCTAGCGGCACATTCTTGACAGAACATCGTCGATATTGTTGCCTAAAACAGAGCTAAGGAATTATCGTCGCTTCAGCTTTTTATTGGCAATTTATTGGTAAGCTATTTTCACCTGCTTGATATAGTTTTCAGCATCAGTAATAGCTTGTTTTTGAGTGGCTGCTTGTGTAATGACATATCCCAAGCGGCCATAACTATCTGTCAGTGGCTCAACTTTGATTGGTGTGGGCACAAAATTAAACAACAAAGGTTGGTTGGATAAGAAGTTAGGCGTAATGCTGTTAATAACTCCAACCTTATCTGAGGTTAAAAAACGAATTGATGCATAACATTTTTTATTTTTTAACTGGGGAACGTATTCCATATCTTTTACAAACTGAGCTAAATAGCAGTGCACAAGATCGAACCCTGTTGCTATCTCACATAATTTATCAATCATTCCTCCTGCAACTCGTGGGTTAATTTCAATTAGCTTAACGGCGCCATTCTGTAATTTAAATTCAATGTGTACGACAGTATGAGTTAACCCAATATGATTAAGCCAACAGATCAGTGTCGCTTTAATTTCAGGGAGTGAATCTAACTCATAAGGAAAATCATGACCTATTTCAACAGAATATTGCCCCTTTGTGGTCTGTTTTTTAGTAATACCAAGTATTTCCCATTGATTTGTATCGGTATCCCAATACGCTTCAGCGCTATATTCATCACCTTGAATAAATTCCTCGATAAGATAGTCTGAGGACAGTTCATAGCCTCGTTGGTTAACCCTAAATTTGCTTATGTCTTGGACTGCATAGGCTAGCTCTATAGGTGTATGACAAATAGTGACTTTATTGCTACCACTGTCATCACAGGGCTTTACCACCAATGGAAATGAGAGATTTGAAATATCTATGTCACTTTTAATATTAACAACATTATAGTTAAAGCCTTGGTGGTATTCGCTCAAAATCTTACGCGTTTTTTGCTTGTAGCGACATGAAATTAAAGACTTAATCTCTGGTGAAGGAAGCGCCAGCGCATGAGAAGCCGCTGCTGCGGTAATTAACCGATAGTCATCAAATGCAACGATGCCATAAGTTGTATAATTCATAGCATGATAAATCACTGACGCAAGATTATCGGTATTAAACTCAACAATATCGTCAACAAAGCACAATGGGTTATCTGCAATATGTTCATAAAAAGAGCGTTCTTTAGTGAATAAAATGGTTCGATAACCAGCCTTTTTGGCTATCTTAATTGCCTTTACGCCAGTTCCGGATAGATTACACTCCAGAAATATAATCGTTTTCATGACTTTTCCTTTTAGCCAGTAAACCTTCAATACAGAATAAAGAAATAAGAATTAAGAATGAGAAAAATGGAATGAGGAAGTGTAAATGGTAGGTATCAGCAATAATCCCCATATAAGCCCCAAGAGATTCCGCTAAACCCCAAAAAAAGATGCAGATCGATAGCGATAATTTTTTATTTTTAAAAGGGCATTTTTCGATGGATAAGCTATTATTGTAAGGGCTCCAAACCAGCTCACTCAGTGTAAAAAGTACCACCAGAAAGTACATACTTAACGCCGATTGAAAATTAAATATTAATAATAGAATAGAGACTAACACTAGGCTCAATTTATAAATGAAAATTTGCTTTTTCGTACTTTGAGCTGACAGCAAAGAAGTTGACTTAACTTGTAAAAATATGATGATAGAGGCATTTAATGCAAATAAGGCTGAAACGGAGACGTAACGTAGGGTATCGTTATTATTAGCTTCAAAGTGGAACGCAAGATTTCTCAGAATTAAGCCAATCATAAAAAAAGAGATTGAGCTGTAACAAACAAATACAACCCATTCAAGAAAAGTTGACATAACTTTTTCTCTATTTTTCTGGTTTGCCTTGTTATGTTTTATATCTTTAAAAGTGCAGCAATAAAGTGATGATGCTAGCATGACCATAGCGGGAAGGATGATAATTCCTGAATAGAAGCCATGATAAAACCACTCACCTATCACACCACCGATAGCAGATGAAATATTGACTGCAACATTTAGTAGAGAAAAATTCTTTACTCTTTCGGAATGATCATTATTTTCTGCAACAAAAAGGCTGGTACACACATTGGCGATAGAAAAACCTGCACCAATGATTGCTGATATCAGTAGCAAAAATGAAAAATTATTAATGGAATAAATAGATAATATGGCTACTGAGGCCATTAAATAGCTTAATATTAAAGTAAGTTTATAACCGACTAAGTCGATAATATAATGTGTAAATAATGAACATGCTCGACTAACAAACAAGAAAATAAATAGAATAATAGCCACGTCATGTTCACCAATATCCTTGTAGTTAATTAGGTATATGGAGTAAAACGGCAGGAAACTATAAAATGATACTCCAGAAAGAAAACGGGATGTGACTATTTTATTTATCATATAAACTCTTTTTGCTTATGGATTTTATCAAAAATGGGTTTCAACTGAGTAATCATTTCCTTAGTAATATTAGAACTAGTAACAAAACGAACTGTATTGGATGTCCATGCTGTAGCCAATACACCGTATTTTTTTAACTTATTAACAAGGTTATCGGCATTGTGACTTTTGATCATTACAATATTGGTTTCAACTGGATACGCTAGTTGGGTGTATTGAGTGCATATTAATCCTAGATTTTTAGCATTGAGATGATCGCACTCGAGCCTATCCGAGTAATTTTTTAACTTATTTAATGCAATTGCTGCCATTAGCCCTGATTGATGTAATACACCCCCATACCATTTTCTTATTTTTTTTGCTTTATCAATATCGTGTTTTCTGCCTATTAGGACTGAACCAAAGGGGGCACCGATACCTTTAGATAGGCAAATGTTTAACATATCAATATGTTCAGTATATTTTTCAGGTGAAATACCAGTGGAAATACAGGCATTTAAAACACGGGCACCGTCTAAAAATAGATGCATATTTTTTTTATTACATAACATTTTTAACTGATATATTTCATCAAGTGGGAATACTATGCCCCCATAAGTACTAATACTGCTTTCAATTGATATAATTTTTGGGCTGGCATATAAATGTGACCAGCGAGCTTTATGATTAATGGCATTTAATACGTCTGATGCCGTTAATATCCCGCACTTAGAACGCACATTATTGATTACTAATCCACTTAATGCCGATGTTTGTGATGATTCGAAAAAACAAACATGATAACCAACCTCCGTAATGAGTTCTTCACCTGGATTTGCAAGCACCTTCAAGCCAACCTGATTACTCATCGTTCCTGATGGCATAAATAGTGCACTCTCTTTACCAAAAAGATCTGCGATCTTAAATTCAAGCATTTTGACATAGCGATCTTCGTTATAACAATCATCACCGATGTAATCATAATTAATATTTGATAGGTCTTCAGGTTGTAATTTTGTTAATGTATCGCTTCTGAGATCGATTAATTCCATAGGTAGTTTCATTCCTAATTATTTTAAATTTAATTATCATAAGGATATTTTTATCTATAATAGGAATAGGCTATTTTTATGAATTTATAAATATTATTTTTACAAAACAAGTTTTTATTTTTTATAATAATGTAATTGTGAGCAGTATCATGATTTATGGTGTATTTTTATAGTTTATAAATAAATTATTTATTAATTATTTTATTTTCATTGAAATAATGCGAAGGTTATTTTTATTTTAGCTATTGATATTATAATTCTTTCTGGATTATCTTAATTATGATGAATGACAAAGCTCAGAGATGTATATATACTCTAAATACTTCAAGTTGCAGGGCATTTCGTTGTGGCATAAGTGACTACGCTACGCTCGCCGAGTCACAGTGTTTATCTGTGTTCCTTTGTCGTTTAACTGCAATTCGTATGGTTATTTTTACGTTATTAGTTTTATGAAATATCATCAATTAATTGATGTTGATAGAGGTTGGTGATAAGTGATAAGCGGGGAAGTATCTAACTGTAGGATAACAAAAAAGCACTTCCCGAGAACCAGAAAGTGCTTCTAAAAACACTGCATTAACCGACTAGGATTAGTTCATGCCGTATTTTTTCAGTTTCTTACGCAGAGTACCGCGGTTGATACCCATCATCAGGGCTGCACGGGTCTGGTTTCCACGGGTATATTGCATAACCATGTCCAACAAAGGCTGCTCTACCTCAGCCAGTACCAGCTCATATAAATCATTAACATCTTGATTGTTTAATTGAGCAAAATAGTTCTTCAGTGCTTGCTTAACTGAATCACGCAACGGTTTTTGAGTTACTTGATCTTGTGAATTTACAGTAGCAACGGTTAGTACGTCAGAATTTACGCGTTGTTCGAACATAGTTCTGTCAGCTCTTATCTTTATTTACGCAAAATATTCAAAAAATGCTTCCAACACCTCCAGCTGTTCGCTGGCGTCCTCAATGGCGTTGAATGAGCGCCGGAACTGGCCATCAGGTGCATGTTCTTGCAAATACCAAGAAACATGTTTACGCGCTATACGGGCTCCTTTGCCTTGACCGTAAAAGTCGTGCAACTCCTGTACATGCGCTATTATAATGCGTTTCACTTCTGCCATTGGCATCGGTGGTAACATTTCACCTGTGTCCAGATAATGCTGGATTTCCCGAAAGATCCAGGGTCTTCCCTGAGCTGCTCGTCCTACCATCAGGGCATCCGCCCCTGTGTAATCCAATACAGCTCTGGCTTTTAGCGGGTCAGTAATGTCGCCATTGGCAATAACCGGTATGGCAACAGTCTGCTTAACTGCCCGTATATTGTCGTACTCAGCTTCGCCATTAAACAAACAGGCTCGAGTCCTACCGTGAATGGTCAGCGCTTGAATACCACAATCTTCGGCCAATTTGGCAATATCTATGCAGTTTCGTTCTTCAGGTGACCAGCCTGTGCGAATTTTCAACGTGACAGGTACATCAACTGCTTTGACAACCGTAGACAAGATGGATTTCACCAAGTCGGGGTAACGTAGCAGCGCTGAGCCCGCAAGTTTACGATTCACTTTCTTAGCTGGACAGCCCATGTTGATATCGATAATTTGTGCACCACTCTCAACATTAATCTGAGCAGCGGCAGCCATTTCATCGGGATCATTGCCAGCTATTTGAACGGAACGCACCCCCGGTTCATCGCGATGGATCATTCTCAGCCTCGATTTGTCGGTCTTCCAAACTTGTGGGTTGGAAGAAAGCATTTCTGAGACCGCCATACCTGCACCCATGTCATAACAGAGTGACCTAAATGGTCGATCTGTAATGCCTGCCATGGGGGCAGCAATAAGACAGTTTCGCAACTGATATTGTCCGATTCGCATAACTAAAGGGGGCCATACTGTGACTGCAAGGGCGCGTATATTACGCATTTTTTTCAAGATATGAAAGGACAAACTTTGAGCAAACCGTTATTTATCACTAACTTTTTTATCTTGATTTTTTCAAAATTCAATTATTAGTGTTTAATAACAATTGGTTAAGTGATTTTCTAAAGAAATCACTAAATTCGCCATTAGCCTGTTCAAATCTCAAGCAGGATAGAATATCACCAGCAGTTGAACAATATTTGAGCTATAAGATAATCTATTCCTGCTTTAATTTCAAAGAAATTATTCACTGATTTTTATTATAAATTTATTAAAAATGCTTGACACCAGTGATGCGACACCATTCTTCTTTCTCTGCGATTGGGTCAATTTCAAACTGCTCACGGTATGCATCTGCCACTCCTTCCGCTTGGGTTGCTAGCACACCAGAAAGTCCCAGCAAGCCACCTGAGTGAGGCAGTACGCTGATCATGGGGGCTAACTCGCGTAGTGGGCCTGCTAAGATATTAGCGACCACCACGTCTGCTTGTAGCTCTTTTGGCTGGTCTTTTGGCAGATAGAGTGATAAACGATCGGAAACACCGTTGCGTTCAGCATTATCACGGCTAGCAAGGATCGCTTGCGGATCAATATCTATCCCAATTGCTTGGGCTGCACCTAATTTCAGTGCAGCGATCGCAAGGATCCCTGATCCACAGCCGAAATCGATAACCGTTTTGCCTTGAAGATCTAACCCGTCTAACCATTCTAAGCACAATGAGGTGGTAGGGTGAGTGCCTGTACCAAATGCTAAACCAGGATCTAACATAACATTGACCGCGTTAGGATCTGGAACATCGCGCCAGCTTGGGCAAATCCATAAACGTTGTCCAAAACGCATTGGGTGAAAATTATCCATCCACTCTCTTTCCCAGTCTTTATCTTCAAGTTGTTCGACCTTGTGAATAAATCCTTTTTCGAGTAAGGGGCTATTTTCTAATTGCGCTACGACTATCGCCATATCTGTTTCAGCGTCATAGAGGCCAATCACATCAGTATCACCCCATAAACGAGTCTCACCCGGTAAGGGTTCGAATACAGGGGTATCATGGCTGTCTTGAAAAGTGACTGAAACTGCACCACTTTCAATCAGTTCGTCACCAAGTGCTTCAGCCTGTTGGCCAGTTGAGTTAAGTCGTAGTTGTATCCAAGGCATAGTTAATCTCTTTTACTTAATTGCTTGCGGGCGTAGCCTGCTCATTGGCTGCTGATTGTACTGGATTTTTACCGAAAAGATTACCAATTATAAAGGCAATCAAGCTAAATAGTAGTGAAGGAACGATTGCATGGAAGCCCATTAATTCAATTTTAAATGAAGCTAATAATGCATAGCTTACGCCACCGATAACCATGCCACTGATAGCACCTTTACTATTGGCTTTCTCCCAGTATAGACCTAAAACGAGTGGCCAAAGGAACACCGCTTCGAGACCACCAAATGCTAATAAGTTTAGCCATATAATCATTTGTGGTGGGTTCCATGCAGCAACTAGCAGTAATGCGCCCAATATTAATGTTGAAAAGCTGGAAATACGTGACAGCCTTTTTTCATTATGAATTTGCTTTGGTGCACTACTGAGGTAAATATCTTTTACGATGGTGGCTGATGATTGCAATAACTGCGCGTTAATCGTCGACATAATCGCAGCCATAGGAGCCGCTAAGAAAATACCCGCTGCAAATGGCGGTAACACCTGCACCATTAGGGTTGGGATCACTTGGTCAGGAATGGTGAGGTCAGGTAAAATTGCGCGGCCTAGAGCTCCGGCAAAGTGCATACCAAACATGAGTATGGCCATCACAATTGTACCTAGAATAATTCCACGATGAACGGCTTTGCTGTCTTTATAGGAAATACAACGGACAGCAGTGTGTGGTAAGCCTATCACCCCAAAGCAAACTAAAATCCAAAATGATGCAAGGAAAGGGCCACTTAGAATATCGTCAGCGCCTTCGACAGAAACTAATTTAGGATCGATGGTATGAATTTTTTCCACTGCGGCACCAAGACCGCCTGCATGATAGATAATTGCCACCAGTAAAATGACAGTACCTAGTAGCATCACGAGCCCTTGCAGAGCATCGTTGAGTACACTCGCTCTGAATCCACCGATAGCGGTATATAGCGCAATTGAGATACCAAAAATCAGCAGGCCATAGGTATAAGGGATACCTGCGGCGGTCTCCAGCAACCGCGCTCCACCAATAAATTGTACAGTCATGGCGCCAAAGAACGCGACTAGTAAGCTGATACTGGCAAACCAAACTAGAAAACGGCTTTGATAACGTGCATAAAGCATATCATTGAGGGTAACTGCATTATAACGTCTCGCTAAAATTGCAAACTTTTTACCGAGTACACCGAGTGATAACCAAATGGCAGGTAGCTGGATCATGGCCAGTAGCACCCAACCTAAACCATATTTATATGCAGCACCGGGCCCACCAATAAATGAGCTAGCGCTGACATAGGTTGCGGTGATGGTCATGGCAAGGACAAAGCCTCCCATGGAGCGATTACCTAAGAAATATTCGTTGAGGAACTCGCCTTTGGTTCGTTTACGGTAAGCGTATACGGATAGCAAAAAAACCAGTGCCAAGTATCCAATTAGAGGTAGTAAAACTTCAGTCTGCATCTTTACCCTCCAATGGAATATCTTTGAAAATGATTTTAACCATCATGATGCACAACAGAATAAAGATGATTGGTAAGATCAGGCACGACCACTCAAACCACAACGGTAGACCCGTTACACCGATAGCATTACTCGGAAGATAGGCACAGATCACCCAGCCAATAAGATAGGCAAGAGTGAGATAGAGTGACCAGCGAGCTTCCTTGTTTGATTGAAGAAAACGTTTATCCATACGTATTTCCCCCTCATAGAAATAAAAATAATCAGGGATTGTACGATAAACCTCGGGAGGTGTGTAAAAAAACAGTTCAAGTCAGGATAGGGTGCTGCATTTCTATGCATATATCTGGTGGGTAATTTGGCTTATGCTACGATAAGGAGGTGGATGATCAACAAGACTGACATCGCTAAAATAGCAAAAGCGGTGATATAAAGAAAAAACGCATTATCA
This sequence comes from Providencia sp. 6390, assembly GCF_058148425.1. Classification (NCBI taxonomy): domain Bacteria; kingdom Pseudomonadati; phylum Pseudomonadota; class Gammaproteobacteria; order Enterobacterales; family Morganellaceae; genus Providencia; species Providencia sp. 6390. The sequence continues at coordinate 31,973 of NZ_JBYVYL010000007.1, forward strand.
ATTTTTAAGCCATTATTGTGATAAGCGGACGAGATATGTCTTTTAAAACCAATCATGCATAGCAGTAACAAGGCAATAACAGCACCCGTAAAGGGGAGCCATGACGAATCTAATAAACCAAGTCGTAGGAACAATAAGCTATTAACGAATAATAACAATAAAGTACGGCTCCATGCTTGCTGGGTTCGTTCGGGTTGTAAACCAGGATCTCGCATCATCAGCCTAAATTAATATGTACAGTAGAGAGATTATAGCGATAGTGACAATGAACAACGTCATCATGGTGAGGAAAGAGGTATATTGCAATGGCTCGTCTTTACGCATGGCAATTTCATTTTGTTTCCAACGGTAGAGTGCCATAATTGCGGTAATACCGCCCGCACAAGCCAGAAATAGCGATAATACCGTTCTTAGCCATGGTGTGGCAGTGTCATGAAGTAGTTGCTCAACGGCGATTGCTCCTGCTAATAGTGCTAAAGCTGTTCTGATCCACGCCAGAAAGGTTCTTTCATTCGCTAATGAAAACCGATAATCAGGCGTTTTTCCAATATTTTTCCATTCGTTACGCTTCAATGACATATTACTTCCTGATTTGCAGGGTAATTAAAAATATAAAAAAATACCGAGAAGTATGCGTTCTCGGTATTTTTATTGTACTTCAGTAACGCGGTTAATTAATCTTGAATACCGAGTTTTTTCTCCAAATAGTGGATATTGGTGCCACCTTTTTGGAAGTTTTCATCGTTCATGATCATTTGGTGCAATTCAATGTTGGTTTTAATGCCATCGATGATCAGCTCATTGAGCGCATTTTTCATACGAACAATGGCGATTTCACGAGTTTCACCATAAGTGATCAATTTACCAATCATTGAGTCATAGTATGGAGGTACGGTGTAGCCTGCATAAATATGTGATTCCCAACGAACACCAAAACCGCCCGGAGAATGGAAACGGGTGATTTTACCTGGGCTAGGCATAAAGGTATTTGGGTCTTCAGCATTGATGCGACACTCAATAGCATGACCGTGAACTACCACATCTTCTTGCTTAACAGACAATGGCATGCCTGAAGCGATACGCAGTTGTTCTTTAATCAGGTCAACACCAGTGATCATTTCAGTGACAGGGTGCTCAACTTGAATACGGGTGTTCATTTCAATGAAGTAGAACTCACCATTTTCATATAGGAACTCGAACGTACCCGCACCGCGGTAGCCGATTTCGATACAAGCGTTGGCACAGCGCTCACCGATGCTACGGCGAACTTCAGGGGTGATCCCCGGAGCTGGTGCTTCTTCAACCACTTTTTGGTGGCGGCGTTGCATTGAGCAATCACGCTCTGCTAAATAAATAGCATTGCCTTGGCCATCAGCCATCACCTGGATTTCAATATGACGTGGGTTTTCAAGGTATTTCTCCATGTAAACCATGTCATTGTTGAATGCCGCTTTTGCTTCCGCACGCGTCAGGCTGATCGACGACTCTAAATCTTTTTCGTTACGAACGACACGCATACCACGACCACCGCCGCCGCCAGAGGCTTTGATGATCACAGGAAAACCAATACGTTTGGCGATAGCTTTGTTTTTGTCAGCATCGCTGCCCAATGGGCCATCGGAACCTGGTACGCAGGGTACGCCAGCTAATTTCATCGCTTCAATCGCTGAAACTTTGTCACCCATTAGGCGGATGGTTTCAGCTTTTGGTCCGATAAAAATAAAACCTGAGCGTTCAACTTGTTCTGCAAAATCCGCATTTTCAGACAGAAAACCATATCCTGGGTGAATGGCTTGAGCACCTGAAATTTCTGCCGCTGAAATGATGGCAGGGATGTTCAAGTAGCTTTTTGCGGATGCTGCTGGCCCGATACAAATTGTCTCGTCAGCCAACAGGACATGTTTTAGATCGCTATCTGCCGCAGAGTGCACAGCTACGGTCTTGATGCCTAGTTCTTTACAGGCACGAAGAATACGCAGTGCAATTTCCCCACGGTTAGCAATGACAATTTTTTCCAGCATGGATACGCCTCGTTATTCGATAACCACTAACGGCTGGTCATATTCAATCGGCTCACCGTTCTGCGCTAGGATTGCTTTCACAACACCTGCTTTCTCTGCTTCAATTTGGTTCATCATTTTCATCGCTTCGATGATGAAAAGAGGATCGCCAACGCTAACCGTTTGACCAACTTCAATGAACGGTTTGGCTTCAGGGCTTGGTGAGCGGTAGAAAGTACCAACCATAGGTGAACGCACTTGGTGGCCTGAAACAGCTGGTGCTGCCGCAGGTGCCGCAGCTTCTTGAGCTGGTGCAACCGCTGCTGCTAATGCAGGTTGTGGTGCCGCAGGTGCCGAGTAAAACTGTTGAGGTGCTGCCATGACCTGAGAAGCAGCTGAAACACGACTGATACGTACTGACTCTTCACCTTCAGAAATTTCCAGTTCAGAAATGCCAGACTCTTCGACCAGCTCGATCAGCTTTTTAATTTTACGAATATCCATGGATATGATTCCGTACTCTTATATTTGAATTTAAGTGATTTATGCTCGTTATACTTCAAGTTGTAGCGTTGTTGATTAGCTACATCTCAAATTATTCAGAGCAAGATGACAGACGGTTAACCGCTGCCTGTAACGCAAAACTGTAACCATCGGCACCAAGACCACAAATCACCCCGACTGCTTTGTCGGAGAGATAGGAATGATGGCGGAATGGCTCTCTGGCATGCACATTAGACAGATGGATCTCGATAAACGGGAGCGCAACCGCTAATAATGCATCACGCAAAGCAACACTGGTATGCGTGAATGCAGCCGGATTAATCAGAATAAAATCTACGTTATCCTTTGCCGCATGAATTTTATTGATCAGTTCATGCTCTGCATTGGACTGAAAATGACTCAATTTTACGCCTAATTGTTCCGCTTCCAGCGTGAGTTTAGACACAATATCTGCAAGGGTAAGGTTACCGTATTTATCAGGTTCCCTTGTGCCAAGCAAATTTAGGTTCGGCCCGTTGAGGAGTAAAATGTGAATATCTTCTGCCATTGTGTTGCTAACTCCGACGATATGTCAATAACCCGACAACATAACCTGATGTAGATGGTTTGTCATCTTTTATCATAAAAATATATCAGATCTTTATTGATAAGGTGGGCTATTATAATTATTTCACTGCATATGACAGCAAAATACTGGTCTTATCAGAGAAATTACCCACACTTATTTTTTGAATTGTGCGGTAATCCAAACTTTTGAATTGAGCCGCACAAAACTCAATTATGGTGTTAAAATCTTGACGAGTGTACGCCCTGTAATCTGATTTTTGAGCAATTTTTTTGCGTACTCCACGGATTGTTCCAACGTAATTTCTGAAGTAATTTGTGCATAAAATGAATCAGGTAGCAGTTGTGAAAGGCGCAGCCAAACAGCTGGACGTTTTGTCGCTGGGTAATAAACAGAGTCAACACCTTGCAGGCGGATATTACGTAAAATAAATGGCATCACTGTGGTTGGTAGCGAAAAACCACCGGCAAGGCCGCAAGCTGCGACAGCACCATTGTATTGCGTTTGCGCCAATATGTTGGCAAGAACTTCACCACCAACAGTATCAATAGCGCCTGCCCAATGCTGTTTATCTAATGGCTTCGCTGTGGCAGTAAAATCACTGCGGGGAAGAACTCTTTTAGCGCCGATCTTCAGCAAATAATCACTATTTTCAGGTCTACCTGAGATAGCCACCACATCATAACCCAGTTGTGATAACAGTTGGATGGCTGTGGAACCAACACCACCACTAGCACCACTAACGATAATTTCACCTTTATCAGGGGTGATCCCCGCATCTTGTAAGGCATTTACACACAGCATGGCCGTGAAACCTGCCGTGCCAATGATCATGGCTTGCCGCAATGATAGATTTTCAGGAAGCGGAGTGAGATAATCTGCGGGAACTCGAGCTTGGGTTGCTAGCCCTCCCCAATGGGTTTCACCGACTCCCCAGCCAGTAAGTAGAACGTGTTGCCCTACGCTAAAACGAGGGTCTTCGCTGTGGTGTACGACGCCTGAAAAATCAATTCCTGGAACCATCGGGTATTGACGAACAACCCCTGCTTTTCCATTAATTGCCAAGGCGTCTTTGTAGTTTAATGTTGACCAATAAATATCAACAATAACATCGCCAATTGGTAGTTGTTCTGTCGGAACGGACTGTATATTGGCGGTCAGCTGGTCATGATCTTTTTGTAGAATGAGGGCTTTCATACTTCACTCCTAATTTATACTCGTCATACTTCAAGTTGCAGCGCTGTTGAACTGCGTTCACTCGCGCCAGTCACAGTGTTATCTAGCGACTCGCTCACTTGTCGCCTAGCTGCACCCCGAACTATTTAGAGTATAGTGGGGGGGTAAGATTAATAAACTCTACTTATAGCCGCAATGTCTAATATAATTAGTGAGTTGTGACCTGTGCACTGTTGCTATTGTAATTAATTTGTAAAAATGTAATTTTTTCTGGCGTAAACCCTGTTTTATCGTGCAAAATATCATGTTACGAAGCGTTCTGTTTATGTATCGGTGATACTACAGAGGTTTTAGAGTAGATTATTGGATTAACATACAGAAAATGCACATATTTAGCTGTGAAGGCGGTCTATGTGCAGCGATAAAAAAAATAACAAAAGATTATTTGAACTTGTAGTCATAAAAACTTGTCAACACAGGGTGGAATAAAAGACGGCGTATATAACAACCAATGCGCTATTATTTATTGATGTATTTTTAAATTTACGCATCAATATGCTTTAAATATATAGAGGGACAGCGAGTTAATAGCGCTGAAACTTGAAGTATGGTGAGTATAAATAGCGATATACTGTAAAGAGTTCGAGGTGTAGCTAGGCGGCAAGTGAATGGGTCGCTAAGAGCGTAGCAAGCGCTGCAACTTGATTTATGAAGAGTATATCTAAGGTTGTTATCTGCTTCGTTTTTAAAAGAGGCATGTACAGTATTTGTGCTGTAACAACAGATGGATTAACCATATTTTTAGAAGCTGCTCATTAACGCCTTGAGACAGCTTCAAGTGGTTGGTAGAGTAGACGGGTTTTTATTCGTCCCCAGCTTGCAGGATAACCCTTTCGTTATGTTTAAAAAATTTCGTGGCATGTTTTCTAATGACCTGTCAATTGACTTGGGTACGGCCAATACCCTCATTTATGTCAAAGGACAAGGCGTAAAATTAAATGAACCTTCTGTTGTCGCTATTCGCCAAGACCGTTCTGGTACGCCAAAAAGCGTTGCCGCAGTGGGTGGTGAAGCTAAGCAAATGCTGGGGCGTACACCTGGTAATATTTCAGCAATAAGGCCAATGAAAGACGGTGTTATCGCAGACTTTTTCCTAACTGAAAAAATGCTACAGCATTTTATCAAACAGGTGCATAGCAATAGCTTCCTTCGCCCAAGCCCTCGTGTGCTAGTTTGCGTGCCTGTTGGTGCAACACAAGTTGAACGTAAAGCTATCCGTGAGTCAGCATTGAGTGCTGGCGCGCGTGAAGTCTTTTTGATTGAAGAGCCGATGGCTGCGGCAATTGGGGCTGGTTTACCTGTTTCCGAGGCAACAGGTTCAATGGTTGTTGATATCGGTGGTGGTACGACTGAAGTTGCGGTCATTTCCTTGAATGGCGTCGTGTATTCTTCTTCTGTTCGTATCGGCGGTGACCGTTTTGATGAAGCAATCATTAACTATGTGCGTCGTAATTACGGTTCTTTGATCGGCGAAGCAACGGCAGAGCGCATTAAGCATGGTATTGGTTCTGCTTACCCAACTGACGAAGTGTATGAAATTGAAGTTCGCGGTCGTAACCTTGCTGAAGGTGTTCCTCGTGGCTTTAAAATGAATTCAAATGAAATTTTAGAGGCATTACAAGAGCCATTAACCGGTATCGTAAGTGCGGTGATGTTAGCGTTAGAGCAATGTCCTCCTGAATTAGCATCTGATATTTCAGAACGAGGCATGGTACTTACCGGCGGGGGCGCATTGTTGCGTAACCTTGATCGTTTGCTAATGGAAGAGACAGGGATACCTGTGATTGTTGCGGAAGATCCTCTGACCTGTGTTGCCCGTGGTGGTGGCAAGGCATTAGAAATGATCGACATGCATGGCGGCGATCTATTTAGTGAAGACTAAATGATGTCGTAAGCGGGCTGGGGTCTTTGCCCCAGCTGCTGCTTTGCCTATTTTTGATCCTCTGAACTTAGTGAAACTCAGCCATACATGAAGCCGATTTTTAGGCGAGGTCCCTCTCTCCAGTTGCGTATTTTTATTGCCGTTATCGTTGCAATAGCACTGGTGGTAATTGACCATCGTTTTGAGCCTTTCAATAAAATCCGTAACTATTTAGACACGGCGGTTAGCCCATTTTACTTTTTGGCTAATGGTCCGCGTCAATTTCTTGATAACGTTTCTGAGAATTTCTCCTCACGTGGACAACTCCAATTTGAGAATAAAGCGCTGCGTCAGGAACTACTATTAAAAAAGGCAGATAGCCTTTTACTTGAACAGTTAAAACAAGAAAACGCGCGTTTGCGGGAGCTGCTTGGTTCTCCACTGCGTCAAGACGAACATATGATGGTCACACAAGTGATCTCCGGTGCAAATACTCCTTATCGTGACCAAGTGGTTATTGATAAAGGCGAAAATGCCAATGTTTATGAAGGGCAACCTGTTATCAGTGATAAAGGTGTGGTAGGGCAAGTGGTAGGTGTTAGCCAGTTCAATAGCCGCGTTCTACTGATTTGTGATACTACCCATGCGTTACCTGTTCAAGTATTACGTAATGATATCAGAGTGATAGCTTCAGGTTCAGGGTGTGCAGACGACCTACAACTTGAACCCTTACCTGAAAATACTGATATTCGTGTTGGTGACGTGTTAGTCACTTCCGGACTCGGTGGGCGTTTCCCTGAAGGTTATCCTGTCGCTGTTGTCTCAAGTGTTAAACATGATACACAGCGTGCTTATACCATTATCAGTGCAAGGCCAAGTGCAGAGCTACAGCGCTTACGTTATTTGTTGCTGTTATGGGGTAATGAAAATGAGGCGGTGACACCATTACAACCTTCAGAGGTTTACCGTGCAGCAAATGAGCGCCTAATGAAAGTGCTCCCTCAGGTTTTACCAAACCCAAGTGAAATTCAGGGGCCGCCGTTACCACCATCAATGTCTCCAGCAGTGCAACCATAGAGGAAGATATAGTGGCTATGGTTAAGAGGGGAAGCTAAATGGATGAGTATCGTGGCAATGGCCGCAGTATTATCTGGATTTCGTTTTTCATTGCATTAATTTTACAGCTTATCCCATGGCCGGAGCAATTTGCTTTTTACCGGCCTTCTTGGTTGCTGCTGATCTTGATTTACTGGGTAATGGCATTACCACATCGAGTGAGTGTCGGCAGCAGTTTTATTCTTGGTATTATTGTTGATTCTATTCAAGGTTCTGCTTTAGGCGTGCATGCGCTTTCTTACAGTATTATTTGCTACCTAGTCTCTTATAAACATCAATTATTGCGTAATATGGCACTTTGGCAGCAAGCCCTAATGATTATTTTGCTGACTGTCATTCTAGATATGACCGTGTTTTGGGCCGAATTCGTATCTTCTCAGGTATTATTTCACCCTCAAGTATTCTGGAATAGCCTTGTGAATGGTATTCTGTGGCCATGGTTATTTTTACTATTACGGAAAATTCGCCGTAAGTTTTCAGTATGTTAAGTTTTTAGCGGTAACCCCATTATCTCAGGAACATCGTTTATGAGTTATATCTATTTGGCTTCAGGCTCTCCGAGAAGAAGAGAACTGGTGCAATTGTTAGGACACGAATTTGCGATTTTACGCCCTGAAGTTGAAGAGCAATGGCAAGCAGGTGAAACACCAGAAGCCTATGTGCAGCGGTTAGCACAAGATAAGTCACAGGCTGGTGTTAAAATTGCGCCAGAAAATCATCCTGTGATTGGTGCTGACACCATCGTTGTCTTGAATAATCAAATCTTAGAAAAACCACGCGATGAACAGCATGCTCAAGAAATGCTGTCGGCGCTCTCAGGCCAGACCCATCAGGTTATGACCTCAGTAGCAATCTCTGATCGAAATCGCACATTAACCACCTTGATTGTGACAGATGTGACATTCCGCGAGTTATCATTAACTGAAATGCATGATTATATAAAATCAGGTGAGCCTATGGATAAGGCGGGTGCATATGGTATTCAAGGAAAAGGCGGTTGCTATGTTAGGCGAATTAATGGCAGTTATCATGCTGTTGTCGGTTTACCGTTAGTCGAAACAGATGAATTAATACAAAGATTTTTAGCGTTAGGTGATGGTAAGGAGATGTCATGACCGCGGAGTTATTAGTAAATATTACACCATCTGAAACGCGTGTTGCTTATATTGATGGTGGGATCTTACAAGAGATCCACGTAGAGCGAGAAGCCAAAAGGGGTATTGTAGGGAATATCTACAAAGGTCGTGTGAGCCGCGTATTACCCGGTATGCAAGCGGCCTTTGTTGATATTGGCCTCGATAAAGCCGCTTTTTTGCATGCCTCTGATATCATGCCCCATACAGAATGCATTGCGGGTGATGAGCAGAAAAACTTCCATGTTAGGGATATTGCGGAGCTGGTTAAGCAAGGGCAGGATCTGATTGTCCAAGTGGTCAAAGATCCATTAGGCACCAAAGGTGCACGTTTAACCACCGATATTACATTACCGTCTCGTTATCTTGTCTTTATGCCAGGGGCATCTCATGTCGGGGTTTCGCAACGTATTGAGAGCGAAACGGAACGTGAACGTTTAAAAGAGTGTGTTGCTCAATATTGTGATGAAAATGGTGGGTTTATTATTCGCACTGCTGCTGAAGGGGTCGGTGACGATGAAGTTAGACAAGACGCTGCATTTTTAAAACGTTTATGGGCTAAAGTGATTGAACGGAAAAAACGTAATGTTACTCGAACTAAGATTTATGGTGAGTTGGCATTAGCGTACCGGATCATTCGTGATTTTGCTGGGGCGTCATTAGATAGAATTCGTGTAGATTCTCGACTAACCTATAAGCAGTTACAAGAATTTATCGAAGAGTATGTGCCAGAAATGACGGCTAAGCTTGAATTATATCAAGGTAACCAGCCAATCTTCGATTTATTCGATGTAGAAAATGAAATCCAACGAGCAATGGATCGCAAAGTTGAATTGAAATCGGGTGGTTATTTAATTATTGATCAAACCGAAGCCATGACAACGATTGATATTAATACCGGAGCGTTTGTTGGGCATCGAAATCTTGAAGAAACTATTTTCAATACAAATATTGAAGCGACCCAAGCGATAGCACGCCAGTTACGGCTAAGAAATTTAGGCGGGATCATTATTATTGATTTCATCGATATGAGTGATCTTGAACATCGTCGTCGTGTTTTAGCTTCTTTAGAGCAAGCGCTTAGTAAAGATAAAGTGAAAACCACTATCAATGGTTTTTCACAATTAGGTTTAGTTGAAATGACCCGTAAACGAACGCGTGAAAGTCTTGAGCACGTGTTATGCGATGTTTGCCCGACTTGCCAAGGCCGTGGTACGGTGAAATCCGTTGAAACCGTATGCTACGAAATTTTACGTGAAATCGTTCGCGTACATCGCAGTATCGACGCCGATCGTTTCTTAGTGTATGCATCACAATCGGTGGTGGATATTCTCACAGGCGATGAGTCCCATGCTTTAGCCGAAGTGGAAATTTTTGTTGGCAAACAAGTAAAAGTTCAGACTGAATCATTATACAGTCAGGAACAATTTGATGTTGTCATGATGTAGTTTTTACGTGAAGGAGAAATGGGTGAAGCGACTGCCACGAGTAGTATGGATGACGGCGGCTATCGTGCTGCTGCTTTGTGCATTGCTGCTAACAGGGCTACGTTTTTTCTTACCGAACATTAACCACTATCGGCAAGACATCATTGCCTATATTGAAAAAAACAGTGATATTTCGCTGAAAATTGGTGAAATTACAGGGGCTTGGCAGTCGTTTGGGCCGGTGTTAACGCTCAATAATGTTGTCGTAAATCATGCAGATGCAGATGCCAAGGCGAGCCAAATTGCCGTTGAGTTGGATATATGGAGCTCGTTGCTTTCACTTGAGTGGCGTTTTCGTGACATTACATTCTATCAGCTAGATGTTGACTATAAGATCCCTTTCAGCTTTGAAGGCAACGATCAACCTATTGATAGTGATGGTATTGAGGGCTTGTTTTTAAAGCAATTCAATCATTTCACCCTGAAAAATAGTCGTTTTACTTTTTTCACGCCATCAGAGCAAAAAACCACTCTGATCTTACCAGAACTGACATGGTTGAATGAACAAGAGCGCCACCGTGCTCAAGGTTTTGTTAGTTTAGAAACCATTAACAAACAGCATGGTTATCTACAGATCAAAATCGATGTTAAAGACAAAAATGGTATTTTGAGTGATGGTACGGTTTATTTGCAAGCCGATAATATTGATATGCAGCCATGGCTAAGTCGTTGGTTGCGTGAAAACACTGGGCTGCGTGATGCTAACTTTAGTTTATCATCATGGGTTTCGATAAAAAATAATCGTATCAATAGTGGGTTATTGCAGTTGCGCCAAGGCGAAGCCAACTGGGGGCAAGAGCCACTAGCGCAAAATTTACAAGTCAACGATTTGCTGATCCGTATGAGGCGCCAAGGGGAAGGGTGGTTATTTAACATCCCTGAATTGAATACTCTGAAAACCAACGAGTATATTTGGCCAAACGGTAGCGTTTCAGTACTGTATTTACCTTCATCAGTTAAATATCACCAAAAAGATCACTGGCGGGTACGCGCAAAGAATATTGAATTAGAGCGTTTGAGCGAAGTTCTCCCTACGTTTTCTTTTTTGACTCCTGAAACGGTGCAGGATTGGCAACATCGTCAGCCTAAAGGGCTGTTATCAGCTTTTTCGTTAGATATTACTCCTGAGCAGCTCGATCACACTCAAATCGATATGGATTGGCAAGATGTCAGTTGGCAAAAGTGGAAACAATTGCCTTCTGTTGATCATTTCACTGGGGTGTTGGTTGGAAATATGCAACGTGGTGTGCTGGAAGCAAGCTTAGAAAACAGCGAAGTCGATTATCAACCTGAATTTAAAGCTCCTTTTCAAGTTAGCCAAGCGGCAGGCCAAATATATTGGCTCAATGACGACAAACAGTTCAAATTGTGGAGTGATGAGCTGGATGTTCAAGCAACCTCACTATGGGCAAATGGGCAATTTAGTTTTTTAAAGTCGAAGCAAACCGATGAAAACGATCTGAGCATTTTAGCGGGGATCCGTGTCAGTGATGCGGGGGATGCATGGCGTTATTTTCCCCAACAATTGATGGGGAAAAATTTGGCTGACTATCTGTCGAAAGCGGTGATCGCAGGGCAAGTTAATGATGCTACCTTAACCTTCAAAGGCAATCCGCAGCATTTTCCGTTTGATCGAAATGATGGACAGTTCCAAGTCTTTGTTCCTCTACGAGAAGCCACGTTTGAGTATGATGAAGGTTGGCCTGCGCTGTTTAACTTAGACATTGACTTAGATTTTCAACGTAATGGTCTAGCGATGCGTGCCGATAGTGTTAAGTTAGGGGATGCAACTGCCACTAACTTAACTGCTGATATTCCTAATTACTTGAATGAAATGTTATTTATTAAAGCCGACCTCGCAGGGACGGGGGCGCAAATTCAGCACTATTTCACGTTGACACCAATGAAGCATTCCATTGGTGACACACTCGATGAATTGCAAATTGGTGGTGAGGTGACCGGGGATCTGTCACTTGCAATTCCTTTGTCTCATGGCAAAGAGGTTGTGGCGAAAGGTAATGTTTATCTTAATAAAAATGATTTGCTGATTAAGCCTATTGATAGCAAATTAACGGCACTCAGTGGCAATTTTCAGTTTACTAACGGTGATTTGGTTGGTGATAAACTACAAGGCCATTGGTTTGGTCAACCAATTAATGTCAATTTTTCAACGTCAGATACCCCGAAAGATTATCAAGTCAATGTTGATTTAGCCGGCAATTGGGATGTGGCAAAAATCGCTCAATTACCTGATTCAATAAAACAAAAGTTTTCAGGAACCAGTGACTGGGAAAGTCATGTTGAAATTAAACTTCCGAATTCAGCGGCTGAACAAATGGCACTCACTGTTGAATTTACAGCAGGTTTAGACAAACTCAATAGCTTGCTGCCTGCTTTAGATGGCCATTTGTTGAAAGAACTTGCGACAATCAATGCGAAGGCTCAAGGCTCGACAACCCATTTAACCATTGGGGGTGATATTGGGCAGCGTATTGGTTTTAATACTGAGTGGGATCTTAGCTCACCTAAGCTTCGATTAAATAAAGCCACCATTGCTCAGTGGAAAGGAACGGTTCCGACGCTACCTAATTCATCAACGTTATTAGCGGATTTGCCCGCGGTGACCAATAGTGGTTGGCTGCGATTTGTCGACACGTTACTTTCATCGGATCAAACGAGTCATCCAATCAATATCGGTTTACCTGAAACGGTAACCGTAAAAACGCCTTCCCTGTCTTTAGGTGGGCAAGCATGGAAAGATGTTGATCTGTCTTTCAGCTTGAAGGATATAGATCAGTTGATCAAAGTTTCCAGCGAGAACTTAAAAGGTGAATTACAAATTTACACCAAGCAGCCTTGGGTACTAAATATTGATTATTTGTATTACAACCCAAGCGCATTTCCGGGCAAAGAAACCAGCAGTGCCAATGATGGCGGCGAGTTTGATTTTAGGCGCTGGCCTGAAATGGCGATACATTGCCGTGATTGTTGGGCTGGTGGGCAAAAGTTAGGTGAAATAAAAGCACGTTTAAAACCACAAGGAAATAGCTTACAGCTCACTGATGGAACACTGACCAACAGTGCAACACAATTAAAAATAGATGCAATTTGGCAAAGTGGTCAGCACAATCGCACACAGGTTGCGGGATCGTTGAGTGGTGAACAGTTTGATGAAACGGCGGCTTATTATGGCATTTTAGTGCCTATCATTGATTCACCTTATACTCTGGATTTTCAGCTAAACTGGCAAGATGTGCCGTGGTCGCCAGACATTGCGACATTGAATGGTAAATTATCAGCTAAACTCGGCAAAGGTGCTATCGCTAAAATGGGGGGTGGGCGAGCTGGGCAGCTATTACGTTTAGTGAGTTTTGACGCGTTGTTGCGTAAGCTGCAATTTGATTTTCGTGATACCTTCAGTAATGACTTTGACTTTGATTCAATTAAAGGTAATGCCGTGATCCAAAATGGTATTCTATCAACGAAAGATCTCTATATTGATGGCTTAGTTGCAGATATTGCATTAAATGGTCAAATTGATTTGGTGAAACGTCAAATTAATGGTGAAGCGGTCGTCACCCCAGAAATATCTGCTACAGTTGGAGTGGCAACTGCGTTTGCGGTTAACCCAATTGCAGGTGCAGCTGTATTTGCTGCATCAAAAGTATTAGGTCCATTATGGAGTAAAATTTCTGTTATACGTTATCGCGTGTCAGGAAGTTTGGATGAACCAAAAATTGATGAAGTATTGCGTCAGCTAAAGGAGACTCAAGAGTAATGAAAAATGGCAATGTTGCACTTTTGCAGTTATGCAGTGGTAAAAATACTAAACATAATTTGGCACAGATTGAGCAGCAGATTAAACAGTTGCCAGATACTGTTGAGTTAGTATTAACGCCTGAAAATGCCTTGTTGTTTGCCGATGCAGTAACTTACCGTAAACAAGCCGAGCAGGAAGGGCACGGGCCACTTCAAGAAGCGATTGCGAACATGGCAAAACGCTACAATGTTTGGATTTTGATTGGTTCGATGCCACTGATCAGCCGTGAAGACCCTGAGCGTATCACCAGCAGCAGTATCTTGATTGATTCTAAAGGGAAAATTCAGGCTCGTTACGATAAAATTCACATGTTTGATGTGAGTATTGAAGACGAGCAAGGCACTTATAATGAATCAGTTATCTATCAGCGCGGTGAACACATTACTGTCGTGGATACACCTGTAGGTCGCTTAGGGATGACTATTTGCTACGATTTACGTTTCCCTGGATTGTTTCAAGCATTGCGTGAGCAAGGTGCTGAGATTATCTCTGTACCTGCCGCATTTACACGCTATACAGGGAAAGCACACTGGGAGCCATTATTGCGTGCAAGGGCGATTGAAAATCAATGCTTTGTGTTAGCACCTGCTCAGGTTGGTGTTCACGGGACACGCCGTACTTGGGGGCATAGCCTCGCTGTTGATGGCTGGGGTAAAGTAATGAAAAAGAACGTTGATGCGGTCGCAGCAACGGTTTTAAATATTCAAACAGAAAGTCTCAATGGAATGCGTGAGCAGATCCGTGTGGTGAAACATAATCGCTTTAGGCCACAACTGACTTCACTGATTAAAAAATAAACGACAACAAAGAGTAACCAATATGAGTTTAGCTTCTGTCAGCGACCATTTGCTGGCTGCCAATGGTCTTGACCATCAAAAACTGTACGATACACTCGGCCTGCTATCTGAGCGCAAACTGGATTATGCCGATCTTTATTTTCAATCTAGTTACCATGAAGCATGGGTACTGGAAGATCGTATCATTAAAGACGGCTCTTATAATATCGACCAAGGAGTAGGTGTCAGAGCTGTACATGGCGAAAAAACCGGTTTTGCCTATGCAGATCAGATCTCGCTGCTTGCATTACAGCAAAGTGCTACAGCAGCGCGCAGTATTGTTGGTGAGCAGGGTCATGGTCAATCACAGATTTTGACTGAAGTTGGCTATAAAAAGCTTTACTCAGAAGCGGATCCACTACACAGCCTATCGCGAGAAGACAAAATTGCATTACTGCATCGCGTCGATCAAATTGCGAGAGCCGAAGATCCTCGTGTCATTGAAGTCAACGCAAGTTTGACAGGGGTGTATGAACAAGTATTAGTGGCTGCTACTGACGGTACATTAGCTGCTGATATTCGCCCATTAGTGCGCCTGTCTGTGAGCGTGTTAGTTGAACATGATGGCAAACGTGAGCGTGGAGCGAGCGGTGGTGGTGGTCGTTATGGTTACGAATACTTTCTTGAAGTGCATCAAGGCCAAGTATTGGCAGAGCAATATGCCAAAGAAGCCGTTCGCATGGCATTGGTGAATTTATCTGCGATTGCAGCACCTGCTGGAATGATGCCTGTAGTATTGGGCGCTGGCTGGCCGGGTGTTCTGCTGCATGAAGCAGTCGGTCATGGTTTAGAAGGTGATTTTAACCGTCGTGGTACTTCTGTGTTTTCTGGGCAAATGGGGGAGCTGGTGGCTTCACCACTTTGTACGGTAGTGGATGATGGCACTATCGCAGGCCGTCGTGGCTCTTTAGCCATTGATGATGAAGGTGTTCCTGGTCAATACAATGTATTGATTGAAAACGGTATCTTGAAAAATTATATACAGGATAAACTCAATGCTCGCTTGATGGGGGTTGCTCCAACAGGTAATGCACGTCGTGAATCCTATGCCCACCTACCGATGCCGCGTATGACGAATACCTATATGTTAGCTGGCGATTCAACACCTGAAGATATTATTGCGAGTGTTGATAAAGGTATCTATGCCCCTAATTTTGGTGGTGGGCAGGTTGATATCACATCTGGTAAGTTTGTTTTCTCAACCTCTGAAGCTTATCTGATTGAAAACGGTAAGATCACTTCTCCAGTAAAAGGCGCGACCTTGATTGGCTCGGGTGTTGAGGCCATGCAGCAGATCTCGATGGTGGGTAATGATCTCGCTCTTGATAAAGGTGTCGGGGTGTGTGGAAAAGAAGGACAAAGTGTACCCGTTGGTGTTGGACAGCCTACACTAAAACTGGATAAGATGACGGTTGGCGGCACGGCATAATCTAGATTCTAAATAATTCGAGATGCAGGAAGGTGCTGCATCTCGAAATATAACGCATATAAACCAGAACCAAGGAAGGAACTTGATGATAAATAAACGTGTGATTTCTCTCGTGCTGATGGCCATTTTGATTGCCCTTAGCTTGTACTTTAATGCAGGGGAGCAATCAGGAAAAAAACAGGCTGAGCAGCCAGTTTCAACACCAGAGCAAACGATAGTCGTTCAACATGCTCAAAAGATTGATGAGTTAACTAAGCAAGCTAATGTAGTCAGTTATTTACAAAAGCATCAGCAGCTACCGAGTTTTTACATCACCAAAAAAGAAGCTCGTGATGCTGGTTGGAATCCTAAACAGGGTAATCTCTGCGAAGCACTCCCCGGTAAAGCGATTGGCGGTGACCGGTTCTCTAACCGTGAAAAACAGTTACCTACAGCCCCTAATCGGCAATGGTATGAAGCCGATCTCAACTACAATTGTGGCCACCGAGGAGCAGATCGTTTGCTATACTCTTCAGATGGCATGATTTATGTCACCGCAGATCACTATAAAAGCTTCCAAAAGATCAATTAAGGTACTTGAATGAGCAGTCGTGTCGCCATCTTTAATTTTCAGCAAATAGACAGCATGGATGATTTTTATCGCCAGTTTGAACTGCAATTTTCATTGCCAGTGTGGTTTGGTAAAAATCTTGATGCGTTATGGGATATGGTATCGGCAGGTATTGAACTGCCAGTCGCCATTGTCTTTACTCATATTACCGATGAGCAAAAAGTCCAATTTGAAGACATTATTGCGATAATGCACGATGGCCATGATTTATGGGGCGATGATCTGTTGTTTGTCTGTGAAAGTGCGGATGGGCAAGTGGAAGAGCAATAATAGGATTGATTAATCAGCTATTAAAGCTCTTCAAGATTGACTCGGATACGTTTTGCTGGAGTTTGTAGGCGCTCACGCACTGTCTCTAATATATCTGTGTCATCATGACTTTCTATATCATTTTTGAGGATAAATCGCTCCTCTATAGTATGTATAGAGGAGATGCTGTTAGGCGCTTTCCGATAACTCTTTGAGGTATTGAAAGATCTGGCGGAAGGCTTTTGGTGGTTTATTGGCTTCGCGTTCTTTTTTGGCATTACGCACTAATACCCTCAGCTGTTGCCTATCGGTATGTGGGAAGAGAGCAACTACTTCTTCGATCACATCGTCATTGCCTTCAACTAATCGAATACGCAAGTCTTCAAGCTTATGTAAGATAACCACTTGCTGATTATGGCGGTTTTTCAGCTTGTCTAGTGCTTCGGTGATTGGCTCTACATCGCGAGCACGCAACAATTTACCAATAAATTGCAGTTGGCGACGACGACCTTCACGTTTAATCTTTTGTGCAAGCTCAATTGAATCAAGTAGCTGGCTATCGAGAGGGATACGTTCCAGCTCGCTTTTACTCAATTCAACCAATTCAGCTCCCAGCTTTTTAAGCACCTCAGCATCGCGTTTAATTTCACTTTTACTGACCCAAATGATCTCATCATCGTCTTCTTCTTGCGGCGCTGGGACATCATCCAGCCAGTCTTCAGGCTGTTTGGCCATATCGATTTCCTTTTTACAGTACGCAGCGCAGTAATTTACATGACCTGCTACGTTGTGGGTGTTAACATTGAATATATACTATTGTAACTGGGAAAAAGCCCTGATGACTACCCGACATTGTGTGTTGGTGTAAAAAAAACAGCCTTTTACCTTATTTAATTTGGATTGAGTACATGAATTTAACTGAACAAGTCAACGAACAACGCAAAAATTTGGAAGAAGCAGTTGCACAAGCACTCTCATTTGCCAAAAGCCGTTGTGATGCCGCTGAAGTTGCCGTGAATAAAAGTACTGGGATCAGTGTAAGCACCCGCCAAGGTGAGGTTGAAAATGTTGAATTTAACAGTGATGGAGCATTAGGGATCACCGTTTATCATAATCAACGCAAAGGTAGTGCATCATCAACGGATTTAAGCCCAGAAGCCATTGAACGTACCGTACAAGCGGCAGTTGATATTGCTCGCTATACATCAGAAGATCCTTGTGCTGGTCCTGCTGAAAAATCACTTCTCGCTTTTGAAGCGCCTGATTTACAGCTTTTTCAAGCCAGTAACCTAACACCTGAACAAGCGATTAAATATGCCTCACAAGCTGAAATGGCGGCACTTAATGTGGACTCACGTATTGTGAATACTGAAGGCGGTAGCTTTAATGGCCATTATGGGGTGCGTGTGTTCGGTAACTCACATGGTATGCTACAAAGCTATTGTTCAAGCCGCTACTCAATGTCTAGCTGCGTGATCGCCGAAGAAAATGGTGAAATGGAGCGTGACTATGCCTACACTATTGGGCGTAGCTTAGAGGCATTGAAATCACCTGAGTGGGTTGGTCAAGAGTGCGCTCGTCGTACACTATCTCGTTTATCGCCAAGAAAACTGCCTACGATGAAGGCGCCTGTAATTTTTGCCGCAGAAGTCGCGACAGGGCTTTTCGGTCACCTTGTTGGTGCGATTAGCGGTAGCAGTATCTACCGTAAATCCTCTTTCTTATTAGACAGTTTGGGTAAACAAATTTTACCTGATTGGTTAACGATTAATGAGCAACCTCATTTAATGGGTGGCTTAGCCTCTTCTCCATTTGATAGTGAAGGTGTTCGTACCACAGAACGCAATATTATCGAAAATGGCGTACTGCAAACATGGTTAATGACCTCTTATTCAGCGAGAAAACTAGGCTTACAAAGTACTGGCCATGCTGGTGGTATTCATAACTGGCGCATTGCAGGTCAAGGGCTATCATTTGATGCATTGCTAAAACAAATGGGAACGGGTCTTGTTGTTACCGAACTGATGGGGCAAGGCGTGAGCGGTATTACCGGAGATTATTCACGCGGCGCCTCTGGTTTTTGGGTAGAGAATGGTGTGATCCAATATCCAGTGAGTGAAATTACCATTGCGGGTAATTTAAAGGATATGTGGGCAAATATCGTCACTATTGCTGATGATATTGAAACTCGCAGTAACATTCAATGTGGCTCAGTGTTACTACCTGAAATGAGTATTGCGGGGGAGTAATTTCCTTTAGAATTTAAAACACAAAAGGCACTCAGGTGAGTGCCTAATCTAGCAGCCAATACTCACTAATATTAACGGTGGAACTCACCGGCAGCTTCTGGCTGATAAATAATTTCCAGTACTCTTACACGTGTTTCAACGCCGTTAGGCAGTGCCCAACTGATTTCATCATTCACATGTAGGCCCAGCAGGGCAGCGCCGATTGGCGCCATGACAGAAAGCTGCTCAGCACTGTCTTTCAGTGAGGCTGGATAAACGAGAGTACGCGTGCGTTCTTCATTGCTGATCAAATCAAGAAAACGAACCGTACTGTTCATTGTAACCACATCAGCAGGAATTTCTTGAGGCGATACGATGTCTGCACGATCAAGTTCATCATTCAGGGCTTCTGCAACAGGGGTGTCTGCATAAGCAGCTTGTTCTAACAGCGCATCTAGGCGTTCTGCATCTAAATCATTAATAATAATTGTTGGCTTTGTCATACCACACTCCAATAGAAACGTACAAAGCAAACACCCCCCACCCTTGTAAGGTAGGGGGTGTCGCAATAATATGGGTACTCGTCATACTTCAAGTTGCAGCGTTGTTGACTTCACTCACTCGCACCAGTCACATACTTATGTATGCTCCTAGTGACTCGTTCACTTGTCGCCTAGCCGCACCTCGAATTATTTAGAGTATCTACTCGTCATACTTCAAGTTGCAGCGCTTTTCGTTAAGGTATAAGTGATTTCACTCACTCGCACCCGTCACACACTTGTGTATGCTCTTAGCGACTCGTTCACTTGTGCCTAGCCGCACATTGAATTATTCAGAGTGTAAATTTATTTGTATGAAATATTAGGCTCTTCATGCTTCGAAGGGAAGAGATCGTGATCACGATCTATGAGCCGTTTTTTGTAAAACAATTGATATTTAGTTCACTAGTCATTAGCTGATAATGCTAACTTTCGTCAAACCCACTTTCAAATAGGTCAATAATCGCAGATAAAGCCTGATGTTCATCAGGGCCGCTAACCTCAATATCAATAGTACTACCTTGCTCCGAGTCTAGCATTAACATTGCAATAACGCTATCGGCTTCAGCCTCAATGTTATTATTATTACGTAAAATAACCCTAGAGTTAAATTTTTTAACTAATTCATAAAGTAACATTGCCGGCCGGGCATGCATACCCAGCCGATTTTTTAAGGTAATCGTGGCTTTTAGTGCCATTACTTACGCTTTTCTAATGTTCTGTGGCGGGACTGTACGTTTTTGCCCCGTGAGCGAAAATAATCGGCGAGTTGCTCTGCGACATAGACCGAACGGTGTTTACCCCCCGTACAGCCAATAGCAACAGTGAGATAGCTGCGGTTATTGGTTTCTAGCATTGGTAGCCATAACTCAAGGTAACTGCGTGTTTGATAAATAAAGTTATGCACTTCTGTATGCCGATCGAGGAACGCCGCAACTGGGCGATCAAGACCAGTCATTGGGCGCAATTTGGGATCCCAATGCGGATTCGGTAAAAAGCGCACATCAAAGACATAGTCTGCATCGATGGGGATACCATGTTTAAAGCCAAATGATTCGAAGACCATAGTCAGTTCACGTTCACGTTTGCCCATTAAACGTGTTCTGAGCATTTCAGCTAATTCATGCACTGACATTTCAGAAGTATCTATGACGAGATCCGCACGTGAACGTAGTGGCTCGAGTAATTCATTTTCTTCGTCAATAGCACTTTCAAGTGATAAGTTTTTACTTGAAAGAGGGTGTAACCTGCGTGTATCGCTGTAACGGCGGATCAATGTGTTGCGATCTGCGTCCAGAAACAGTAACTGAGGCGAAAAGCTAGCAGGTAATCTATCTAGCGCTTCTTCAAAGATCTCTGGGTTATCTGGCATGTTACGCACATCAATGCTCACTGCAGCTGAAATATTACGATCTGCGAGTGAATTGGCCAGTTCTGGAAGCAGCACCACCGGCAGGTTATCTACACAATAGAAACCCATATCTTCCAGCGCACGTAAGGCAACGGATTTCCCCGAACCGGAACGGCCGCTGACAATCATCAGCACCATGAGCTAACTCCCTTTTATTTCTTTTCGGCGATCTTATGACCCCGATAGTGAATAGATCTTTTGGTTACTTATCAGTACATCACCGTGTATAGTTGAATAAAATATCAAAAATTCATACACATGTAACCCTGTGATGGTAAAGTATTTTAATTATAACTTACTCAGTGATTATACTATACAGCTCTGCATCGCTTTGAGCAGATCTCAATCGTTTACAGAATGATTTGTCAGCCAGCTTTTTAGCGATTAAGGAAAGCGTGTGTAAGTGCGTTTTGCATTGATCGGCTGGCACTAATAAAGCAAATAAGATATCAACAGGTTGGTTATCTATTGCATCAAAAGCAATAGGTTCTTCTAAATGTAAAAAAACGCCAACAGCCTGTGTGTGTTCCCCGTCAGCAAGCTTGCCATGAGGAATGGCGATCCCTCCGCCAATGCCAGTTGTACCTACTTTTTCTCTGGTAAGTAATGCTTCAAATACCGTATTTTCCGGTAATCCCAACTCTGCGGCAGCCAGTTCACTAATAATCTCTAACGCTCTTTTTTTGCTGGTGCAAACAAGATTGTTACGTGTACATGCTGGAGATAATACGGCGCTTAATTGGATTTCTATATCACTGTTCATTTTATTGTTCGCTTAGGACTACAAAACCAGCTAGCGGCATACCACTAGCTGGTTTGACCATTTATTTGCGACTTATCACGATACACTGTGATTGCGCTATAAATGTATTAATGTTGTCTCAGTTTTTCTTTGTGTTTAGTTAATTGGCGTGACAGTTTGTCTACCAGTTGGTCGATTGCAGCGTACATATCATTTTCTTCGGCTGACGCATGGAGTTCTGCACCATTAACCTGCACCGTTGCTTCAGCAATTTGCTGAACTTTCTCAACTTTCAGAACGACCTGAATGCCGTTGATTCGGTCAAATAATTGCTCCAATTTTCTGACTTTTTTCTCAACAGTTTCGCGTAATGCAGGGGTGACTTCGATATTGTGTCCAGTAATCTGAAATTCCATACAATCTTCCTTATTTTTTCAATTAAACCAATTTTTTACGTTGGTTTGAGGGCGGAATAGATAACGATTCACGGTACTTAGCGACAGTCCGACGTGCAACCTGAATGCCCTGTTCGGCTAGCATGCTAGTCAGTTTGCTGTCACTCAATGGTTTTGCTGGGTTCTCAGCAGCAACCAGTTTTTTCACTAATGCACGTATTGCTGTCGAGGAGGCTTCTCCTCCTGTATCGGTGCTCACGTGACTAGAGAAAAAATACTTCAACTCAAAAATTCCCCTAGGGCTATGGAGAAACTTTTGAGTTGTCACTCTTGATATCGTCGATTCATGCATATCCACTTGATACGCAATATCTGCGAGTATCATGGGTTTCATGTATTCATCACCATATTCAAAGAATTCTTGTTGTTGCTCAACAATACAAGAAGCTACTTTTAGCAAGGTCTCATTGCGGCTTTCTAAGCTTTTAATCAACCATTTTGCATCTTGTAAATTACTACGAATATACTGCGAATCACTTTCGTTTACTGAATCTTTTATCAAAGAAGCATAGTGGTTATTTATGCTTAGTTTAGGAATGCTATCTGTATTTAATTCAACTTGCCAGTGTCCACTGATTTTTTTCACTAGAACATCAGGAATGACATATTCAGACTCTCCAGTATTGATGGATTGCCCCGGTTTTGGGTTCAGCGTTAATATTAAATCAATCGCTGTTTTTAGTGCGTCCTCTTTTAATCGAGTCAGCTTACTGAGTTGACGAAAATCACGATTAGCTAATAGATCGATATGCTGACTAATAATTGTTCGCGCTTCAGCCAATCCTTCCGTTTCTTTTGGGTAAAGAGACAATTGGATCAGCAAACACTCTTTAAGATCTTGCGCAGCGACGCCCAGAGGATCGAAGTGTTGAATACGTTTTAGTACTGCAATCACCTCTTCAAGGGTGATCTCAGGATTGTCGATCCCTTCATGGATATCGCTAATCGGTGTTGTTAAATAACCTGAATCATCAATCGAATCAATAATTGCTGTGGCAATGGCACGATCCGTTTCAGTAAAAGGAGTCAATTCAGACTGCCAAACTAAGTAGTCTTGCAGGGTTTGCGTGGTTTCCCCTTGATAAATTGGTAATTCATCAAAGCTATAGTCGTTACTCGTGCCTGAAGGCGTGCCCGCGGTATAAATTTCATCCCAATTTGTATCAAGAGGCAACTCATCAGGCATGTCATTTTTTTCGAGTGCTTCTTTAGTATCCATTTCACTACTATCGGCACTTGTTTCAAGGCTGTCGAGGGATTCTAGTTCTGAAGCATTTTCCTCTTGCTCTAGAAGCGGGTTCGTTTCTAGTGCAAGTTGTATTTCTTGTTGTAGCTCAAGCGTAGATAATTGCAACAAGCGGATGGCTTGCTGCAACTGAGGCGTCATTGCCAATTGCTGACTGATTCTGAGCTGCAAACTTTGCTTCATGAATACTTTTTTCTCCCTCTAATACGATAAATTATAGACGGAAACCTTCTCCCAAATAGACGCGTTTTACTTGCTCGTTTTCGAGGATCATTTCAGGGGTACCGTGGGCAATTAAATGGCCTTGGCTTACAATATAAGCTCTTTCACAGACATCTAATGTCTCACGTACGTTATGGTCAGTGATCAAAACACCTAAACCATAATCACGTAAGTGTTGGATAATTTTTTTGATATCCAATACTGAAATGGGGTCAACCCCTGCAAACGGCTCATCTAATAAAATAAATTTCGGGTTTGCTGCGAGAGCTCGAGCGATTTCAACACGGCGACGTTCGCCACCAGACAAGGATTGACCAACGCTATCACGCAAATGGGTGATGCTAAATTCTTCCATCAACTCTTCAGCACGCTCTTTACGTTGCTCTGAGTTTAAGTCATGGCGAATTTCCAGTACTGCCATTAGATTATCATAAACACTCAGACGACGAAAAATAGAGGCTTCTTGTGGAAGGTAGCCAATACCACGACGTGCGCGTTCATGTAATGGTAGAAGACTGATATCCTCACCATCAATGGTAATCTTGCCTGCATCCCGCTGGACTATTCCGACCACCATATAAAAAGTGGTGGTTTTACCGGCGCCATTAGGGCCTAGCAGGCCAACAATTTCACCTGATTTCACCTCAAGGCTGACGTCTTCAACCACCTTGCGTTTTTTATATGCTTTTGCCAGATTTTCTGCGGTTAGTGTCGCCATAACGATTATTTACTCTTTCCGTTGTTTGCCGCTGGGCCTTTTTCTTGTAGCTGTGATGGCAATAATACTGTTGTTACGCGTTTACCTTTGTCACTAAACGCTTCCATTTGCTGAGTTGGAACAACATAGGTGATCTTATCACCTTTGATATTGCTATCTAGCTGCTCAAGATAGGCATCACCTGTTAGTGTCAAAAGTTCTTTATCAACTTCATAGCGCGCTTTCAGCGCATGGCCTTTGATAGGTTTGCCATCATCTTGTAACTGATAAAAGGTCACTGGTGTACCAAAAGCTTCAATGGTAATTTTGTCGGAATCACTGCTTGGGCGTGTGACAACGACTTTGTTAGCTCTGATATCAATCGAACCTTGTTTTATGATGACGTCATCTGTAAATGTGGTGACATTTTTTTCTAAATCAAGGGATTGCTTGACTGAGTTAATGGTCATTGGCTGTTGCGTATCTGTTTTTAATGCGAAAGCAGGTACGCTAAGAGCAAGAATTGCGCTGGCAACAGCTCCTTGAATAAAACGCTTTTTATTTACTTGATTCATTTTTTTGCTCTTCTTTTTGTAGCACGTAATGAGTTTTGACATCTTCAATTAACTCTGCGGTTCTTGAACGCAGGTTACCGCGCATTTTTAAACCCGTTGAATTAAGACCTTGCCCGATGATAGTGACTTTATCATCCGATGAAACATCTTGAGTTATTAAGTTCACAATCGCATTTTGCGTTGAAATACGCTGAATTTGAGAGTCAGGGCTTAAACTATCCACTTGGACATCATCATAGAGATAGAGAACTCTATCATTCGTCAATTTAGCTTTCAGTGAACGCACAGTCCAAGTTGGTACACCTGCTTCGTTATAGGTTGTTAAAACAGGATTGGTGAACCAAGTCACTTTATTTGCTGTGTAATTATCAATTTTATCTGATACTAACTTATAGGCCAAATCGCCTACTGGATTATAGACGAATGTCACTGAATCATCAGTTTGATAATTAGGTTGAGCGTTGTCGAGCACATTATTAACAGGTGCTTCGGTATCATTACCAGCTAGGTTCCAACCGATCAAACCAAGCGCAATCAATGATAACAGGATGATTAACCACTTTTTAGCGTTGCTCATGGATATGTTTTTTAACTAATAACCTTTTAATCAATAACCTTAAATCGATAAGCCTTTAGCTTCTTCAAGTTTACCTTGTGCCAGTAGTATTAGGTCACAAAGCTCACGGACAGCCCCTTTACCTCCACCGATACGTGTTACGTAATCCGCCTTTGGTAGCAGGAGCGGGTGTGCATCTGCAACGGCAACAGAAAGCCCAACTTTTGCCATTACAGGCCAATCAATGAGATCGTCACCAATATAGGCTATTTCTTCTTCTGTTAACTGCAGTGTATCTAACAGTTGATGATACGCCAAAAGCTTATCGCTCTGACCTTGGTAAAGATATGTAATGCCTAATGTTGCTGCGCGATCTTCAAGCAATTTCGCTTTTCTGCCAGTAATAATAGCAACCTCAACGTCAGAGGTTAATAAACAGCGAATACCATAACCGTCACGAACATTAAAAGCTTTCAGCTCTTCACCATTATTTCCCATATAAATAAGGCCATCAGACATCACACCGTCAACGTCACAAATGAGTAATTTAATTTTGGCTGCTTTTTGTAAAACAGACTGAGCGACAGGGCCGTAACAGGTATCCTGAATATGAAGAGCCATCATCATTCCTTTCTTTTATACAACGCCAGCTTGTAGAAGATCATGCATATGCAATACACCCACGAGCTTATTACCTTCAGCGACCATCAGTGAGGTGACATGTTTAGACTGCATTAGATTGAGTGCTTCTACCGCTAAAATATTTGGGGAGATTTTAATTCCACCGCGAGTCATGACATCGGCTATTTTTGCATTATTTAGGTCAATACCCATATCAAAAATACGACGTAAATCACCATCAGTAAAAATACCAGCAATATTCATATCGTCATCACAAATTACGGTCATACCTAATTTTTTGCGAGTAATCTCAATTAAAGCTTCACGTAACGTGGCTGTTTGGGGAATATGTGGAATATCATCATCGACGTTCATTAAATCACGAACTAAAAGTAAAAGTTTGCGTCCTAGTGCGCCACCGGGGTGAGAAAGGGCAAAATCTTCAGCGGTAAAGCCTCTGGCTTTCAATAGGGCAATGGCTAGCGCGTCGCCCATGACGAGTGTTGCGGTGGTACTTGTCGTTGGTGCAAGTCCTAATGGACATGCTTCTTGTGGCACTTTTATACACAAATGTGCATCTGCATATTTACCCATATTGCTACTTGGGTTACTTGTCATACAGATCAGCGGCACTTTAATTCGTTTTAATACAGGCAACAGGGCGAGGATCTCACCTGACTCACCTGAATTGGAAATGGCGAGCACAATATCTTTATTGGTGATCATGCCTAAGTCACCATGGCTGGCTTCACCTGGATGGACAAAGAAAGAAGGTGTTCCTGTACTTGCTAATGTTGCAGCTATTTTTCGCCCGATATGCCCCGATTTCCCCATACCCATGACAACAACTTTCCCTTGGCAGTCAAATATGAGCTGACAGGCACGAGTAAAATCATCGTTAATGTATTGTTCTAAGTTTTTTAGACCTTCACTTTCGATATGGAGGACTTCTTTACCTACTTGCTGAAAATCGATGTTTGACATTTTCTGTTCCATGCGTAGCTTTTCAGTTAATCGGATTAGCGAGCGCGAATTGTATAACGAATACTTACTATCAGTAAGTGCTTTGTCAAATCAGTCGAGAATTAATTGTACTTTTATGAATGATAACGGTAGCTAGCTTAATAAAAGCTGGGGATCCGCACCATAAACTAAACTCAAAAAAAGAAAATTGAGTATTCTCAACTGGTAACAAATTTTTAAAGTCTAAGAGCTATCTGCTTTTATTACGTAAAAATAATGGTTAACTGGCATTAGTTTCCCAGTTTCATGTATATGTTAGTCATATAAATACACATTTTGAACACCAACGACACATTTAGCACGTTATAATAGTTTTAATAAACTTAGATGCGATATTAGACGATTTTCATTTCATCTTTAGGTAAAATTGCGCGCTTAGCGCTTCAAAAAAATAATATTTATGGTGTGGTGAGCTATCAAACAAATGCAAGCACAGACAGACAACTTAATCGAAGTACGTGACATGTGTTTTACCCGCGGCAACCGGAAAATATTCGAAAATATTAACCTTACCGTACCGCGTGGCAAAATAACCGCCATTATGGGGCCATCAGGGATTGGTAAAACAACCTTATTGCGTCTTATTGGTGGGCAGTTACGCCCAAACCAAGGTGAAATTTGGTTTGATGGTGATAATATTCCTAGCTTATCACGCTCAAAGCTGTATCAATCACGTAAAAAGATGAGCATGTTGTTTCAGTCAGGTGCTTTGTTTACTGATATGGATGTGTTCAATAATGTCGCATTTCCGTTACGTGAACATACCAATCTACCTGAATCGCTGATCCATACCACTGTGATGATGAAACTAGAAGCAGTGGGCCTACGTGGCGCTGCGCGCTTAATGCCTTCTGAGTTATCAGGCGGGATGGCGAGGCGTGCTGCATTAGCGAGAGCAATAGCTCTTGATCCTGATTTGATCATGTTTGATGAACCTTTTGTGGGGCAAGATCCCATCACCATGGGGGTTTTAGTCAAACTGATCGATGAGCTCAATCAGGCGTTAGGTGTGACCTGTGTGGTGGTTTCTCATGATGTCCCTGAAGTGCTGAGTATTGCTGATAAAGCGTATATTGTGGCTCAACAGCATGTTATAGCGAAAGGCACAGGGGAGGAATTGCGAAATAATCAAGACCCACGTGTTAGGCAGTTTTTAGATGGTATTGCTGACGGGCCTGTACCATTCCGTTTCCCCGCCAATGATTATCTGGCTGATTTATTAGGGTAAAATAAGATGATAGTAGAGGCAATCGCTGCCTTCGGACGTCGATGGATTGAAATTTTTGCGGCTTTTGGGCGAGCAGGTTATATGCTGCTGCGTTCATTAATTGGCAAACCTGAATTTTCCAAACAATGGCCGCTGTTGGTGAAACAGTTGTATGCCGTTGGTGTGCAATCATTGCTGATTGTGGCGGTATCGGGGCTATTTATCGGTATGGTTTTGGGGCTGCAAGGTTATTTAGTGTTAACCACATTTAGTGCTGAAGCGAGCCTTGGCATGATGGTGGCGCTATCACTATTACGTGAATTAGGCCCTGTAGTGACTGCACTATTGTTCGCTGGGCGAGCCGGGTCAGCATTAACCGCTGAAATTGGCTTAATGAAAGCAACAGAACAAATTTCTAGTCTTGAAATGATGGCCGTCGACCCACTTCGTCGGGTGATTGCACCACGTTTTTGGGCTGGTTTTATTAGCATGCCATTGTTATCACTAATCTTTGTTGCAGTGGGGATCCTTGGTGGTGCATTAGTTGGCGTTGATTGGAAAGGGATTGATGAAGGCTTCTTTTGGTCTTCAATGCAATCATCTATCGATTGGCGTATGGATATAGTGAACTGTTTTATCAAGAGCCTTGTGTTTGCATTTACGGTGACTTGGATTGCATTGTTCAATGGTTATGATGCGATCCCGACATCGGAAGGGATCAGCCAAGCCACAACACGAACCGTGGTACATGCCTCTTTATCGGTTCTAGGTCTAGATTTTGTACTTACCGCACTGATGTTTGGGAACTAAGTCATGCAAAGTAAAAAAAGTGAAATATGGGTTGGTTGTTTTATGTTGCTGGCAATTGTGGCAATTATTTTTTTATGCCTGAAAGTGGCTGACTTGAAATCGATTGGTAGCCAGTCAACTTACCAAGTATCAGCATCTTTTGAAAACATTGGTGGCTTAAAAGAAGGTTCTCCAGTGAAAGTGGGGGGCGTCGTGGTAGGGCGAGTCGCTAGCATTACCTTGAACAAAGAAAACTATGTTCCTGATGTGAAAATTGATTTGCTTAGTGAATATGACAACATTCCAGATTCAAGTTCACTATCTATTCGGACATCTGGTTTATTAGGCGAACAATACATAGCGATGAATATTGGTCCAGAGGGCGAAGAGTTAGGTATTGAGACGTTGAAAGATGGAGGCCGCATTGAAGACACTAAACCTGCTATGGTATTAGAAGATTTGATAGGGCAGTTCCTGTATAAGAGTGGTGACAGCCAAGGTGCTGCGTCAGCACCAGCTGCGGCACCTGAAGCGCCTGCTGCGCATTGATTCGACATTAACACGAATTTAGAAGGAAGAAATTATGTTTAAACGCTTAATGATGATAGCAATGCTAGCGATTGCACCATTTGCAATGGCGATTGATCAAACCAATCCCTATAAACTGATGGATGAAGCGGCTGAAAAAACCTTTACTCGTTTAAAGAATGAGCAGCCTCAAATTCGTAAAGATCCTAATTACCTTAAAACTATTGTGCGTGAAGAGTTACTGCCATATGTACAAATTAAATATGCAGGGGCTTTAGTGTTAGGTACTTATTATAAGAATGCGACGCCAGCACAGCGTGACGCTTACTTTACGGCTTTTGAAGCTTACCTTGAGCAGGTTTATGGTCAAGCTCTCGCGATGTATCACGGTCAAACTTATCAAATAGCACCAGAGCAGCCAGTTGGTGATAAAAATATCGTCGCTATTCGAGTGACTATCCTTGATCCTAACGGTCGTCCACCAGTACGTCTTGATTTTCAATGGCGTAAAAATAGTAAAACAGGCTACTGGCAGGCTTATGATATGATTGCGGAAGGCGTGAGTATGATCACCACTAAACAAAATGAGTGGGGTGATATTTTACGTAAACAAGGTATTGATGGTTTAACAAAACAGTTAGAAATGAACGCAAAAGCGCCAATCACACTGGAAGAGAATTAATCTGATGAGCCAAGCATTGTTGTGGGAAGTATCACAATCGACTTTGCGTTTATCAGGCACGCTTGGCCGGGAGTCATTATTGGCGTTTTGGGAACAACGTGAGTCACTTGTCGCTCAAACTGAACAAATTGATGTTTCAGGCCTAGAGCATGTTGATTCAACAGGTTTAGCTATGTTAGTGCGCCTCAAAGGTGAGTTTGCAACTCAAAAACGTTCACTCAGTATCGTCGGTATGAGTGATAACTTAACCACATTAATGGAACTCTATGGGGTCAAATCATTACTGTTAAGTTAAGTCAATTTATGTAAAAAAGGGCGCCTCTGCGTGTTTTTGTGCACCGGAGGCGTTTTCTTTGGTTTAAGAATGGCGATGGATCCTTTAGGATAGACGTCTATTTATGTCAGTAAGCGAAAATTATAAATTGAGTCATATATGGAAACCAACGAAATAAAGCAAGTATTGATGGATAAGCTATCTCTGGATGAGGTGATTGTTAATGGTGATGGCAGCCACTTTCAGGTTATTGCCGTCGGAACCATGTTTGAAAATATGAGCAGAGTCAAACAGCAGCAAGCTGTTTATGCCCCATTAATGGAGTATATTGCAGACAATCGCATTCATGCCCTGTCTATTAAAGCATATACCCCTGCTGAGTGGGCGCGCGATCGCAAGCTAAACGGCTTTTAATAATCGGATCCGCGAACAGTATTTAAAATATAAAATACGAGATTAACCGAATGGATAAATTTTTAGTTAAAGGCCCTACCCGTATTGAGGGTGAGGTAACAATTTCAGGTGCGAAAAATGCTGCACTGCCAATTCTGTTCGCTGCGCTGCTGGCTGAAGAGCCTGTAGAAATACAAAATGTTCCTAAACTTAGGGATATCGATACGACGATCAAACTTTTGAACCAATTAGGTACTAAAGTTGAGCGTAATGGTTCAATTTTTGTTGATGCAAGTAATGTCACAGAATACTGTGCCCCTTATGATTTGGTGAAAACGATGCGTGCCTCTATCTGGGCATTGGCACCTTTGGTTGCACGTTTTGGCCATGGCGAAGTGTCATTACCAGGTGGCTGTGCGATTGGTGCACGCCCTGTTGATTTGCATATTTCAGGATTAGGGCAACTCGGCGCACATATTGTTTTAGAAGACGGCTATGTGAAAGCGACCGTTGAAGGCCGTCTAAAAGGCGCTTGTATTGTGATGGATAAAGTCAGCGTAGGTGCGACGGTTTCTATCATGACCGCAGCGACTCTAGCGGAAGGGACAACCACTATCGAAAATGCGGCTCGTGAGCCTGAAATTGAAGATACGGCTAATTTCCTTAATACACTCGGTGCTAAAATTACTGGTGCGGGTACAGACCGTATTGTGATTGAAGGTGTTGAGCGCTTAGGTGGTGGTACTTATCGTGTTTTACCTGATCGCATCGAAACAGGAACCTTCCTGATCGCCGCAGCGGTATCAAAAGGTAAAGTGGTTTGTCGCAATGCATGCCCAGATACACTCGATGCTGTTTTGGCAAAATTGCGTGAGGCTGGCGCCAAAATTGAAGTTGGTGAAGATTGGATTAGCTTGGATATGGAAGGTAAGCGCCCTAAAGCGGTTACGTTACGTACTGCGCCACACCCTGGTTTCCCTACGGATATGCAAGCTCAATTCAGCTTATTGAATTTAGTGGCTGAAGGTGCTGGCATGATCACTGAGACGATTTTTGAAAACCGTTTTATGCATATCCCAGAGCTTATCCGTATGGGGGCACATGCTGAAATTGAAAGTAATACTGTACTGTGCCATGGCGTTGAAAAACTGACGGGTGCACAAGTAATGGCGACTGACTTACGTGCTTCAGCGAGCTTAGTGATTGCTGGATGTATTGCTGAAGGAACCACGACAGTTGACCGTATTTATCATATCGATCGTGGCTATGAGCACATTGAAGATAAGCTTCGTGGCTTAGGTGCTAATATTGAGCGCATTAAGTCTGAAGATTAAGCTATTCACGATATACTCGTTATACGTTAAGTTGCAACGCCTTTCGTGAGATATAAGTGAGTGCGTTCAGCTGCATCTTGAATTATTTAGCGTATATTTAGCTCAAAACAAAAAAGTTGTTCCATTGTGAACAACTTTTTTGACTTTGGAATAGGGTTTATCCTGCTTGCCCTTCGGGTATCTCTTCAATAATGACATCAATATCTTTGACCTCACCATTACGTAAAATTTTGACGGAAGCTTTGCTACCGGGGCGGATTTCTGCGACTAAATCCATTGTTTCGGCGGCAGAAACAGCGGGTTTACCATCAACAGACAAAATGATATCACCTTGAACAATGCCAGATTTAGCGGCTGGTCCATTAGGGGAAACCTGGAAAACACGTAGGCCTTGGATCTGATCGATGTTGTTATTATTGGTTCTAATTTGTGGTAATTCACGTGCTGTGATCCCAATGTAACCGCGGATCACTCTACCATCACGGATCAGTTTTTCCATGATCTTGGTAGCGAGTGCGGTTGGAATAGCAAAGCTAAGACCTTCAGAGCTGAAACCTTGGCCTGCGCTAAACGACAGGGTGTTAATACCGACTAACTCACCTTCGCTGTTAATTAATGCGCCGCCTGAATTACCTGAATTGATGGATGCATCGGTTTGCAGAAAATTTTGCCGACGGGTTGAGCTTAATCCTACGCGTCCTGTTGCACTAATAATCCCTTGTGTGACTGTTTGCCCAATGTTGTATGGGTTACCAATCGCTAGCACTACATCGCCAACATGGGTAATGCGTAGCTGATTAATTGGGATCACAGGAAGGTTTTCGGCTTCAATTTTTAACACTGCTAAATCAGTCAAGGCATCTGAGCCAACTAACAAGGCATCAAAGATAGATCCATCTTGCAGAGCAACTAGTATTTGGTCTGGGTTATCAACAACATGCTTATTGGTAATAATATAGCCATTTGCACTCATGATCACACCTGAACCGAGAGATTTTAGTTCGCGACCAGACTGTGAGAAGCTACCTTTAGAGCTACTATAGACATACACAACTGCGGGAGCCGCTTTGCGTACAGCTTTGTTGTAACTGACGGGTTCACTATCTATTTTGCCATAAAGCAAGTCTGCTAAGCCTTGGGGGCGTAAAGAAGGGACCGCAACGATAATAATCAAGGCGGTTAATAGGCCTAACAACGCTGCCCAGAGAAGCTTTTTGACCATAGATATCGAACTTCAGCTTGTTAATTAAGGGAACTTTAGCATAGCATAAAAAAACAGGCACAGCAGTGGGTACTGTGCCTGTTTTTAGCTTTTAGTCGTATAGCGCTGTAAATTAGTTTTTCATCAGCAAATACAGAGTTTCGCCACCACGCAGCACTTTCATTGCCAGTACAGGTGGCTTGCCGTCAATCACTTTGCGGAACTGATCAATATTTTCAACGCGAATATCGTTCACACCGAAGATCAAGTCACCTTTAACTAAACCAACCGCAGCAGCAGGAGACTTAGGTGCTACGCTGTCAATCTGTACACCTTTTGTATTGCTGATTGTCGCGTTAGATAAGGTTGCACCAAGCAGTGATTCACTCAATTTTTCTGCTTTGGTTGCTTCGCCTTCATCATTTTCTAAAACCACTTTAACATCGAGTGGTTTCCCTGAACGGATCAGACCAATCGTGATTTCTTTTCCGATTTGGCTAGTTCCAATTTTCGCTCTTAATTCAGCAAAGCTATTGATACGTTTACCAT
This sequence comes from Providencia sp. 6390, assembly GCF_058148425.1. Taxonomy (NCBI): domain Bacteria; kingdom Pseudomonadati; phylum Pseudomonadota; class Gammaproteobacteria; order Enterobacterales; family Morganellaceae; genus Providencia; species Providencia sp. 6390. The sequence goes on from NZ_JBYVYL010000007.1 coordinate 66,091, forward strand.
CAACAGAGACGAGTACGTCACCTGATTTGATACCAGCTTTGGCAGCAGATGATTTCGGCAGTACTTCACTAACGAACGCACCGCGTTGTGCATCGATGTTGAAGGCTTTCGCGATGTCGGAATTCATTTCAGTACCTTTGATACCTAAAATGCCGCGTTTCACTTCGCCATGTTTGATCAATTGCTCGCTCAGGTTTTTCGCCATATTACTTGGTATCGCGAAGCCGATACCGATATTACCACCGCCAGGTGCTAAAATTGCCGTATTAATACCGATCAATTCACCGTTGAGGTTAACTAGCGCGCCGCCTGAGTTACCACGGTTAATTGAAGCATCGGTCTGAATAAAGTTTTCTAAGCCTTCAAGGTTTAGGCCACTACGACCCAATGCTGAAATGATCCCAGAGGTAGCTGTTTGGCCTAAGCCAAATGGGTTACCAACTGCAACAGCGAAGTCACCAACACGTAATTTGTCAGAATCAGCGATGCTAACTGCAGTTAGGTTTTTGATATCTTTTGCATTGCTGATTTTCAGTAAGGCAATGTCTGTTTGCGCGTCTTTACCAATCAATTTGACATCAATTTCACGACCATCATTTAACTGAATTTGGATTTTATCTGCGCCATCAATAACGTGGTTATTGGTAAGGATATAGCCTTGTGTTGCATCAATAATGACACCAGAGCCTAAGCCCTCAAACGGCCTAACACTTTGTTGCTGTGAAGGAACATTTGGACCAAAGAAGAATTTCAGCTCTTCAGGGATCTGTTGGTTTTGTACGCGAGTACCTGACACATGAATATTAACAACAGCAGGCAGAACTTTTTCTAACATTGGTGCCAAGCTAGGCATATTTTGGCTTTGTGCTGTCGCTGGTAATGTTGCAGGTAAAGCTGCACTGCTTACAGAAGGTAATACTGAAAGGGATAACCCTAGACTCATTGCCGCAGCAGTGAGAAAGAAATTTTTTCTTTTCATCATTCCGTAGATTCTCTTAAGAATAAAATTTATCAGGTTGTAGCAAGGCTACGTTAATCACGATATTTGATTTTACTGATAACTATGACCATGGATTATGCGCAAAAGTTCATACAACGGATAGTGACTATTGATTCTTTTACATCTATTTACATGACTTGTTGATGGGGCTTTAACTTCTATACAGTTTTGAAATAAAAAGAAATATTTTAAATGAAATGATATCGCGTAGAATATATTTAATCGATAGTTTTATAGCAGTATACACGTCGTTTTTGTGTGTATGAAAAATGATATTTGGTCTTTGGCTGGTGAATGGCTATCCAGCCAATAATCTTTCACCAGTAAATAGATTTACTGGTGAATAGAATGGGCTACTTCTCTTTTTCGTCGATAGGACGAAATAGCCCTGATGCACCATCTGAATAATCCCTTGGTGGCATTTTGACCGGCGCTTGATCATTATCAGCTTCTGATTCGGTGAGGCGATAATTAAATGGATTGTCTTGCGCAGGCATGTCTGGCATCAGTTCAGAAGAACTTTGTGCCATATGTTGATACAGTTGACGGTAGTCACGAGCCATATTATCCAGTAACTCAGCACTGCGAGCAAAGTGGCCAACGAGCTCTTTACGATACTCTTCTAGTTCTGTGCTTTTCTTGTCTAATTCAGCTTGTGCTGTCTTTTGTTGGCGAAGTTTTGGGTTACCATAACGAACAACCAGTGCGCCGATGATGAAACCAATAACTAATCCAATTAGTGCATACTCCCAGGTCATGCTGACTCCTTCGTTTACTTCACTGTTCGCAGAAATTAAGCTTGGCTATCTATTATTATACCTGTTAACGGGCGGAATACTAAGGCAAAATTCCTCGTGTTTTCAGTACCCGTTAACTAAACGTTAAATAATAAATGAATCTGGTTATAATGAGGCCAGTGTATACCATATAACGGTAAAAAAACCGAAAATTTTTTAAGGATTATTCAGTTAATGTCGCCGATGACTCCCACTATGCGTTATCAACAGGCTCTTGCTGAAGGTAACTATCAGCCTGATAACGTGCAAAAACGTGCTGTTGAACGTTTAAATGAAATTTATCAGCAGTTGGTCGCAACATCCTCTACAAATGAACAAAATAAAAAGCCTTCGGGGTTAAAAGGGCGTTTAGATCGTCTTCTGGGTAAAAAACAAACTAATACTCAAGAACCCATTCAAGGGCTATATATGTGGGGTGGTGTTGGGCGCGGTAAAACGTGGCTGATGGATATGTTCTATGAAAGCCTACCTAGCAATCGTAAATTGCGTTTGCATTTTCATCGATTTATGAAAAAAGTCCAAGAAGATTTAATGGCTTTGCAAGGGCAAGAAAACCCATTAGATATCATTGCTGATGAATTTAAAAAACAGACTGATATTTTGTGTTTTGATGAGTTTTTTGTCTCTGATATTACGGATGCGATGATTTTAGGCACGCTACTTGAAGGGTTATTTGCCCGTGGTATCACACTAGTGGCAACATCGAATATTATCCCTGATGATCTTTATCGAAATGGGCTGCAACGTGCGCGTTTTTTACCTGCTATCGATCAAATCAAAAAATATTGTGACGTAATGAATGTTGATGCAGGTGTTGACTATCGATTACGTACCTTGACTCAAGCGCATCTTTATTTATCCCCAATCAATGATGAAAGCCGACAACATTTAAATGAAACGTTTGTTAAATTAGCTGGCAAAGCAGGGGAGCAAAACCCAGTGTTAGACGTTAACCATCGAAAGATGCAGGCGATAAGTTCCGCAGAAGGGGTATTGGCTATCGGTTTTAAAGCGCTTTGTGAAGAAGCTCGCAGTCAAAATGACTATATTTATCTGTCTAATTGTTATCACACTGTTTTGCTGTATGACGTGCCTGCTTTAGGGGTTAAAGAAGAAAATGCTGCTCGGCGTTTTTTAGCCTTAGTAGATGAGTTCTATGAACGCAAAGTAAAACTGATTATTAATGCTCAGGTTCCGATGGAGCAGATTTATCAAGGCAATTTGCTCACGTTCGAGTACCAACGCTGTCTATCACGTTTACAAGAGATGCAAAGCGAAGAGTATTTGAAAATACCGCATTTATCTTAAAGGTAGACTAGATAAGATGATTGGTATTTGTACAAAAAGGCAGCTAATCTTAATGTAGTGAAAAAAAATGTGTTTTGGGGTCGATTTTTGTTGCTGACTTCTCTATAATCTTGCGACCCCACGTTACAGCGATGTTTTTTATTTCCCAAGAAATATCGCATAATGCCGGCTAGGCTGCTCGAAGGGGTGGGTTTGCTGGACAAGAGTCGTGTGAACCTCACAAAGTTTATGAACATGAGTGTTCACCAACGTGTAACTTCAATATTGGGTAAGTTTTAATGAAAACTTTTACAGCTAAACCAGAGACCGTAAAACGCGACTGGTACGTTGTTGATGCAGATGGCAAAACATTAGGCCGTCTTGCAACTGAAATTGCTAGCCGTCTGCGCGGTAAGCATAAAGCGGAATATACTCCGCATGTGGATACTGGTGATTACATCATCGTTCTGAATGCAGAAAAAATTGCTGTTACCGGCAAAAAACGCGAAGACAAAATCTACTATCGCCACACTGGCCATGTAGGTGGAATCAAGCAAGCAACTTTCGAAGAAATGATTGCTCGCAGTCCTGAGCGTGTGCTTGAAATCGCGGTTAAAGGCATGTTGCCAAAAGGACCTCTGGGTCGTGCAATGTACCGTAAACTGAAAGTTTACGCAGGTAATGAGCACAACCACGCGGCTCAACAGCCGCAAGTTCTTGACATTTAATCGGGATTATAAGCAATGGCTGAAAATCAATACTACGGCACTGGTCGCCGCAAAAGCTCATCTGCTCGTGTCTTTATTAAGCCGGGTAGCGGTAACATCACAATCAATCAACGTACACTGGAACAATACTTTGGTCGCGAAACTGCGCGCATGGTTGTTCGTCAGCCGTTAGAGCTGGTTGAAATGTTGGAAAAACTGGATCTGTACATCACTGTTAAAGGTGGCGGTATTTCAGGTCAGGCTGGCGCAATCCGTCACGGTATCACTCGTGCACTGATGGCTTATGATGAGACTCTTCGTTCTGATCTGCGTAAAGCTGGTTTCGTTACCCGTGATGCGCGTTCTGTTGAACGTAAGAAAGTGGGTCTGCGTAAAGCACGTCGTCGTCCACAGTTCTCCAAACGTTAATTTATTGCCCTTTGGGCATAAAATTGATGAAAAAACCCGTCTTTATGGCGGGTTTTTTATTGGCAAAAATTTAGGTTGAGTACTAGCTTCTTTAACAACGATATTTTTCATAACTAAATGCGTAGTTAACCATTCAAATGTATTTTTGTTTATGAAAGTGTTAAAACAACGAAATAAAAGAAAATATATTGGTGAAAAGATTATTTTCCCCTGAATTGTTTTGATAGCCAGTAATAACCTTAGAGTTTGCTTTAGGGTTTTTGGTCTGCTAATCCGGCTTTAGTTAGGTTAATTATCTAAATTGTGGTTGTTGGTATAAATTAAATGATATTTAGTTATGATTTTTTCACCAATGTCACCCTAAGTTGTACAAAATCTGCTAGAATATGCGACTGCTTTTTATTTTCTAATTTCTCGCCATATTAACGCGAGAGGGTTGTGCTGACTTTCTAAATGGATCTCATGAAAGTTTTTGCACAGGGGATTTTAATGGGCGAGCGGGTAATGATTGCAAATCAGTTACCGTTTAGCTCATTTTATGCAACTTGGAGGTTTTAATGGCTGTCGCTCCTAACAAACGTTCGGTAATGACATTATTTTCAGGCCCAACCGACATTTTTAGTCATCAAGTCCGTATTGTTCTGGCTGAAAAAGGGGTTAGCGTTGAGATTGAGCATGTCGAACAAGGTCATCTGCCTCAAGACCTGATCGATCTAAACCCATACCAGAGTGTCCCGACTCTTGTTGACCGTGATCTGACCCTATATGACCCACACATTATCATGGAATACCTTGATGAGCGTTTTCCTCATCCACCTCTGATGCCTGTATATCCAGTTGCGCGTGGTACAAGCCGCCAATTGATGCATCGTATAGAAAAAGACTGGTATTCTCTGATGAGCAAAATCGAGAAAGGTAATGCACAAGAAGCTGATAATGCACGTCGCCAATTGGCTGAAGAGCTAATCGCAGTTTCTCCTGTTTTTGCTGAAATGCCTTTCTTTATGAGTGATGAGTTCAGTTTAGTTGATTGTTACTTAGCGCCACTATTATGGCGTTTGCCAGTGCTTGGTATTGAGCTGAAGCCATCTAGCAGCAAACATCTGCAAATGTATATGCAACGTGTTTTCGAACGTGATGCATTCTTAGCGTCATTAACCGAATTAGAACGCGAAATGCGTCTTTCGGCACGAGGCTAAGTGGCATGATGGAAATGGCGCCAATGACACCTCGACGCCCCTATTTGTTACGAGCACACTATGAATGGTTGCTCGATAACGATATGACACCGCATTTGGTGGTTGATGTCACCGTTCCAAATACCCTCGTTCCAATGGAATTTGCACGTGATGGGCAAATTGTTTTGAACGTAGCGCCACGTGCTGTGGGTAACTTTGAGATCACCAATGACGAAGTTCGTTTTAATGCGCGATTTGGTGGTGTACCTCGCCAAGTATATGTGCCTATGGCGGCAATTATTGCTATCTATTCACGAGAAAACGGTGCGGGTATGATGTTTGAACCTGAAACCGCTTATGAAGAGCAGCAATCAGCAGAGCTTGAAGTGGTTGAAGATAAACCAGCTGAGGGCATAACGTTAGTTCATGAGTCTGAGACAATAAGTGATGATCACACACCGCCAGATGATGAACCAACGCCACCACCTAAGGGTCGGCCTTCTCTCAGAGTTATCAAGTAATATATAGTAGAAATGTTTAGGCAGAGGATAAGCCCTCTGCCTTTTGTTTTAAACGCCCATAAAACACAATATCCCATCAGCGGCCTTGCGTCCTTCGGCAATTGCAGTAACCACTAAATCAGAACCACGCACAATATCGCCTCCGGCAAATATTTTGGGGTTTGAAGTTTGATAGGATAGCAAGTCATCACTGCTGGCAATAATACGCCCTTGGTTATCTAATTGAACACCATGCTCAGCAAGCCATGGCATCGCATGTGGACGGAAACCAAACGCAGTGATGACCGCATCAGCTGGTAGTAAATGCTCTGAACCTTCGATAGCTTCAACTTGAGAGCGGCCTTCCTTTGTCTTAACCATCTGTGTTTTGATGACTTTCACACCACACACATTACCTTGCTGATCAACTTCAATACTGAGTGGTTGTAGGTTAAATAAAAACTCAGCACCTTCCTCGCGGGCATTTTTCACTTCTCTTGGTGAGCCAGGCATGCTTGCTTCGTCGCGGCGATAGGCACAACTGACTTTTTTTGCGCCTTGACGAATAGCCGTTCTTACGCAATCCATCGCGGTATCGCCTCCGCCAAGTACGATGACTCGTTTGTTCTTAAGATCGGTATAAGGCGTGTCTGGCTGATTATCGAACTCCATCAGGCGACGTGTATTTGCAATAAGATAAGGTAAGGCATCGTGAACACCTTTGGCATTCTCATTGGCTAATTGCCCTTTAGTCGACTGATAAGTACCTGTACCAATGAATACTGCGTCATATTCATCGATTAAACTATTTAAAGAAATATCTTTCCCAACCTCAGTATTGAGTTTGAACTCGATCCCCATTGAAGTAAAAATTTCCCTTCTACGGATCATAATTTCTTTTTCAAGTTTGAAAGCGGGAATGCCAAAAGTGAGTAACCCACCAATTTCAGGATGGCGATCATAAACGACTGCTTGCACACCATTACGTGCTAATACATCTGCACAAGCTAGTCCAGCGGGGCCAGCGCCAATGATAGCGACTCGTTTATTGACAGGAACAACATGAGAAAGGTCGGGACGCCAGCCCATAGCAAACGCAGTATCGTTAATATAGCGTTCAATATTGCCGATGGTGACAGCGCCAAAGTCGTCATTCAGTGTACAAGCACCTTCACAGAGGCGATCTTGAGGGCAAACTCGCCCACACACTTCAGGTAGACTGTTAGTTTGATGAGAAAGCTCTGCTGCTTCAATAATACGCCCCTCATTGGCTAACTTCAGCCAATTAGGAATATAGTTGTGAACAGGGCATTTCCATTCACAGTAAGGGTTGCCACAGGAAAGACAACGATCAGCCTGCGTTTGTGCTTGAATGGCGCTAAACGGCTCATAAATTTCAACAAACTCAATTTTACGTACGTTTAAGGTTTTTTTGGGCGGATCAACACGTTGTAAGTCGATAAATTGATAAACATTCTGGCTCATTTTTCTCTCCTTACTGTGCTTGTACGCGCAATTCAGCGGCTGAACGGCTACGATGGCCTAATAGTGCATTAACGTCACTTGATTTTGGCTTCACTAATGCAAAACGGCTAACCCAACTCTCCCAGTCAGCTAAAATGGTTTCACCACGTGCTGAGTGTGTTAAGCGAACGTGTTCGGTAATTAGTCCACGCAGATGTTCCGCATGGATCGGTAAATCATTCACAGACAATAATTCAACCATTTCATTATTGACACGACGTGAAAAGTTTTCTTCTTCATCAAGTACATAAGCAAAACCGCCAGTCATGCCAGCACCAAAGTTGATCCCTGTATTTCCGAGTACACATACGATCCCGCCAGTCATATATTCACAGCCATTGTCACCGATGCCTTCGATCACCGCTGTTGCGCCTGAGTTACGAACGGCAAAACGTTCACCCGCCAGCCCCGCCGCATAGAGTTTACCGCCTGTTGCGCCATATAGACAGGTGTTACCTGCAATGGTTGTTTTATGGGTTGCAAATGAAGAGCCAACTGGTGGGCGGATAGCGATGATCCCTCCTGTCATACCTTTGCCAACATAGTCATTAGCATCACCCGTTAAGATGAGTTCAACGCCACCTGCATTCCATACACCGAAACTTTGCCCAGCAGTACCTGTAAAACAGAATTGCAGTGGAGTAGCAGCAAAACCTTGATCACCAAAGCGGCGAGCGATTTCCCCTGATAAGGCAGCACCAATTGAACGATCGGTATTCATGATGTCATAGAAAAAGGTTTTTGACTGTTTTTGGGCCAAATAAGGTTCTGCATCACGCACAATACGTTGATTAAGGAGCCCTTCATCAAAAGGAGGATTATTTTCGGTACAAAAAACGGCGGCACCAACATGAGGTTCGCTGGTTTCTAACAAACTTTGTAGGTTAATTTTGCTTTGTTTTGCTGTTGTACCTTCAATAATTTCAAGTAAATCAGTACGACCGATTAAATCAGTGAGTTTAGTTACTCCTAATGTAGCCATAAGTTCACGCGTTTCTCTCGCAATAAAGCGGAAGTAGTTGATCACACGTTCAGGTAAACCGTGATAGTGATGTTGGCGCAAAGTATCATCTTGAGTTGCAACACCAGTAGCACAGTTATTGAGGTGGCATATACGTAAATATTTACAGCCGAGGGCAACCATCGGGCCTGTACCGAAACCAAAGCTTTCAGCACCTAAAATAGCGGCTTTGATAATATCTAACCCTGTTTTCAGGCCGCCGTCGGTTTGTAGACGGATCTTATGACGTAAGCCATTAGCCACCAGCGCTTGTTGGGTTTCAACAAGGCCGAGTTCCCATGGGGACCCCGCGTATTTCACTGATGATATAGGGCTAGCACCCGTGCCGCCATCGTAACCAGCAACGGTGATCAAGTCTGCATAGGCCTTAGCGACCCCTGTTGCAATGGTGCCAACACCCGGCTCTGATACCAGTTTTACCGAAATTAATGCCTTAGAGTTGACTTGTTTAAGGTCAAAGATCAGCTGTGCTAAGTCTTCGATTGAATAAATATCATGATGTGGTGGTGGTGATATTAAGGTGACACCGGGCACCGAGTAACGTAAACGCGCGATATAAGGGGTGACTTTATCACCCGGTAGTTGGCCGCCTTCACCCGGTTTTGCACCTTGTGCAACTTTTATTTGGATAACATCTGCATTCACCAAGTAGGCAGGAGTCACACCAAAACGGCCTGAGGCCACTTGTTTAATACGTGAACGTTTTTGGGTGCCATAACGAGCAGGATCTTCACCGCCTTCACCTGAATTGGAGAAACCACCCAATGTGTTCATCGCAATCGCTAATGCCTCATGCGCCTCAGGGCTTAATGCTCCAATTGACATTGCAGCAGTATCGAAACGTGAGAATAGTGCTTCTTCTGGTTCGACATCCTCTAACGAAATGGCATTAGCGGCAGTTTTTAAATTCAACAGATCACGAAATGTTGCAGCTGGACGGTGATTGACTAGCTGCGCATATTTCAAATAATCATCGTAATCGCCACTATGGACGGCTTGTTGCAGTGTTTTAACTACATCAGGGTTATAGGCGTGGTATTCACCATTATGCATATATTTGAGCAACCCACCTTGTTCGATGGGGAGACGTGGTAGCCATGCTTTACGTGATAAATTAAACAGGTCTAATTCAAAGTCACTAAAACTCGCTCCACTGATCCGACTTACAACACCATCAAAGCACAGCTGCGTGACCTCTTCATGTAGCCCAACCGCTTCAAACAATTTAGCGCAACGGTACGAGGCAATTGTCGAAATACCCATTTTCGACATGATTTTGTATAGCCCTTTGTTGATACCATTACGATAATTTAAGAGTACTTTATTGAGTGGCTTATCAAATAATTGCCCTTCAGACATGGCAGCTAGGGATTCGTAAGCTAAGTAAGGGTAAATAGCGGTTGCGCCAAAGCCTAGTAGTACGGCGAAATGGTGGGGATCTCGAGCACTGGCAGTTTCAACGATTAGGTTAGCATCGCAACGTAAATTATTTTCCACTAAACAATGCTGTATTGCCCCAACTGCCATTGCCGCAGGGATAGGCAAGCGTTCAGGTGAAATTTTGCGATCAGAAAGGACTAACATGACAGCACCATCTCGTACTTTTTGTTGTGCCTCTTCACAGAGCTGTTCAATCGCTTGTTTTAAAGAAAAAGTCGCTGGTTGATAAGTGATATCAACGGTTTCTATTTTGTAATAACGGCTGTCTTGTTGATGTAACTGCTGAAAATCAGAATAGAGTAAAATCGGTGATTTAAAGCTGAGCCTATGGGCTTGGCCTTCTGCCTCACAGAACACATTCATTTCACGACCAATACAGGTAGCAAGTGACATGACATGTGCTTCCCTCAGTGGGTCAATTGGAGGGTTGGTGACCTGTGCAAACAGCTGCCTAAAATAGTCATAGAGTACGCGTGGGCGCTGTGATAGTACCGCAAAAGGGGTATCGTCACCCATTGAACCCGTCGCTTCTTGGCCATTTTCACCAAGCACACGAATGACTTGCTCGAGTTCTTCGCTAGTGTAGGCAAATTGTTTTTGATAGGCAGCTAGTGTTTGGTTATCCATCGAACGTTGTCCAATCGCGTTTTGCTCTTGTTTCATCGATTCAAACGGGGTTAGGCGGATAACGTTTTTTTCTAGCCATGATTTATAAGGGTGACGGCTTTTTAGGTCATTATCGGTTTCAGCACTATGCAGGATCCGTCCTTCTTGGGTGTCGATAAGCATCAATTCACCGGGCCCCACACGGCCTTTTTCAACCACTTCATCAGGTTGGTAATCCCAAATACCCACTTCGGAAGCACAGGTGATGAGTTTATCTTTTGTGATCACATAACGTGCTGGACGTAAACCATTACGGTCAAGGTTACAGGCGGCATAGCGCCCATCAGACATCACCAGACCGGCAGGGCCGTCCCAAGGTTCCATATGCATTGAGTTGAAATCAAAGAAAGCTTTGAGGTCATCATCCATATCAGGGTTATTTTGCCACGCTGGTGGAACTAATAAGCGAATTGCGCGGATCAGATCCATCCCACCATTTAGCAGGAGCTCTAACATGTTATCGAGAGAACTGGAGTCGGAACCAGTTTCATTGACAAAAGGCGCCGCAGACTGCAAATCAGGGATCAGTGGGGTACGAAATTTGTACGAACGCGCTCGCGCCCATTGGCGGTTACCTGTAATGGTATTGATTTCACCGTTGTGTGCTAAGTAGCGGAATGGTTGTGCGAGAGGCCAACGTGGTACAGTATTGGTTGAAAATCGTTGATGGAATAAGCAGATAGCCGACTCCATACGTAAGTCAGCCAAATCAGGGAAAAAGCGAGGCAAGTCAGTAGCCATGCATAACCCTTTGTAAATCGTGACGAGGTTTGAGAGGCTGCAAATATAAAAATCGCTATCTGTAATGCGTTTTTCTATACGTCGACGAGCCACAAACAGACGCCTTTCAAGATCGCGAGGGCGCCAACCCGCGGGGGCATTAATAAATAATTGCTCGATTTTAGGTAGGCTAGAAAGAGCGATACTACCTAGAATATCACGATTAATGGGAACCTCTCGCCAGCCAACAATAGCAAGGGTTTCATCTAAAATTTCTTCTTCAATAATGCGGCGGCAGTCAGCAGCAATAGCTTCGTCTTGGCTAAGGAAAATCATCCCTACTGCGTAGTTACGAGCTAAACGCCATCCATGTTCTTCAGCGACTAGGTGAAAGAAACGGTCAGGTTTTTGTAATAGCAATCCGCAGCCATCACCAGTTTTGCCGTCAGCAAGGATTGCACCACGATGCTGCATTCTAGCCAGGGCGTGGATCGCAGTTCTAACAATTTTATGGCTAGGCTCGCCTTCTATATGGGCGATCAGGCCGAAGCCACAATTGTCTTTTTCTAGTTTTCGATTATACAGCATGTGCATCTTCTCCCATCTTCATCGCTTTCCTAACTACAACATTGCTTACCCATTTATTTGCTAACTATTAACCGTGTTCCATCTTCTGCGCACACCAAACAACAGCGTCAATAAGCCGCTGTTTTCCATTTTTAATAAAATAAACAGTGTGTGGGGATAATTATTATGTATACGTCATCAGAAGAGAGGGCGGTACACGGTAAGGTTTTAAATTAGCGAGATTCTTTTTCTAGGTCAAATAATGCGTAATAAACATTATTTGCGATATAAAATAATGTCATTTATTTGATTATGAAAGAAAAAGTCACTAAAAATGCTTTTGTGATAGAGGTCTGGTTTTCTGGGATACTGTGATATACATCACTATCAAATTTGTGTTTTTTAATGTATCTCTATTGAGTTTTACTTATTAATCAACCTAATGTTTTGCATTTTTCTATCTATGTGGTTTTTTATTTTGTTTTTTGCCGTTTTATAAAATTAATAATATAGGTAATGAACATAAAAAATACTTATGTCATTGAAATATAAAAATATATTATCATTTTATGATAGGCTATATGGGTTAAGTTAGGCTATGTAACGCTTTATTTTATTTTGGAATATGGGAATTTTAATATCAATTATACGAATCTATCATTGATAAAGTATGTGTGAGTGACTGAAATCCACCTTGATTAATGCGCAAGATCGACATTTTTTATCAACAATTATTCGAGCCTGCATTAATTGATATATGATTTAGCAAGGAACATATTGAGGGGGGGTTATGAAAGTACTTCGTGGTCTTGCGCAGTATTATGTCGATCTTATGATGAAGCTTGGCTTAGTCAGGTTTTCACTTTTGCTAGCATCTGCATTAGTTGTACTTGCAATGATAATGCAAATGGCCGTTACGATTGTGCTGCGAGGTCAGGTTGATAGCCTTGATCTGGTTGGCTCTATTTTCTTTGGTTTAATTATTACGCCATTGGCAGTTTATTTTTTATCCGTAGTTGTTGAGCAACTTGAAGAATCTCGACAGCGTCTTTCCCGGATGGTAGATAAATTAGAGGTGATGCGTAAGCGTGATGCCGAATTGAATACGCAATTGCAAGGCAACATTGAACAATTAAATCAAGAAATCCTTGAACGAGAGAAAGCTGAGAGTGCTCACCTCGAGCTACTGGAACAACTTAAGCAGGAGATGAAGCACCGAGAGCAGACTCAAATTGAGTTGGAGCAGCAATCGGTTTTGCTACGTTCATTTCTCGATGCATCCCCTGATCTGGTTTATTACCGCAATGAAAATAATGAATTTTCGGGTTGTAACCGTGCGATGGAATTACTGACAGGTAAAAGTGAAAAACACCTTGTTGGACTCACACCACTCGATATTTATGATGTCGAAATTGCCTCAAAGGTGATGGAAACGGATGAGAAAGTTTTCCGCCACAATGTTTCGTTAACTTATGAGCAATGGCTTGTTTACCCTGATGGGCGAAAAGCCTGTTTTGAATTACGCAAAGTGCCTTTTTATGATCGCGTAGGCAAGCGACATGGGCTTATGGGTTTTGGACGCGATATCACGGAGCGTAAGCGTTACCAAGAGGCGTTAGAGAACGCAAGTAGGGATAAAACCACCTTTATTTCTACTATTAGCCATGAGCTGCGTACACCACTTAACGGCATTGTTGGGTTAAGCCGTATCTTGCTTGATACAGACCTCACGACTGAGCAAATGAATTATTTAAAAACTATTCATGTCAGTGCGGTGACATTAGGCAATATTTTTAACGACGTGATTGAAATGGATAAAATTGAACGTCGTAAAGTGCAGTTGGATAATCAACCGGTTGCATTACCTCAATTTGTTAATGACCTAGAAAACTTAAGCGGCCTTTTGGTGCAACCAAAAGGGCTCAAATTTGTTATGGATGTAGCCGCTGGGCTGCCAGAAAAAGTGCTTACAGATGGTACGCGCTTACGGCAAATATTGTGGAATCTGATTGGTAATGCCGTCAAATTTACTCAGCAAGGGGAAGTTAAGTTAAGTATTTGGCGTGAAGGGGACGATAAGCTGTTTTTCCGTGTTCAAGACAGTGGTATTGGCATCCCGAAAGATGAGTTGGATAAAATTTTTGCTATGTATTATCAAGTGACCGATAGTGCTGGTGGGAAACCTGCAACAGGAACTGGAATTGGTTTATCAGTATCGCGCCGCTTAGCGCAAAATATGGGTGGAGACATTCAAGTGGAAAGTGAAATTGGCCAAGGCTCTACATTCACACTTTCCATTGTGGCACCAGTGGTTGAAGAAGAGATTATTGATCCACAGGAAAGCGACGATGATTACCCATTGCCTGCGTTGCATATTTTGTTGGTTGAAGACATCGAGCTGAATGTGGTTGTAGCATGCTCAGTGTTAGAAAAACTCGGCAACACCGTGGATGTGGCGATGAATGGCAAAGAGGCATTATCGCTATTTGCACCGGGTGAATATGACTTGGTGCTACTGGATATTCAACTTCCCGATATGACGGGTATGGATATTGCTCGTGAGCTGAATCAGCGTTACAGCAAAGATGACTTACCACCATTGATTGCTTTAACCGCCAATGTGCTGAAAGATAAAAAAGAGTACTTTGATTCAGGAATGGATGGCGTTTTAAGTAAGCCTCTATCGGTGACTGCGCTTAAACAGGTAATTGAGCAGTTCTGGGGTGAGCATGCACAAGAAACTTCTCAAAATAGCGTACAAGACGCCTCAGTGGATAAAAACGATGCCATTTTAGATTGTGAGATGCTTGAGCAGTATATGGAGCTAGTCGGCCCTAAATTGATTTATGATGGCCTTGAGGTATTTGAGAAGATGATCCCTGGCTATTTAGCGATTTTAGATTCAAACATGGTAGCGAAAGATCAGAAAGGGATTGTCGAAGAAGCACATAAAATTAAAGGCGCAGCTGGCTCTGTTGGTTTGAAAAATTTGCAAAAAATTGCGCAACAGATCCAATCCCCTGAATTGCCTGCTTGGTGGGATAATGTTCAAGAATGGGTAGATGAGTTGAAACAAGATTGGAAGTCAGATATAGAAACTTTGAGAAACTACGTTGATGGACGTACAAAAAAATAACCCCAACCGAAGTTGGGGTGCGCGAATACTGCGCCAACACCAGGGAAAACGTTGATCTACCTATGGTTTTCTTTCTGGGCAGACCTTTATAATCTGTTTACTGCTTTAGAGAATAACACCAAGATACCAAATATTAGCGATTTTGTTACAAGATTCATTAAAATCTGTGATGAAGATTGATGTTTATTCCCTTTTTGCGGTACAGAGATAATTTACTACAAATGGAGCAAGATATGAAATCAATTGCGGTTATTTTAAGTGGATGTGGTGTTTTCGATGGAAGTGAGATCCATGAGTCAGTATTAACTATGCTTTCTTTGAGTAAAAATAATGCTGAAGTTCACTTTTTTGCACCTAATGAAAGTCAAGCTACTGTTATCAATCATGTTAACGGTGAGACAAAAACAGATAATCGTAATCAAATGGAGGAGGCTGCACGTATTTCGCGTGGTAAAATAGCGCCTTTGTCCTCTGCGGATGCTAATAAGCTAGATGCCCTTATAATTCCTGGTGGTTTTGGTGCGGCAAAGAATTTATGTGATTTTGCGACACGTGGAAGCGAGTGTGAAATTAATAAAGAACTATTAAGTTTAGTACAGCAAATGCATCAGCAAAAAAAGCCATTAGGGCTGATGTGTATTGCTCCGGTGATGTTACCCAAGCTATTAAATACATCAGTTGAATTAACTATTGGCAATGATCCGGAAACGATTGCTCAGATTGAAAAGATGGGTGGTAAGCATATTACATGTAGCGTGGATAATATTGTAGTTGATCATACTAATAAAGTTGTGACAACACCTGCTTATATGCTGGCTCAATCAATCTCTGAGGCTGAGATTGGGATTAATAAACTCGTTGAGAAAGTATTAGAAATGGCGTAATTCACCTTATGATGAATCTCATTTCTCGATTATGGTACTGGTTAAAGCGAATTTTGCTTTCATTAGTCGCTTTTTGGTTTTTAACTGTGATTGCATTTAAATTCCTCCCAGTGCCATTTTCAGCTGTCATGATAGAAAGACAGTTATCTTCATGGTCATTGTTAAATTTTTCTTATGTTTCTCGTTCTGAATGGGTTGATGAAAATCACATTTCTCCTTACTTGTACTTGGCTGTAATTGCAGCGGAAGATCAAAATTTTCCTCATCACTGGGGTTTTGATCTCGAAGCAATAGAGAAAGCTTATAAACACAATATGAGTAAAAAAAGTACAGTAAGAGGGGCGTCTACAATCTCTCAACAAACTGTAAAAAACTTATGGTTGTGGGATGGACGAAGCTGGATAAGAAAAGGCCTAGAAACTGCTATGACTCCAATTATGGAGGTTTTATGGTCTAAAACACGGATTCTGACAGTTTATTTGAATATTGTAGAGTTTGGTGACGGAATTTTTGGTGTGGAAGAGGCATCAAAACAATTCTTTAAAAAGTCAGCAAATCAATTAACTATGGAAGAAGCTGCCTTATTAGCAGCGGTTTTACCAAATCCTCATCGATTTAAGGTGAAATCACCATCTTCTTATGTGTTAAAGAGACAGGCGTGGATCTTGAATCAAATGTACCTTCTTGGTGGTAGGAATTATCTGAAAAATAATGACGTGGGCCCGAAAAAATAAAAAAAGTCATGAATTTTCACTCATGACTTTTCATTTTATAACAATATATTATTGTTTATGATTAATTAAGATAGGTGAATGCAGTCGTTACTCGACGAACACCATCGGTTTCACTGGCAATTTTAGCTGCTGCATCGCCTTCTTGTTTAGTTAGAACGCCTAACAGGAAAACTTCACCGTTTTCAGTAATCACTTTAACACTTGATGATTTCACTGCATCACTTGTCAGGATCTTGGACTTAACCTTAGTGGTTATCCATGTATCTTTTGATGCTGTTCCTAAATCAACAGGTTCACCTTGGCGAACTTCGTTGTAAACTGCGCTGGTTCCATCAACGTTGGCAGTGATTTGTTTTGCGCGCTCAGCCCATGATAGATCAGGGCTCTGACCTGTGAGTAGAACATTTCCTTTATAGGCAGTCGCAATAATGCGTGCTTTACCTGTAATGTCTTTATCTTTATTTAATTGGCCACTAACACGAGCTTCTAGTGTGCCATCATCAACTTGCTGACCGACAGATCGTGGATCTGTGGCACTTTTGGTGGCAACAGCAGCGGAACCTACTACAGCGGCACCGATACAGCCTTGCAGCATTGTCATGCTAACGACGATGGCTACTATGGGGAGTAATCGCATTTTTGCTCCTTAATCATCCTGATGGGGGAAAAGTGTATTATCTATCAGATCACATAGACAATTCACTGTAAGAAGGTGGACCTCTTGGATCCTGACACTACGTTGTGATGGGATGCGAATTTCAACATCTTGAGGCCCTAATAGGCCAGCAAGCTCACCGCCATCATAACCGGTTAGTGCAACAATTGTCATATCACGCGTGACAGCAGCTTCAACGGCTTTGATAATATCACCGCTATTACCATGGGTTGAAATCGCCATTAAAACATCACCATGCTGACCGAGGGCTCTAACCTGTTTAGCATATATTTCTGTTGGTTGTTTGCTACCAGAAATCGCGGTTAAAACGGCATTGTCCGTGTTTAGTGCGAGCGCAGGAAGGCTTGGGCGCTCTGTTTCAAACCGATGGATCATGCTAGCCGCAAAGCGTTGTGCCGTTGCTGCAGATGCACCATTACCGCAGCACAAAATTTTGTTACCATTTAGCAGCGATTGAACCATCATCATTGCTGCTCGCGATATAGCATCTGGCAGAGCCTCTGCCGCCGCTATTTGAGTTTGAATACTTTCAGTAAAACAGACTTTAATTCTATCCAGCACTTGCTTATTTTCCTGTGAAATTAACCAACATGTTCACTATCGTTAAAGGCATTCTGTATCCACTCAAACTGACTATCAGTAATTGCACAGATATCAAAACGACATGCGGTAGTTTCGAAGCTTTCTTGTCTTTCGGCAAGCCAATATTTAGCCGCTGCGAGTAATTTTTTGCGTTTGCGTGGATCGACTGACAGTACCGCTCCACCATATTGCTCGTTTTGACGAAAACGTACTTCTACAAAGACCCAACCAGAGTTATCACGCATGATAAGATCGATTTCACCGTGGCGGTTTCTGGTGTTTCGTTCAATAAATGTTAACCCTTGTTGTTGCAGGAAGACCAATACTTGGTTTTCGTAGTATCGGCCTGTTAACCATTTTAATGTTTTTTTAAGCGGTTTCATGACGTCCTTGTCTGAAAAGTTAGCAATTATTCTAATTGCTAGGCAAGATTATTTTGCCAATTTGATTTGCCCTTGGCTGAACTGCAACCAAGGTAGATCACGATAGACAACGCAATTATTATCCACGGTTAAAGCCCCTGAAGCACCTTGTAAGCGGAATTGATTGTTATGTTGTAGCTGATCATAGTTGTTTGCGAGTGACCAAGCATCTATGCCTAAAGAGTAAAGACGTAACAGCGAATAATCATTGCCTAACTTTTGTTGTGCTTGTTTACGTAAATTATTGTTCGCGCCTGCTAACAGTGGGATATCACTGAATTTGACGCCATCCATTTCAAAACGATAATCAGCACCATTACCTGCTTGGTTGCTACGAGAACTTGCATAAATAGCTGGGCGTTGACGGCTACTAATTGCCATTTCAATCATTGGTTTGACGAGTGTCAGTTCATCACGTGTTGCAACAATATACACCGAATCAACCGCGTCAGATGAGCCAACTTGTGGTTCAGGCTGAGAAATCGCAGGGTAATCTTGACCATCAATTGATTGTGCTTTCGACTGGCTATTGACGATAACAGGTGTGCCTGTCATGCGAATACCCGCTCCGCGATTGATCGATTCTTTTAATGAGGCAACAGAGCCAAAAGATTGCATCAATACTGTTGAACCACCTTTAGATTGCCACTCTTGAGCGAAAGCTTTAGCAACACGCTGACCGAAATCATTGGATGGTACTAAAATCAGTGGTGCTCGTTTGCCATCAGCCATTATGTGAGCAGCTGCATTTTTAGCTTCATCTTCAGGTGATAATGAAAAATAGCATAAGTTTGGACGAGGCTGTAGCTTGTCAGCATCTAGCTCATTTAACGCTAATACGCTCAGTGGTGAGCCTGATTGTGCAATGGCTTGAACTTCAGGTTTGAGTAACGGACCAACCACTAAATTAAAGCCTTCACTTTGTGCTTGTTGTAACAACTGTGGAAGTTGTTTGCCATTAGTATCAAATACTTTGACACTTTGGCTATTGGCCGGGGTTGATGCAATGCGTAATGAAGAATTGACGACATCATTATCATTGGCTGTATCATTGGCTGTGCTGCTATTACCTGTTGCCGCTGCGACTTCTGCATAGATTTGATCTAATACATCGTTATTACTGGCTGGCTCGGCAGTCGATACAGGTGTAGCCGTGGTTGCTGGTGCTTGCGGTAAACCTTTTTGTGCATCCATAAAACCTTGCATGATGGCTTCACCAAATACTTTGCCTTGACCACTCATTGGCAGAAAAAGTGCAATTTTCGGGGTTTTGCCAACAGGAGGCTGTGTGGATTGCATTAACTGATTAGGAGGCGTTTGTGCCGCAGGGTGCTCCGCATAGCGAACTTTCCAATCATCAACACCTGCTTTGAGTGCCGCTGCATCATCACGATTATTGAGGTAAATATCGAGTAAATCGACCCAACCAGCCAAGGTTGTTTCATCTGCGCCAATCCCATCAACCTGATTAGGGGTCATTTGTGTTAACATCTGCCATGTGCCATCAATATTGGCTTGGCGAGCGGTTGGCTCGGTGAGTAACGTTTCTTGGCTAATGTAGGCACGTAAGACATCAATAGAAGGCTTACCCTGCGCAGAATCAATGATAGACTGATAACGACTCACTTCGGAGCTAATTTGTTCAGGTGTCGTCGGGGTGATTGGTGCTTTGTTATCCCCTTTGAGTTGACAGCCAGACAACACTAAAGCAGATAGCATTGCTGTGCAGACTAACCCTTTTTTTACATGCAAAAAAATTGAAGGACGCATACTGTATCCAGTGGTGTATTTTCAGTTGCTTAATTTTAAACCGGCTATTCGGATGAAACAATGAATCAACCTAATCAAGCAGTGGTTATGGCATCCACGCTGTATATTGTGCCTACCCCTATCGGTAATATGGGCGATATCACGCAACGTGCGCTGGATGTTCTTAAACATGTTGACCTTGTCGCTGCTGAAGATACGCGGCATTCAGGCATGCTATTACAAAACTTCGCCATCAATGCACGTATGTTCGCCTTGCATGATCATAATGAACAGCAGAAGGCAGATCAATTAATTAGCAGACTTCAACAGGGCGATAGTATCGCATTAGTTTCCGATGCAGGTACACCTTTAATTAATGATCCTGGCTATCATCTGGTCACTCGTTGCCGTGAAGCTGGTATTCGTGTTGTTCCATTGCCCGGCGCTTGCGCTGCGATTACGGCTCTTAGTGCAGCAGGTTTACCCTCTGATCGCTTCTGCTATGAGGGTTTCTTGCCAGCAAAAAGTAAAGGCCGCAAAGATGTTCTTAAGGCGCTTGAACATGAAACGCGTACATTAATTTTTTATGAATCAACGCACCGTTTACTCGATAGTCTAGCAGATATGGTTGAGGTGTGGGGGCCTGAACGCCACGTTGTATTGGCTCGAGAAATTACCAAAACGTGGGAATCGATTGAAGGGCGCCCTGTGGGTGAGTTGCTAGCGTGGGTTAAAGAAGATGAAAATCGCCATCGTGGTGAAATGGTCCTGATTGTTGAAGGCTATAAAGCCAATATAGAAGAAGACGAAATTTCGCCTGATGTGATCCGTACGTTGAATCTATTGCAGCAAGAGCTACCACCCAAAAAAGCGGCAGCGATCACCGCTGAAATTTATGGCTTGAAGAAGAATCGTCTTTATAAGTTGATGCTTGATAAAGCAAATACTGAGGAATAACTTTATATACTCAAGATAATTCGAGGTGCAGGTAGCCAACAACCCTGCAACTTGAAGTATGACGAGTATAAACCTCTATACATGGCACACTAAAGTGCTTATAATCCGCCTCGGAGTTGGCCAGACAACCGCTGCTTTATCGTAGTCCTTTCGGGGGAGACGGATAGAGGGGAGGAAAGTCCGGGCTCCGCAGGGCAGGGTGCCAGATAACGTCTGGGAGGCGCAAGCCTACGACTAGTGCAACAGAGAGCAAACCGCCGATGGCCTGTTTACAGGATCAGGTAAGGGTGAAAGGGTGCGGTAAGAGCGCACCGCGCGGCTGGCAACAGTTCGTGGCACGGTAAACTCCACCCGGAGCAAGACCAAATAGGGGTTCATATGGTGCGGCCCGCATTGAACCCGGGTAGGTTGCTGGAGCCAGTGCGCAAGTGCTGGCCTAGATGAATGGTTGTCCACGACAGAACCCGGCTTATCGGCCAACTCTTTCAAATAATCAGCCCACTGCTTTCAGCGGTGGGCCTCTCTTCATATTTCAAGCCGTAACTGCGTTGGCTTCACTCAACCACCTTAGTCACATACTTTATGTATGCTCCAATTTTTTCGTCATACTTCAAGCCGTGACTGCGTTGGCTTCACTCAGCCACCCTAGTCACATACTTTTGTATGCTCCTAGGGATGTCTTCGTCTTGCCGCCTTGCCACAACTCGAATTATTTAGAAAAAATTCCCAGTGTTTTTTTAACTGGTTAAAAAAGAATAATTTCTTACTTCTTACGGCTTTCTAATGGTTACTTAACAGCTTGTTTAACCATTTCTAGTAGCTTACGCACATCGTCTGGGCGGGTGTCGCCGCTTTCTTTATCAATAATTGAGCTGTAAATATGTGGAATGATCTTCTTCACGCCAGCGTCGAGGGCGATTTGGAGAATTTGTGGGAAATTTTCTAAATCAATGCCACCAGTTGGTTCTAAAGAAAAATCAAATTTAGCACAGGCTTCTGCAACAGCTTTATATTCCTCAATATAGGTTAATCCTTTCATATTGAAGAACTTGATTGAGCTAGCCCCCATGTCTTTTAACATCATGATCGCTGTTTCAACAGGAACGATACCCTCTGGTGCTTGAGAGCTGAGTGGGCCCGTAGAGATTTTTACCATACCAATGGTGCCGCTTGGGGAGACTAGGGCGTTGACGAAGGTTTCATCTTGTCCAAGTAATGCACGGCTAATTGGCGCGCCAGTAAATACTTGGTTGACGTGCTGTGGTTGAATTTCCTTTGAAATCAATGAAACCATGGTGGATTGGTTCGGATCACCCGCACCTAAACCAACAGAAAGTGCATTGTCGGTTTCTTGTGCATAAATACGCATATCCGCTATCGCACTGGCTAAATCAGGGTAGTTTTTCGATAAAACGCCAACAACAACATAAGTCTCAGCGGCTTGGTAGATGTCTTTCGCGTTTTGATGGCTGCCAGCCAGTACGTTCAAGCAAACTCGGTTTTGGTAAAAATTTGGTGACAATTTCATATTACATTCCTTTTACTAACAAACGGATACGCTCTGCGATGACACTCAGTTGCTCATTGCTCACACTACGAATGTCTGCTTCCACTTTGCCTTCGTTGGCCTTGTATTCGCGGAAGTAGATGGCAGTATCCCCTTGTTTTAATTCATTCATGACTTGGTAGGTGGTTTTACCAATCACTTTTTCATCAAAGCTAATTTCTGCGCGAGCAATATCGCGTCCAGCAGCGTCCCATACGATGCGAGCCGAAATCGCTGGGATCGCGTTGAGCTCTTCAATAAAGCCATTCATGCGGTTAACCATTTCAGCACCAGTTTCTTTGGTTGCCGTTAAATATTGCTCAATTGCCAGTGCTAGCCCTAAAATGCCTTCTTTACCGACTTTCATTGCTCGTCCAATGCCTTGGCTTTGGCGTTTTACCCATTCGACATAGGTTTTTTTACCCACAACGAGGCCGCTGGTAGGGCCTTCAATCGCTTTGGCACCACTATAAATGACTAAGTCAGCGCCTGATTGGTAGTAGCTAGTCAGATCTTCTTCCGCGGCAGCGTCAACAATCAATGGTACATTATGTTGACGAGCAACTGCCGCTGCTTCGCTGACACTAAGCATACTTTTTTGCACCGTATGGTGGGATTTGACGTAAAGAATGGCCGCAGTTTGTGGCGTGATCTTTGCGGAAAGTTGAGCAGCAGAACATTCATTAGCAAAACCTGCTTCAATTACCTTACCGCCACCGAGTGTGATCATGGTATCGACCGGTGCGCCAAAGTTAACGTTGTGGCCTTTTGGTAGCACAATTTCACGTGGAACCACTTTAGATGATGAGTGCAAGTTGAGCAGTAAATCATCGTCATCACGGACAATGACTGCTGCAACAGCTTGTGCGATACCTGCGGAGGCGCAAGAAACCACAACAGCACTTTCTACATCCA
Source organism: Providencia sp. 6390 (assembly GCF_058148425.1). Taxonomy (NCBI): domain Bacteria; kingdom Pseudomonadati; phylum Pseudomonadota; class Gammaproteobacteria; order Enterobacterales; family Morganellaceae; genus Providencia; species Providencia sp. 6390. The sequence continues at coordinate 89,528 of NZ_JBYVYL010000007.1, forward strand.
GTAACTTGGCGATATAATCGCCAGTTTTATTCACTAAATCTTTAATTTCAAAATAATGATTCAGGCCATAAGCAACACGTTCAACCACTTCTGGTGTTGGGGTTGAAACGCCAAGAATGGTCATGCGGCCAGAGGCGTTAATCACGTGTTTTAACTGATATTTCTCATAAATTGATTGCATGTTCAGATTCGCCTTCTGCATGAATAATATGTTTGCCACCAATAATTGCTGCAATAGGCACAAAACGTTGTGTACCTACGCGATGCTCGCCTTCTGCATCAGTCAGCTCGGTGCGTTCTTCTTTAAGATCAAACAAGGTGATGTCAGCATCAAAACCGGGTTTTAAATAACCTTTTGCTGGTAGAGCGAGCAGATCAGCGGCTTTTTCTGTTACGCATCGTAAGATTTTTTCAGCGCTAAAGCCCATACATAGGAACTTGGTCATGACAAAGGCAAGGCTGTAAACTGGGCCATTAATACGATTGCGATGGTAGATGTCAGAACTAATAATGTCGGGATAAGTACCTATGCGCATGGCTTGTTCTGCCACTTTGAAGCTAAAGCTTTCACCACCGTGACCAACATCAAGGATCACTCCGCGCCCTAAGGCACGAGCAATTGAAGGTTTTAGGTTCCCTTGCTCGTCCAAAATGCGATTAGGCTTCCCATTAAAGCAGTGAGTAATGATGTCACCGCGAGTCAGAAGATCAGCAATTTCATCAATATTCGGTGGGTTATTACCAATATGTACCATTAATGGTAGTCGGTGCTTTTTCTGCATCTGTTTTGCTTTGATCAGCGGCTCAATGCCATTATCACCGACAACACTTTTGCTCATGCGCGCTTTCATGCCAACAATGAAGCCCTCATGGCGCTCAATCGCCTGTTGAAAGCAAGTTTCATCGATGTTGTTCATATCAGACAGCTCGTTTTGCGCAATAATGCCAATACGTGAAATGTTTAATAATGAAAACACGTTGGTTTGAGATTTTTGTGTAAGTTGATAAAACTTGTCAATATCGTCAGCACCGACACTACCTGCATCAACCAGTGAGGTGACACCGCCAGCGGCACCTGCTAAGTCTGGGTCATCGAAGTAGATAGGTGACTCGGCAAAACAGTGAGCATGTGAATCAATCCATCCCGCACTGACGTAGGTTTCCCCTTTTAGGTCAATCCATTTTTCAGCTTGTTGGTTGCAGGCCAACTCAGGGCCTGCAGCTTCGATTTTTCCATCTTTGATAAGAATATCGATTAATGTGCCATCGATACGCTTACCCTGTTTGATGATTAAAGAATACATAATTACCTTCTTTGTTATCTTTGACTTAGGCCGCGAGAGGGAAGAAATATCCAAACAGCATCGCCCCTAAAATTGCGCCACCAGCAACTGGTTTTTGCCATACATAGAAGATCAGCGCACCTATCAATGAACCAATACCGATAGGAATAGATGCAGCCATCGCAGCTAGGATAATCAATGGACCTAAGAAACGGCCTGATGTATTACCTGCGCCCATCATGATGTCTGCGCCAAAGGTGGAGTTGGCTTGCGCGATAGTAAATTTACGAGCGAATACGATGATCAAACCGATAATCAGCCCAAGAATTAACCCTGTAACTAGTGAGAACCAAAAGTTAGTCACTAAAATGTCCCAACCCGCCGCAAGGAACAGCGCTGGTACACCAAGGCCGATACCGGTTTGCAGTGCGCCGCCGATATCCAAAATACCAACTAGTGATCCTTCAATAATACGAGCAAATAGGAAGCTGGCACCAAACGCAGCAACGGCGCCATAAACACCAGTATCTAAACCTGCTTTTAACATGGCCACAAAGGCAACTTCGTTAAATGCACCGAACCCGTAAACGACATACATATGAGTACCGGCAAAGATCCCTGCTGATAGTAGCCCAACAAAGATGGGGAAGGACCACTCTGCGTACCAAAAGTCTTGTTTGTTGATTTCAGTTGTCATGATTATTTCCCGCTCAGCAGTCCATGGATGTATTCAAGCCACAGAGGTTTATCCAGATGGAAAGAGGTGATCATCTTCAGGTCGAATTCACGGAAGAATCCACTCAGAACAAACAGTAACACTACAGTGATCATCATAGTACGAGTGACACGGTTCCAGCCGTTATCATCAACGCCTTTACCAATCAGAATACCGAGAACCAGACCAGGGATTGCGTTACCCATGATCAACTGAGCACATCCACCAAACAGTGTTGCCCAAAAACCAGAACGGCGCCCTGCATCCATCGCTGCTAACCAGAAAATAACTGGCATCACGGTATTAACCAGTAGGTTTGCTGCCGGTACTAATACGTTGATAGCAGTCGTTTGCAATGCAGCAGGAACTGCTGATGCGGTGGTATTTAAGAATGCAACCACCACAGCTCCGATAATGGTACAGGCAATCGCCATTTTTTTCGGGTTATGCAGGGTTTCTGCAACATTACGGTTTTTTGATAACAAGGCCGCGGCACCCCAGTTAGGGATGATGCGATGGTCAACGTCTTGTGTGAATGCCCCAGCAGCAACGGATGATGCCCATGCGTTGAAGAAAAAGCCTAAACCGAATGAGAAGTGAGAAGCAGGGTCGCCTTCACATGCATTAAGTTCGCCAAGTGTACGGAATGCCCCCATCCCTTGGATCGTAGGAGCGTGGAACATACGAGCTGCACCTGCACCAAGGCCAAAGCCACATAGGCCGCCAATGATGAGGGACATACCCAATATTTCTAAGAAAGATGCAGTTTCACTCATGGAAATGCCTCCAGACCTGAATTGTTTTTATTGTTCTGTAAATGGTATTTCGTTGACAGAAAGTAGGGTGACATCTAGCGAAACGTCGAGCACCACACGAAAATGTTCACGTTTGCGAGGCAGAAAAACGAAGAGGAATTTCTCTGTCCGCGATTGTGAGTGTGCACTCACAACGGCAACATCCTTGGGCTCGATTCGCAGGATAATGTCATTGCTTTCTTTCAGTACGGTGCGTTGAATAGAGTTCAGTGCGTCAGCAATTGCTTTTTGCTTGCTATCGCCTTGACCCGAGACTCGCACCACCGTTTCGATAGATTTTTTCATTTACGCGTCGCCGTATTTTTTGATATATGCTTTGACCAAGCGCTCGCCGAGTTCTTCTTTATCCATAAAACCGAAACCTAATACGATGCAACCTTCTGCAATCGCGGTTTCGCCTTCTTCGATTGAGCGCATACCGTAACGAGCTTTATAACCGTATTTTGTTTGAGCAGTGATTGCGCCAGCGCCACCACTACCACAGAAAGAGATCCCCAAGTTAGCTTGCTCTGCATTCATTACGTCGCCCAATTTCATATCTGCCGCGACACCGGGAACAACAACGGCTTTACCGCCAGCGGCTTCAACGCCCGCTGCAACTTTTTGGCCTTTACCTAGACGATCTCCGATAGCAACAACAACTTGTTTCATAGTGTTTTTCCCCAAAAATTAATCATTCGAACGGATAACTTCAAAGTGAACAGAAAGCAAAAATGTCTCTTCTGGCGCCAACCCCGGAAGGGTATCGACAACGCGTTGCGACAGTGCAATTGAGTGTTGTGAAATCTCATCGAACAGACTGATATCGACTTCTGGTAACGCTTCACCCGTTTTTGCTCTAGCCACCATGGCTCTGAGATGAGACTCCAACATCTGTTGTTGTACATCTGTGGTGTAGCAATTTTCCTGTTTCAGCCAGCCACTGATGACGGCTAACAGCTCCTGTGTTACTTCATCGATGTCGAGATTTTGTTCTGACATCTTGAAAACGACAACTGATTCACTCATAACTGTTTAAAATCCAAGGTAATAATGCAATTAAACTGCTTGTTACTTCATGATGAATACCTTAATCGGTTCCATATGACTTGTGCAGGCATGGAATTTCCACTTAGAAGTGGAAATAAATTGGAAGTGGCTAAATGTGATTTATGGCTATTGATTGAGCTAAATGGAAAATAAATGGAAATATATTCAACATATGAATATCAAAAGGAGATAATCCTAAGTGGTTTTATCTATAATTACATTTTAATTCAGTTGGTTAACGGTTTTTGAAGTGTGCTGGAAATCACAAGCTGCAATTTCTAGCTAAGTGGAAATGGAAAAGTGGAAATAGTTAACTGAGGGGCTTTTTCATTTCCACTTGATAGGATATCCACTCAAAGCAAGTGGTTTTATAGAAAAATAAAATGATAGAAATGCGGTTATGATCACGCAAAATAACGCAATTGCTATTTTTCCGATAGTAAGTGGAAGTGGGGAGCTGCTGAGGATTTTGCTAGTCATAGAGCTCTCCACTCTTTAGGGGGAGAGCTGAGATCAGGGTTAAAGAATACGTGCTAAGCTGTCTTTGGCGATGACTTGGAACTCATTGAAGTTTTTCACAGTGATTAACCTGCGGGTGGTTTTCTCTTTCACAAAGGTGACAAATAGATCGTAGATCGCCATGGCTTCTTCATAGTCTGCTTTGCTGATTGCCAACAAGAAAATCACATATGCATTTTCTTTGCTGTCTTTATTCCACTCGATACCCTTAGGTGCCACAATCGTCACGACGACTGTTTTATTAGCAAGTAGCCCCAGTGAATGCGGCAAAGCGATACCTTCACCAAGCAGGGTAGAGACAATAGACTCGCGTTCCTGCAACGAAGGATAAAAATCAGCAGTAACATAGCCATCTTGTTGCAATTTTTGGCAAACGGTTTGGAATAGGGTTTCTTGGCTGATTTTTTCGTTAATCACCATAAAGTAACGTTCATCAAAGAAACGCTCAATGATATAAGGGCGGGTCTGATCCATCATTGCCAGTCGGCCCACTTGCTCTAATTGATAAGGGGTTGGAAAGGGGGCGATTTTAATCACAGGTTTATTTTTTTCAGAGATACGCACTGTTGTAATAACAAAATCTTCTTCTACTTGATCCAGTGATTCATACTCTTGCAGTGTTAGTCCACGGCTGAACTTGAGCTGTGGAAATTCACGCATGATTTTTGATTCAACAACTCGGAATGTTGAGTTGCCTGCATCGGTCACAACAAGTACTTCTGTTTGTCGAATAGAGCCAGCGCCATAGTTTCTTTCTAAGCTAACGCCAATATGGACGGCAAGGTAACCTAGTTCGTCTTCATTTATTGGGTAAGGAAGTAATTGCTTACTTGCACTGGTGAGTGCGCTTAAAGTGACATCATAAGCGAAAGGGTAATATTGCTTTATATCACTCAGTAGCGGGTTGGGGGTAATGATGTGATATTGAAGGCGAGTGATCAGCGCTGCAATATGGGTGTTCAGGTCTTTCTTGAGTTTTTCATCATTACGCAAGTCATAGTTATATAACTCATTAATATAATTAAGGATATATTCAACTAACTCACTGTGACTGCCACTTTTTTGCTGAGCAGCGTCTTGGTTGCTGATCCGCTGTGCGATGATTTGATCGTGAAGGTAGCTAAGCTCAGGACTAGAGAGATCGCTACCAAGGAAATAAATCAGTCCTTTTGAGACTTCATCACAGGCTTTGCGTAAGGTTTCTTCACTATCATGATTTTTGATAATAGAAGTAAGTTCATGGCCTCGGGTAATACGTAAAATAGTCACAGCACAATTGAACACTAAGTAGAGATGGCCTTCATTACTGAGTCGAATATCAAAGCGATTCATGCTGTTATGTAACACTTTATCGATATAGGTCAAATCAAGATTATCTAAGCATTCGGGCTGGAACGTGGCTAAATCATGATTGATTTGTTGTGAGAAGCGACGCCATAACGTTTCTGTCATACAAGCTCGGATCGCCCATTCGCTACCATTAAGGCGGATACCTTGATGGGGAATGCTTTCTAACAATATTTGATATTTTTGCAGATGTTCTCTGACGATACTCATATCTTGCTGTAGTGTTCCACGGCTAATAAACCACTCTTCAGCAATATCATCTAGTTTAACAGGCAAGGAAAGCATCAATAATTTTAACAATAGTGCATCGACGCGCTCCTTGCTGGTGCGAGGAATACCATTTTCTGCTTCATTTTGTTGCGTGAGTTTGGAAAAAAGCGCCTCATCATCGACTTTCAAACAATAACCACGACCACGCTCATAAATAATATGGGCGCTGTAATTTTGTATTAACTCATTAATCTCATTGATATCCGAGCGAATGGTCCGTGAGGAAACGGAAAAGCGCTTTGCCAGCTCATCTTGAGGAACAACTTCATCAAGAATACTTGCAAAAATTTGATTGAGTCGTTGTTGGGTGAATAAAGCCACAAAAACACCTTTTAAAACAAAATAATAGCTGATTAACCAAAAATATGCTGCGTATTTTGGCGGATGATGAGTTGGACTCTACCATAAGGAAAGCAATATACAGAGTATGTGGGATCATAAAATTGCGAATATCATCGCAAAAAAAGAGAGGATATTGTAAACAGAGCATTTTGGAAGGGGGCAAAGAGAGCCTTGCCCCTATCTATCAGGTTGGCTATTCGCCAATATCAATCAGTAATGCACGTATTGTGGTTGAGGAAGAGAGTGTTAACTCACTTTCATCTTGAATAAACACGCCATCATTACAACGTAATTCAAGGGTGTCACCACTGCCTGCTTTGAGGCTTGCTCCACCGTGAATTGATTGAAGATAGGCATTTTTACCTTTTAATTTAATATGCTGTGGATTGTCAGAGGTAATATTCAGCTGCGTTATCCAAATTTGTTGACGTAACTGTAAGCTATTATCTTCACCACTAGGTGAAGCAATTAACATATTGCTTGTATCTGGTACGACGATTTTTTGAGCGGGGTGGTACTCCTGCTCTGGGCAAGCATTTAACCATAGCTGTAAGCGAGTGAGTGGTTTCTCGGAACACATGTTGTGCTCACTGTAACTTAAATCAGGACGTGGTGAAAAGCGGATGCATTCGCCTTCATTGACCTTGATTTTATTGCCTGAACTGTCGCGGTACTCGGCACTGCCTTGCAGCACAAAATTAACAATATCAACATGCGGGTAGGTTTTAGGCTGAAAAGCGCTTTCAGGCGCAATAACTTCCTGATTCAATACGCGTAATGTCTTAAACCCCATAAAGTCAGGGTCAAAATAATGGCCGAAGGAAAACGAATAGCGTGCTTGTAACCAACCGTAGTCGGCTTTTCCGCAATGGTTAACGGGTCTTAATGTCATCATGGTGGTTAACCCCCCTCTATTCTCGTTTTAACAAAAATATACAAATATATATAAAATTATACCGTTATAATAAATAGCTGGACGTTGAATTGTTAGCCAGTTAATCTGTTCCCTTCATTCAAAATTCCTGAAAGAGATATTCCATGAGTAAAGAGAGAGCATTAACACTTGAATCATTAAGGGTGATGGATGCGATCGACCGTCGCGGTAGCTTCGCAGCTGCTGCTGATGAATTGGGTCGTGTACCCTCAGCACTCAGTTATACCATGCAAAAATTGGAAGAAGAGCTCGATGTGATCCTTTTTGACCGTTCTGGGCATCGAACTAAATTCACCAATGTCGGTAGGATGTTGTTAGAACGTGGGCGAGTGTTACTGGAGGCAGCGGATAAATTGACCTCAGACGCTGAGGCGCTGGCTAAAGGTTGGGAGACTCACTTAACCCTTGTTTGTGAAGCATTGGTTCCTGCCAGCGATTTATTTCCTTTAGTGGATAAATTGTCTGATAAATCCGATACACAGCTTTCTATTTTAACCGAGGTGCTTGCGGGGGCGTGGGAGCGCTTAGAAAGTGGTAAAGCGGATATTGTGATTGCACCAGATATGCATTTTCGTTCATCTTCTGAGATCAACTCTAAGCCACTATACAGCATTAGTCATGTGTATGTCGCCAGCCCTGACCATCCTATTCATCAAGAGCCTGAGCCCCTTTCCGACGTTACGCGAGTCAAGTATCGAGGGATCGCGGTTGCTGATACGGCTCGCGAAAGACCTGTGATCACGGTTCAACTGTTAGATAAGCAGCAAAGGCTAACTGTTTCCACTATTGAAGATAAACGCAATGCATTGTTAGCTGGCTTAGGTGTAGCGACGATGCCTTATCCGCTGGTGGAGCAAGATATTCGAGAAGGCCGTTTGCGTGTTGTCAGTGCAGAGTACAGCCATCAAACTAATATTATTATGGCATGGCGTCGAGATAGCATGGGGGAGGCCAAGTCTTGGTGTTTGCGTGAAATTCCAAAATTGTTTGCCAATAAAAATAAATAGTCGTCATAAAAAAGCCCCCAAACGTGAGTTGTGGGGGCAATGGCTGGGTATACTCGTCATACTTCAAGTTGCAGCGCCTTTCGTTAAGGTATGGTGACTACACTCATTCGCACTAGTCACCTACTTTATGTAGGCTCGCAGCGACTCATTCACTTGTCGCCTAGCCGCACCTCGAATTATTTATAGTATAAGAGGGCATAATGAATGACTGTCTTACCATTTTTTATTTAATAAATGGTCGATGCTGAATTTCCCTGGGCCGGTCACAGCAAGTAGTAAAAATCCGCCTGCAATTGTCATGTTTTTCATAAACATCAGGCTATTTGGCTCAACGCTGAAATCAATATGGAACAGCAGAGCAGTTAATACGGTAAACCCAGCAGTGAAAATAGCCACTGTTCTAGTCAGGAAACCGAACAGAACGGCTAACCCACCACCCAGTTCTAATAAAATGGTTAATGGTAATAAAAATCCTGGAACACCCATTGCTTGCATATACTGTTGGGTGCCTTCATAAGCGCCACCTAATTTGCCATACCCAGCAACAATAAACAGAACTGGCATCATAATACGAGCAAGTAATAAAACACCATTTTCTAAATTTTTCATGAAGATTCTCCAGCTAACTCGGTCAGCCAATGTCTAATAAATGCGATATGTGTCGCTATATAAAGTTATTTTTTAGCACTAAATGATTAGAAATCATTTGATGTACCTATAGTAATTACTTGGTGCTTCAATAAAAAGCAAAGTATATTAACAAAGATGGACAAAAAATTTGAATGATAGGTTTTGTATGAGTGAAACCTAAAGATTTAACTTCAGGTTTCAGCAGATAGGGAGATTATTTATGATTGGAATTAACAGCGCCTCGGACTGTGCGAATGACGCTCCAAGTTGCCAGCGCTTTTTTCCCTAACGAAAAAATTCGCTTTGGTCGCTTAATGGTATAGATAGAAAGTAAACCTGCGGCAGCCATAAAAATTGGTCGAAAAGTCACGATAACTTTCCATGTGCGATCATAAGGCTCAGTGGCTTGTAGCCAGTCATTTGAAGCGGTAGACAGCTCTATGCGCTGTTGCTCAATTTCCTTGATCAGACGTTGTTTTCTTATAGTGAGTAACTGACGTTTATTTTTGTTCATCATCCGACCCTACTAAAGCTTTTGAGTCTTTCTTTAATTGCTCCCGGGTTGCACCGAGCAAAGTAGACTGTTTTGCTTTATTAAGTGTCCAAATGGCGCCGATAATGGCTAATAAGATAAGAACACCTGTAGTGATCGCGAGGGCTTGATAGCGATAAACAGGATCGACAGACCAAAAGATCAGACCAAGTAAACACATTAACCCAAATGCAGTAAATAGTAGCGTGATACCCGCCATTAAAATAAGCTGGATTAGAGTGGTTTTTTCTTCCTCTAACTCAACAGCAATCAATTGGATGCGAGTTTCTACCATTTGCACTGCAATACTTGCGATACGCTGTAAGGTATTTAGGACCCCTTTGCCGGGGCCCTGACGCTGTTGTTGTTCCATACTAATTAGCGTTTAGCAAGTAATACGCCAAGAACAACACCGACAGCCGCACCAATACCGATACCTGTCCATGGATTTTCGCGAACATAGTTATCTGCACGGCCTGCAATTTCTTTAGTCTGCTCAGTGATTTTTTCACCTGCTTGGCTGAGTTTAGCGCGTGAAGAAGATAGGGCATCCTGTGCTTTATGCTTTAGGTTCTCTATTTCTTCTTTCGATTTGCTTCCGGTATCGTTTAGCATCGCTTCTAAAGAGTCTGCCAGTGATTTGAGTTCTGCGCGTAGTTCTTCTGATGAATGGTTCGATGACATGGTGAAACCTCCGATTAATCAATAGAAAAAATATAGTTAGCAGTTATAACAATAGCTATTTTTGCTGTAAGTGCAATGAGGGATTGACTAATTATTGATTAAATTAATGTAAAAGAGTATTTGATTTTAAACAAGAAAAAAAATTGTAAAAATTTTGATGTGTAATTGTTAATTTTAATTCAAATTGGAATGTCTATAAAGGATTGTTGAAATGTGGGTGATTAAATAAGAGAAAAGCGAGAAGCTGTTTCGCCTCTCGCTTAATGTTTAGTTTATTTTTTGGTGGATAGCTTTTTCTTGACCACCACAGCGATGCTACCGATAAGACCTAAGATCAATAACCCTACAGGGATCAACATCAGCACATTCATAATGTGATGTTCATATTGAAGGAAGATTGGGCTTTTACCAAAACCAAAACCGATCGCGGTTAAGATCAGTACCCAAAGCAGGCCACTCAGCCAGTTAAACACTTGAAAACGGCCATTTTGTAAACCTGCCAGCCCTGCAATTGTAGGCAGTAATGTTCTAACAAAGGCTAAAAAACGACCAATCAATAGTGCTGCTAGGCCATGGCGATGAAATAGGCCGTGAGCGCGTTGGTGGTAGTGCTCGGGGAGGTGGGCTAGCCAACCTTTCACCATTTTAGTATTACCCAGCCACCGGCCTTGAATATAGCCAACCCAGCAGCCTAGGCTTGCGCCGGCTGTTAAAATGACAATCGTCAATGGGTAACTTAGCGTACCTTTTGCAATGAGAACACCAACGAGGATCAATAAACTGTCACCTGGTAGGAACGCGGCAGGGAGAACCCCATTCTCAAGAAAAAGAATTGCAAATAACATAAAGTAAATAGCCCAGACCAACGACGGGTTGGATAGGGTTGCATAGTCTTGATGCCAAAGGGCAAAAAATAGTTCTTTAACTAATTCCATTAATGTTTCCTAAACGGCAATAACAGCAACAATCTTATTGTTGAGCAGGGAGACATGGATTATGCGAATACCTAAGTGAAAAGTCATGTTCCCTCAGGCTGTTAGTTTAAAGCATGCTCACTTTAACAAAAGCGAAAATAACTAAACAGTAAATTCTTACTCTATTTTTAGTATTCATTTAAGTTTTTCATGGGAGAAGGTTGTGAGCCCGTTGTCTTTCCTGCCGTAAATGACGTGAAAATAGGCGCTATCAGCATTTTTGAGCCTAAAAATGATAAAAAGTGATTTTTGATGGCGGACTGCTGACTGAAAAATTTTATTTAAATACTGTGTGCTAATGATTGCATTTTAGGACTAATTACCCTAAGCTTACCCCCTATAGCAAAGGGGAGTAACTTCTTCTTGTCGGTTTATCGTCATTACGGTGCACACATTGCACCCGGTAGCCGAGCATCACAATTTCCAGATCTTAGGACTATTGTGTTGTAAGTGAGACCTTGCCAGAAGGCGAGGTTTGCTCATTGTTTACAACCAAAAGTATTGTTCTAGGTTCAAACAATTTAAAGCGGCTGGCGTCTTCTGAGATGTCAGCCGCTTTTTGTTTTTAAGGAAATCATATGCACTCTGTGGGTAACCCTATTTTATGGGGTAGTTTTGCGGTTATGATCTTGTTCATGTTGCTTGTCGATTTGTTTTGGCAAGGGAAGCACAAAGGACAAGCAATGTCGATGAAACAAGCTGCGGCTTGGAGTATTCTTTGGGTCACGTTATCACTGATCTTTGCCGGTGGGTTCTGGTGGTATCTTAACGACACTGTTAGCGCAGAATTTGCGAATAGCCAAACAATGGCATTTTTAACCGGTTATCTATTAGAAAAAGCGTTAGCGGTTGATAATGTCTTTGTGTGGTTAATGCTATTTGGCTACTTTGCTATTCCTGCTAACCTACAAAGAAGAGTGTTGGTTTATGGTGTGTTCGGCGCTATCGTCCTTCGTACCATCATGATCTTTGCGGGGAGCTGGTTGGTCACTCAATTTAGCTGGATCCTATATATATTTGGCTTATTCCTGTTATTTACAGGGATCAAAATGGCTTTTGCAAAAGAAGATGATTCCCCAATTAATGATAAGCCGTTAGTTAAATGGGTACGTTCGCATCTACGTATGACAGATGAGTTGCATGGTGAGAAGTTTTTTATCAAGCGTAATGGCGTACTATTTGCTACACCTCTGATATTAGTGCTAATACTTGTTGAAATCAGTGATGTTATATTTGCCGTCGATAGTATCCCTGCTATTTTCGCTGTGACTACTGACCCGTTCATTGTCTTGACATCGAACCTATTTGCGATCCTAGGTCTGCGGGCGATGTACTTTTTACTGGCAGGAGTCGCTGAAAAATTCAGTATGCTTAAGTATGGATTAGCGGTGATTTTGACCTTTATTGGCGTCAAGATGCTATTAATGGATGTTTATCATATTCCAACCTCCATTTCTCTAGGTGTAGTAGCGGCTATTTTAGCTATCACTCTAATTATTAATGCAATCGTCAATAAAAGACATGCATCTCATTATTAACATTTAAATTCCATTTTGAATAAAAGCACTCAACATTAATGTGGGTGCTTTTTTTTATTTAATTGATTGAAAATCATCATACATTTTATTCGTTCGATCCTACTATAAGAAACAAAATACAGCTAAGATCACAGATATGTAAATATATTGTTAAAATAAATAATTTATTGTCTATATTTAAAATAATCGCCTTTTCAGAAGATAATTATTCCTTATACTGGCAAGGCAAGCACATTTTATTCCTAATAATGATAAATAATATATGGGTCTTCTATGGATACAAACAGAATGGGGTTATGGCAGGTCATAACAAGAGGCAGTTTGGTTAAACAAATACTCGTTGGTCTGATTGCGGGTATTTTACTGGCGTGGCTATGGCCCGCAGCTGCAAAAAACGTTGCGCTGTTGGGGGATTTATTTGTTAGCGCATTAAAAGCGGTGGCACCCGTTTTGGTCTGGGTGCTGGTTATGGCATCGATAGCCAATCACCGTAAAGGGCAAAAAACCAGTATTCGACCAATTTTAGTACTGTATATATTAGGTACTTTCTTTGCTGCACTGGTTGCTGTAATGGGGTCTTTCTTGTTCCCATCAAGTCTTGTTTTAGCTGTTGGTGATACTCAGCTTACCCCTCCGGGGAATATTGCCGAAGTGCTTAAAGGGCTATTGGTTAATATTTTTGCTAACCCTGTTGATGCACTGATTAAAGGTAACTATATCGGTATTCTTGCTTGGGCAATTGGTTTAGGGATCGCATTACGTCATGCGAGCGATACCACTAAGAGCATGATCCAAGATTTCTCTGAGAGTGTCACTCAGTTGGTAAGAGTGGTGATCCGTTTAGCGCCTCTTGGTATTTTTGGACTGGTTTCTTCAACAATTGCGACCACCGGTTTTGCTACTCTAAAAGGCTACTTCCATGTACTGGCGGTGTTGATTGGCTGTATGTTGATTGTGGCTCTGATTGTGAACCCATTAATTGTTTACTGGAAAATTAGGCGTAACCCTTATCCACTGGTTTTTGCTTGCTTACGTGAAAGTGGGGTAACCGCCTTCTTTACACGCAGCTCAGCAGCTAATATCCCTGTGAATATGGGAATGTGTCGCCGTATGAATCTTCATGAAGACACCTATTCGGTTTCGATCCCTTTAGGGGCAACGATCAACATGGGCGGCGCAGCGGTGACAATTACAGTACTGACATTAGCAGCAGTACATACATTAGGTATCCCTGTTGACCTTCCAACCGCACTATTATTGAGTGTTGTGGCAGCGGTGTGTGCTTGTGGCGCTTCAGGTGTTGCTGGCGGCTCGTTATTGTTGATCCCACTGGCTTGTAATATGTTTGGTATTTCCAACGAAATCGCGATGCAAGTCGTGGCCGTTGGGGTCATGATTGGTGTGTTGCAGGATTCTGCTGAAACCGCACTAAATTCATCAACCGACGTATTGTTTACCGCAGCAGTCTGTTTGGCTGAAGATGAAAAGTTAGTTGATCCAGAATCTCAGTTTTCTCAGGAAAAGTAATGAGTTATTGAAGAAACCCGCTTTTAAAAGCGGGTTTCTTGTTAACTGATTATAATTGATAGGCTACTTGCATTCCTTGTTCGATTGCTCTTCTTGCATCAAGCTCCGCGGCAATATCAGCGCCACCAATCACATATGCATTGATTCCACGTTCCGATAGCTGTTCTTTTAAAGGACGATACGGCTCTTGCCCTGCGCAAAGGATCACATTATCAACAGGTAAACAGCGGACTTGGTCTTGATGACGAATATGCAGTCCATCATCATCAACACTCATGTATTCAACGCTATTTAACATTTGTACGCCACGTTTCATTAATGATAAACGATGTACCCAACCCGTTGTTTTGCCTAGTCCAGCACCGACTTTACTGTTTTTACGTTGCAGTAAATAAAGTTGCCGAGGAGATTGGATTGGGTGAGGCGAATGCTTGAATAATCCACCTGCGGAATGGATACTTGTATCAATATTCCATTCTTGATTGAATAATGGCGGGTTCAAACTACTGCTTTGGCCTTTTTGACTTAAATACTCAGCGACATCAAAACCAATACCACCAGCACCAATGATTGCTACTGAATGACCGACAGCATGTTTACCGAGTAAAACATCAATATAGGATAATACTTTTTGATGATGAATACCTTCTAAGTGGATGGCTCGCGGCACAACACCAGTTGCAATGATCACGTCATCAAAATCAATCAAATCATCAATATCGGCTTGATGATCAAGGCGGACATCAATATTCAGGAGCTCGAGCTGACGGCAAAAATAGCGGATCGTTTCATAGAATTCTTCTTTTCCGGGGATCTGCTTCGCCATATTAAATTGACCGCCGATCTGATCTGATTTTTCAAATAAGGTTACTTTGTGCCCACGCTTAGCTGCATAAATCGCACATGATAGCCCTGCGGGGCCTGCGCCAACGATGGCGACAGACTTCGATTGTGAGGCTTTTTCATTTGGGTAGTCTAGTTCTCTAACAGCTTGTGGGTTAACAAGACAAGAGGCGAGTTTACCGTTAAAGATTTGGTCAAGGCAGGCTTGGTTACAGCCGATACAGGTATTGATTTCATCGGCGCGGTTTTCCTGTGCTTTACGAACAAATGCCTCATCAGCTAGGAAAGGACGTGCCATAGAAACCATATCAGCTTGACCAGTCGCGAGGATCCGCTCTGCAACAAAGGGGTCATTGATTCTATTGGTTGTGATCAGCGGGATATTGACTTGACCCATTAATTTTTCCGTTACCCAGCTAAACGCACTACGAGGCACTTGTGTCGCAATGGTTGGGATCCTTGCCTCATGCCAACCGATACCTGTATTAATCATGGTAGCGCCAGCTTGCTCTATCGCTTTAGCTAAGTAGATGATTTCTTCCCAATTAGAGCCATCTTCGACTAGGTCGAGCATGGATAGACGATAAATAATAATAAAGTTATTACCTACGTGCTGGCGAATTTGGCGAACAATTTCCAGTGGAAAACGTATTCGGTTTTCATAGCTGCCACCCCATTGATCTGTTCTATGATTAGTGCGCTTAGCTATAAACTGGTTAATTAAATAACCCTCAGAGCCCATAATTTCAACGCCATCATACCCAGCTTGTTGAGCAAGTTTTGCCGTATTGATGAAATCATCAATCGTTTTAGTTATTTCTTGTTCAGACAATGCTCTTGGAGCAAAAGGGGTGATTTCAGCTTGAATGGCGCTGGGGGCCACGATATGTGGATGAAAACCATAACGGCCTGCATGTAAAATTTGCAACGCAATTTTACCGTCGGCTTGATGAACTGCTTGAGTGATCTCTTGATGAAAAGGGAGCTGCTTAGTGCTATCAAGTACCGCGCCATGAGCAGCGAGTGCACCTTCTTTATTAGGTGCGATCCCGCCAGTGATGATCAAACTCACGCCATTTTCTGCGCGTAAGCGATAGAAGTTCGCTAAACGTTGACTGCCTTCAGGATGTTCTTCAAGGCCAGTATGCATAGAACCCATTAAAATGCGGTTCTTTAATACTGTGTGCCCCAAATCAAGCGGGGAAAAAAGATGTGGAAAATTGCTCATATTTTGCTCCCTTAAGGGGTCTTATTTTACTCTAAATAATTCAAGGTGCAGCTAGGCGACAAGTGAACGAGTCGCTAAGAGCATACATAAGTATGTGGCTAGTGCGAGTAAACGTAGCCAACAACGCTGTAACTTGAAGAATAACGAGCATAACAGGTCAGATGAGTTAACTTTAGCTTAATAAGATGATTAATAGAAAAATATGTTAAAAAAATGTGATATTTATCATGTGTTTTATTTGCATATAATTGCCGCAAATAATAATTGCGTATATATTTTATATTCCTGTCACAATTCACCTGTAGAAATAATTAAAGGCGTTCTATATAGAGATAGGGGTCAACCATGAAAAACATATGTCAGGTGATTGAGCTTGAAGGGAAATTTGTGCGCCTTGAGCCATTGACTCATCAATACGACCAACAATTTACTGATATCATACAGCGCGATGGTCTACACAATTTATGGTATACCTCTGTTCCTGAACCTGAAAATGTTGGCAAAGACGTTGATAGGCGACTGGGGCTTTATCAAAAACAAGAAATGCTACCATTCGTTGTGATAGATAAAGTAACAGGTAACCCTATTGGCATGACGGCTTACAATAAAGTGGATCATGAGACTCGAAGGGTTGAAATTGGGGCAACATGGTATAGCCGAGAGGTTCAACGCACCGCAATTAATACTGAAGCAAAATTTTTATTGCTACAGCATGCCTTTGAATCTTTATCTTGTGTTGCTGTAGAGTTTAGAACTCATTTTTTAAATCAGCAAAGCCGTAAGGCGATTGAACGCTTGGGGGCCAAACTTGATGGCATTTTAAGAAGCCATGTTTATACACGGACTGGCGAGCTGCGCGATACCTGTGTTTACAGTATTGTTTTGCCTGAGTGGCCATCGATAAAGCGTCATCTAGAGTGGCAAATGGTCAAACCACGCTAGCGATGATGGAGCACATTGTGCTCCAGATAATAATATTTTCTTATAAATATTCATGCATTGGTTTAGTCATAAACACATTATTTGGCATTTTCTCTGTAGTCACAAAACCAGCAGGACTCTTGATAAGAGCGGGTATGCGATTAACGAGATTCGCGCAAGTCAATTCAACCGTTGCAGGGTTATTCACTTCAATCGCAGTATTTGGCTCACCAAAAAATTGCCAACTATTTTTATCACACTCATTTGCCGTTAATATTTTACCGATACATTCAGTTTCTAATGTTATGCCTTCTGCTGTTTCGGTGATCACAACCGCAGATAAGCCTAATACATCATTTTTTTTCACGGTCATTTTTAAGGTATCTGAATAGATATCTTCAGCGGCGATTTGTGGCACACAACGTTGGGTTTGATTGGTGATAGTCAATCCTAGACGACTTGCTAACCAGCCATTCTGTGTCCACATATAAGGTGGTGCATATTCGCCACTTTCTATTTTGTGTGAGATCTCTGCATAAGGGAGGTCATTGTAGTTGCCAATTTGCTGATCAAACTCAGTAACGGTTAACCCAGCACCATGGCCTTTTGCCAGTGCAATTCCGTAATCTTCGACGTTATAGCAGCTAGAACCTTTGATCTTAGTGAGTTTATGCATTGACCCTGCCAATGTATCAATGAGAACCCCCCAATACATATCTGGGTAGCCGCTACCTGCTAATGTGCAATTCGTCGTTTTGGCGAGTTGATCGAGCTGTTTGGTAATATCAGGCGATGAATTCCATGGATAAAGGGCTTCTTCACCTGTCGAGATAGCATTAATACCTAAACGAGCAAAGAGAGAGAATGCATCATTTAAATCAGCCATGGTACTCAGCGTCGCAATCACACCAACGTCAGGTTTTAGGCGAGTTAAGGCTGTTTCGGCCTCACTTAATGGCTGAACTTTAACTCCTGTTAGTGCAGTACCCGATATTTCACCAATATCTTTACCAATGACCGCCTCATTGATATCAAAAGCTGCTACGACTTCAGCACCATGTTCTTGTAGGTAACGGATCAAGAATTTACCCATTTTTCCACAGCCGTATTGAACCGCACGTACTTTTTTCATCATTAAGATCCTATTGTTAATCATCTATCACCATATTCACCTAATGTAGATAAATATTATTGTTTTATATCAATTAATTGCGTCATTGCTATGTTTGAATTATAAAACACATTTTGTTGGGTTTTTATCAGGAATATTTCATTTTCTATAAGTTATTCGTTACAAAAATATGTCGTGGAAGTGTATTTAAAACGAGAATGGGAAAAGATAAATGCATCATTATTTTATTGTGAATAATGGTTTCTGGTGATGCTATCTTGCTGAAGAATAAGGTTGCTAAATGGGTTGGATAGAAAATCGCCATACAGTTTTGAAAGACTAGACCTGAGATAAAACAGCACGTATAATCCTTTCCACTTTGGCCCCTTAGCTCAGTTGGTTAGAGCAGTCGACTCATAATCGATTGGTCGCTGGTTCAAGTCCAGCAGGGGCCACCAAATTTATCAAGGAGTTACGTTAATAGCGTGACTCCTTAGTTTTATCTAGGATACCTATAGGATACCAGCGAACGGTATATTCAAGTAATAATAGGTAGCTTACGTCAAGAAAACAGTTGGGTCATAGCAGCCATTCATCTGTGAATTAAGAAAGTGCTACGGGTTTGAGTGCCCCATTAAGGCAACCTTGAGAGGGATCTATGGAAACTATCAAAAAGGGCTCAGACCTGCTGTCAAAACGTTTGATTGCTATGAGTGGACTTATAATGGCATTGTCAAATATTGGATTTCCTCCGATATCTGTCGTTGCTGTAAGTATCATTCTAGTGTTTATTCTGCGTGAGTAATGGCGTAACAAGCTCGGCCTAACGAAAGTTAGGCCACCTTTCTTTTCCCCTCAGCATCCCTTTAGTTATCTTTTTAATGTATTCAAAGCTTATTGAGGACACATTATGAGCTCACGATATAAAAAGCTAGAAGAAGAAGTTAGGAAATTGGAAAAAAGCTAATCAGCTTTATTTATCAATGCACAGAGAATGTGGAAATATTGATGATGACGATGCTAAGGAATATGAAGCAGATGGAGTAAAATTTATATCTTTCAGTAATCATTATCAATCATGGTATACAAAAGCATATCGTGTAATAAAACAAATAATACCAGAGCGCCTACAAGAATTTGAAAAAATGTATAAAGGTGATGAAAAAAGAAAAGAAGTGTCATTTATGAACTATTCTATATATGACTATTTACTTGGATTGCAAAGCTCTAGTGGTGGTAAAGTAATTGCATCTAGAAAAAATGCAATACAGAAGATGGAAACTCAATACCA
Source organism: Providencia sp. 6390 (assembly GCF_058148425.1). NCBI lineage: Bacteria > Pseudomonadati > Pseudomonadota > Gammaproteobacteria > Enterobacterales > Morganellaceae > Providencia > Providencia sp. 6390. The sequence goes on from NZ_JBYVYL010000007.1 coordinate 109,068, forward strand.
TATTTTATCCTCTGCAACTAAAAAATTTAAAAGCTCATTGTTTGATATAAATGAAGTATTACAAGCAGATCTTTTTGATACTGAACTTGATTCAGCAAACGAGCTAAATAAAAAGGGGTTCTCTCGTGCAGCTGGCGCGGTAACGGGGGTCGTTCTTGAGAAACACTTATCTCATGTTTGCTCATTACATCAATTAAAGCCTAAAAAATCAAACCCATCAATATCCGATTATTATCAGATATTAAAAGATAATGAAATTATTGATACGCCAACATGGAGATTTATTCAACATCTTGGTGACATACGGAATTTATGTGATCATAACAAAGAGCGAGAACCAACTAAGGATGAGGTTGCGGAATTCATAAAAGGTGTAGATAAAATTATAAAAACAGTATTTTAAAATATATATAGGCTCGGTTTAATAACAATTCTGTACTTCAGTTGTTATATTTCGATTTTCTATCTAGTAAATTACAATATCCCGACCTTATGTAGGATAGATATCATCTACAATAAGGGGTTCTGCCATGGGACTGACTAAATATAAAACGAAATATTAATTTACTTCGAGCCTGAGAACTGCGAATGGACCACCTTTGTAATATGACAACCACCCTTTGATATATCAGATATCGCCTACCTACTTCATGGCATGGCTTCATTTGATAAAAAAAGCCTGATTGAAACCACGCGCTGAACACTTGATAGCATGGTGGCTGATGGCCTATTGGACAAAGTCTCCAGCTATGAGCGGCGTCAAAATCTGCATCATGGCTCGTCGGATTCGGCAGAAGTAAATTGTGTAGTTGCTCGATATGGATTACCTAATCAGTGCCGGCTGATAAAAGCACAAGAGAGCCTCACGGATAGAGGCTATATCGATGCTGAATATACTGCGATGAGTGAGTGAAGATAGGCTGCTCCCCTCTTTTCATTGGTAGGCACCACTAAAATGATCATACCTCTTTAATTTTACTCTCCATCAGGTCTATCAGGTTATTCACCTCGCCGATCAGCAATTGCTTTATTTCGTGCTGGTCAGTCATCACAGCCAATTCAGGCGCTAGGCGTGCAGGCCAAGTGTGCATTAAACTTGTCACAGCAGCACCGCAAGCACGGGCATCTTGTGCTACAAGCTCCTTACTGATCAGTTCGCCTTGTGCTTTACGTACCTCAATGTCTGCTAATGCCGCTAGGCGAGCCTCTCGAATTGCACGAGAACGAACAATCCTATCCGCATCTGGCAGATCATTAAAATCACCTCCCAGCAGTGAATTTAGCCAAGAATCAACGTTTGTTACAGCCTCTTTAAGTGGCTCCATTTCACCGTTAAAGTTGGCATTTGGTACATAGGCAGCAGTGGCTTGTTTTGATAATGCTTGGTTAATTTTTCGATTGTTCAGATGTGCTAAGCCACATACTCTCTTGGCATCTTCATAAATGAATAAGGGCTTTCCTGTTTCCGTTTTATCGGCAGGGATAAGCTGACCTGTTTTCACATATTTTGAAACAGCTGCTTTACTGACTGAAAATTCACGAGCAATTTGTGCTTGAGTTAAGAGATCTGCTTTCATTTAACACCTCTGATAAAAACCGGAAAAAGCGAAAAAATTCACAGCCTAGGTAAAAATAAAAAGTTCACGGTAAAATGGAAAAAAACGCTATCGTGAACAAATTAAAAAATAATTTAATAATTAAAAATCAAGTGGATAGAATAAAACATCCTCAGAAAAGTTAATCCGAAATTTTTTCGTAGGTCTGTCTAAATGCTGCGAGTCGCAAGCCCCCGCAGTCGTTTTACCTCGTCACAGTACCTTGACGGGGGGGAAGGGGGCGGTATAGGATGGGGTATAACGATTATGACCATTAAAAAGCCACCGCAACTTAGCAGAGGCAATGTATAAACATTATTTTTCGACAGTTATCTCATAGGTCTTGCTAAAGTCTTTACTAGGATACATAGTGCCATAGGTGGAGGCTCCTATATCAATGGTAATCTTACCTTTTTCTTTGGAACACCAGAAAGGGTCTTGTATTATTCATTAAGTAAGCAGTGAATATTAAAGTCATCATCTGATTGATAATCTATTCTTTCAGAAAAGATATACTTATTGATACTCTCAATAATCCAAGTGGAAAAATTATGCCCTACACCTAACGCTTCGAACTAAAGTAACTATTTATAAAATTTGATTATTTTTTATAGCAAACTTGGTGTCGTTTGTTTAAATAATTTAGCTTAGGTGATATAGTTCGGCGCTGATTTCCAATTTAGAGAGGCTTTATTGTGTCAAATATTACTTATTTAAGTTTAACGGGTAAAACACAAGGATTAATATCTTCTAAATGCTCAACCTTAGAATCAATCGGAAATAGATATCAAATAGGGCATGAGGATCAAATTCAAGTATTGAGTATGGGGCATACAATTACAAGGGCACAAAATGCATCACATCATCCATTACAAATTATCAAACTTATCGATAAATCATCCCCTCTGCTAGGTGTTGCAATTACTAATAATGAATTATTAGAAGCTATCTTTACTTGTTACAGAACCAATCAAACAGGACATCTTGAAGCTTATTATAAAGTAAAGCTTACAAAAGCCACAATTCTTGAAATAACCTCAACATATACAAACACTATTAATTCCGAAGGTATATTACCACACGAGAAATTGTTATTAAGTTATGAATCCATTACATGGGAACATCTAGTTTCAGGCACAAGCGGTTATTCAATAAAAGAGTCAGACATATTCTAAAATCGACAGTAGTCCAAACAGCAGGGCTACTGTCACCTTGATTTACTCTTTTTTAGATAAAATCTTATCACAAAATAAATAAGAATTATCGAACCTGCTAAAATGGAGGGTATTTTTGTGATAGGTATGAGCAATAATGAAAAGACAAAAAAAATCACAATTGCGCCCTTTATATCTAGAAATAATTCGGATAGAAAAATTTTTAAAAATTTAGGCATGTTTTTACCCGTAGAAAACTTTCATGAACGCCTGATAAACATCAATCACCCTATTTCTAGTCTTGCTAATTAAATGTAGTCCACACCCTAACCGCTCTTCGACAAGAAAATAAAGCATTTCAATTCCCGAAATATATAATGACCAATAATAAATCGGATTCTGTATTCTTAATCGTTCCTTCGCTAAAGATGCCTTTTCAAGAAAGCCATAGGAGCCAAAGGCCATAATAGCACCACCAATTACACCTCGAGAAACTAATTTTAGCGCTTCACTTTTTAAAATAAGTGAATAAATAGCTTCAGAAATAGCAACCCTAATAGCCATAGAAGTAACATATTTAGATGACAAATGCGTAGTTATAGCTAAAGCAGCAGATAGTTTTTCATAAAGAAATTCCATTTCTTTTTCGGTTAAACCTGCAACGCACTGTTCAACAAAAATATTAATCATCTCTTGAATTGGATCTCTGCCTTGCATATACATCCACCAGGCTTTAGTAAAACGAGTATCCTCCTCCCATAAATTGACACCAACATCTTTATAATCATCGAAAAAAAGCGATCCGTATCTTACTGACCGATCAAATCCCATTCCCGCTTGCTCAACAGTATGTTTCGCAGTATCACTAACGCCGTGTACTGCATTCTCAAGATATATACCTAGTTGTCTATCAGATTCAATCTTTCTAGCAACCGCTTTACCATAGTAGCTCATAGTTATTTCTTTTCTTAAGTTAAATTTCTTTTAATACTACCAGAGCAATGATAGATCAACTAACATTTATATGAGCTTCATCAATACCATTCATTGAAAAGTATCTATAAATTATAATCATTTCACGCTTATGACCGAAAAATAACCAAATCGGCGATATTCGCTGTTATTTAACATATTGATTATTCTTTATTTGAATGGCTTTGGTATAGGTAGCTATTCAATTTAGGGTGTTTATAAGTAATATAGGGTATATAGAGAATGGTCTAACTTTTTGAAATTAAACAAAAAGTATTTTAGGTAATTTATACTCAAGAAACTCATAATCGATTGGTCGCTGGTTCAAGTCCAGCAGGGGCCACCAAATTTTAGCTGTTAAATCAGCACATTAAGCCACTTCTTAGTAAGTGGCTTTTTTGTTTTTAAAGGTCACTGACCTTTTTGTCTCATTAGTTTTTATGTTACATAGACAAGGATGTAATAAGGCTATATCTCTTGATAAACTAAATTAGGGGTTATAGCTGGACGGCTAAAGCCGGAAGGCATTGTTTTATCAAGTGTAGCAATGCGCTCTGCAATTAAAGACATCAATTTCGAGCTATTTACATCGGTAACAATGGTACATTTTGGCTTGATACCTTTTGTTTTTTCATTATTAATTAATAAACTATGACCAAATAGTGTCTTAGACTCACACTCAATATAAATATCTCCTTCTATAGATGTAAACATCTCTGGCTGAATGAGATAGGCAATGACACAAGGATCATGAAGGAATGGGTCAAATTCAGCATATTTCCGAGACATCGCAGCGGTTGTCTGAGCAATATAACCTTTCTTTTCTAATGAACTACAAAGGCCTGATCTAATATCTGCTTTTGTTGTTACATCCAATCCAAGCATAGTGATATGGCGAGCGTTTTCAAAAACAATATGAGCAGCGTGAGGGTCAACATAAAAATTAAATTCTGCCGCTGGAGTGACATTTCCTTGAGTGAATGCTGCGCCTCCCATTAAGACAATATCTTTTACACAATCGGCTAGCCTTGGTTCTTTGATCATTGCCATTGCAATATTGGTTAGCGGAGCGATAGGGCAAAGTGTTATTTCACCTGGATTGGACATTACAGTATCAATGATAAAGTCAATCGCATGCCCCGCATAGTCAGGTGTGTTTGATTCGGGTAATGTGATACCTGAAAGTCCATCTTCACCATGTACATCAGTATGATTGCTACACCTTGTCATGATTGGGTGAGAGCAACCTTTAGCGAGAGGGATATCAGTTCTTTTCGCTAATGCTAGCAATCGTTTCGCATTATTATGGACTTTATCTAATCCAACATTTCCAGCGACAGTAGTAACTCCAACTAGCTCAATTTCAGGCGATGCAAGAGCTAAGAAAATAGCAACGGCATCATCAACACCCGGATCGCTATCAATAATAATTTTATGCATTAGTAACTCCTCAATTTATGTTTTATGTAAAAGTGCTAACCATAGTTATTAGTAAATAATTGGGGGGTTTAACCATAAATTCGATTTTTTATTCTAAATCTACAACTTTTACTGTGATTGGATTGACACGAAATGCTTTTTGAAGTGGTCGATTTATGGTTTGTTGGATACTAATGTTTTTATTTCTACCGTAAAACTAACATTTTTTAAAAATACGATGTCATACAAGTTTTAAAGGGTTATTTAAATAAATCTAGGTTAAATAGCACATTATTTATTGCTATTTAACCTAGATTAAAATTAAGCGTTTGATTAATTATTAAGGAACTGGAACTGCCTCACCTTTAAAATTATCTAAAATAAATTTTTTAGTTTCTGGACTTTTTAACGCAGTCATTAGCTGTTGGATCCGTGGGTCATCTTTATTATCTTCTCGAGCAACGATGACGTTGGCAAATTTGCTGTTTGCTGCGGGCTCTGTGTAGATAACATCTTTGCTCAGATCTAACCCTGCATTAATCGCAAAATGGCCATCTATAGAAGCAACATCAGCTTCACCATTTTTATAGATCTGTGGCATTAGTGGGGCATCGTAGGTGAATAAAAATTGTAGGTTACGTGGGTTTTCTACAACATCGTCGATAGTGGCATCATCAGGATCGATACCACTACGAATTTTGATCAAACCCTCATCTTGGAACAATTTTAATATATGTCCATGCTGAGCAATGTTATTACTGCTCATGACTTTTGCCCCATTTGGTAGCGCTTGCAGGCTCTTATGTTTTTGTGAAAAGAAACGGTATGGGTGCATATGCACGGCACCGACAGAAGTTAATTTCCAATCGGGATGATCGGCTAAGGTTTTATTTAAATAAGGAACGTGCTGGAAAAAATTGGCATCCAATTCTTTTTCTGCCAGTGCTTGATTTGGGATAATATAATCATTAAAGACTCTAATATCTAAATCAACCCCTTCTTTTTCCAATTGAGGTTTAATAAATTCTAATATTTCAGCATGGGGTGTAGAAGAGGCTCCAATAATCAGCTTATTATGCTTTTCCTGTTGATCTGGTTGGCAAGCTGTTAATACCAAACCTGTAACTAATAATATTCCAAAACGTTTTACTGTATTTAATAGCATAATATAAATTCCTATATTCCGTATGAATTTGAATAAAATTAATAATTTCTTGAAGTTTGATTAACGTTTATCAATCCACCGGACAAGGGTGTCCCCCGTAACTTGTATACATAATACAATGGCTAAAATAACCAGTGTTGCAGCCCAAACGACATCCATATGGCTACGCTGAAACCCTTCTAAATAGGCGAGATTGCCTAAACCACCGGCACCAATAGCACCGGCTATTGCTGTTCCACCAACCAGTGAAATTAAAGTGACAGTTAAGCCTGAAATTAATGCAGGCGAAGATTCGGGGATCAATACATTAAAGATCAACGTATGTAATTTAGCTCCCATTGATTGGCTTGCTTCGATCACACCCTTATCAACCTCTCGTAAAGCAATCTCTACCAATCTTGCATAGAATGCACTCGCAGAGATAACGAGTGCAGGTAATGCCGCATTCACGCCAAGAATGGTACCTATGATCCACTTGGTAAATGGAAATAATAAAATAATTAAAATAATAAAAGGTACAGCTCTAAATATATTAACGATAAAGGATAATATACGATAGACAGTAATATTTTCTTTCTCACCATCTTTAGCCGTTAAAAATAAGAAAATGCCAATTAAAATGCCTAAAATACAGGATAATGCTCCTGATATTAAAGTCATGTATAATGTGTTCGCAGTTTCAACTCCAAGTATGTTTAATTTTAAATTGGGTAAGTAAATGCTTACCCAATGCTGTACTCCATCCATGTTTAAATTACCTCTACAACAATGTTTCTTTTATTTTTTAAATACTCTAAAACATTAGCTAGATTTTCTGTTTTAGATAAAAACTGCAGATACAAAAAACCGTTTCCATGGTTAAAGGTTCCCTTCAATAACTTTATTGGTTCATTGAATTGCGAAATGAGATCGTACAGCAAATACTCGCTACTTTTATCATCATCTAGCACAATGCGAATAATCGGGCCTTGGGCGCGGAGATTATCCAAATCGTCCTGATTATCAGTGACTATTTCACTTTGAGATAAAAACTGCCTTGTGATTGCATGTTGAGGGTTGTGGAATACATGATTAACTAACCCTTCTTCTACAATACGTCCTTTATCAAGTACCGCAACTTTATTACAAATACTTTTAACCACTTGCATCTCATGTGTAATTAGCACAATGGTAATATTCAATTCATGGTTAATACGCGCTAACAATTCAAGAATATTTTGTGTTGTTTTCGGATCTAAGGCCGAAGTTGCCTCATCACATAACAATACATCTGGGTTATTTGCCAGTGCCCTAGCAATACCAACACGCTGTTTTTGGCCACCACTTAGCATAGATGGATAGTCATTGGCTTTATCTGTTAAACCAACCAAAGCGATTAAATCATCAACTCGGGCTTTACGTTGTTTTTTACTAACACCAGCAATTTGTAGTGGGAACTCGATATTTTCTCGAACTGTCCGTGACCATAGTAAATTGAAGTGTTGAAAGATCATGCCGATAGATTGGCGAATTTTTAAAATCGACTTTTCATTACTGCGGGTAATATCATGTTGCCCTATAGTGATTTCCCCGCTTGTTGCATCCTCTAAACGGTTTAATAGCCGAATTAGGCTACTTTTGCCTGCTCCACTGTAACCAATGATCCCAAAAATATCGCCCGAAGAGATTTCAAGATTAATATTATCAACAGCAACCGTTTTTTTTCTGCTTTGAGCATATATTTTGCTGACATTTTTAAGTGTTATCACGTTCATCCCCTTGGACATTTAAAACACATCATTTATCCAATGCGGATGTTTAGACGTCTATACTGCTAAATTAAGCGGAGATTCGAGGAATGTCAAATAAAAGATTGGGATTATCTAGATGAAAAAAATCTAACTGATGAGATTCAATGCCGTTGTTGATCGCAGGTTATGTTGGATTGTAACTATTGAGAGTGAACCTAGAAGGTAATAAAAACATTAGCCATTGTAATAAATGGCTAATGTTGATTTTTAAGTCGCTTAGGGGGATGACGGTTATAAATTTATTCTTTTTAAAAAACACGCGACTAATACAGCGGAACAAATCGAACATAGCAATGCAAAACTAATAAAGGTGATCATATCTGTTGAATTGACTAAGATGTAACCACCAATAGCTGGTCCTATCGCCATACCTCCACCAATCACCAAATTGATATTATTCATCAATCTACCGCTAGTATCTAACTGAGAAACGGTTGCCATAATAAAGGGTAATACGAATGTCCATGTGAATTTAAACAGAAACGCAGCAATAACGAAGCGAGTGACTACGGGTGAGTCAAGTAGTAATAAAATACTAGCAATCAATAGCCCATAGCCTAAGAAAACCAGTTTATTGGTTTTAAACTTACTGGCAATAGTTGCCGCAATCATCGAACCAACGATCCCCAATACGGTAGCTATCGCTAACACTCGGCCATTTTCTTCTGCATCTAAACCACTTTTTGTGCCAAATACACCAATAAAAGTCCAAACTTGGCTAAGGCATATATAGAAAACTAAGATAGCGATGATCGCCATTGCCTTATTTGCAACGTTATTCTTAGTGTTGGTTATCGCGGTGTTTTGTGTCTGTTCCTTTTTCACTATTTCATTAGGAAATGCTTTAATTAAAGGAAATGAAATAATCATAAAAGCTGCTAAAATAAAGTACACAATGCGCAAGCCAAACTGTTCAAACAGTGGAGGCAAAGCAAGTAATCCCAGAGTTCCCAAGATTAATTGCCCTAGTACCCAAAAAGCATACATACGGCTTGGATTTTCTGTTTTTCCTGCACAAGATAGACAGATAATCATCAAAGTTCCGCCCGCCAATGATGCGATGATGCGAAAAATAAATAGCGCTACATAAGTAGTGGCAAAGGCAGAAATTAAATTACCGATAATAAAAACAATAATCGATAATATGGCGATTTTTTGCCAACTAATACGGTTGATCCAATACCATGCAGGAATAGTCGCAAAACTCATGGCTCCTAATTCCGCAGAAAATAGATAGCCAATTTTGTCGGCAGAAAGTTGCCATTGTGAAGCGAGTTGGGTGGCAACCGCAGGCGCTGTCATTAAAATGCCCGGTGCAATAGCTGCAAAAATAATAATCGCCAATAGTAAGCTCAGCGAAGATTTTAAAACGACTTTTTGGGGTATGACATTGACTTCTTGTGTGTGCAGCGATTCGTTCATTTTGGCACCTCGTCAATATAATAAGTATTGCCAGCAATAAATGTTAATAAAAGGTTAATGGCTATTGTTGATTTTAGAGCTAAATTACGCGAAGTGACTATCATTCTTAAGAACGAAAACCAGACGGTTTTTGGTTTTTAAGCGACAATTTGCTGGTGGGGAAATAACATGTGAGTAAGTGAGCCCTGAGTCAGGGCTGACCAACAGATAAATAATTAAAAATGAGAAGGGGTTTGGTTTTCAAGTGCCAAGCAAGCTTTTTCTAAACCTTCTTTACAAGCCAATTCAAAATAATAACGAGCCGCATAGGGTGATGCATTTTTCACTTCGCCTTTTTGCATTAGCCAGCCGAGATTATATTGTGCGTAGGCATTACCTTGTTCAGCTGAGCGCATAAACCACTTTTGCGCTTGCTCAACAGAAGCTGGAACACCATCACCTTGGTAATAGAGTAAGCCTAAATTCAATTGAGCATCTTTATCGCCTAACTCAGCTGCTTGCGTAAAATAGTGTAGTGCCTTTTCTTTATTTACTGTGCCTGACTTACCCTGCCAATAAAACCAACCTAAATTATTTAATGCGTAAGGGTTGCCTTGAGCTGCAGCTACTTGATACCACTTTAGCGCCTCATCGAGATTGGGTTGCCCTGCTGCGCCATTTTCATATAACCAGCCAAGCATATTTTGTGCTGAAGGATGACCTTGCTCAGCGGCAGCTTTAAACCACTTCATTGCAGATTGCTGTGATGCCTGGTTGGTTTCACTTTCTTCCATATATAACCATCCTAATTGATGTTGTGCATCTGCTTCACCTTGCTCGGCGGCTAATGTCAACCAATGCAGAGCTTGGCTACGCGATTTTTCAACACCTTCTCCTTTTTCATAAATCAATCCAAGTTGATATTGAGCGGGTAAGCTACCTTGTAGGGCTGCTTCTTTAAACCAATGAATCGCTTCTGTCCATGATTGTTCAATACCTAATCCAGACTCATAAAGAGCAGCCAAATAAAGCTGAGCTTCTACATTGTTCTGCTCTGCTGCTCGCTGAAAATATTTGGCTGCTTGAGAGTAGTCAGGTGGCGCTGACGTATAGTAAGACAAACCTTTTTCAAAATCTTGGGTGGTATCAACTAAGGTCAAAGGAGTATCTGTATTCTGTAGTGGTTCATTTTTTGTACTCTCTTCACAGCCAGTGATGAGTAATGTACTTATTATAGAGATAATTAGTAGTGATACTTTCATTGATATTCCTATTAGTTATGAGTGGCTTTTACATCAGCAATACGTAAGGTGTACATGATTGATGCGCCTGGCGGTACTGTTGGCGGATAACCTTCGTCACCATAAGCTAGCTCAGGTGGAACAATAAAGGTGATCTCACCATGATTTTGCAAATGACCAATTGCAGATTGAAAAAGTGGAGGGTAATTATCTAACGGCAATGTTAGCGATTTATCTTGTAAGTCCATATCACTGACCACGGTACCATCTAGTAGCGATTCTTTTACGACGATACTGATCATATCAGTTGCTGTGATTTTCCCTTGACCCATGTAGTTGATTTTATAGGAATAGCCTAATGGATCTGACGTGGTGCCTTTTTGTTTTGACCAATTGGCTAAAAAGGTTTTTGCCAGCTGTGCTTGTTGATCTTTTTTGGCATTACGGTTTTTAGAGACAGCAGAGTCAGACGCGATAAGCGCGGTATGTAGCTCAGTAGGGGAAAGCAATGTATGGCCTTCAATGGCATCAGTGATCCCTGCTAAATAAGCTTTTTTATCCATATTTTGCCCAAAAGATTGGTTTTCTTTGTGGATTGTCATGGCATCTTGGCCAATAGCAATGCCTGCAGCATAGGCTTGCTTCAATGCTTCATTACCTTTTATCTGTTCAGCAGGTATTGGTTGTTTAGCTGCTAAAACTTGTTCTATCGCTATTTTCTGTGCTTTTTCTGATTCTTCAATGCGTTGACTTAATAATTTAATATTGTTGCTCAAATTAAGATTTTCATTTCTTGACTTGGTGAGCGCTTCCTCAGCTTGTAATTTTAACTCTTCTTGTTGTTTTAATTCTTGGCGAACATTTTTCTTGTTTAATAAAACTAATAAGTCGTCATTAACTTTATTCAGTTTTGCTTGCAGTAGCGCTTTTTCTTGTTGTTGTAGCCGAATTTTATATTGGCGTTCATTGATAGTTAATGCTTGAATCTGTCGATTCAGCATTTTTAATTTCAGCTGTGGCAACTGAATTCCACTTTGCTCATCACTATAAGGCTGATTATCCTCCATACCTTGCTTTATTTTCTTTTCTTCATATTCATTAGCAAATTTTAATAACCCAGGTAACTGGTTTTCATTTGCTTGTAATAATGAAGGTGCAAACAAGGTTGAGAACAATACTGAAACATAAATAGTACGATAAGTATTTCTATCCATAATAAACTCTCGAAGATTTGTTAGGTGATCTTCATTTAATGATGTGTTTTGTCTTTTGATGGTAATCAATATCAATTAAATATAACTGTATCAGAATATAAATTAAAAAATAAAGTTTCAATGAAAATAAAATTTCTATCTTTTGTAATCCTGAATAATCATATTTATTCAAATTATATTATAGATATTACAAAATATTATATCCTAATATGAGTAAGATGGTAAAATGATGTGTTATTTAACATGTTGATTTTATTTTATTTGTTGTGGATTTGGTTATTTTTGTCATATTTTTCTATGTAATAGTAATTAGGTGTTATTACTTAATGTCTGAAAATTTATGAATTTAGGTTTTAACATCCTAATTTTATGTCTTTTTTTGATTTAATTGGATTATAAATCTGGGCTTATTTGTATATTCGTAATTAGAGTATTGAATGTACCAACGTAATGTGTTTTTTTGTGCTTTCTATACTCGTTTTTTGGATATTTTGATTGTGATGGTAACTGCTTGATGGCTATTGCCTTGTTTGATTTTGTTGGGCAGGTAAAGTAAATTTAGTTCCAACAGAGCAAGGCAATAATATTTTTGTGCAAGCAGGCTTTAATAAATGAAGTTGGTTGTATCAGGAATTGGGAGCCTAATATGATAGTGGAACAAGAAGTGTCAAAAAGTATTTTTATGGCTGCAGTAGGGAAAGAAATTTTTCGATTAAGAAAAAAAAGAGGCTTAACAGGAAAGCAGCTGGCAGAAAAATTAAATGTCTCACAGCAACAAATATCTCGCTATGAAAGAGGTGTATGTAATATTAATGTTGATACTCTCTTTGTTATATTGCATGAGCTAGATTGTAGTTTAAGTAATTTCTTTAGTTCCGTTTATCTTAATATTAATGATACGGAAAAGAGTGTCAGCACTCATTATATTAATTTGTTTTTGCCCCCAGCTCCTTACTATAAAGGTGAGAATGCCATGGCAGCAAAGATGAATAACTTAGTCGGTTAATGTTCTATTAACGGCTATTAAATTATTTAAAGTTTTATTTAACTGAGAATAAAGAAAATACTTTCTGTTCTCAGAAGGTATTCTATTTGTTTTTAATTGTTAAAAGTAAATATCAATTAATTATTTAACCAAGTGGGCTAATTAAAAATCCACTGTATTTTAACGTTCATCGTAAAGGCGTAACCAATATGAAAAAGATTATTTTAGCAACCCTGATTTCTGGCGCAATGAGTGCATCTGCTTTAGCTGTTGATGCAGGTTCAGGTACTGTAACTTTCACAGGTTCAATTATCACTGCACCATGTTCAATTGCTCCAGGTGAAGAAAACCAAACTGTTGAACTGGGCCAAGTTTCTAACGTGACTTTGAACAACGGTGGTGAATCTTCAGCTCAACCTTTCTCTATCAAACTGGAAGGCTGTAACTTAGAAAAAAATAACGAAGTAACTGTTACTTTTAATGGTACTGAAGCTCTTGATGGTGAAGCTGCAAGCACAGGTTTGTTGCAAATCACTGGTGATGCTAAAGGTGCCGCTGTGAAAATCATGAACTCTTCTAGCGCACAAATTAAAGTTAACACTGGTAGTGCTCAAAACTACGTTAAAGGTGATAACGAGCTGAAATTCCAAGCTGCTCTGAAAGGTATTGCTGATAATGTTACGCCAGGTAACTTCTCAGCAGTCACTAACTTTACTTTAGCATACAACTAATTTTTAGAAATTAATGTATGTGCGTCATGAAGTGCTTTAGCACTTCATGACTTATTCAGTAATGGAGGTGATCGTGAAGCGAATAGGACTGTTAAATGCAGCACTATTGTCAATCAGTGCATTGGGGATAATTCCTGCTCAAGCGGCTCTAGGAGAAATATGGGGGCGCGTCAGTATGCAAGGCAGTATTGTAGATACGGCTTGTGCTATTGATACGGGCTCTTATGAGCAATCTATTGATATGGGTATTTTACCCATTGGTCTGTTACGCCAAGTTGGGCACGGGCCTGTACAACCTTTTTCGATTACCTTAATTGGCTGTCAACTTACACCACATGACGGTGATAACTGGCAAACCTTTTCAGTTACGTTTGACGGCCCTGCAAACGGTCAGTGGTTTACCGTTTCCGGCGCGGCAAAAGGGGTGGCATTGTCATTACAAGATGCGTCAGGACAAACCGTACAACCGGGTCTCGCCACGCCAAAACAAGAAATTAAACCGGGTAATTATGTCCTTAATTATGGTTTAAGACTGGTATCAGATGAAACCCCATTACGTCCAGGGGAATACCAGACAGCGATTCGCTTTAAGCTGGATTATTACTAATAAAAACGCTGAATTTTTCCTGATACTGACTTTTAGGGATGTTACTTATGTCTTTGTTTAATGCTTACTCACCCAAACCACGTTTATTAAGTGTGGTCATTGCACTGGCTCTTCACGGTGCAGCTTTACCCGTTATAGCGGCAGAGGCAATTCAATTTAATACCGACGTATTAGATCTCGAAGACAAAAGTAACATTGATTTAAATCAGTTCGCACGTGCTGGGCATATTATGCCAGGTACATACTCATTAACGTTGAAAGTGAATGATGAATCACTGCCTGAAATCAGTGTGCCATTTTATGTTCCAGAAAATGACCCAGAAGGCAGTGTCGCTTGTTTATCGCCTGAATATATTAATCAATTGGCACTGACCTCTTCTTCATTAAAAGATTTGACATGGTGGCATGATGGGCAATGTTTAAACCCAGAAAGCTTACCGGGTATGCAAATTCGTGGTGATCTCGCGTCCTCTTCTTTATATGTCAGTATTCCACAAGCTTATATGGAATATACGGCACCGAATTGGGATCCACCATCGCGTTGGGATGATGGGATCCCCGCGATTTTGGCCGACTATAACATCAATGCCAATGCCAATAACTCTTACCGTAAAGGTGGCAATAACAGTTACCAAGTCAATGGTAACGGAGTTGTCGGGGTTAACGCAGGGGCATGGCGTTTACGTGCGGATTGGCAAGGGCGTTTAAGCCATGTTAACGGCTTAAACGCACAAACCGAAAAAGATTTTCAGTGGAACCGTTTCTATGCGTATCGCGCAGTACCAACGCTGCGCGCCAAGTTGACGTTAGGTGAAGATTACCTCGAATCCAACATGTTTGACAGCTTCCGTTTTACAGGGGCAAGTTTACGTTCAGATAACAATATGATGCCGCCAAGCTTGCGGGGCTATGCACCTGAAGTTACTGGTATTGCGAAAACGAATGCAACTGTGACGGTTAGTCAGCAAGGCCGTGTGTTATATGAAACTCAGGTCGCACCAGGCCCATTTAGAATTCAAGACCTCAGTGATGCTATCAGTGGCAAGTTAGATGTTACGGTTAAAGAAGAAGACGGTTCGATCCAAGAGTTCCAAGTCGATACGGCGAATCTGCCTTATCTGACTCGCCCAGGCCAAGTCCAGTATAAGTTAGCATTGGGTCAGCCAACGGATTACAACCGTCATAGCCAAGGGGATAACTTCTTAACAGGTGAATTCTCTTGGGGTGTGAACAACGGTTGGTCACTGTTTGGTGGGAGTTTAAATAGCCAAAATTACAATGCGGTCTCGGCAGGTATCGGACGTGACTTATTAGCCTTCGGTGCGGTGTCATTTGATGTCACGCAGTCGTTTGCGCGTTTACCGGGGGAAAGTACCATCAGTGGTGGCTCATACCGTGTGAATTACTCAAAACGTTTCGAACAATATGACAGCCAAGTACAGTTCGCAGGCTACCGCTTCTCTGAGCGTGATTTTATGTCGATGTCAGACTACTTGAATGCGAAGCAAACCGGCCAGCGCTATGGCGGCAGTAAAGAACTTTATACCATTTCACTGAACAAAAACTTCCGTGATGCAGGTATGTCACTATATGCGAACTATAACCACCAAACCTATTGGGATCGTCCAAGTAATGATTATTACAGCGTGATGCTCTCGAAATATATGGATATTGGTTCGATTAAAAACGTCAGTGTCAATTTATCGGCAAACCGCAGTGTGTACAACGGTGTTAATGATGACAGTGCTTACTTATCACTGTCATTCCCTTGGGGGAACAGTGGCAGCGTTGGTTACTCATTGAATACCAGCCGTAATGATACCACTAACCGTGCGACTTATTATGATCGCATTAATGACCGTACTACCTATCAGGTGAGTGCAGGCAGCAGTCGCTATGGTGCCTCAACCAGTGCGTTTGTTAACCATCAGGCCGACAGTGCGAGGGTGAGCGTTAACGCCAGCTACCAACATGGTCAATACAGCTCATTCGGATTATCCGCATCGGGTGGTTTTACCATGACAGCTGAAGGTGGTGGTTTTCACCGCGTTAACACGATGGGCGGCACACGTATGGTTGTGGATACCGATGGTGTGGCAGATGTGCCAGTGAAAGGCTTCGGTGCGCCAGTTCGCTCAAATATGTTCGGTAAAGCGGTAGTGGGGGATGTGAACAGCTACTACCGCAGTAAAGCACAGATTGACTTGAATGCCCTACCGGATGATGTGGATGCACAGCAGTCCGTGGTGCAAGCGACCATGACTGAAGGGGCAGTTGGTTTCCGTCGCTTTGAAGTGGTATCAGGCCAGAAAGCCATGACTGTTCTCAGTTTGACCGATGGTTCACATCCACCGTTTGGCGCTCAAATTAAAAACGCCAAAGATCAAAGTACTGGAATTGTGGGCGATGCAGGTAGTGCTTATATCAGTGGTATTACACCGGGCGATGCGATGACCGTAACTTGGGGGGATGATAAGGCTTGTAAAGTAACCTTCCCTGCCCAGTTAGGAACGTTAGAACAGAACTTGTTACTACCTTGTGTACCTGTTGTGGGTGGAACAGCAAAACCACAAGAGATTACGCAGCGTTAAATTTAACTTACAACTTTCTCTAAATGTTAATAATTACCTGAATAGAATGTTCAGGTAATTAAAAAAAGGTTACTACAGCATGAAAAAGATAACTCAACTTACTGTTGTTGCAGGATTAAATAGCCTTCTTCTGTGCTCTTATTCAGCACAAGCAGCGGTTTCAATGGATCGTACACGAGTCATTTTTGAAGGTAGTCAGAAATCTATTTCGCTGAATATTACGAATAATAATAAACAGCTACCTTACTTGGCTCAAGGTTGGATGGAAAATGCGGAAGGCGAGAAAGTGGCTTCGCCATTAGTCGTGCTACCACCAGTCCAACGTTTAGAGCCAGGTAAATCAAGCCAAGTTAAAATTGAGGCGCTGCCAGCAGCCAATATGCTGCCAAATGATCGTGAAAGCCTGTTTTACTTTAACCTGCGTGAAATTCCACCGAAAAGTGACAAGCCAAACACACTACAAATCGCATTACAAACCCGTGTGAAGCTGTTTTATCGTCCGAAAGCGATAATTCCAGAGAAAAATACCGCGCCCGCACAAGACAAGCTGACGTTGGAAAAACAAGGGGAAACGGTGACGTTAAAAAATCCAACGCCTTACTACGTCACCATTATTAATGCAGCGGCAACTGCAAAATCGGATGCAAAAGATTTTACACCAGTAATGGTTGCCCCTTTTGCCAGTGAAAATCTAGGTGTGAGTGCAAGCAAACTAGGCAATAGCCCCGTATTAACTTATATCAATGATTACGGTGGCCGTCCTGAGCTGAATTTCCGTTGTCAGGCATCTAGTTGTCAGGTTGTTCCTGAAGCAAAACAATAAATTATCTCAGGCCTGTCGGCATGAATGGAAAGGAGAGAACCATGGCTCAACAAAAACTGACTCAGCATATTCGCAATAGCCTTTTAGTTTGCCTGTTTGCAGGAGCAAGTAGTTTATCTGCTTTTGCAGAAGACAATAACCGAGCGTTATATCGTCCGAGCGATAACTGGAACGTCGATGGTCAACATGGCGTGTTGTATGTGTCAGGTTCACTCACTGAGAGTCCATGCCGACTGGCGATGACGTCAAGCTACCAGTCAGTGTTATTAGGGAATACCGAAACGGCACAATTGAGTGGCAAAGATGGGCATGGACGCCCAATCCCATTTGAGATTGAGTTGCTTGATTGTTTACAAACCCCAACCTCGCTTGAGAATACCCGTACAGGGCAAACGGCTTGGAGTTCGACCCAGCCCGCAGTCAAAGTGCGTTTTGTCGCACCTACCGTTCCATTTATGCCTAACTACGCTCGAGTGAATGGCGTATCCGGTCTGGGCCTTGCTCTTAGTGATAGCCAGGGGCAAACATTGCCATTAGGTGAAGACAGCAATCCTGTTTTGTTGGCATCAGGGCAAGATAAGCTGACCTATTATGTCACGCCCGTCAGAACTAGTGGGCCTTTAGAAGCAGGGGCTTATACCGCACTGATTGCTTTTGAAATGATTTATGAGTAATCGGGAGCTGACGATGAAATCAAGAAACCTTATTCGACATGCCATTGCGGGTCTCATCGCAGGTGGGTGCTTATTCGCCAGTGGGCAGAGCGTTGCGGGAGAGTTTGCCATTTTAGTGAAAGTGACTGTGGTGGAAAAAACCTGTGATATTTATGGGGCGAGCATCGGCCTGCCTGTTCAGGTCACATTCCCCGACATGATCATTAATCAAATTGATGGGATTTCCTATGGTCGTACACCGATTAATTACAATATTAGTTGTGACGATGATAACCCCGCCATAGAAATTCAGTTTACCGGACAGGATGCACGTGATACTAACTCCAATTTTGACAAGGGTATGTTAAAAACCACGGAAAACAACATGGCCATCAAAATTTTGAATGGTAGCCAACAACTGAAACTGAATGATAGCTGGTTGTCTTTTCGATATAACAGTAAACCAACGTTATATGCTGTTGCCGTTCCCAGTGATATTGGGGGAATTAGCGGTGGTGAGTTTGAGGCATCAGCAACCTTGAGTGTGAGGTATCAATAATGTGCAACTTACAGAAATCACGAAATCAGTTGTTTGGTCTCATGGGGCTGTTATCCCTCTTTAGCAGCAGTTCACAGGCCTCCATCGAAGTATACTTCAAAGGTAACTTAATTGATAACCCGCCTTGTGATGTTTATGACGCTAATGGTAAAGACCAGCCGATTAGAATTAACTTTGGCGAAATTGGGATCACCGATATTGATGAGCTTAATGTTAGTCGCAATGGTAATTATCAGCAAAATTTCACACTGACGGTGAGTTGTGGTGCCGGTCTTGGCAATTCAGTCACGTTATATATGAAATATAAGGGAATGCCTACAAACTTCTATAACGATGCGTTACAAACCACTGAACCTAATTTAGGTATTTATTTAGAGTCAGACGGCACGGCAGTGAAACCGAATGACGGGTTAAAAGTGGTGATGTCAAGTAATGGTACTAAGCAATTACCTTTTACTGCGACACCCATCCGTAATAAAGGAAGTATGCCTGCTGAAGGTACTTTTACAGCAACCGCGACAGTCGAAATGCTTTACCCATAGGAGAAAAATAATGAAAACGAATTGTCTATTGGGAAGTTTTTTGGCCGTTTCATTGGTGACATTACCATTAATCAGCCAAGCGGCTGGACCCAGTAATATTGAATATAGTGGTAAGTTAGTAGCTTTGCCGTGCACGGTACACCCCGATAGTAATTATACCAATGTTTACTTTGGCGAAAACGTTAATATTAAAGATTTATATACCGGTGAGCGTGGTGAATATAGTGATCGTACTCTTCAATTTAAATTAGAAAAGTGCAATACCTCATTAGGCAAAACGATTTCAGCTAGATTTACTGGCGATGCAACACCAGATGGTTTATTAAAGTTTGATTCAAACAGTGAGGCTTCTGGCGTTGTGATTGGTTTGGAGACAGGGACAGGGCAGGCATTACCGATTAATGATGCCAAAGTTGAACCGGTTTATCCGATTAGTAATGGTGATTTGACTATTCCTATTCGTGCTTATTTAAAAGCGGAACCTACTGCATTGCAGAATAAAAGTATTAAGCCTGGGTGGTTTTATGCCACACTGACTTATACTTTGGTGTATGAGTAGTTGTTATCAAGGTTATTTTTATATCTTTACTTTTTGATATGAAAATATTGATTAATGATTTTATATATTCTTTATTTCCATTTTATGGGGATTTATTCTTTATTTTTAAATAACGCAATGAAATTAAATCGGTAATTACGTGCTTGTCTATAACAGTATAGATAGCTAGAGAATTCATCTAGTTGTACTAGATTAAATTTTTTAATTTTATATTATTCATTTTAAATGAAAGAGAGTTCATATGCGTATATGTATTATGATTTTTATGCTATTTTTATCATTATTGCCTAATATCAGTTTTTCCTATATATCCGCATATGTGAGAACTGAAGATGTTACGACGCGAGACTCAATATTTCGGTATCTACCATGGTCACCGACTAATACAGTTTGGAAAGATTATTGCCGTGCAGATCCATTTCCACTTTTAAATAATGAATCTAAGGCATGCTGGGCACCAGGTTCTGATATTAGAACTAAAGGGTTTACAATACGGCCACTTATTAACTCAATTACAGATGATGAACCGTTAGCTAAGATTACAGGAAGATGTGAGGTATATTTTCAGCCGAGATTTACATTTGGTGGCATGCCAGTTTGGATGGTTTCACATGCACCATACGGTTGGAGAGTACATGATAACTCTTGGGAAGACCCTACATATGCTCGTACATATTCTAACTGTATTGTAGGGCTTCGTACCCAATTTAACACAGGCGATACAATTTACGATTATCGTTTTAAGAGTTGGCCAGTTAGGTTTTCAGGGGATCCAACTACATTAGCAAAACAGTGTTACCAGCTGTGGGTTGTTCCTGAGAATTCTACACAAAGCTATCCTATATTAAATGAGTGTGGCGATGTACCTACTGTGCCTGTAGAACCTGAGCCAGAATTAACGTGCAATATAAATATTCCAAACCTAATTGATCATGGTGTAGTTGAGCGTTATGACTTATCAGAACAAACTATCAATGGTTCTTTTACTTGTTCTCGTTCCGGAACAGTGACACTGTATTTTTCAGGAGGAGAGACAGATTCTTCTGGAGGAGCTGTTTATAGAATGGATGGTGGCGTTAGTAATCGTGCATGTCTTTCATCAGGAAATACTTCGTGTTTCGGTGGGAATAAGCCTCTTCAGTTGTCTGGAAGAACAGGGAATTTCTCTATAAAGTCTACGCTAGATACGTCTGCTGCATCTGCTGGAAACTATGAAGGTAATATTGTATTAATATCTACATATCAATAACGTTTTATAGTTTTACAATTTATCTGCGTTGGTAAACCTTTTTATAATACATCTGGTGATGACGGTATTTCATGAGGATAGGTTTAATTTATAATTATGTATAGCTAAATCTTCTGAAGATTGTTTGGAGATGTTAAAAATATTATCTCTTTCATGCACGACAGATTAGGTGACTTAACTTCTCTAATCATTAATTAGAGAAGTTTTTCTGACTTTTATTTTTTATATAGTACTTTGAGGTTTGTTTTAAATAAAATTCCCAATAGATATTGTTGGGTCATTTTTTATCTTAAATAGAGACTCGTTAATAAATAATGATTATTTTTATGGCTAATTCTATAATCATTACTTTCAGGGTGGCGAAGTGCGATTAATTAAAACTCATCATTAGTTAACGATGTATAGATAAATTATCATAACGTATTTTAGTACTCATTAAATTAGAACTGTCAGTCTCTTCAATGAAAAAATTAATGAATATAAAGATGAACTGATTATGGCCTGTATCATATTATATGAGAATTTATATTTTTTTGATGATGCTACTTCAACTATCCCATCCTCTTTTAAATATTTTGAGGGTATTTTAGTCATACAAGCGTATTTTACTCGTAAAAAGATTTAAATTTATTATCACCATTGCACCTTGATGGTTCATCAACCATCGAGCTTTACTATTATTAATAACATTTTGCATTTTTAACGCTTAATTTGATGGTTTTCTCTTTACCTTGTTTTTAATACGCTGATTAATTAGCTTAATAAGTGTAAATTACATATTAAATTTTTTTATTGTTAAGTAATACGGTAAGATGTAATTATTGATTTAACTTAAAATAGCCAGTCATATCAGATCTACTTGCTATAACAGGCTAAATTATGGAAAAACAAATCATAGATACTCTCATGGAGTTAACCTTTCGTGGTAATGATGATGTCAAAATTGCAGCGATCTCTGCATTGGGTGATTATAAAGCCACAATAGAACAGCAAGAAGCTGTTGTTAGATTAATTGACTTATGCAAAGACCCAAATAAAGAAGTAGCGGTTTCATCTATTCGTTCATTAAGTAAACTGTCTGGGCATTTTGAGCAAGCATTAGAACAAAAAGATTAATATGATTAGTTAATTTAATAAAACTCTTACGAGTATTTTACCTCGCTATATCATTCTCGGAAAGTAAACGTTACTTTAGTTTAACGTATGAAATTGATACTAAATTATTATTGATAATAATCTGAATATGAGTGTCAGAACTTAAACTCATTATTTGTGTTGATGCATATGTTGCTGCTATTATTAGGATAAGCTTATTTTGATAATCTAATCGAATGTTTTATTTATTCTATTTCAATCATCCAAATAAGATTATATGAACTTTAATTAGTTTGTGATAAAAATAAACACTGCCACATAGACTCTAAATAATTTGAGATACAGTTGGCAACAACGCGGTAGCTTAAAGTATGGCGAGTAAAGTTATGCATTATTAATACATAAAGAGGTCTATAATGAAAAAGATTGTTATCTCTAGCGTTCTGGCTGCAATGGCAGCATTTTCTGTTAATGCGATGGCTGCTGACTCAAAAATGGTCACGCCTGAGAAGATGACTTGTCAGGAGTATATTAACCTCAACCCACAAAGCTGGGCGCCAGTTGCGTTATGGATCACAAATACTGATACGCAATTTAAAGGCGGTGACTA
This sequence comes from Providencia sp. 6390, assembly GCF_058148425.1. Classification (NCBI taxonomy): domain Bacteria; kingdom Pseudomonadati; phylum Pseudomonadota; class Gammaproteobacteria; order Enterobacterales; family Morganellaceae; genus Providencia; species Providencia sp. 6390. The sequence continues at coordinate 132,023 of NZ_JBYVYL010000007.1, forward strand.
TGTTGCTCTGACTGAGCAAAGCGTTGCTGAAGCACCTCAGATTGTTGAGTTCTGTAAGAAACACCCAGAAGGAACTCTGCAAGATTATTTAGCATCTAAGAAATAATCTAAGTTCAGCTAGTTAAAGCCTTGTTAATTAGGTGTTTGCTTTTGTTATACTCAAAGGCAAGCACCAGACATAGGGTTTTAATAAATGATATACTTGCTGACAACTCATCTTTTTTTGATGGTAGATCAAACTCCAATGAGTTTGTTTTTCACATTATCTCGCCCCGCATTTTTCCTATTTATCAATTAGCTTCATTGGCTATTGGTTTTTCTATTGTGATTTGTATCTATCTGACGTTAAAAAAAATAGATAACAATGATAATAGTTCTTAATTGTATGTGTATTATCAGTTAATATTAGCCGCTATGTCGATCAAGCGGTTGGTTTACTAAAAAACATAACTACATATTAGGATCTTAGGCTAATGAAAATTAAGCATCTTTGGGTACTCTCTCCGTGCCTCGCCTCATTTATTGCACCAGTGACCATTGCAGCAGAAAGCAAACAAGATGAAATGACCGTATCAGCAACGCGCTCTTATCGCAGTGTGTCTGAAATGGCGCAAACGACTTGGGTGATTGATAACGCTGAAATTGAGCAGCAGGCAGAAGGCGGTAAAGAATTAAAAGATATTTTGTCGCAGTTGATCCCTGGTATGAGTGTCAGCGGTCAAGGGCGTACCAACTACGGCATGAATATGCGTGGTCGTTCAATGATCGTGATGGTGGATGGTGTACGTTTAAATTCTTCGCGCAGTGATAGTCGCCAATTAGACTCTATTGATCCGTTTAATATTAATCATATCGAGGTTATTTCTGGAGCCACTTCTCTATATGGTGGGGGCAGTAGCGGCGGGTTAATTAATATTGTCACCAAAAAAGGTCAAGAAGAGAAACAAGTTGATCTGCAAATTGGCGGAAAAACTGGTTTTAATAATGGTAAAGATCATGATGAAAATGTTGCTGCGGCAATGAGTGGTGGTAATGAAAATGCTCACGGTCGTTTATCTGTAGCCTATCAACGTTATGGTGGTTGGTATGATGGCAAAGGTAAGGCAATTAATATTGATAATACACAAACGGGTTTGCAGTTTTCTGACCGTTTGGATGTGATGGGCGCTGGTGTTATTAATATTGATGATAATCAGCAACTACAAGCAACAGTGCAATATTATAAAAGTGAGTCTGATGGCAAACATGGGCTTTATTTAGGCAAAGATTTTGCGGCTGTGAAGGGCGAAGGCGAAGCCTATAATAGTGGCAAATTAAACTCAGATCGTTTACCGGGCACTGAACGCCATATGTTGAATTTACAATATTCAAATGGCGATCTATGGGGACAAGATTTTGTTGCTCAAGTTTATTACCGTGACGAATCACAAAAGTTTTATCCATTTCCTGCATTAAATAAAGCAAAGGATGTCACCAGTATTAGTGCTTCCGATCAAAAAACCAATTTTTATGGCACTAAGCTAACGTTTAATAGCGAGCCTGTCGATAACCTAACGCTGACTTATGGTGCTGACGCTGAGCATGAACAATTTCGCGCTAACCAAATGTTCTTTAATTTAGATAAAGCGAAAGAATCAGGCGGCATGGATTTGCAAAAAGCCTATCAAGTTGGGCGTTATCCAAGTTATACCACAACCAATATGGCTGCATTCTTACAAAGTAGCTACGATATTAATCCAATTTTCACCTTAAGCGGTGGCGTGCGTTATCAATATACTGAAAACAAAGTTGATGACTTTGTGGGTTATGCGCAACAACAGCAAATTGCCGAAGGTAAAATTAAATCAGCGGATGCCGTACCGGGTGGGAATACTGATTATAACAACTTGCTATTTAATGCAGGCCTATTAGCTAATTTAACTGAAAATCAGCAAACATGGTTTAATTTCTCGCAAGGTTTCGAAATTCCTGATATTGCCAAATATTATGGTACAGGGAAATATGCAGCAACACCGGATGCTAATGGGCATTTAGCCTTAGAAAATAGCGTTAATATTAATGACACTAAAGTAAAAGGCATTAAAGTTGATTCCTATGAGTTAGGTTGGCGTTATACCGGTGAGAATCTGCGTACACAGATCGCCACCTATTATTCTTTATCAGACAGAAGTTATGATATCAACAATACGGATATGACTATTTATATGAAGTCAGATAAACGCCGTATTTATGGTGTGGAAGGTGCAGTTGATTATTTCTTTGATGATAGTGATTGGAGTATTGGTAGTAACTTTAATCTGCAAAAATCAGAAACTAAAGTGGATGGCAAATGGGAAAAATGGAGCGTTAAGTTTGCTAGCCCGTCAAAAGTGACTGCATATGTTGGTTGGGATCCAAATGACTGGTCATTGCGTTTACAAAGTCAGCAAACCTTCAATATTTCTGATGCCGATGGTAACAAACTTGATGGTTATAATACTGTGGATTTCTTAGGTAGCTATTTATTGCCTGTTGGTAAAGTTAGCTTTGCGGTAGAAAATTTATTGGATGAAGATTACACCACTATTTGGGGGCAGCGCGCACCTAAGTTATATAGCCCGAATTATGGTGCTGCAGACTTGTATACCTATAAAGGTAGAGGCAGAACTTTTGCGCTTAATTATAGTGTGACATTTTAAGTTAAATATTAGTTGAGCCATCTTATCTAATTGATGGCTCAACTTTACCTAATGAGGTCGTCCAATGAAATGGTTATTAACTGGGCTACTATGTTTAGCCAGTGTGATTGCATCAGCTAAAACGCCAACCGTCATTACTGACTTGCAAGGTCGCGAAGTAAGCGTAGACCTTCCCGTCGATAAACTATTTTTGATCGATGGGCGAGATATTTTGTCGGTAGATATTGCGGCTGGGCAAGAAGGCTTTTCACGTCTTGTTGGTTGGAGTGATTCATTAGAACAATATGCACCTGATTTAAAACAGGCTTATTTTTCGGCGGTTCCTGAATTAGCTAAAATACCGACACTGAGAAAAACACGTGAAACCGGTATTCAAATTGAAAAATTACTTGAGTTAGCACCTGAAGTGGTATTAATGCATAAGTCTAATTATGCAGCGATGCGTGACAGCCAATTTATGCCACAATTGGAAGCTGCTGGGATTAAGGTTATTTTTATTGATTTCCGTATGGATATTGCTAATAACACGCCAAAAAGTATTGTGTTATTAGGCGAGTTGTTAGGAACTCAAGAACGTGCAAATAGCTTCGCAAAACTGTATCAAGAAAAACTCGCAGCAATTGAAGGGCAATTGAAAAAGCCTTATCCGTCGGTGCTAATTGAGGCGAACGCAGGTTTATTTACGGATAGTTGCTGCCAACTTTATGGCCGTTCAGGTTTTGGTGTACTTGCTAGTCTTGCAGGCGGTAAAAACTTAGTTGAAGATAGTTTCCCTGCTAAGGGGGCTGAAAGTTCGATTGAAAATATTATTAGCTTAAATCCTGATTACTATTTATTAACCGGTGCTGATTGGCAGAATTTTAATCGTCGCTCTATCGCCGTTAAATTGGGTTATGGTGCTGATGCAACACTAGCTAAAAAGCAATTGGCTAAGCTTGTTGACCGTCAAGGAATTTCATCGCTGACAGCGGTAAAAGATCAGCATGTCATGGCGGTTTATCATAATTTCTATAATAACCCGATGAATATTTTTGCTATTGAGGCAATGGCTAAGTTTATGCATCCGCAGACTTTTGCAACTTTAGAGCCAGAGCAAAATTTGCAGGAATTCCTACGGCAGTTTACTGCAATTAAAACCGATGGCGTATTTTGGATATCTCTCTGATTTAAAGCAGTGTTGTATACGACACTGCTCTTTATAGCGTAAATCTTTCCACCAAATAATCAATGAATGCGCGAGTTTTTGCCGGTAGGGCAATGGTACTTGGATAAAGTAATTGAATATTTTGAGTGGGAAGATGGTATTCGGGTAATATTCTGACTAAACGGCCTGATTGAATATCCTCATTGACTAACCATGCGGGGCAAATAGCTAGCCCTAATGATGCCATTGCCATTTGATGGATGACTGCTGCAGAATTGGATTCATATTGGCTTTTAATGATGGGTAACGCCTGTTTTTGACCTTGCTGATCTTGCAATACATATTGCGTATCTTGCCAGTTTAATAGCGAGTGGGTGATCCAAGGCACTTGAGCCAAATCCGCAATATGCTTGATTGAATGGGTTTTAGCGAATTGCGGTGATGCAACCATATAGATGGCATATTCACCAATTTTTCGCGCTTTCAGTGAAGAGTTTTTTAAGTTACCTAAGCGTATTGCCAGATCTAATTTTTCTGTCACCAAATCATCTAAGGAAGAATTAAAGCTATATTGCAATCGTAGCTTAGGATAAAGGCGGCAGAATTCAGGAAGCAAAGGCAAAATATAACGCTGCCCAAATTCATTGGTTGATGAAAAACGCAATAAACCCGTCACACTGGAGCCTAAATTTTGGCTTCTTTCAAATGCTTCCTCGATATTTAATTGAATACGTTTGAAGTCATCATAAAAGTGTTTTCCTGCTTCGGTAAGCGCAATACTGCGGGTATTGCGTGTTAGTAAGCTGACATTCAATTGGCTCTCTAGCTGTTTAATATCGATGCTGACCATCGAACGACTCAGCCCCAATATGTCTGCTGCCTTAGTAAACGATCCTGAATCGACTACTTGAAGGAATGTGGTTATTTGCTTGAGATTTTTTTGCATAATCACTGTCATTGTTTGTTTTTATTAAACAATGAGTTTAATCCTCTTGCATCGACAAAGGAAGGGTCGATCACTACTCTTTGTCGCCGGAGGTAGTTATGTCTTATCGATATAAAATCGCGACAATATTTTTACTTGGGTTCTTTATTGACTGTGTAAACATCTTTATGTCGGCAATTGCATTGCCTGATATCGCACGAGTTTTTTCCACTAGCCAATCGATGGTGGCTTGGGTAGCAAATGGTTATATTTTAGGTTTAGTGTTAATTATGCCAATTAGCTTATGGTTGGCAGGGTGGTTTGGTAATCAAAAGCTGTTATGTTTTTCCATGCTGTTATTCTCAATCAGTGCGTTAATGTGTGGTCTGAGTGATTCTATTTATAGCTTAATTTTTTGGCGGTTTATTCAAGGCGTATCAGGGGGATTATTGATCCCTGTGGGCCAGGCGTTGGTGTTTACTTTATTTCCAAATAAAGAGCGTCATCGTATTTCCACTATGATTATGGCGGTTGCGTTGATAGCTCCTGCATTTTCACCTGCATTAGGTGGAATGATTATTGATAGTTTTTCTTGGCACTGGGTGTTTTACGCGAATTTGCCTTTCTCATTGCTTGCTGCGGCTTTGGCATGGTTATGGATTAATCATCGTGAGCGACAACAAAGGGAAAAACCGGATGTGCTTGGTTTACTGTTAGTGTCGGTCAGCTTATTGCTATTATTACTGTCATTCTCTTTTTATAACGATTATCACCACTTATTGTTAGCGCTGGGGAGCTTGTTATTTTCAGCGATTATTTTTGCATTTTATATTAAGTATGCAAAGAAATGCCAAGCACCTATTTTAAATTTCCAATTATTACGCAACAGTAATTTGCGTAACGCTTTTATTGTTTATTACGCTGTTCCAGGAATATTTACTGGGGTTAATTTACTCAATATTTTTAATTTGCAAACTAACCTGCATTTTAATGCGGGTCAGACTGGCATGTTTATGTTGCTATATGCGGCTGGCGCGTTAGTTTCCATGTTGAGTTGCGGATATCTATATCATCATATTGGTAAAAAACGATTGTTTTTTATTGGAATATTGCTACATGGCACTGGTATCGCTTTGTTATTTACGGTCTCTAGTCGTGCTGATTTGATGCAATTGATTATTGCTTATTTACTGATGGGGTCAGGTGGTGGGATTGCCGCTAATACAGCACAGATTAGTTCGTTGATTGATTTTTCAGGTAAGGATCTATTGCAAGGTAGCGTGTTGTGGAATATCAACCGACAAGTGGCCTTTAGCGTTGGCACGGTAGTACTGATTTCTATTTTCAGCTTAGTGAGTGCACAGAGTGATTTGCTTCGCTATCAATACACCTTTTTTATTGCAGCAATACTGAGTTTGCTGTCGTTAATTTCCATTGTTAGAGAGAAAAGCGCATGAGTAATATGAATAAAGCGATCCAAAGTGTTATCGAGCTGCATAAGTTGATTGAAAATGTTTTTACGGGCCACAAGCCTGATGATCTAAATCAGCTATTGGCTAGCTTCGATGCCAATTTTAAGATGGTTACCATGGGGGGGGATTGTATAGGATTGGCGCAGGTGAATACATTGTTCAGTAATAACGTTGGCGCTAAACCTTCGTTGAAGATCACGGTTGATAATATTCAAACTATTTTGGAAGCGGGTGAATATTGTTGGCTACAGTACCGTGAGTTACATGAACTAGATAACTCTCGATTACAACGAACTTCTACGGTTTGTATTCGAGTGCAAGGCGATCAAGGTTTCTGGACTTATCTGCATGAAACACCAATAACTGAAAAATAGTTTATTTATTAGATGGTTAGCTCCAAACCTGTATAGGAGCTAGCCAATGAAAACTCAATGATACAACTCACTTCTTTGTTTCCTTTCTGGCTTACCTGCTCTTTTTTCGATAAAAAACCTGCCTTTGATAGCCCTGAACAAGGGAAATTTGTGATCGAGTTATTGTTTTAAATAAATACTTAACCGGTTAACCGGTTAAGTTGGTTTTTAGGGTTTACTGCAAAAAACATTGTTGTATGATGAAACTCATAAACTAATGCTGATCACATTGAAAAGTTAACAAGAGATTTCTAAATGCACCGTGCTAAGTACCAATTAATCAAAGATGAGTTGTTAGAAGAGATAAATTCGGGGTTGTTTAAGCCAGGGCAAAAATTCTATAGTGAATCAGAATTAAAAAGTCGTTATGGGGTGAGTACTGCGACAATTTTACGTGCCATCCAAGAATTGGTGAATGAAGAGTATATTGTTCGCTATCAGGGGAAAGGTTCTTTTGTTTCTAAGGCTAAACGTAATGAAAGAATTATTTTTTCTGAAACAGATAATCAGTTGGTTGGTATTCAATCAATTAAAATGGTTTCTTGCACGTTAGAAAATGAAGCTGAAATTTTAGATAAGTTAAAAATTCAGCAGGATGGTCAATATTATAAAATAGTGAGGGCTCGTTATAACAATAAAAAGCCATTTGCTATTCAAGTTTCACATATTTGCTCGTCTTATATTAAAGATGACAGTTTATTAAAAAGCGGTTCTTATCAATCTCTGTATGAGTTATTAAGAGATAGTAATAACCTTGATATGTATTCGATGCCTTTTACACAAACTATTGATATTACTAAGGTGATACCGCAACAGTTTAGTGATTATTTGCAGTTAGTCGCAGACACACCAGTAGTTTTAATGCGGCGCTTAACCTTAAATAATGAAAAAGAGGTTATTGAATATGTGGAAACCTATAAAACGATTGATGCATTTCATATTGAAATAAGAAACACCTAGAAGGAATATCTATGGCAAGTATTCTACTGATTTCTCATGAAGGATACGCAAGTGGAACCAAAAAAGCTGTCGAACTGATACTAGGAGAACAAGATAATGTCGATTATCACGAATTAACCGGTGAGAAAGGCATTGAAAAATTTAAAGAAGAACTAAACAGCAAAATTAATCAATTAACAAAAGATAAAAATAACCTAATTATTGTTTCTGATTTAAAGAATGGTACCCCTTACAACTGTGCACTATCAATTATTGCTAGTAATAATTTATGGGAAAATACACATTTATTTACAGGGATGAATTTAAATTTGGTTCTCGAAATCATTATGGCTGATGAAGAGTCACTAGAAGAAGAAACTCAGAAACAAATTCTTTTAACAGCAAAAGAAGGCCTATTTCAAATGAATAAAAAAATATGGGATAAACAATGTAGCGAACAAGAGGAATAATTAAATGGAACATATTCAGTTTTGGCAAATTATTCTTTTAACGCTTTATTCAGGCTTTGCAATCTACGATGGGAATAATACAACATTAGGTCTGGTTAAGCCGAGTATGGCGGGTTTTTTTGCTGGCCTAATTATGGGTGATGTCACAACAGGTTTATTTATTGGCGGCACATTAAACTTGTTGGTTTTGGGCGTAGGTAACTTTGGTGGTGCATCCATACCTGATTATATGACTGGGGCGGTGCTTGGCACCACTTTCGCTATCATGAGTGGCGAAGGCGCAGAGTTCGGTGCAACTATTGCGGTGCCTATTGGTTTATTGATGGTACAACTCGATATTTTAGCACGTTTTACTAATACCTTTATTCACCATAAAGCAGATTCGTTGATTGAGCGCGGTAATATAAAACTGGCAACAAGAATGAACTTAGTTGGGCAGCTACCTATTTCATTGTCTCGCATGATACCAGTATTTCTTGCACTAGTTCTTGGCTCTGCATTTGTAAATAACGTTGTGCAGCATGTTCCTGAATCAATCATGAATGGATTGAAAGTGTCTGGGGGGATGTTACCTGCATTGGGTATTGCGATATTAATGCGTTACTTGCCGATTAAGAAAAATATTTCATTCCTGATCCTTGGGTTCTTCTTGGCAGCGTATTTATCTGTACCAATTTTAGGCGCTGCAATCATCGGTTTAGCTGTCGCAATTTATATCTTCAATGCCGACAATCAAAAAGCTCAGCTAGCTCAAAAAACAAGTGGGGATATGGGTGATGAGTAAATCAATTAAAAAAGTATTCTGGCGCTGGTTTTTATTTGGGCAATGCGGCTGGAACTACGAAAAAATGCAAGGTTTGGGTTATTTATACAGTATTTATCCTTTCTTAAAAGAAAAATATAAAGACCCTGAAGAATTAAAACAAGCAGCAAAAGTACATAGCCAATTTTTTAATACCAATAATACGATGGCTCCTGCGATTTTAGGTGTAGACCTCGCATTAGAAGAAAAGAAAGGCTTAGAAAGTAAAGATGCGATTGTCGGTGTTAAAACTGGGTTGATGGGCCCGTTGGCAGGTATTGGTGATACGTTATTCTTTGTCATACCCACCACGATTATCGGCTCGATTGCCTCTTATATGGCATTGCAGGGCAACCCCGCAGGGTTATTATTATGGGTGATGTTCTTCTTTATTCGTTTACTGTTTATGCGTTATAGCATTGGTAAAGGTTATCAAGAAGGTTTAAATCTATTAGGCTCTTTGACAAACAGTTTAAATAAAATTACCCGTGCAGCCAATATTTTAGGGTTAACCGTTATTGGTGCATTAATACCTTCGGTGGTGAAAGCCAAATTAGGCTTTGAGTTCCACTATGGTGAAATTTCATTAAAGCTACAGGATGTAGCCAACCAATTAATGCCTGGGTTAGTGCCATTATTAGTTGTATTACTAACGTATTGGTTGCTCGGTCTTAAAAGAATGAACTCAACTCGAGTGATATTTATTTTAATGTTTATTGGTGTGATTGGTTATAACCTTAATATTCTTAGTTAATTAGGATGCTGTTATGAAAGGTATTGTACATATTCGCGTTGATGATCGCTTAATTCATGGGCAAGTTGCGACTCGCTGGGTCAGTCACTTTAATGCTAACCGCATTATGATCATTGATGATGCTGTTGCCGCCAACGATATTGAAAAGATGATGTTACGTAGTGCCGCACCAGATGGGTGCAATACGTCGATTCTTGCTCGCGAAACGGCATTTAATAATATCAGCCAAGGTAATTATGAAAATCAAAAGGTTTTAATTTTAGTTAAAACCCCTGAAATTGCTTTGCAGATGTTAAATAGCGGCTTAGAGGTTAAGCAACTTAATATCGGTAATATGTCGAACAAGGATGATAGAAAACAAATTAAGCGCTCAGTCAGTATTAGCGATACAGAATTAAATACTATTCGTGAGCTATTAGAAAGAGGTGTAAGTGTTACTGCACAAATGACCCCTGAAGAGCCAGATGCGGATATCAGTACTTTTCTTAAAGGGATGTAAGGGTATTTTATGAGCGACAATCAAAAAAAGTATTATGAAAGTGTGATTAGTACGCTTGAGAGCGTGTACTTAACTCAGAAAGACACAATTACTAAAGCAGCAGAAATTTTTGCGCAATGTGTTCGTCAAAAAGGGGTTATTTACGGCTTTGGGTCAGGTCATTCTTTTGCTGCTGCGGTAGAGCTTGCGGGTAGGGCAGGTGGTTTAGTTAATACCCGCGCTATTGAGCAATTCTATGGTCACATGGGATGGCTAGATTCTGTCGATGGTACTGGTGATGTTTTTGCTAATTTAATTGATATTCGTCCTAACGACTGTTTTGTGATGGTTTCTAATTCAGGAACCAAACCACTACATATTGAGTTAGCAAAAAATATTAAAGCAAAAGGCAATGTGCTGGTGGTCATTTCTAGCGGTATTTCATCTGCCGGCCCCGTTGATGCAAGCTTAGCAGGTATTAATGGCATTGCTGATGTGGTGATTGATAATCGCAGTCCGAAGGGCGACTGTACGGTAAATATCGATAATGGAAAAATCATGACTGGGCCAGTATCGTCAATTACTAATGCCTATATTGTTAACAGTATTGTGATTAAGTGCATTGACATTCTCTTGCAGGAAGGCGTTGAACCGCCAGTGATGAGAAGTATTAATCAGCCGGGTGGTAAAGAATATAACCAAACGCTATTAACCGAATATCGTGAGCGGATATTTACAATCTAGGAGTGATTAATGTCTGATTACCCATTTTTACATCATCTGCCTGCGCCATTAACTCGAGAAGAAATAGCGGATGAGCTTAGTTTGTTGTGTAAAAAGCTAAAACAGAATATGGAAAGATTTGCCGATCAATTTCCTTCTGCGAGCGCTCAAAACAATCAATATCGAATTAAAGGTAATGATGATTGGACAAATGGTTTTTGGACTGGCATGCAAGCCATTGCTTATGAATTCACGCAAGATAATGATTTTTTGGATGGTGTTCGCTGCAATATTGTTAGTTTTGAGCAGAGATTAAAAAACCACTTTGTTCTGGATCACCATGATATCGGTTTTTTATACAGTTTATCTGCTGGGGCTTATAAACAGATCATTGGTAATCGTGATGTTGATGGGATGATTATTGCTGCTGCTGACGTATTACTTGCTCGTTTCCACCAAGATGCTGGCTTTATTCAAGCATGGGGAAATATGGGTGAGGTGCAAGAATATCGTTTGATTATTGACTCATTAATTAACTTACCCTTGTTGTTTACAGCAAGTCAGTTAAGCGGTGATGATAAGTATCAGCAAGCGGCTAAACTGCATTTTGACCATGTGGTTCAAAATATTTTTCGTGATAATTATTCAAGTCATCATACCTACTATTTTGATCCTGAAACTAAGAGACCGTCACACGGGCAAACCTTTCAAGGTTTCAGTGATGCTTCGTGTTGGGCAAGAGGGCAAGCATGGGCGATCCTTGGTTTACCGTTAAATTGGCGAGTTGGTAGTATTCAACCGAATGAACCGTTATATGAGCGTATTTGTGACTATTTCTTTGCTCATTTACCTGAAGATGCCATTCCTTATTGGGATCTCAGTTTTACCGAGGCAGATCAGCAATCAAGGGATACATCCGCATTGGCTATCGTGATTTGTGGGTTACTTGAGGCACAACGTTTCTTCCCACATAAGAATGATACGTTATTGGCAAGCCAATTATTAAATGCACTAAAACAATTTGCATCAGCAAGCCATGATAAAGATTGTGAAGGTTTATTAAAACATGGTGTTTATGCATATAGCCATAATAAAGGGATAAATGAATGTAATTTATGGGGTGATTACTATTATATGGAGGCACTCTATCGATTATATAACCCACATTGGAAAGGATATTGGTAATGAGTCATATTGATAATTATTTAAATATTGTAAAAGATAAACTGACATTCTTAGCTGAAGACCAACAACAAAATATAAATAAAGTTGCCAATAAACTTGCTGATGTTATTCGTCAAGGCGGTATTATTTATTTCTTTGGCTGTGGACACTCACATATTTTTGGTGAAGATGTATTTTATCGTGCGGGCGGACTAGCCCCAGTAAGACCTATTTTAATTGAAGCATTAATGCTTCATGAAGGTGCAGCGCGTTCATCTAAGTTAGAAAAACAGAACGATTACATTTTGCCGTATTTAGCGGATTATAAAATTACTGAGAAAGATGCATTAATTGTTATTTCAACATCAGGGATCAATCCTGTGCCGATTGATGTTGCACAGTGGGGCAGACAGCATGGCGCTTATACCGTTGCGATCACCAGTGCTGTGTATGCAGAAGCCTTTCCTTCAAAGCACGTATCAGGCCAGCATTTACGTGATTGTGCCGATCAGGTGATTGATAATAATGTCCCAATTGGCGATGCAGTATTAAAAACCAGTGAGCAACATCCGCCGTTCTCGCCGATTTCATCCATGTTGGGCATTTTTATTGTACAAGGGCTTTTTGCTGATATCGTGTTTAATCTCAGCGAAGATCAACATAGTTTACCCATATTTTTAAGTGGTAATATTCCAGGTTCAGATAAACATAATTTAGATTTGATTAATCAATATGGAGGGCGTATTCCTGAATTAATTAATGGTCTATAAAATAATAGTAAATACAAAACAACCAAAAATATTAATTGCTATTTATGTAATAGGGTAACCTATTGCTAATAATTCTAATAAGTTTAATTCGATGGTGAAACCCATGTTAAAACCTACACTGAAAAATACAGCATTTAAAAAATCGATTTTATTTTTAGCATTAATGGGTGTTATTCAATCCGCTAACGCCGATGGGAAATTAATAGCGAATAAAGAAGCAAGCGACTCTGATTTTTATCGTGCTCTTTATACTGATGCTTCACTTGATGTGAACTCAAATTTGTATGTCAGATACCGGGCAGTTAAAAGTAAAAATACAGGAAATTATGGTTTAGGGCCAGGTGGCATTAAAAACCAAACTGCATTATTAGCACTTAATTATAAATCAGGTTATTACAAAGATATTATTGGCTTTGATTTTTGGGGTGGAGCCAATATTAAATTGGGTAATACCGTCGGGCAATCGGAAATTCTTTATTATAACTATAGCTGTAATGGTGATGGTCAGTTTTCACCTTGTGAAGAGTCGAGTGCAAGCGTTTCAACAGCCGCGGTAAAATTAAAATATGGTAATGATATTGCGAAATTCAAAATGTCAGCTGGTTTTACCCCGATCAATTCAGGAACCATAAAAAGTAGCTGGGGGCTGAATCCGCATTCTTATCGTGGTTTTGATAGTGCATTATCGATTGATAATTTCACATTGACCTATGCATGGGCTGACAGATTTAAAAATGACTGGAGCCGTGATTTTAAACCAATGACCACAACATGGCATCAAAACAATGCTGCTGGTTTAAACGACAATGGCAATATCATTAAAAAAGGCCATGTGATTGACTATATTCATACTGTCGGTGCGGTGTATGACTTTGGTGGTGCAAAAATAGATGCGGGCTATGGTGAAGGTAAAGATTATCGTCGCAACTGGCAATTACAGTTGGAGCGTTCAGATAATTTAGCTACAGATACTTCATTACAAACTAAAGTGTTTTATCAAGGCGCTCGCTATATTGACGGTATTGCCCCTGTTCAATCACCAAAGACAGAATATTACGTCAGTGCAGGGCTGAATTTAAAACACAAAAATACCACTTGGTCTTTAGGCTATAGCCAAAACTATGCACCACAAACGGCTGATTATAATTTTAGATTAACGCCATGGGCTAACTCTGATAAGCGTGACTATCAAGCCACTCTTTCCCAACTGGAAGACTATAATGCATCAGGTACCCATGCGGTAAGACTCGGAGTCACTCATAATTTTGCAGATTATAACCTGCCTGAATTTACGATGGGCTTAGCTGGTACCTATGGCTGGCATGTGGTTTCTGATACTAGCAAAATAAATTCTCAACGTGATTATGACGGCAAAATGCGCTCACTGGATTTATTAATGCGTTATAACGTCGAAAGCGGTGCAGCAAAAGGTTTGTCGGTCACCTTGTTGCCTGCATTATTAAGAACTACAGATACAAATTATAAAACTTCACGTAATGATGTGAAATTTATCGTCGGCTATAGCGTCAATATTTTTTAAAAATTGAGCGTTCAATAGCGAATTAAATTGGGGGAAATAATGAATATGGATTTATTCAGTTTAACAGGCAAAACCGCCATCGTAACTGGATGTAATACAGGTCTAGGGCAAGCAATTGCCCTAGGACTCGCAAAAGCGGGGTGCGATATTTTAGGGGTAAACCGTTCATTACCCGTTGAAACGCAACAACAAGTGGAGGCATTGGGTCGTAAATTTGTCAATGTAGAAGCGGATCTGACAAAGACTGAGTGTATTCCACATATTATTGAGCGTGCGGTCAGTGAATTTAAGCATATTGATATTCTTGTGAATAATGCAGGTATTATTCGCCGTGAAGATGCCATTAATTTCACTGAAGAAGATTGGGATGATGTGATGAATGTGAATTTAAAGTCAGTGTTCTTTTTATCACAAGCCGTCGCTAAACAATTTATCGCTCAAAACTCGGGTGGAAAAATTATTAATATTGCCTCCATGCTGTCATTCCAAGGCGGTATTCGCGTGCCATCGTATACGGCATCTAAAAGCGGTGTATTGGGGATCACCCGCTTATTAGCCAACGAGTGGGCTAAATATAATATTAACGTGAATGCGATCGCACCGGGTTATTTTGCAACCAATAATACGGCAGCTTTGCGTGCAGATGCAAAACGTAATCAAGAAATTGTTGATCGTATTCCAGCAGGGCGCTGGGGAACACCGGATGATTTAGCGGGGCCATGTGTGTTTTTAGCCTCACAAGCTGCTAATTACATTCATGGATACACTATTGCAGTTGATGGTGGGTGGTTGGCTCGCTAATTCCCTCGTCATACTTCGAGTTATCTCGTTGTTGGCTTCTCTTAGCTACCCTAGTCACATACTTATGTATGCTCCTAGGGATATCTTCGCTTGCCGCCTAGATATAGCTCGAATTATTTAGAGGGAAGTGAGGTGAAGGATATTTAGTAAAACTATTGAGCGGTCGATTATTTTTAGATTGTTAATTTAACTAAAAATTGAATCAGTATGTAGCATTTACCAGTAAATAAACTGGCACAATAAATAACGATAGGAGTCACAATGAAAATTGCATTAATGATGGAAAACAGCCAAGCGGCGAAGAATTCAGTGATTTTTAACGAGCTGAATACTGTTAGCTCCTCATTAGGCCACCAAGCATTCAACGTGGGCATGAAAGATGAACATGACCACCATTTGACTTATATCCACCTTGGGATCATGGCGAGTCTATTACTTAATGCCAAAGCAGTTGATTTTGTTGTTACCGGTTGTGGAACTGGACAGGGCGCACTGATGTCCCTAAACCTGCATCCAGGTGTGGTGTGTGGTTATTGTTTAGAGCCATCAGATGCTTTCTTGTTTAATCAAATTAATAACGGTAATGCCATTTCTATGGCATTCGCGAAAGGCTATGGCTGGGGCGCAGAGCTTAATGTCCGTTATATTTTTGAGAAAGCGTTCACTGGCGAACGTGGCCAAGGTTATCCACTTGAGCGTGCCGAGCCACAGCGCTGCAATGCCGCTATTCTTAATGAAGTGAAAGCTGCGATTGTCAAAGAAAACTATTTAGACACGCTACGTGCGATGGATCAAAGCTTAGTGAAAACGGCGGTTATGGGAAGTCAGTTTCAAGAGTGCTTCTTTGCACATTGTCAAAATGAAGAAATCGCTGAGTACGTGCGTTCACTGATTAATGCATAATTATTTTAGTTTTTAAGTATGTTTAAGGGGGGCTTGATTAAGCATCCCCTTATCTATTTCTTACTCAAATAGTATTCATTCTTATTTTCATTGACCGTCGGTCGGTCATATTTTATGATGACAGCATCATTAAATATGAAGGCGATAAAAATGAAACGTATTTTTTTGATCACAGCGATTTGCCTTGGCACTTTTATGGCTACGTTGGATATCAGTATTGTTAATGTCGCACTACCTGCAATCCAAAAAGATCTCAATGCTGATATGGGGATGCTACAGTGGATTATTGACTCTTATGCATTGTGCTTGTCTGCTTTGATCCTCTCGGTTGGCCCTATCAGTGATCGTTACGGTCGTAAGAAAGTTTGGTTATTGGGGATCGCTATTTTTATTGTTGGTTCGGCGATGTGTGCATCAGCCAACACACCAAAAATGCTGATTTTAGGGCGTATTGTTCAAGGGATCGCTGCTGCGGCGTTAATACCGGGCGCATTATCGATTATTACGCAAGCTTTCAGTAATGATATAGAACGAATAAAAATTATTGGTATATGGTCGGCAGTAAGTGCACTGTCATTAATTATTGGCCCGATATTAGGTGGTTTTTTGGTTGAGGTGTTGGATTGGCCAACTATTTTTCTGATCAATATTCCTTTAGGGGTTGTGACATTAGTGTTAGGTGGGCTGGGGATCTCTGAGAGCGCCGACCCCGATAAAGCAGCTTTTGATCCAATAGGGCAGCTCTTGAGTATCATTATGTTAGGGGCTATTACCTTTGCATTGATTGAGGCAGGCCAATTTGGCTGGGCAGGTCCTATCACTATCGGCGGGTTGAGTATTGGCTTATTGGCTTTGATTGGTTTTATCATTACCGAGACAAAGGTAGATCGCCCATTATTTCCTATTTTTTTGTTTAAAACTAATCGGTTTTTCTTCCAATATAACACGGCTTCATTTGCGTTAGGTTTTGCCACATACAGCAATGTGTTTTTTATTGCGCTGTTTTTGCAAAAGGGGCAAGGGTGGAGCGCATTTGAAGCAGGGCTACGCATGGCTCCTGAGTTTGTGGCAATGGCGCTATTTTCATTTTCTTTTGGCCGCCTTTCTGGCTTTATCAGTGTTCGCCATTTAATGATGTTTGGTTTTGTGTTGATTGCGATAGCGTCGACTGTGCTTGGTAATGTGGCAGTAGATAGCGCCTATTTACCAATTGCAGTGACTTTGTTTGTACTCGGTACAGGCATGGGAATGGCAATACCAGCGATAAGTTCACTGGTTATGGGGAGTATTGATAAAGCGTATTCAGGGATTGCTTCCGCAGTCATGAATGCTGTACGGCAAACAGGGATGACATTGGGCATTGCGCTGTTAGGTACATTAATGACACATCGGGCAGTAAGCCAATTAAACGACGATCAATCGCTTGTTTCAATGTTACCAAATCAAGATCTCAGCCGTTTAATCAACGATGCTTCGCTGGTGACACTGCCTTATATCGAACATGCGGTGCGTTCTGCATTTACATCGGGCTTTAATATTGCCATGTTGGGGGGAGCTGTTGTGATTGGTTTGACGTTGTTGTTGGTAGTGAAACAAGGGAAAGTGAATAGGGTTTGATAAACAAACCCCTGCTGAAGCAGGGGTTTTTTGCAAAGCATAAAGCGCTAATTAATTACTCATCAAGGAAGCTACGTAGCACTTCTGAGCGGCTTGGGTGACGCAATTTACGTAATGCTTTTGCTTCGATTTGACGAATACGCTCACGCGTAACATCGAACTGTTTACCCACTTCCTCTAAGGTGTGGTCAGTGTTCATATCGATACCAAAACGCATACGCAGAACTTTTGCTTCACGCGCTGTTAGGCCGGCTAAGACTTCATGAGTTGCTGAACGCAGGCTCTCTGAAGTCGCTGAGTCTAATGGCAGCTCTAAAGTGGTATCTTCGATGAAATCGCCCAGATGTGAATCTTCATCATCACCGATTGGCGTTTCCATTGAGATAGGCTCTTTAGCAATTTTCAGCACTTTACGGATCTTATCTTCCGGCATTAGCATGCGTTCCGCTAACTCTTCAGGTGAAGGTTCACGGCCCATTTCTTGCAGCATTTGACGAGAGATACGGTTCAATTTGTTGATCGTTTCAATCATATGAACCGGTATACGGATAGTACGTGCCTGATCCGCGATGGAACGCGTAATTGCCTGACGGATCCACCAAGTTGCATAGGTTGAGAATTTGTAACCACGGCGATATTCAAATTTATCAACCGCTTTCATCAGACCAATGTTACCTTCTTGGATCAGGTCAAGGAATTGCAAACCACGGTTGGTGTATTTCTTAGCAATCGAAATAACCAGACGTAAGTTTGCTTCAACCATCTCTTTCTTCGCACGGCGAGCTTTCGCTTCACCGATAGACATACGACGGTTGATGTCTTTGACTTGCTCGATAGTTAAGCCAGTTTCTTCTTCGATTTGACGCAGTCTTTGCAGACAACGTAAAATTTCTTCTTCAACTTCTAACAGTTTTTCAGACCATGGTTTGTTCATCGCTTTAGCGGCGGTTAACCAAGTCTCGCTAGTTTCATTACCACTGAATAGGGTGATAAAGTTTTTCTTAGGCATTTTGCACTGTTCAACACATAGCTTCATGATGGTACGTTCTTGCAAACGTACTCTGTCCATCATTTCGCGCATGTTATTGACCAGATAGTCAAATTGCTTAGGAACTAAACGGAACTGTTTGAAGACTTCTGAAAGTTCTTCAATAGCAACAGCTGTTTGGGCATTGCTACGGCCATACTGTTTAATATGTTGACGAGTTTTTTCGTACTGCACACGCAGTTCGCCGAATTTTTCACGAGCTAATTCAGGATCGATGCTGTTATCGTCATCGCTATCGCTGTCATCGCCGTCTTCATCTTCTTCGTCTTCATCATCGTCTTTATCTAACTCTTCTTGAGGAAGCTCAGAACCAACGTGTGTTGCCGTTGGGGCTAAATCTTCTTCAGCGTTAGGATCGACGAA
This sequence comes from Providencia sp. 6390, assembly GCF_058148425.1. Classification (NCBI taxonomy): domain Bacteria; kingdom Pseudomonadati; phylum Pseudomonadota; class Gammaproteobacteria; order Enterobacterales; family Morganellaceae; genus Providencia; species Providencia sp. 6390. Next base: position 151,027 of record NZ_JBYVYL010000007.1, read on the forward strand.
ACCAGTAATCAAGTCGGATAGGCGGCTTTCGCCTGCTTCTACGCGATCATACTGTTCAAGTAAATAGGTAATGGCTTCAGGGTATTCTGCAACAGAACACTGAACTTGGTTGATGCCATCTTCGATACGTTTTGCAATGTCGATCTCACCTTCACGGGTTAAGAGCTCGACGGTACCCATTTCACGCATATACATGCGCACAGGGTCAGTAGTACGACCAATTTCACTTTCAACACTGGATAAAACTTGTGCAGCGGCTTCTGCTGCATCTTCATCCGTATCGGAAGTGGTTTCAGCGAGTATCAAATCATCGGCGTCAGGTGCTTCTTCCATGACCTGGATGCCCATGTCATTAATCATTTGGATGATATCTTCAATTTGATCTGAATCGACGATATCTTCCGGCAGATGGTCGTTGACCTCAGCATAGGTTAAGTAACCTTGCTCTTTACCCTTGGTTACGAGTAGCTTAAGCTGCGACTGCGGGTTTTGCTCCATAAGACGGTATCCACACTTCTGAGTATTTAGATTGGTGTCGGTCGGCGAAACAATCGGCCAACAAGAACATTCAAAGGAGTTTTTTTATTTTGTTATGCTACGCTCCTTTAATTTCGTAGCAGTTTACAGGCATTTGCCTTTGGTAAATCGGCACTTAAGCCGTTTGGTATTCTTTATGTTTTCACACGAGAAAGTGTGATCAAGCGGACTTCTGCGCGCTCTTCAGGGGTCAGCCCTTCGGTTCGTTCTTTCGCTATCAAGTAGTCGAAACGCTCATCAAGCGCGCTATTAAATAGATGGTTTAACGCATCTTTAAATGTTTTTTCCGCTATCTCTTCTATCTCTATATCGTTCCAAGTTGCCAGTTTTTCAAGTTGATTGGCAAATTTATTGTCACGATACAGCTCAAGTAACTGCCCAGTTGTTAAGCCAGGGTTGGAACGGCTAACGTCAACCAGCTCCTGAAAAAGAGAGAGCCCCGGCATTTGGATATGGGCAATTCCCTCTAATGAGGGTACGAACTCAGAGAAGTTCGGGTTTTGCACCAACAAGGCGATTAAAATACGCATTGTGGTCGGTTTTAACTTTGGTGCTTGGTAGCTTACCGGTTCAGTACTCTCTCTATCAATCATAGCAAGAACCTGAGAAATATCCGGTATACCGATAAAATTTCCTAGCTCTTGGGCCATATAAAGGCGCAATGTTTCACCAGGTATTTGTTTTATCAGAGGGATGGCCAGTTTACTAAATTTTGCACGTCCCTCCTGCGTTTTTAGATCAACCTGAGGAACCAGTGAGTCAAAAAGAAATGCAGATAATGTCTGCGCATCATTCATTCTCAACTCGAATGCTTCTTTGCCCTCTTTGCGGACTAAAGAATCTGGATCTTCGCCATCAGGTAAAAACATAAAACGCAATTGGCGACCATCAGTTAAGTAAGGTAGGGCATGTTCAAGTGCCCGCCACGCGGCTTCTCTACCTGCGCGGTCGCCATCATAACAACAAATCACTGTATCAGTTGAACGATAGAGCAACTGAATGTGCTCGGAGGTTGTTGAAGTACCCAACGATGCCACCGCATAACGGATGCCATACTGAGCCAATGCAACAACGTCCATATAACCTTCAACAACCAACAACTTAGCCAGTTCACTGCTATTTTGGGTTGCTTCATAAAGACCGAATAACTGGCGGCCTTTATGGAAAATATCGGTTTCTGGTGAGTTCAAATATTTAGGTAACGCATCACCAAGAACACGACCACCAAAAGCGATAACGCGACCTCGGCGATCCCGGATAGGGAACATGACTCGCTCTCTAAAGCGATCATAGGTGCGACCGTTATCATTGGTCACTAACATGCCTGCATCATCCAGCTGTTTGCGACTTTCTGGGTTTATGGCAAATTTCTTGAGCAGGTTATCCCACCCCGCAGGGGCGAAACCGATTGAAAAATGCTCAATAATGTCTGCGCTTAAACCACGTTGGCTTAAATAATCTTTGGCTTTATTCGCCGATGGATGACTTAAGGCAGCATGGTAAAAATGGTTTATTTTCTCCATCAATTGGTACAAATTTTGCCGTTGATGAAGTTCAATTTGGCTAGCACCGGTTCCTGTTTCATAAGGAACATCAAGACCATGTAAAGCAGATAGTTCTTCGATGGCTTCGACAAAATCTAATTTGTCGTAATTCATCAGAAAATCGATCACATTGCCATGAGCGCCACAGCCAAAGCAGTAATAAAACTGCCTTTCACTGTTCACCGTGAAAGAAGGTGTTTTTTCGTTATGGAACGGACAGCACGCGTGATGGTTTTTACCCTGTTTTTTTAACGGGACTTTTGCATCAACTAAATCGATGATGTCGGTTCTCGCTAACAAATCATTGATAAATGAACGCGGAATTCGTCCAGCCATAAGCCTCTTTTTCGCCTGTTGATGAACGATAATAAGCCGCGCTTCCCTCAGGAAAGCACGGCCTTTAACTGCTTACGAGTACTGCCTGCGATAGTTGCGGTGGTTACCGCGACCAATTAGTACAGACGAGTACGGCGTGCGTTTTCGCGAGCCAGTTTCTTAGCGTGACGCTTAACAGCAGATGCTTTAGCGCGTTTACGCTCAGTCGTTGGTTTTTCATAGAATTCACGACGACGAACTTCAGCTAAGACCCCTGCTTTCTCACAGGAACGTTTGAAACGACGCAGTGCAACGTCGAATGGCTCGTTTTCACGTACTTTAATTACCGGCATGTGCCTCTCACCTCAATAGAAATCGGGTTGTTGCTGGCTTTATTCAACCAGCCGTCATTTAAAATGGTGCGGAATTTTACTTCAATGAGTACGGGTTTGTAAAGTGCCGTATAAAATTGAAACACACAAGATTACCAATTGGTTGTTTTATTTGAACAATCATTGTCCAAATTACAGCCAAATTTAGGTAATAATGAAATTAGCCACACGAAATTTATTACAGGGTGCTGATTATAGACTATACAACAGGAAAAGTCAGCCTTTTGGCATCATAAATTACACGATTGCATGAATTTAATGGTAGACTTTGCCTTATGCAACAAACAAGGGTAGTGCAATGCGCGTTTTAGGTATCGAAACATCTTGCGATGAAACCGGGATCGCAATTTATGATGATAAGGCCGGTCTATTAGCAAACCAACTCTATAGTCAAATAAAAGTTCATGCAGACTACGGCGGTGTCGTACCTGAATTGGCTTCTCGCGATCATATTCGCAAAACTGTGCCATTGATTCAAGCGGCACTTAAAGAAGCGAATTTAACCAGCGCTGATATTGATGCGGTTGCTTATACAGCAGGGCCGGGGCTGGTTGGTGCATTAATGGTTGGTGCGACAGTCGGGCGTTCATTAGCCTTCGCATGGGGGGTGCCAGCGGTTGCGGTCCATCACATGGAAGGGCACTTATTGGCACCGATGCTTGAAGAAAAAAGCCCTGAGTTTCCTTTTGTGGCTTTATTGGTTTCAGGTGGCCATACCCAACTGATTAGCGTAACAGGGATCGGAGAATATCAATTACTCGGTGAATCAATCGATGATGCGGCGGGTGAAGCGTTTGATAAAACGGCTAAATTATTAGGTTTAGACTATCCCGGCGGTCCAGTATTGTCGCGTATGGCACAGCAAGGTACAGCAGGGCGCTTCGTCTTTCCTCGCCCAATGACTGATCGTCCAGGGTTGGATTTCAGTTTTTCAGGTTTAAAAACTTTTGCTGCAAATACCATCCGTGAAAATGCCGACGATGATCAAACCCGTGCTGATATTGCACGTGCGTTTGAAGATGCGGTCGTAGATACCTTGGCTATCAAATGCAAACGTGCTTTAGAACAAACGGGTTTTAAACGTTTGGTGATGGCGGGGGGGGTTAGCGCTAATCGTGCATTACGCGCCAAAATGGAGGACGTTTTAAAGCAACGGGGTGGTGAAGTTTTTTATGCGCGCCCTGAATTTTGCACTGACAATGGTGCAATGATTGCTTTGGCGGGTTTGATCCGTTTAAAAGGTGGTTCAACTACAGGGTTAGGTGTCACGGTTCGCCCTCGTTGGCCATTGGCTGAATTGCCACCATTAGTAGAACAAACGGCATAAATTTGTAGATTAACTCAGTGATTATGTGACATGTCACGTAATCACTGAGGGTTTTCTATGACTTAATGTAAGATGGTGATCGCATCATCAAGTTGTACAGAATGTTTTTTTACCAGCTCGGAAGCGTTGGCACTTTGCTCAACAAGTATCGTATTTTTCTGGGCGATGGATTCAAGTTCAAAGACGGCTTGGGTGATCTCGGCTAAACCAGCAGCTTGCTCAGATGTCGCATGGCTAATGTGATTAATCAATTGGGTCACATTTTGCACCTGATTTACCACGTTTTGTAATGTATCCCCCGTAGTATGCACATGTAATTTGCCTGAGTGAACTTTACTCTCACAGTCATCGATGAGATCTCGAATATCATTTACAGCACTAGCACTACGGCTTGCAAGGCTACGAACTTCATCAGCCACGACCGCAAAACCTTTTCCTTGCTCACCTGCGCGAGCGGCTTCAACAGCGGCATTAAGGGCTAATATATTGGTCTGAAATGCAATGTTTTTGATCACATCGGTGATTGCATTGATTTTATTGGTGCTAAGTACGATTTCATCCATTGTATGTACGACATTTTCCATTGCTTTAGCCGCATGTTGGGCGGTATCACTGGTTTCACTAGATAGTTTGTCTGCACGAAGGGTATTTTCTGCATTCATTTGTACTGAAACGGACATCTGGTTCATCGTGGCGACGGTCTGCTGTACATAGCCAACGGTTTTTTGGGTATGTTGTTCTAGTTCATCGCAATCTTTAACTAGCAACTCGCTTTCTTTGTGGACATTACCAATTTGGCAAGACACATCATTGGTCAGCCAACGGCAAACTAATCCTAGTTGCCCGATAGATCGTAACATTAAGCCAACTTCATCGACACGGTTGAGATGTTGAATGCTATGACATTGTCCTCTGGCAACATTAAGGGCCTGTTTTGCCACACTTTCGAGAGGTTTGGCAATGACTTGTTCGAATAGAAAATTACCAAAAGAAAGTGTGATAAAGGTAAGCAGTGTTGAATGGAGTAGAGAAGTTCCTTGTAGACCAGATAAAATAGCCACACCTATCCAACCGGTGAATAGTAAAATCATTAGTAAGCGGATCCTCCAACGAATGGATAGCGTTGGATATTGACCAATCCAATGTTTTGTCAGCACTAATCCTTTGTACAACTTATGACGGCTACGATTTTCATTTAGTGATTGGTAAAGCGGTTCTGTGGCAGCAATTTCTTGACGAGTGGCTTTGGTCCGAATTGACATATAACCAGTGATAGTTCCTTGTCTCATCATTGGGCAGATATTGGCTCTAACCCAATAATGATCACCATTTTTACGCCGATTTTTGACGATCCCAGTCCATGGCTGCCCATTTTTTAAGGTGTGCCACATGTCAGCAAAGGCTGCTTTTGGCATATCAGGGTGGCGAATGATTTTGTGAGGCTGATAAAGTAATTCTTCGAGTGAATAGCCGCTGACTTGGATAAAAGCATCATTGGCGTGAGTGATATTGCCATCTAAATCACTCGTGGTCATTAGGGTTGTATCGTTGTTTAATTGATATTCGTTTTGTGTGGTAAACGGCACTTGATTCATGTGTACACCATTATTATTGTTGAGTTTCTCAATGGTATACTTCGACTTATTTTAAATTTTCATTAGCTATTATTTTGAATTATTTGATGTTTATCTAACTTTTTACGTAATAACGCTTAATAATAATGCAAAATTTAAATAGAAAAGATAACAATTATGGGAAAGGAGTGGAAAAGGCCGCATCGCAGCCCTTTCATTTTAATCGTCTTGTTCCTGCTCTTTGGCTTCTTGGGCAACTTCTTTTGCTGTTTTCTTTTTCTTGTTTTTCAATTTTTGCCAAATGCGGCTTTCTTGACCACGCCATAAGCGTTGAATATTGCCATGGTGGCGAACGAGGATCAGACATGAAAGCATAGCGACAGGGAAGGTGAATTCAGGTTTAAACCACCAAACATAGAAAGGTGCCAGCAAAGCGCCAACAATTGCCCCTAGTGATGAATAACCGCTGAGCAGTACCGTGAGTAGCCATGTACCGGCTATTAGCCCTGAAAGATCCCAACCAATGGCGGCAATCGAACCAAATGCGGTAGCAACGCCTTTTCCACCTTTAAAACGAAAGAAAACAGGGTAAATATGGCCAAGACAGGCTGCAATTGCAACAAAGCCAAGATAGAATGGCGGAACTTTTAGGTAGTAAGCTAACCAAACAGGGATCATCCCTTTTAGGACATCGCAAATCAGTACTGAGGCTGCGGCTAATTTACCACCAACGCGCAATACATTTGTTGCTCCGGGGTTGCCTGAGCCGTGTTGACGGGGATCGGGTAATCTTGCCAGCCGGCAGATCAGTATAGCACTTGAAACTGAGCCACATAGGTAAGCAAAGATTATCATGCCAAGCGCGGTTGCACTCATAGCTAACTCCAAAACAGTTAGGGTATTTATTTCACTTCTTGGATAATACGCATATTTTCTAAAAAGTGGTATCAATTCAGCACACAAACGAGAAAATGACGTGATGGATATCGTATTTATTGAACAATTATCAGTCATCACCACCATAGGTGTATATGACTGGGAACAACAAATTGAGCAGAAATTGGTGTTCGATATCGAAATGGGATGGAACAACAAACGAGCATCAAGGAGCGATAATGTCATTGATTGCCTCGATTACGCGCAAATTAGCCAAGCCATCGTCAGCCATGTTAGCAAAAATAAATTTGCCTTAGTAGAACGAGTCGCTGAGGAAGTGGCTCAAATTATATTAAACGACTTTAATTGCCCATGGGTGCGGATCAAATTATCCAAGCCAGGCGCAGTTGCGCAGGCAACGAGTGTTGGTGTGGTGATTGAAAGAGGCTGTAGAACAGAATAAGACTAGCGGCGGTGATAACCACCGCCGCTGAGGTTGTTGACGAAGCGGGATAAAAGCGTGGTTTTTCCCGCTCCGTGTTATCAGCCGAAAATCAATAAATTGATTTTCCTCGTTGATTTCAAAAACCTTAACGACCGCAGACAAACAAAATACGTTTGTCTGCGGTCTGAGCGGCGGTGATAACATTGCCGCTGACTGCTATGCGTGGCTAGCAGGCAATATCGTTTGTTGCTGGCACCACTTTTCAATGTGTTCAATACGTTGACGAGTGAGTTCTTCACGGATTTGAGGCCCTTGAAAACCTTGCTCAACGATCGGTTTGACGCTAACGGTTTGCGCCTCGTTAAACGCTTTACGTAAAAACTCACCTTGTGGATAGGCCTGTTGCTCCAGTCCCGTTCGTCCTCGCGCATCGGCTTCGCTGATTAAACTGAGTTGTGTAATGCGCTCGGGCTTACGCCAACTATCAAGCCCATCAAATAATTGAATAATGTCAGTAGCACTTAACCGATTAATAACGTGAATTTTGTCATGAAAACGTGCTGTCAGGCGTGCGAGTTCGCGTGCGCTATTAGGGACTTTTAATCGGTCACACAGGTTTTCAATTAACGGAATACCTGTTTCGCCGTGATTAGGGTGGCTAGGCCAAACTTCTTTTGGCGTAAGTGCTTTACCAACATCATGGCACAGTGTGGCAAAACGAATATCAATATCAGGTGATAACTTTGCCGCCATCTGCAATGCCATCAGGGTATGAACCCCTGTGTCGATCTCTGGGTGCCATTTTTCTGGTGCTGGTACACCAAATAAATTATCAATTTCAGGAAATAGTACTGAAAGAGCACCACATTGGCGTAAAACCTCGAAATAAATCTGTGGGCTGGTAGAGAGCAACGCTTTTTCTGTTTCTGCCCAGACCCGCTCTGCGGTAAGGTGGTTCAATTCACCCGATGCGGTCATTGATTGCATTAAGGACAGTGTTTCAGGCGCGATTTGAAACCCTTGTGCAGCAAAACGTGCGGCAAAGCGAGCAACTCGTAGGATCCGTAATGGATCTTCAGCAAATGCATCTGAAACGTGGCGTAAAATACGTGCATTTAAATCATCAACACCATGGTAGGGGTCGGTTAATTGCCCTTGCTGATCTTTAGCTATCGCATTAATCGTCAGGTCGCGACGTAATAGATCATCTTCTATGGTGACATCAGGTGCAGCGTAACAACTAAAACCCGTGTAACCAGAGCCTGTTTTGCGTTCGGTTCTGGCTAATGCATATTCTTCATGAGTTTTTGGATGCAGAAATACAGGGAAATCTTTTCCCACTTGCTGATAGCCCTGCGCTAACATCGCTTCTGGCGTAGAGCCCACAACAACATAATCGCGATCTGAAACAGGTAGGCCAAGCAATTCATCACGTACTGCTCCACCTACTAAATATATTTTCGACATTAATAATTAGCTCATCCAACGGTCATTGCGTTTTTTACGACGAGGTATGATATGTGGCAAGATCAAACCAAAAATCAAACCTGCACCCGCCACGCCACCACCATACATAAACCATTGCAGGATCAGCTCACGACGACGATCATCTAAGTTAACTTCAGCGATTTCGAGTTTTTTACCTGACTTAATCAGTTCATTTTTCAGCTTTTCGTTTTCTGCTTTTAACTGTTTAACCACATTGTCATTATCGGCCACTTTTTGCTGCATATCAGAAGTACGCGTGTTCCATGTATTGTCGATATTTTCGAGCTGTTGGCGTAGCTTTTGGTTTTCGGCTTCTAACTGAGGAATGCGCGTTTTCATACTCGGAATATTGCTGAGCTGTTCAGTCGGTAGCCAAACGGTGCGGCCTCGCTCATCTTTCACTTGAGCAAAATTACCATCTGTTGAGAGTAGCTCTACACTTTCACCTGCATTGAGTGTGCCAACAATGCGATATTTTGTCCCAGGACCACTATGCACATAAGTTGATAGCTCATCAGAAACATAACGTTTCTCCGCGGCGGCAGTGCCAATTGACAGGCTGAGTCCCATGATGGAAATAAGGAGTAATGGTATTTTTCGCATGGTATTATTTTCTATTCGTTATGGTGAATGAATGCAGCATACATATGTAGACTTACTCTAAAGAGTTCAGTGTGCGTGTGCAAATGTAAAACGAAAATGGGAACTCTCCTAAGTGGCCTCGTAAGTCGCGGTTCCTTGCACTTCTTGACATAAACTCGCCATACTTCAAGTTGCAGTATTGTTGATTAGGCTCACCCGTGGCAATCATATTTCGTATTATTAACAGTATAAACGTCTGAAATTAATCGAGCGAATAGAATTTTTTCTTTCTGTGTAGTTTGTTTTCTCACTCTACTCTGATTGGGGTAATATGAGCACAGAGAAATTATTAATTAAAGGAAATGTATGAGCCACCTTGAAGTTGAGCTTAAATTATCTGCTCAAACGACTGCAATAGAAGCAGTACGCCAATCATTATCGACACTTTCCCACCAGCACACTGAAGCGAAAAAACTCACGAATATCTATTTTGATACCGAAGATCGCCAACTGCGTCAGTGGGATATGGGGTTGCGCATCCGTGGCTGTGATGGTCATTATGAAATGACCATCAAAACAGCAGGTCAAGTGATTGGCGGGTTGCATCAACGCCCTGAATATAACGTTGAAGTTGAAACACCGGAACTCAATTTGTCTGCATTCCCTGCTGATATTTGGCCGGAAGGCACTGATATCCAGCAATTACAGTCACAATTGCAAATTTTATTTAGTACTAACTTCATGCGTGAAACATGGTTAGTCATTTTTGAAGACAGCGAAATTGAAGTCGTTTTCGATCAAGGCGAAATTTCTGCGGGGTCTCGTGATTTACCTATTCAAGAATTTGAATTGGAATTGAAAAAAGGTTTTGTGGCTGATGTATTAAATTTAGCCAAAAAACTTGCCGATATTGACGGATTACGCCTTTCATCATTGAGCAAGGCAGCTCGAGGTTATTCGTTAATGCAGCCGAATGAAGCTCCCGTACCACGGCCTGATGATATTTTCGATTATGAACAACAACCTATCGACCAAGCATTAATGCGTATGCAGAAATTGAGCCAGCAGCATGAAGCTTATTGGTTAGCGGGGGGAGAGGGCGCAAGTGAAGGGTTTGATGTGTTTTTACGTTTTGTGCAAGCCTTTTTAGTACATTATCAAAATTCTGCACCACAGTTTATTCAAGATATTCCATTAGAGCAGCTTCGGCATAATCTTGCCGATGAAACACGTACTGCGGAAGATTTTTGTTATAGCAGCTGTTGGTTGAAATGTAAGCTAGCTTTCACGCAGTGGCTAATTGCTTTGAAGTATACTGATTGATATTCACTGAGGTGTTTATATGCATCCTTTCTCGGAACTGCTCGAAAGCCAGAAACAACGTGTTATCGCTCGATTTTCCGATCAGGCGAGCGAACTATTACCTTTGCTTGATACCGAAGTCGCTGTACTCAGTTTTAGTGATTTTGTCCTTAAACAGGTTTTAGCTCACCCCCACTTTTTGCAGCAGATCCGTGAACGACAGCCACAACCGAATGAATATCAACATTATACTCAGTGGCTAGCTAAGGAGCTGGCGCTGGTTATCGATGAAGATCATTTGATGCGTGTATTACGCGTTTTTCGCCATCAAATGTTAGTCAGAGCGGCTTGGATGCAAGTCTTAAAGATCAGTAATGAACAAGAAACACTTCTGCAATTAAGCTCTCTTGCGGAGACATTAATTGTTGCTGCTAGAGATTGGTTGTATCAACAATATAGCCAATCATGGGGAACGCCTTGTGATAGTGAAGGACGTCCTCAACCCTTATTAGTGCTTGGTATGGGTAAACTCGGTGGTAGAGAACTTAACTTCTCTTCTGATATCGATCTGATTTTTGCCTATCCAGAAAATGGGTTGACTCAAGGAGGGCGCAAACAGCTTGATAATGCACAATTCTTTACCCGTTTAGGGCAAAAACTGATCCGTGTATTAGATCAACTCACCGTTGATGGTTTCGTTTACCGTGTTGATATGCGGTTACGCCCCTTTGGCGATAGTGGTCCTTTGGTGTTTAGTTTTTCTGCATTAGAGGACTATTACCAAGAGCAAGGTCGAGATTGGGAGCGTTATGCGATGGTTAAGGCGCGCATTATGGGGCCAGATAGCCTGCATTATGCGGAAACATTGCGGCAGCTATTACGTCCTTTTGTCTATCGCCGCTATATCGATTTCAGCGTTATTCAATCATTACGTAATATGAAAAATATGATTGAACGTGAGGTCAGGCGTCGTGGTTTAGTGAATAACATTAAACTCGGGGCTGGTGGTATTCGTGAAATTGAATTTATTACGCAAGTTTTCCAGCTGATCCGCGGGGGAAGAGAGCCTGCATTGCAGTCACAATCTTTATTGTTGGCCATGCAAGGGATCATCGACCTAGGGTTATTACCTGAACAGCAAGTTGGACAATTACAGAGTACTTACCTGTTTTTGCGCCGTGTCGAAAACCTACTGCAAAGCATTGATGACCAGCAAACTCAGACGCTTCCTGATGATCGATTAGATCAGGCGCGTTTAGCATGGGGGATGGGTTTCACCCATTGGGATCAGTTTTACCCTGTTTTAAAGCAAAAGATGGCGATAGTTCATCAAATTTTTACCGAGCAAATTGGCCAAGATGATGAAGAGGAAACCAAAGATAGCTTTGATGAAATCTATATTACGTTGTGGCAAGGTGAGTTAGCAAAAGAAGAGCTTGCGTGTTATCTCCCATCTCACGATGAAGAGATTGCCCAAAAAATGATCCACGGTGTGTTGATGTTCCGCCATGATCTGAATAAGCGTACTATTGGCCCGCGTGGACGAGATGTTCTTGATGATTTAATGCCAAAACTGCTGGCAAAAGTGGGTGAACGATCTGACGCAGGGCAAGTCATTGAACGCTTGACGCCGCTACTATTAAGCATTGTCAGCCGGACAACTTATTTAGAATTGATGCTTGAGTTTGATGAGGTATTGACGCACGTTATTCGTTTGTGTGCGGCCTCACCAATGATCGCTGAGCAGCTTGCTCGTCATCCATTGCTGCTGGATGAGTTATTGGATCCTAAATCACTCTATCAACCTTTACCTCTAACGGCTTATCGTGATGAACTACGCCAATATTTAATGCGTGTTCCGGATGATGATGAAGAGCAACAACTCGAAGCTCTCAGACAGTTTAAACAGGCCCAGTTGCTCCGTATTGCAGCAGAAGATATTACAGGCGTATTACCTGTTATGAAGGTCAGCGATCACCTGACTTACCTTGCCGAAGCTATTATTGATGCCGTTGTTCATCAAGCATGGCAAAAAATGGTTAAACGTTATGGCGAGCCAGCACACCTTGCTCAATCAGATGAAAAACAATACGGTTTTGCAGTGTTGGGCTATGGCAAACTCGGTGGTTGGGAACTCGGTTACAGTTCTGATTTGGATTTGGTATTTCTGTTTGATTGCCCGATTGGTGTAGTGACTAATGGTGACCGTTCGATCGATGCACGGCAATTCTATTTACGTGTTGCTCAACGTATTATTCACTTGTTTAGCACTCGCACCGCTTCAGGTGTTTTATATGAAGTTGATGCACGTTTAAGACCATCCGGCGAGTCAGGGATGTTGGTTAGTACCATCGAAGCTTTTGATGATTATCAAAAGAACGATGCTTGGACATGGGAACATCAAGCTTTGATCCGTGCGCGTATGGTGTTTGGTGATACAAAATTACAGCAAGAATTTAAACGTATACGCCATGAAACTTTATGTACGCCACAAGATGTGGAAACACTGCGTCAGCAAGTGCGCGACATGCGCTTAAAAATGCATCAGCACTTGGGTAGCCATCAAGCAACACAGTTTGATTTGAAAGCTGATCCTGGTGGTATTACCGATATTGAGTTTATCGCTCAATATCTCGTTTTACGCTATGCACCTGATAATCCGTCATTAACCCGTTGGTCAGATAACGTACGAATTTTTGAATTGATGGCACAACATGATTTGATGTCTGAAGAGGAAGCGAATGCATTGACTCATGCTTATGTTTCTATGCGTGATGAATTACATCACCTCGCCTTACAATCATTGCCTAGTCGGGTCGATATCAGCCAGTTCGCCACTGAGCGCGAACAAGTGCTTGCAAGTTGGGCAAAGTGGCTAGGTATTGCGTAGCATTTTTATGATAATATCGCGTTAATTATTGACAGTTTCTTTTTGAATATTGGAGTTTTGGGATGAAAGTAACACTCCCTGATTATAAGCAAGCTGGCGTACTGGTTGTGGGTGATGTCATGCTCGATCGTTATTGGCACGGCCCTGCAAGCCGCATTTCACCTGAAGCCCCTGTTCCTGTGGTCAAAGTCAACATGGTCGAAGAACGTCCCGGCGGTGCTGCAAACGTTGCAATGAATATTGCTTCGTTAGGGGCTAATTCACGTCTTGTTGGTTTAACAGGGATCGATGATGCCGCTAAAGCGCTCACTGAAAGCTTAAATGCAGTTAAAGTACGTTGTGACTTTGTGGCTATCCCAACACATCCGACGATCACAAAATTACGAGTCCTATCGCGCAACCAACAACTGATCCGCCTCGATTTTGAAGAAGGCTTTGAAAATGTTGATGTGCAACCGATGCTAGAACGCATTGAGCAAGCGTTACCACATATTGGCGCATTGGTACTTTCCGACTATGCCAAAGGGGCACTCTCGCAAGTACAAAACATGATTGCACTGGCAAATAAAGCTGGCGTTCCTGTTCTGATCGACCCAAAAGGTAATGATTTTGAACGCTATCGTGGTGCGACATTATTGACGCCAAATATGTCTGAGTTTGAGGCGATCGTTGGTCGCTGTCATGATAACCAAGACGTTGAAGAAAAAGGGATGAAATTATTAGAGTCTCTTGATTTGACTGCGTTGTTGATCACACGTTCAGAGCAAGGGATGAGTCTGATCCGTCGTAATGCGCCACCGCTACATTTACCAACAGAAGCCCAAGAAGTTTATGATGTCACAGGGGCGGGTGATACGGTGATTGGTGTTTTAGCTGCATCGATCGCATCGGGTCGTCCATTACATGAAGCGTGTGCGCTAGCCAATGCAGCTGCTGGTGTCGTGGTCGGCAAGTTGGGGACTTCTACCGTTTCGCCAATTGAATTAGAAAATGCGATCCGCGGACGTGCAGATAATGGTTTTGGTGTGATGGATGAAGCTCAGCTCAAACAAGCCGTCGCGAATGCAAGGCTGCGTGGTGAGCGTGTGGTAATGACCAATGGTTGCTTTGATATCCTGCATGCAGGGCATGTTTCTTATCTTGCGAATGCACGTAAGTTAGGCGATCGATTAATTGTGGCTGTAAATAGCGATGCTTCAACGCGTCGGTTGAAAGGCGAAACGCGACCAGTTAACCCGTTAGAACAACGCATGATCGTGCTAGGTGCATTAGAATCGGTTGATTGGGTTGTACCCTTTGAGGAAGATACTCCTCAACGTTTGATCAGCGAAGTGCTACCTGATGTGTTAGTGAAAGGTGGTGATTATCGCCCAGAAGAGATCGCGGGTAGTGAAGAGGTTTGGGCTGCTGGTGGTGAGGTCAAAGTGCTTAACTTTGAAGATGGTATTTCAACGACAAATATCATTAAAAATATCATTAAAACCAAAGAATAAATCATTTCAAACGTCACTTAAAAACCAGTGGATCACAAGTTCACTGGTTTTTTGTCCATTCAATATTTTATTTAGTACGCATTGTTAATTAATTGTGATTTTATTCACAATTAATTAACAAATGGCCCCTTATACTCTAAACGTTTTCTGGTGCTCAGCTGATCATACGATTCATTGAAGCTCTGCACTTGTGCTGTCTTTAATAAAAATCCATAGGTCATCATTTTGTTATCAGTACAAGAGCTCTTTTTAATGTGCTGATCGCAAAGCTTAAAACAAGCCGGAGGCAGTCAATGGTTAAAAAGGGGTTCATGTTAGCAGCAGTCACCGTAGCAATGATGTTCAGCGCGGTTTCTCAAGCAGATAGCCGTATTGGCGTGACGATTTATAAATATGACGATAATTTTATGTCAACAGTGCGAAAAGCGATCGAGAAAGATGCTAAAGCATCACCTGACGTTACCCTACTGATGAATGACTCACAGAACGACCAATCCAAACAGAACGACCAAGTTGACGTTCTATTAGCTAAAGGTGTAAAAGCCCTAGCAATCAACCTTGTTGATCCTGCGGCGGCACAAACTATCATTGATAAAGCACGAGCTAATGATGTCCCTGTTGTTTTCTTCAATAAAGAACCTACTCGTAAAGCACTCGATAGCTATGACAAAGCCTATTATGTTGGTGCAGACTCTAAAGAATCCGGTGTGATCCAAGGCGAGTTGATTGCAAAACATTGGCAAGCAAATCCTAATTGGGATTTGAATAAAGATGGGCAAATACAATATGTGTTACTGAAAGGGGAGCCTGGCCACCCAGATGCTGAAGCACGTACTACGTATGTAACGAAAACACTGAATGAAAAAGGGATCAAAACCGAAAAATTACAGCTAGATACTGCCATGTGGGATGCTGCTCAAGCAAAAGATAAAATGGATGCTTGGCTGTCAGGCCCTAACGCCAATAAAATTGAAGTAGTGATCGCCAATAATGATGCGATGGCGATGGGAGCAGTAGAAGCACTCAAAGCTCACAACAAATCCAGTATTCCTGTTTTTGGCGTCGATGCCTTGCCTGAAGCACTCGCACTTGTGAAGTCCGGGGCGATGGCAGGTACGGTATTGAATGATGGTGAAAATCAAGCTAAAGCCACTCTAGCACTAGCCAAAAACCTTGCCGAAGGTAAACCTGCCGCTGAAGGAACACAGTATAAAATTGTCGATAAAGTCGTACGTATCCCTTATGTCGGCATCGATAAAGATAACCTCTCTCAATTTAGCAAGTAACTATTGAAATAACCTGTGAGGCTCTCACTGCGATTGCGTCATCGACGCGGTTGCTAGTGAGGGTGTATTCATTCAATGGGAAGATAAGTCAGGTATCTTTATGGATGATAATTCAAGTGAATTTCTGCTGGAAATGACTGATATCTGTAAGTCATTTCCAGGCGTAAAAGCATTAGATAACGTCAACTTACGTGTTCGACCACATTCAATTCATGCGTTAATGGGAGAGAATGGCGCTGGTAAATCCACGTTATTAAAATGTCTATTTGGTATCTATAAAAAAGACAGTGGCAGGATTATTTTTCAAGGGCAATCTATTGATTTTAAAAGCTCAAAAGAAGCGCTTGAGCATGGTGTGTCAATGGTGCATCAAGAGCTAAATCTTGTTTTACAATGTACTGTGATGGATAACATGTGGTTGGGGCGCTATCCAACGAAAGGATTGTTTGTTGACCAACACAAAATGTTCAGAGATACGCAGGCAATCTTTAATGAACTTGATATCGATATCGATCCCCGTGAAAAAGTGGGTAACTTATCGGTATCACAGATGCAAATGATTGAAATAGCAAAAGCATTTTCCTATGACGCTAAAATTGTCATTATGGATGAACCGACCTCATCATTGACCGAAAAAGAAGTTAATCATCTTTTTAGTATCATTCGTAAACTTAAGCAGCGTGGCTGCGGCATTGTGTATATTTCACATAAGATGGAAGAGATCTTTCAGCTATGTGATGAAATTACCGTGTTACGTGATGGCCAGTGGATCGCCACGCAGCCACTGCAAGAACTGAATATGAGTCAAATCATCGCAATGATGGTTGGGCGCTCCCTGAGCCAACGTTTTCCCGATCGTCAAAACACCCCAGGTGAAGTGATTTTAGAAGTTAAAAACCTAACCTCACAGCGCCAGCCTTCTATTCGTAATGTTTCATTTGACGTTCATAAAGGTGAGATCTTAGGGATCGCTGGGCTGGTGGGCGCTAAACGAACAGATATAGTAGAAACGCTATTTGGTGTGCGTGAAAAATCAGCTGGAACCATCAAATTACATGGCAAAGTGATCCATAACCGTACCGCAAATGAAGCGATCCACAACGGCTTTGCACTGGTCACTGAAGAACGACGTTCGACAGGCATTTATGCTTACCTCGACGTGGGTTTTAACTCATTGATTTCCAATATTCGTCACTACAAAAACAAACTTGGCCTATTAGACAAGCGCAAAATGAAAAGCGATGTCCAGTGGGTCATTGATGCTATGCGAGTAAAAACACCGGGCCATAAAACACAGGTAGGGTCGCTGTCAGGGGGTAATCAACAGAAAGTGATTATAGGTCGCTGGTTGCTGACTCAACCAGAAATATTAATGCTTGATGAACCGACGAGAGGGATCGATGTTGGCGCTAAATTTGAAATCTATCAGTTGATCACTGAAATGGCGAAGAAAGGAAAGGGGATCATTATTGTTTCATCTGAAATGCCAGAACTTTTGGGAATTACCGACAGAATACTTGTGATGAGCAATGGACAAGTTGCGGATATCGTTGACACAAAGCAAACATCTCAGAATGAAATTCTGCGGCTTGCATCTGTGCACCTTTAAGGGGCTGAACTATGAGTGTGCTAAATAAAAAAAACTTATTTACCTATTTCAAAGAGGGCGGAATTTATGTCGTCCTATTAGTGCTACTTGCGGTTATTATTATTCAAGATCCGACTTTTCTCAGTTTGATGAACATGAGCAATATCCTCACTCAATCATCGGTGCGTATTATCATCGCATTAGGGGTTGCCGGGTTGATTGTTACCCAAGGGACTGATTTATCAGCGGGTCGGCAGGTTGGCTTAGCAGCTGTGATTTCCGCGACATTACTGCAATCTATGGATAATGTAAATAAAGTGTTCCCGCAAATGGAAACATGGTCAATACCTGCGGTGATCTTACTGGTTTGTGCGATTGGTGCGGTGATCGGTTTGGTCAACGGTTTAGTGATTGCTTATCTCAATGTTACGCCGTTTATTACTACGTTGGGAACGATGATCATCGTTTATGGGATCAACTCGCTCTATTATGACTCTGTTGGGGCTTCCCCTGTTGCTGGGTTTGATCCTGCGTTCTCCCATTTTGCACAAGGTTTTTTCCGATTTGGTGATTTTAAACTGTCATACATCACTTTCTATGCATTAATTGCCGTGATTTTTGTGTGGATCTTGTGGAACAAAACGCGTTTTGGAAAAAACATTTTTGCCATTGGTGGTAATCCAGAAGCGGCAAAAGTTTCAGGTGTTAACGTGCCTCTTAATCTGATCATGGTTTATGCGCTCTCGGGAGTTTTTTATGCTTTTGGTGGTTTATTAGAAGCAGGCCGTATCGGTAGTGCGACCAATAACTTGGGTTTTATGTATGAACTGGATGCCATCGCAGCTTGTGTTGTAGGGGGCGTTTCTTTCTCTGGAGGGGTCGGAACCGTTATTGGTGTCGTAACTGGTGTCATTATTTTTACGGTAATTAACTACGGTTTAACTTATATCGGCATCAACCCTTATTGGCAATATATCATTAAAGGCAGCATCATCATTTTTGCTGTTGCCCTCGATTCATTGAAATACGCAAAGAAAAAATAAAGTTTGCGATATATGCGGCCTGTAATGTTCTAATTGCAGGCCGTAATGGAGCAAAGATTACTGACCTTGTTGTTTCTCTTCGACAACATGGTTGTCATTAAAGCGTTCTTCTAACGCTTTCACTCGTTGTTCCATTTGGACTAATTTTTCGCGAGTGCGCAGCAACACTTGAGTTTGGATATCAAACTCTTCACGGCTCACTAAATCAAGTTTGCCAAGTTGTGATTGCAGTAATGAACGTAATTTTTTATCGAAGTCTTCACCTAAATCACGAACGCCTTTTGGTAAAGCGCCTTGAATTTGGCGAGCGACTTGTTCAATTTTTTTCGGATCGAGCATTCGCGGGTCCTTAACGTGTTAAAGAGATATTGAGGCTAGTGTAATACTTGAAGGGGGCTAACTCAACAAGACTCGTTATACTTAAAGTTGTATCGCCTTTCGTTAAGGTATGGTGACTATGCTCACTCGCACTAGTCACCTACTTATGTGGGCTCGTAGCGACTCATTCACTTGTCGCCTAACTTCACCTCGAATTATTTAGAGTATAGATTGCTTAATTGATTAAGAATATTGATAGCAATTAGCCAGATTTAAGCTAACTATACGTTTTTTATTGACTTTTTTGACCAAAAATGTGAGTTGAACATCAATTTTTGCTTTGGTCGTTGCGCGTTAAAATTATTAGCGCTATATTGAATGCGTTTATCTCAGGGCGGGGTGAAAGTCCCCACCGGCGGTAACATGCCATGCATGAAGCCCGCGAGCGCTTTGCTTGTTATGAGTAAAGGTCAGCAGATCCAGTGTGACTCTGGAGCCGACGGTTATAGTCCGGATGGGAGAGAATTAACTGTATCAGCATTTTGTGCTTTATAGCACAGTATTGCTTTGCATATCTGAGTCAGCAAAAGGCGCATTCGCGGTTTTTGTTTATTCGGTTCTCGTACTCCTAAGACTGCCCTGATTCTGGTAACTAATAAATTATTACTTAAGAGGTTTTTACCATGAATCAGACGCTACTTTCCGAATTCGGTAATCCAATCGAACGCGTTGAACGCGCCCTTGAAGCATTACGTCAAGGCCAAGGTGTGCTCGTACTCGATGATGAAGACCGTGAAAACGAAGGCGACCTTGTTTTTGCAGCAGAAACAATGACACCAGAGCAAATGGCAATGACCATCCGCTATAGCAGTGGAATTGTTTGTTTGTGCATCACTGAAGAACGTCGTAAGCAACTTGAATTACCGATGATGGTTGATAAAAATACCAGCCAAAATCAAACGGCTTTTACCGTGACAATTGAAGCGGCTAAAGGTGTAACGACAGGGGTTTCTGCGGCAGATCGTATAACCACCATCCGCGCAGCGATTGCTGATAATGCAGCTCCAGCCGATATTCATCACCCAGGGCATGTATTTCCTCTGCGTGGTCGTGAAGGTGGTGTATTAGTGCGTCGTGGTCACACAGAAGCCAGTATTGATTTAGCAACACTTGCCGGTTTTAAACCTGCTGGTGTGCTGTGTGAATTAACCAACGATGATGGAACTATGGCTCGTACGCCAGAAGTGGTGGAATTTGCAAGACAGCATGGCATGACTGTGCTAACAATTGAAGATCTGGTTGCTTACCGCCTACAAACGGAAAAAAAAGCCAGCTAAATTGGAGTTAAACGTTTAGCATTCGAATATGAAGCCACAAAGCTGCACACCTTTGTGGCTTTTTCAATTTATTTGATGAACATGCTCAGAGTTACACTACTGTGATTTAACGTGAAATTGCGTATGCTGAAGGTAGAATTCGTAAGATGGAGCATGAAACATCATGTCAGCGAACAAAATGCCCGCGCTGTTTATTGGTCATGGTAGCCCAATGAACGCAGTGTCCGATAATCGTTATACCAAAGCATGGGAAGCGCTTGGACAATCACTACCAAAACCGCAAGCGATATTAATGGTATCAGCACACTGGTATACTCGGGGAACGGCTATCACCGCAATGGCTCAGCCAAAAACCATTCATGATTTTGGCGGCTTCCCTGATGCATTATATCAGGTGCAATATCCTGCACCGGGCTCACCTGAGCTTGCTCAGCAAGTGGCTGAGTTATTATCACCATTAGATGTTTATTTAGATAATAGTGAATGGGGCCTCGACCATGGAACATGGGAAATACTGGTTCGTATGTACCCTCAAGCAGATATTCCAGTGGTTCAACTAAGTATTGATGGCACAAAACCCGCAGCTTGGCACTTAGAAATAGGGCGCAAGTTGGCTTCTTTAAGGGAGCAAGGCGTAATGATTATGGGCAGTGGTAATGTTGTTCATAATTTGCGAGAAATGAACTGGCAAAATTCGGAAGTAGAAGCTTATCCATGGGCTCGTTCATTTGAGCAGTTCGTGATAGAGCATCTGAGAAGTGACCAATTGCCACATCCGTTGACTCAGGCACTCGAAAGGGAAGATGGAAAGCGTTCAAATCCATCACCTGAACATTTTTTACCTTTACTTTATGTTATGGGGAGTTGGGATGGTAGTGAAGTGATCTCGACACCAACAGAAGGTATTGTGTCTGGTTCGTTGAGTATGCTATCAGTGCAAGTAGGCTAGAGTTTGTTTATCTTTGCTGATGATTTTTACAACGATAAAAGATTAAAAAACGGCATGCAAGTACATGCCGTTTCTACTATTTAATCCATAATCACGTGCGGGTAGAAACGTGAGAGATCTTGAGTAATTAACTCTTTGTCTTCGCGAATACAGATCCCAGCGGGTTGGTCGTTAACTAACCAACTTCCTACCAAGGTGTAATTACCTTCGAATTGAGGTAATGGATGGAATTGTTGGATGATCATCCCTTCTTCGCCATATGGGCCGTCAGCGGATGCGATCTCTTGACCATTTTCAATTACACGAATGTTAGCACCTTCGCGAGAGAACAGTGGTTTGATTACATAGCTGTCTAGCTCTGGTTTTGAGCCATCAGCAAAGTAAGCTGGCAGCAAGTTAGGGTGATCAGGGAACATTTCCCATAGCATTGGTAGTAATGCCTTATTGGAAATAATGCTTTTCCATGCAGGTTCTAACCAACGAACGCCCGCATCTTCCAGCTTGGTCGAGAAGATTTCTCTGAGCATGAATTCCCATGGATACAGTTTAAACAGGTTACTGATAATCTGATCTTGTGGATCGGTGAACTCACCTCTTTCACCTAAACCAATTTCATCCATATACAGAAATTCAGTCGCAACACCTGCTTCGTTAGCACAGTCCTGCAAATACTGAACCGTACCGCGATCTTCATCGGTATCACGGCAGCATGCCATGTGCAGTAAACGGAAGCCGTGTTGATCTTTAAGCTGCGTAAAACGTTCGATCAGCTGCTCTTGGATGCTGTTAAATTGATCGGCATTTTCAGGTAATTTGCCTGCTTCTACCTGATCTTCCAGCCAGATCCATTGGAAAAAAGCGGATTCATAAAGGGATGTTGGTGTATCCGCATTATTTTCCAGTAACTTAGGTGGGTTAACACCGTCGTAAGCCAGATCAAGACGTGAGTAGAGTGATGGTTGGCCCGTTTTCCATGAGTGACGTACAAAGCCCCAACAGTGCTTAGGGATCTGAAAACGAGCAAGTAGCTCATCACTTTCAACCACGCGCTCAACGACTTTTAGGCACATTTGATGCAACTCTGCAGTTGCATCTTCAATTTCTTCAACTTGTGCCATTGAGAACTGATAATAAGCGTCTTCAGACCAGTATGGCTCGCCGTACATAGTGTGAAAACCAAAGCCAAACTCTGCTGCTTTTTCGCGCCAATCAGGGCGCTCAATAATAGGAACTCGTTTCATTACTTATCAACCACCCATTGAGCGGGAAGATGAAGAAGATTTAGATGAAGAAGACGATTTTTGTGCCATAGCTTGTTTATTCACCGTGTCACCGAAACCACCGCGAGTCACTGTTGATGTGGTTGCTGGCTTAGGTGCCATAGCTGTTTTAGGTACGCTGATTGAGCGACCACCTGCAACTGCTGGGCCATAGCTTTTCCCTGCGGCGTCAACGAATTTGCCGTTTGCTGGGCTAGCTGGGTTTTTAGAACTAAATAGTGGTTGTGATGCACCACCCATCATACGACCCATCATATAGCCCATCATGAGAGGCATCCACATGCTACCTGAGCTGCTTTGTGCTTGTGCGGTTTGCTCGCCATTGCCTGTGTTAGTTCCTGCAAAACTTGCTTGTGCAGGTGCTTGAGTACACATAGACTCACCAAACTCAGCAATACAATCTGCCTGAGTGGCATACTTAGGGGCTGTTTTGGCAGCTTCTTGCAATGCGTTATTGTAAGCCAAAGTACATTGTTCAGCTTGAGATGGATTAGCTTGGCTGCAATCTTGTGCATTGGTATAGAGAGAAACGGTTTCATCACTTTCTTCACAAGCAGAAAGCATAAATACGGCACTAACAGCGATAGCAACAGGTGCTAAGCGGTATGAACGCCAAGACTTACGAAATGCGTCTTGATTGATATCTTTGGTACGCTTCATGGTCATGGTAATTACCCTGAATTAAGAGTGAGATAAGATGTTAGTTGTTGACCCTAGGATAGGGCAATTACGCTGAAAATTAAAGCAAAAACACGGATGAAAAACGAATAAATAATAAATTTTGTGAATTGTCTACAAAAAGAGATTATGAATAGATAGTTTATTTGAAAATAAATGATTATTTCTTTTTTATTTCAGATGGTTATTGTATGGTTGTTTTTTCTGCGTTAATTCGAGATCTATAATCAGAATTAGCTGATTTTGCTCAGATAAATATTAGTAAGGCGAAGCTTATTAGGTTTATAGGGCAGAACAGTTATTTATAGGAGTCTTTTCTGTTTAACAATGGATAAGAAGGGGTTTTATGATATCAAAACAGCGGGTTATTTAATTTACTACGTAATATATACTCTAAATAATTTGAGGTGCAGGTAGTCAACCCCCCTGCACTTTGAAGTATAACGAGCATATTAATAACTATCTATTACATAGCAATAATACATTATGGTCTTGGTGGTGTTTCCATTCTATGTTTTTTAGGCGCTTTCTTTTTTTTCGGTGGCGGTGTTGGTTTTTTATTTTTATGAACTTTAGCTGGGTGAGCTGATGGTTTAACTTGTTGATGATGTGCTGGTGGTGCAGCTTGCGCAGCCAGTGCAGGTAAAACAAGTGCAGCGCATAATGCAAATAGAATAACTTTTTTCATGACAGTTCCATTTATAGTTCAATTGCAGGAGACAGCTTTATATCACTGCCGAACTAGCAATAAAAATGGCTTTGCATTCACTGACGCAAACCTCATAATTTATTCTCAATCTTTGCATAACTATTTAATATTAAAGCGATTGATATATTTTATTTATTAATTTGGATATTGAATGGCATTCAGTTAAGAAAATTTTACTGAGGAAGGAGATTACATAGGAAAGAAGGGAGCTTATGAATAAGCCCCCTTAAAACGACAATTACTTAATTTTTGGTGCTTCGATATTACGGATAATGCTACTAGAGGCAGTAGAGACTTCTTTGCCTAGGCTAGCATTCAAACGAGCAATATCGTCTTCGTTTAGTGTTCCACGTGCAAACTCAATATTAAGCTGATTAATCATATAATCATAACGTGCATTAGACAGGTTTTGCTTCGCCTGATACAACGCCGTTGTTGCTGTTAACACGTCAACAATTGTACGAGTTCCCACTTGGTAACCTGCTTCCATCGCATCTAATGAGCTTTGTGCAGAAACAACCACTTGTTTATAAGCGTTGATACTGCTGATAGACGATGAAACGTTATTATAAGAAGAACGGACTAGTTGGATCACGTTACGGTATACGCTTTCAAGTTGCTCACTTGCGCCTTGGAAGCCATACTGCGCTTGTTCAACTTGTGAACTGACTGCACCGCCACTGTACAGCGGCAGGCTTAATGTTAAGCCTATACTGTTTTGACCATTGTAGCTGTTACGATCAGTTGTTGCTGGAAGGCGGCTACCATGGTTATGAGTGTTCGTGACGCTAGTGGATGCATCTAAGCTAACCGTTGGCATGTGGCCGGTTTCAGCTAGGCGAATGTTTTCACGTGAAACATCTTGTGCCAGACGGGCACTAAGCAAGCTAAGGTTGCGATCTTCAGCTTCTTTTAAAATCGCTTCAACTTGATCTGGGTTAACCGTTTTAAAACGATCGATATTCAAGGACGCCAGTTGATTATAGTAAACACCACTGACTTGGCGTAGTTTCTCAACCGCATTTTCTAAATCATTACGACCCGCAACTTCTTGTGCCAAAACGCTATCATAGTTTGCACGGGCGTTTTGTACGTCAGTGATTGCAACTAAGCCAACGTTAAAACGTTGAGTGGTTTGGTCTAATTGGCGATAAACGGCTTCTTTGTTTGCTTCAATATAAGACAGCGCATCAATTGCTTTCAGGACGTTGAAGTAAGCAGTGGCAGTATCCAAAATCAGTTGTTGTTGGCTAGTCTGATAAGTGACATCAGAGATACCGGCTGTTTTTTCTTGGACATTCAATTGACGCCATTTTGACATATCAAAGACAGTCTGGGTCAATTTCAGTGAGGCGTTTAAGCCATTACTTTCGGTATCACGTGCATCACGGTAACCACTACCATAAGTGACACCAGCTCCTAAACCTAATTGTGGTAACAATGGGCTACGGGCTTCGTTAATTTTTTCAAAAGCTTGGTTACGCTCTGCCAGTGTTTTTCTTAGATCAGGGTTACTCTCTTTCGATTTCTGGTAAACCTGAAGGAGATCTTCTGCGTAGCTATTTGTACTGAGACCCACAAAACTCATCGCAATAAAAAGGGGAAGCAGTTTCTTCATTTGGATTCCTTGATTAAACAGCAAATAGGTTGAGTCTGTTGCGAATTATTTAGAGCATAGCCTATCTGAGATTAAGACAGATAAATAAGGCGATAACAGTAACCTATGTCAAAATAAATCATCAGCACTAAAAACAGACTCTGTTGTTGCCCATTGATTTAAATAATGACGCGTATTGTAACAGAGTATCGCTTGTGTTAACGGTAGCGTTTTGTGCCATTTTGTCTCGATTTGTTTAAACATTAACTCATCTCTGGGCAAAAAGCCTTAAAAACTGTCTTATTTCATAATTTTTCCTTAATATGAAAATCATCAGTTTAGGAGATTGTGATGACAAATAACGCAGATCAACCAATTAAATACAATAAAAATGATGTTGAAATTATATCTAAGCGTAAATTATTTAACGGTTTTTTTCAAATGGTGGAGTACCGTTTTCGCCATCGATTATTTGAAGGTGGTTGGAGCCAAGAAATTACCCGTGAAGTTTTTGAGCGTGGACACGCAGGGGTGATTTTACCCTATGACCCAAAGACTGATCAGGTGGTGTTGATCGAGCAAATTAGATTACCGGCGATAGAAACCAGTGAAACACCATGGCTACTTGAAGCCATCGCTGGCATGATCGAACCAAACGAAACTGTTGAAAATGTGATCCACCGTGAGGCTGATGAAGAGGCTGGACTGAAAATTGGTCGTACAGAATACGCATTAAGTTATTTATCTAGCCCAGGTGGTACATCAGAGCGTATGTATGTCTATGTTGGTGAAGTTGATAGCACTCAAGCTTCAGGGATCCACGGATTGAAATCAGAAAATGAGGATATTCGTGTTCACGTGGTAAGCCGTGTACAGGCTTATCAGTGGGTGGAGCAGGGGGTCATCGACAATGCTGCAACGGTGATTGTGCTGCAATGGTTACAGCTAAATTATAAAAAGCTGCAACAAAAATGGGTGAAACTGTCTTAAATAATCATTAATCTAATGAATTGTGTGCTATTTAGCAGATATTGACCAAATACTAACGGTAGAATAGCCGCGCTATTCTTTCTTTAATGGGAACAAGGAAAACTTTTGGACAGCCAGCTCGAAGTGACTGCTCGGAACGCGAAGGTAGTCAGGATTTTACAAATTACTGATACGCATCTCTTTGCTGATACAGCGAATACCCTATTGGGGGTTAATACGCACCAAAGCTATCACGCTGTCCTTGATGCGATTTTACAACAAAATCTACCTGTCGACTTGATCGTTGCGACTGGGGATTTGGTTCAAGACCAATCACCGCAAGCCTATCAACACTTTGCTCAGGGTATTGAATTAATACCCGCCCCTTGCGTTTGGTTGCCGGGTAACCATGATTACCAACCCGCGATGGTTAGCTCCTTAAAACTTGCAGGGATTTCTTGCGCTAAAGAAATTCTTATTGGTCATGAATGGCAAATTTTGATGTTGGATAGCCAACTACAAGATGTACCACACGGTGAGCTGTCAGAGCAGCAACTCGAGTGGATGAAAAAATGTTTGGATAGGCAGCCTCAGCGAACGACATTGATCATGCTGCATCATCACCCTTTACCTTCTGGTTGCACATGGCTTGATCAACATAGTTTGCGCAACTCGCATATATTGGCTGAATATTTGAAAGACTACTCGCAAGTCAAAGCCATGCTATGTGGTCATATCCATCAAGAAATGGATGAAATCTGGAATGGCATTCGTTTATTAGCGACGCCATCCACTTGTGTTCAGTTTAAACCACACTGTACAAATTTTGAACTTGATACCGTTGCGCCAGGCTGGCGTTATCTTGAATTGACGGTGGATGAAACAGGTAACCGGCAGGTCAACACGCAAGTCTATCGCTTGAATACTCAAAAATTTAGCCCTGATCTTGATTCGGATGGTTATTAATGGCAATGCTGTTGTATATCCACGGCTTTAATAGCTCGCCTTTGTCTGCAAAAGCCAATGGACTAAAACAGTGGGTGAATGAGCACTATCCACATATTGATATGGTGGTGCCACAGTTACCTTGTTACCCACAACAAGCCACAGCGATGCTAGAAGATATTATTGTACAGCATCAAAGTGAACCTATAGGGTTAGTCGGCTCATCACTGGGTGGCTATTTTTCTATTTGGTTTTCACAACGTTTTAACTTGCCAGCAGTGGTCGTCAATCCTGCTGTGCGCCCGTTTGATTTATTGCAAGATTACTTGGGCGAAAACACCAATCCCTATACAGATGAAAAGTATTTCCTCGAACCGAAACATATGCATGAGCTGAAAGCATTGCATCTACCACAAGTGACATCTCCTGATTTAATCTGGCTGCTACAGCAAGAGGGCGATGAGGTTCTTGACTATCGTCAGGCTGTTTCTTATCTGGCAAAATGCAAGCAAACTGTTGAGCCATTCGGCAATCATGCATTTGTTGGTTTTGACGCTTACTTCCCTCAGATTATTCATTTTCTGAGATTGGCATAAGAAATGAAATAATGCCAAAACCCATGTACACTGTTATTATCAACAGTAAATCACGGATTGAACGGTTCAATTTGTTCAATTAATCACCTATTACCGCAGAATGACAACATGACTCAATCTAGTTATAACGCAGAGGCCATTGAAGTCCTCAGTGGTTTGGAACCTGTTCGCCGCCGTCCTGGTATGTATACAGACACCAGCCGGCCGAACCATTTAGCACAAGAAGTTATTGATAACAGCGTCGATGAAGCACTCGCAGGTCATGCAGGGCATATTGAGGTTATTTTATACCCAGATCACTCCCTCGAGGTGATAGATGATGGGCGAGGGATGCCTGTCGATATTCACCCTGAAATGAAAGTGTCTGCTGTAGAGCTGATATTAGGGCAATTGCACGCGGGTGGTAAGTTTTCCAATAAAAACTATCAATTCTCTGGTGGTTTACACGGTGTAGGTATTTCCGTTGTCAATGCTTTATCTAAACGTATTGAAGTTACTGTGCGCCGTGATGGGCAAATTTATCAGATTGCTTTTGAAAATGGAGACAAAGTCGAAGATCTTCATGTAATTGGCACTTGTGGTAAACGCAATACAGGCACCAGTGTGCATTTTTGGCCAGATGAAAGCTATTTTGATAACCCTCGTTTTTCTGTCTCTCGGCTTGCCCATAACTTAAAAGCTAAAGCTGTTTTATGCCCTGGCGTGAAAATCACGTTTAAGGATCAGCTCAATAATACTGAGCAAAGCTGGTGCTACACGGATGGGCTAACGGATTATTTGATGGAAGCGGTTAACGGCTTAGAGCTGTTACCAGAGCAACCTTTTACTGGCGAGTTTTCTGGGGAAACGGAGGCCGCCGAGTGGGCGCTGTTATGGTTACCTGAAGGTGGCGAGTTACTCACTGAAAGCTATGTTAACTTGATCCCAACTGCACAGGGAGGTACTCATGTTAATGGCTTGCGCCAAGGGCTACTCGATGCGATGCGTGAGTTCTGTGAATTCCGCAATATTTTACCTCGTGGAGTAAAATTATCCGCTGATGATATCTGGGAGCGCTGTGCTTACGTATTGTCAGTTAAAATGCAAGATCCACAATTTGCTGGTCAAACCAAAGAGCGGTTATCTTCTCGCCAGTGTGCTGCTTTTGTTTCAGGTGTGATCAAAGATGCTTTCAGTCTATGGCTAAACCAAAACGTCCAAGTTGCTGAACAGCTTGCTGAGATGGCGATTGCTAGCGCCCAACGTCGCATGCGTGCAGCGAAAAAAGTAGTACGTAAAAAACTCACCAGTGGCCCTGCTTTACCGGGTAAATTAGCTGATTGCAGTTCGCAAGATCTGAGTATGACAGAGTTATTTTTGGTGGAAGGGGATTCTGCGGGGGGCTCTGCAAAGCAGGCTCGTGACCGTGAATACCAAGCCATCATGCCATTACGTGGTAAAATCCTTAATACTTGGGAAGTCTCTTCCGATGAAGTATTGGCTTCACAAGAGGTGCATGATATTTCTGTGGCGATTGGTATGGATCCTGATAGTGAAGATCTTAGCCAGCTACGTTATGGGAAAATTTGTATTCTTGCGGATGCTGACTCCGATGGGCTGCATATCGCTACGTTATTATGTGCATTATTTGTGCGCCATTTCCCCGCATTAGTAAAAGCGGGGCATGTTTATATGGCGATGCCACCGCTCTATCGTATTGATTTAGGAAAAGAGACCTTCTATGCATTAGATGAAGGGGAAAAGAATGCGGTACTCGACAGACTTAGTCGTAAAAGAGGCAAACCAAATGTGCAGCGTTTTAAAGGATTGGGTGAAATGAACCCAATTCAGTTGCGTGAAACCACATTGGATCCGAATACTCGCCGTCTTGTGCAGTTGATTATTGACGATGAAAACTACAAAGAAACGTTAGCGGTTATGGATATGCTTTTGGCGAAGAAACGCTCAGAAGATCGCCGTAATTGGCTGCAAGAAAAAGGCGATATGGCTGAAATTGAAGTTTAGCCCTCATCACGCGATCAAAAATAGTAAGGAATGTATTGAATGAGTGAAATTACTCATGACGGCGTAGAGCGTTTACCCCTCCACGCGTTTACTGAGAGCGCCTATCTTAACTATTCGATGTACGTCATCATGGATAGGGCGCTGCCATTTATTGGTGATGGGCTAAAGCCTGTCCAGCGTCGTATTGTTTACGCCATGTCAGAACTGGGGTTAAGCAACTCGGCAAAGTATAAAAAATCTGCGAGAACTGTTGGTGATGTACTGGGTAAATATCATCCACATGGTGATAGTGCCTGTTATGAAGCCATGGTATTGATGGCTCAACCGTTTTCTTATCGTTATCCGCTGGTTGACGGTCAAGGAAACTGGGGGGCACCTGATGATCCTAAATCTTTTGCAGCGATGCGTTATACCGAATCGCGCTTATCAAAGTATGCTGAAGTCTTGCTCAGTGAGCTCGCCCATGGCACGGTAGATTGGATCCCCAACTTTGACGGCACATTAAATGAGCCGAAAATGTTACCTGCACGCCTACCGAATATCTTGTTAAACGGAACTACAGGTATCGCGGTTGGGATGGCAACGGATATCCCGCCACACAATGCGCGTGAAGTCTCTCAGGCACTGGTTGCATTGTTGGAGAAACCGACCTTATCACTTGATGACATCATGGCCTATGTACCCGGGCCTGATTATCCAACGGAAGCGGAAATTATCTCTTCAAAGGATGACATCCGTAAAATTTATCAAAATGGCCGTGGTTCAGTGCGCATGCGTGCCATTTGGGAAAAAGAAGATGGCAATGCGGTGATCACCGCACTTCCTCATCAAGTATCTGGTGCAAAAGTGTTAGAGCAAATTGCCAGTCAGATGCGAGCGAAAAAACTGCCAATGGTTGATGACTTGCGCGATGAATCCGACCACGAAAACCCAACTCGTTTAGTGATTGTACCGCGTAGTAATCGTGTTGACCTTGAACAAGTCATGACTCACTTGTTTGCAACGACAGATCTTGAAAGAAGCTATCGTGTTAACCTCAACATGATAGGCCTTGATAACCGTCCTGCTGTGAAGGGGTTGGTTGAAATACTCAATGAGTGGATCGTCTATCGTCGCCAAACAGTGCGTAATCGCCTTAATCACCGCTTAGAAAAAGTCTTAAGACGTTTGCATATTTTAGATGGTTTATTAATTGCTTATCTGAATATTGACGAGGTGATTGAAATCATTCGTGCTGAAGATGAGCCTAAGCCTGTGCTGATGGCGCGTTTTAATATCACTGATACGCAAGCAGAAGCCATCCTAGAGCTGAAATTACGTCACTTAGCAAAACTCGAAGAAATGAAAATTCGTGGTGAGCAAGATGAATTAGCGAAAGAGCGTGATGAGCTGCAAGGCATTTTAGGTTCTGAGCGTAAACTAAATAACCTAATCAAAAAAGAAATTCAGGCTGATGCGAAGGCTTATGGCGATGACCGTCGTTCACCATTACATGAACGTGAAGAAGCTAAAGCATTGAGTGAGCACGAGATCCTCCCTTCAGAGCCAGTTACTGTGGTGTTGTCTGAAATGGGGTGGGTGCGTAGTGCTAAAGGCCACGATATTGAACCATCGAATCTGAATTATAAAGCAGGTGATAGCTTTAGAGGTGCGGCTCGTGGTAAGACCAACCAGCCTGCGGTGTTCCTTGATACAACAGGGCGGAGCTATTCCGTTGACCCATTAGAGCTACCTTCGGCACGTAGCCAAGGGGAGCCATTAACAGGTCGCCTGTCATTGCCACCGGGAGCGACGGTTGAGCATGTGTTGATGGCGCAAGATGAACAGAAATACTTGATGGCATCAGATGCAGGTTATGGTTTTATCTGCACCTTTAATGATTTGGTCACGAAGAATAAGACAGGTAAGGCACTGATTAATTTGCCTGATAATGCCAAAATCCTTGCGCCAATTGAGATCAATAATGAGCAGGAAGACATGCTGTTAGCCATTACTAAGGCTGGCCGCATGCTGATGTTCCCTGTTTCTGATTTGCCTCAATTGTCGAAAGGGAAAGGTAACAAAATTATCAATATTACAGGTGCGCAAGCGGCTAGCGGCGAAGACTTACTAGTTTGGTTGTTAGTACTACCAGTTCAAGCCTCGATTACGTTATATTTTGGAAAACGGAAGCTTAAATTTAAGGCTGAAGAGTTGCAAAAATATCGTGCAGAGCGTGGGCGTCGAGGAACATCATTACCACGTGGCTTGCATAATATTGAACGCATTGAAGTTGAACCTGCGGATGCAGAAAAATAATTAATTTATTATAGGGCAGTAAAACAGCCCTATTTTTAGATAAGAAGAGACGGAACAGAGGTCACTATGTTAGCGCTTATTCGTACCATTATTGTGATTATCTATACGATATTGGTGTGTGTTGGTGGAGCGATTTATTGTTTATTTAGCCCACGCAATCCAAAACACGTGATGACATTTGGTCATATGTTTGGCCGTTTATCGGTCGTATTTGGTATTAAAATTGTTAATCGTGTTCCTGAGAAAGCCAAGAAATATGGCCCAAGTATCTATATTGGTAATCACCAAAATAATTATGACATGGTTACGATGTCAAATGGTGTTGTGCCAAGAACGGTGACAGTCGGTAAAAAAAGCTTAGTGTTGATCCCTTTTTTCGGCTTTCTGTACTGGATCACAGGCAATATTTTGATCGACAGAGCGAATCGCTCTAAAGCCCATAACACCATCTCACAAGTCGCCGATCAAATTAAAAAACATCAAATTTCAGTATGGATGTTTCCTGAAGGCACTCGTAGTCGTGGGCGTGGGCTATTGCCTTTTAAAACAGGCGCATTTCACGCTGCAATCGCAGCCGGTGTGCCTATCGTACCTGTTTGTGTTTCAAGTACTCAAGGGCGCATTAAACTGAATCGTTGGAATAATGGTCATGTGATTATTGAGATGTTAGAGCCAATAGACACTAAAAATTATTCACGTGATCAAGTGAGAGAGCTAGCACAACATTGCCATGATTTAATGGAAGCAAAGATCAAAGAACTTGATGAGGAAGTGGCTAAAATGGATAAGCAAAAGAATTAATTTTTTGCTTCCATTATCTATACTCTAAATAATTCGAGTTGCAGGTAGGCGACAAGTAAAGATAGTCGGGGAACATAGATAAACACTGTGACTCGGCGAGCGTAGCGTAGTTACTTATATCTAAACGAAAGCCCTGCGACTTGAAGTATGACGAGTATATCCCCCATTTTTAGTGAAGGCTAATGAATGGGGGAGATCCTTCGATTTACCTGTCTAATACTGTTCAATATTGTCATTTTTGACTATTAAATTTTGTTTATCGGCATAGATATTTTTAGGGTTTACTCTAATTTCGCGATACTATTATGTCTAAATTTATTATTCGTACTCTACACTCAAAATAATTTGAAGGGCAGCGACTCTATCTAAAATGCTGTCACTTGATGTGTGATGAGTAATAGGCTTCTATTAGGCAACTCTAATAATAACAAACGCTGCTGTTTTTAATGTAGTGGAGAATTTATGTCATTCAGTCGGCGCCAATTCCTGCTTATTGCTGGTTTGGCTTTATGTTTGGTCAATACACCAAACACTGCTTTAGCAAGTGGTAATGGTAAAACACCACTTCCTGTTCCACCATTATTAGAATCCCGATCTGGCCAGCCGTTATTTTTGACCTTACAGAAAATACATTGGTCTTTTGATGGAAAATATTCAGCGGATGTTTGGGGGGTTAATGGTTTTTACCCTGGCCCGACAGTGAAAGTAAAAAATGGTGATGATATCAAACTGATCTATAGCAATAGATTACCTGATCCCGTTTCCATGACTATCAGTGGCTTACAAGTACCGGGGACGCAGGTAGGAGGAGCGGCAAGGCTCATCTCTTCAGGCGCTGATTGGTCACCGGTGATCCCTATTCGTCAACCTGCAGCAACGCTTTGGTATCATGCTAATACTGAAGGAAAAATGGGATCGCAAATCTACAATGGTTTATTGGGTATGTGGATTATTGAAGATGACTCAACCAAAAACCTAAGATTACCAAAACATTATGGTGTTGATGATTTCCCTATCATTATTCAAGATAAACGTTTAGACAATTTTGGGGTTCCTGAATATCAAGCTAATGAAGAGGGCTTTTTAGGGGATACTTTAATTGTGAATGGCGTTCAAGACCCGTATATTGAAGTTTCTCGTGGTTGGATCCGTCTGCGTTTATTGAACGCTTCTAACGCTCGACGCTATGTGATGAAAATTAGCGATGGGCGGCCATTTGCGATGATAGCTTCTGATCAAGGGTTATTAACCGCA
The DNA here is from genome assembly GCF_058148425.1 of Providencia sp. 6390. Taxonomy (NCBI): domain Bacteria; kingdom Pseudomonadati; phylum Pseudomonadota; class Gammaproteobacteria; order Enterobacterales; family Morganellaceae; genus Providencia; species Providencia sp. 6390. The sequence continues at coordinate 185,444 of NZ_JBYVYL010000007.1, forward strand.
CCGGTGAGTGTTCCTGAGCTATCATTGGCTCCTGGAGAGCGTCGTGAAGTGTTGATTGATATGGCGAAAACCGAAGAACTTACCATTACAGCCGGTGAGTCAGCCTCTTTTATGGATAGAATGAAAAGTCTATTCGAGCCATCATCAAATTTGATATCGACAAATGTATTGACGATCAGAGCGACAGGGTTAATGTCGTTAGTGACTGATGATCTGCCTACTCAGCTTGTTGAAGATAAAACACAAATTACGTCTTCTATTCGCAATCGTGATATTCATTTGAATGAGCCGTATGGTATCAATAATGCGACAAAAGATACACGTCGTATTGATCTATCCAGCCAGCAAGGAGCTTGGGAACGTTGGGCGGTAACAAGTAATGTACCGCAATCCTTCCATATTGAAGGCGTGCGTTTCAAGGTAATTAATCGTAACGGCCAGCAAACACCGCCTGAGGATTTTGGTTGGAAAGATACGGTTTGGGTTGATGGTAAAACTGAGCTACTCGTGCAAATGATGCAGCCATCCTATGATCATTTCCCTTTCCTCTTTTATAGCCAAAACTTAGAGAAAGCAGATTTAGGGTCGGTGGGGCAGTTAGTGGTTGCGCCAGAAAACTAATTTGATTGTTTTTTGAAAAAAAATAGGTAGGCCTATGAGCCTACCTATTTTTATTCATTTGATTAATAATATTTGCTTAACTTAATGCGACACGAATGCCAAAAGCGACTAAGACAACGCCAAGTACTTTATCGACATATTTTTGGACTTTTGCTAAGCCTCTTCTGACGGGAGCACTTTGGATCAGGCAAACCAGTAATGGCCAGTAGATAGCAGCGAGGCCCCAAATAATAAAGGCGATCCACAGTTTCTCACCAAATGTTGAATCAACACTCAATACCTGTGTAAACACAGCCAGAAAGAATAATGTTGCTTTTGGGTTGAGCACGTTGCATAAGAAACCTTGCATAAAGGCTTTTTTAAACGTCACCACTTCGTGTTGGGTGTTGTTTAAGTCAATTTGTTGTCCTTTATTGGGCATTAAGCTTTTGATTCCAATCCAAATCAAATAAGCTGCGCCTGCATATTTAAGAATATTGAATAACCAAGGCGTTGTGGTGATCAGCACCGCCAACCCCGCGACACAGTAAGTCATATGCAGTGCAACAGCGCTAATTACTCCCATCGCCGTCATAAGAGCAGCAGAGCGTTGGTAGCGAGCAGCATTTTTGATAATGAGGAAAAAATCAGGTCCTGGCGATAGCATGCCTAGTGTGGCAATGGTCGCAATGAGTATTGAGGTTTCGTACATTATTATCCTTACTCGTTATACTGTAAATCGTCGCGGTTATGGGGCAACATTTTTATGCGTATAGGGTCTTTTGTCTAGTGGGATCTTGAATTAACTAAAGTATATAAAATTAGTTGTTTTTAAATGTTGCATTTAGTCGGCTCGATCACTGTTTGAGTAACAAATTAATAATCACTTTTTAAGGAAGGTTAAATTTAGTCGACGAAGCTTTTCTCTTTACGTATAGTGAGCACAAAATTGTATATTAGCCTCTAAGGTGACTAGATGAATATTAGTTTAATCGCAGCGATGGCGATTGATCAGGTTATCGGTATGGAAAAATCGATGCCTTGGCATTTACCAGGTGATTTAGCATGGTTTAAACGTAATACGTTAAATAAACCAGTCATTATGGGGCGAGTGACCTATGAGTCAATTGGTCGTCCTCTACCACAGCGTGTGAATATTGTTTTAAGTAGTAAGCCAGGTACAGACGATAGTGTTATCTGGGTTTCATCTGTAGAAGAAGCCTTGGCAGCCGCAAAACAAGCACAGGATGGTTCTGATGATTCCGAAGTGATTGTGATCGGCGGTGGTAAGGTTTACCAACAGTTTTTGCCTCTGGCAAGTAAACTATACTTAACACATGTTGATGCTGAAGTGATTGGTGATACACATTTCCCAATCTACGAACCTGATGAGTGGGATTCCGTGTTTACTGAATACCATGAAGCAGATGAAAATAATTCTCATGGTTATTGTTTCGAAATATTAACCAAAAGAATTTAATCGTAATAAAAATTAAGAACGGAGCAAGTTGCTCCGTTTTTTATTATCAGGATAGAATGTTGCCACTTTAAAGCGTAATTAAAAAATAAACTTAATGGGTTTTATTATTTTTATTACCTTTAAATAAAAAAACGTTTTAATATAGGTTCATTGGCCTAAAAAAAAACATAAATTAATCTTTATGGCGTTTTTGTAGTGATTTCTGGTGATAATACTGCTTAGATTCCCAATGAAATAAGGTTAGGTTTCCACCCCAGCAACAACCCGTATCTAACCCATACACATTTTCAGGTGTATGCTTCCCTTCTAGTGAAGCCCAGTGGCCAAAAAATATAGCATAACCATCAGGTAATTGATTGGGTAAAGCAAACCAAGGCTTTAATGGTGAAGGTGCTTTTGCTGGGCTTTCTTTGCAAATCATATCGAGCTGTCCATGAGGAAAGCAATAACGCATACGGGTTAATGCATTGGTGCTAAAGCGCAGCCGTGGTAGCCCCATAAGGCTTTCAGACCAGTTATTTGGCATGTCACCATACATTGAGTCAATAAACAGCGGGTAAGCATCACTGGATAGAACCGACTCCACTTCTCGAGCACACATACGGGCAGTATCAAGATCCCATTGTGGCGTTATCCCTGCATGCGCCATGATGATTTTTTTTTCTTCATCAACTTGTAGCAAAGGTTGTCGACGAAGCCAATTAATCAACTCGTCGGCATCGGGTGCGTTGAGTAATTCATCAAGGTGATCTTTAGGTTTATTACGACTGATTTTGCAGTAAATGCCTAAAAGATGCAGATCGTGGTTACCCAGAACTAAGCGTACGGATGAGCCAAGGCTTTTCACATAGCGAAGCACTTGTAATGATTCAGGGCCGCGGGCAACCAGATCGCCTGTTAGCCATAATGTATCTTTTTCAGGTTCAAAATTAACTTGTTCTAGTAATGCACGTAATTCGCGATAACAACCGTGTACATCACCAATAAGATATGTAGACATAATTAATTAATCAAAGTAGGTAAAGCAAGGCGGAATGCAGGGATATCGACATGAAAGTTTTCCCCACGACCATTTAACATGACGTAGTAGCCTTCCATTGTCCCCATTGGTGTTTCTAAGATGGCACCACTGGTATAGCGGTATACCGCTCCTGGTTGAATAATCGGTTGTTCGCCAACCACACCTTCACCTTGTACTTCAGTTTTATGACCATCACTGTTAGTAATGAGCCAGTAACGGCTCATTAATTGGATGGCATCTCGGCCTAAATTACGAATAGATATGGTATAAGCGAAAACGTATCGTTTTATCTCAGGCTGAGACTGACTGACAATATAGACACTCTGTACTTGGATGCTCACATTGGGTTCATTAAGCATAGTGCCTCCTTTTCAACTATTATTTAGGCAAATTTGCTAAGAAGTTTGCCATTTTACAATAAGCTGCAACGGAAATATTTTCAGCGCGGGTCCCCGGATCAACACCAAGCTCAGTCAATTGCTCAACGCTCAGTAAATCCCCCAAACTATTTCGGATGGTTTTACGGCGTTGATTAAATGCCTGTGTAGTAATACGGCTGAGCATTTTAATATCTTCAAGCTGATAAGGGTTCTCGCGATGAGGAATAAGCCTAACAACGGCTGAATCAACTTTTGGTGGTGGAGCAAAAGCAGTTGGTGGTACTTCAAGGACTGGCACCACTTGGCAATAATATTGTGCCATGACGCTTAAACGACCATAAGCTTTACTGCCTGGACCCGCAACTAAGCGGTTGACGACTTCTTTTTGCAGCATAAAGTTCATATCTGCAATTGAGTTAGTGAACGTAAACAAGTGGAACATTAATGGCGTTGAAATGTTATAAGGTAGGTTGCCAAAAACACGTAATGGTTGACCTGCTTGCTTAGCGAGTTCACCAAAATCCACTGTCATCGCATCTTGCTGGATAATGGTGAGCTTATCTTTCAACTGTGGATGGACATGCAGACGTGCAGCGAGGTCACGGTCGAGCTCGACAACAGTCATTTTATCCATTCTACTACCAACGGGCTCTGTTAGTGCACCAAGACCCGGACCGATCTCTACGATAGCTTGTCCTGGCTGTGGGTGCATTGCATCTACAATACTGTCGATAATAAATTGGTCAGTTAAAAAGTTCTGCCCGAAACGTTTGCGGGCAAGATGCCCTTGGTGGACTCGATTATTCATGAATTCTTATATGTCATTTGGATAGCTAACTTCAATGCGGTCATAAAACTGCCCGCATCAGCATGACCCGTACCTGCCAACTCTAGGGCGGTGCCATGGTCAACAGATGTACGGATGAAAGGTAGACCTAGCGTGATGTTCACGGCTCTACCAAAACCTTGGTATTTTAACACAGGAAGACCCTGATCGTGATACATTGCAAGTACAGCGTCTGCATCTTCTAAATATTTAGGTTGAAATAGGGTGTCAGCCGGCAGTGGCCCGATTAAATTGATCCCTTCAGCACGAAGGCTTTCAAGCGCAGGGATAATGGTGTCTATTTCCTCCATTCCCATGTGCCCACCTTCACCTGCATGTGGATTCAAACCACACACATAGATGTTGGGTGAATTAAGGCCAAACTTAGTCCGTAAATCACGATCTAAGATGGTAATCACTTCACGTAAACTCTGTTGAGTGATCGCAGCTGAAACCTCTTTTAATGGCAAGTGGGTTGTTGCTAATGCGACTCGTAACTCTTCCGTTGCCAACATCATGACTACGCGTTGACAATGGCTTCTATCAGCAAAGAATTCAGTGTGCCCACTGAATGGAACCCCTGCATCATTGATTACACCTTTATGTACAGGGCCTGTCACAAGTGCGGAAAATTCACCGTTTAAACAGCCATCACAAGCTCTTGCTAAGGTTTCAGTCACATACTTGCCATTATCAACGTTTAAAACACCCGCTTTAACAGGAGCGTTTAACGTGATAGGGAGAATAGACAGGCTGCTCGGCTGTTGAGCATCATGTTCGCTATTTGGCGTATAGGTTTTTAATGATAAAGGGAGGTTAAGCTGTTTAGCGCGAGCGAGGAGTAAATCAGGATCAGCACAAGCGACGAGCTCTACTGGCCAAAACTCTTGAGCGAGTTGGATCAGGAGATCTGGACCTACCCCGGCAGGTTCGCCGGGGGTTATCACAATGGGTTTATTGAGATTTATCGTCATTAGATTGGTTATCACGTCCATCGATGACATTCACGTATGCCGCTGCTCGTTGTTCTTGCGTCCAACTCTGTGCTTCTTCGTTGAACTTACGGTTGAACAATAAACGATAAGCCTGATCTTTTTGTGCTGCATCAGTCTTATCAACATTACGCGTGTCTTCTAACTGAATTAAGTGCCAGCCGAAGTTTGAACGAACAGGTTGGCTGATTTCACCTTTATTTAATTTCATCAGCGCGTCACGGAACGCCGGATCATAAACATCTGGCATGTTCCAACCTAGCTCGCCACCTTTGAGGGCGCTACCTGGGTCTTCAGAAATATCTTTTGCCGCATCTTCAAATGAAGTTTTGCCATTACGAATATCTTGTGAAACTTGAACCAACTTTTGTCTTGCTTGGTTATCATCCATAATTGGCGATGATTTCAATAGGATATGGCGGGCTTTCACTTCAGTCACTGAAATGGTTTTATTGGCGCTGTTGATGTCGTTAACACGTAGAATGTGGTAACCAACACCTGAACGGATTGGGCCAACAATGTCACCTTTTTTCGCGCTCTTCAGTTGTTCAGCAAACACAACCGGCAGTTCTTGCAGGCGAGACCAGCCCATATTACCGCCTTTCAACGCTTGTGGATCCGCGGAATAGGCGATAGCCAGTTTGCCGAAGTTTCCGCCTTTTTTCAGCTCATCCATAATTTTTGCCACGATAGCATCTGCTTGTTGTAGCTGCTCTTGTGTTGGATTTTCTGGTAATGGGATAAGAATGTGGCTTAAGTTGACGTTGGCTTCGTAATCAGCTTGGCTGTTGATTTGCTTCGCAAGTGATTCAACTTCTTGTGGTAAAATAGTGACACGACGACGCACTTCGTTATTACGAACTTCTGCAATCAGCATTTCTTTTCGGATTTCGCTACGATATTTCGCCATATCGATGCCATCCGCTTTTAAACGTGCTTGCATTTGCTCATAAGTTAAACCATTTTGACGTCCAATATCCGCAATTGTTGAGTTAACGGCTTCTTCCGGGATATTGATTTGCATTTGGTTCGCCATCTGCAACATGATGTTATCAGTGATTAAACGCTCAAGGATTTGATGACGGAGTGTCTGGTCATCAGGTACTTGTTGGCCTGCGTTGCGTGCATTCATTTTTACCGTGTTCAGCATATTCTGGACGTCACTTTCCAGCACAACCCCGTTATTGACAACAGCAGCAACTTTATCCATTTGCTGTGGTGCAGCCAATGCTGTGGAGCTTGCAAACATCAGTCCCAGAATAAGCGTTTTCCAATTCTTCATAATGGTCCTATTTATTGATTTAGGTTCCGCCCAAGGCAGGTTTAATCGTTCTTTTGTGCTGCTGCTCTTATTTATGGTAGTGAGCTAGCAGCACAAATAATCGTATATATTTATCAGAAAGCACGCTGATAAGGCATAATACCTTGTTTAAGCATTTCCTGACTACCTAAACTATGATTGTTATTTAGGCCTCTAAGTTCCACATTGAATGACCATTTATTGTCATATTCACTGCTGAATTTATCTTTTTCCCAGCCAACAATTTTACGTTCATAGCCAACATTGAATGCCCAACAGCAAGTATTGTATTGTAAACCAACCAATTGGCTGGCGGATTGTTGCTGTTTAGTATCATAGTAGTAAGAGCCAACAAAGCCCCAACGTTCACTTAATGGCCAACTCAATACTGCACCGACTTGTGAAATCCCTTTCTGATATTCTGGCAGGGTATAGGTGTAACCACCTGACTCATCACGACGGAATGTCGCTTGAATATAGTCACGGTCAACAAAACGATAGTTTAACTGTAACAAGCGATCGGCATCAATACGATACTCAGTAACTGCATTCCCCATGGTGACGTTGCCTAAACGGCGGTCATATTGCAGCCCACCACGCACGCCCCATTTATCATTGATGCGCCAAGAAGAGTCTGTTGCCCACAAGAGGGAACCCGTATTACTTTTATCATCAATTTGCAGACTTGAGTTACCTGCACGTGGGCGCTCTAGGTAATAAATTTGCCCTACAGAGAAATTAAAGCGCTCAGTTAAGGTTTCATCATAAATACGCGTTGTCACACCCGTGGTGAATTGGTTTGCCGACGCCACACGGTCAAGGCCGCTGTAGATACGATCGCGGAATAAACCGTTATAGTCAGATTGTAGCAGCGCAGAGTCGTAGTTATTGATGTTGTCCTGATCTTTATAAGGAATATAAAGATACTGAACACGCGGCTCTAATGTTTGAACAAAATCGCTACCTTCAAGTAGGTTACGCTCAAATACCACTTTTGCGTCGCTTTTGAACATTGGTAGAACGCGGGTGACATTTTTTTCTAGATTAGCGTTTGTATTGGATTTAGGGATATCCTGATCATAATGCGTAGCCAACAGTTTGAAACTGTTATTCATATTCGCCCAGCCGTTTGATAGCGGTAGGCTAAGTTCAGGCTCGATATGCAGACGGGTCGCATCAGGATTGTTTTTACCTACGCTAGTAAAGCGAGCCGCTTGCGCATAGGTATGTAAATCAAAGGCCCCTAAATTATTTTTGTAGTAGTTAAAATCTAATTGTGGCTCTGCTTTATAGGCGCGAGCATTCGGATTATCGACAAAAATTTGGAATTGCTTGTGTGTTAAAGTGGCATTCCAGTTTTCAGCGGAATAACCCGTACCGAATTTTTGCGTAGCATAACCATCGGTGGTACTACCGTATTGAGAACTAAAATCGGTAAAGTATTGGCGATCACTAACCTTTGTGTAGTCGACGTTAAAGTTCCAATGTTGATCATAGGTACCTGAATGACGCCAGTAGAACAACCAACGGTCATCACTTTCACGTGCATCACGCTTGTTACGATCTTTATCTTTGATATAAGCACGGTCGTGATTAATAAAATCAAAAGCAAGCGTACCTGTACCTGGAGCGACTAAGTAACGGAATTCGTTATTCAGTTTGACACCACGGTGAGTCATAAACTGCGGCGTGATAGTCGCATCGTAATTTGGGGCGATGTTCCAGTAATAAGGTAGAGAGAACTCTAAACCATCGTTATTTGAGTAGCTTCCGGTAGGAATTAAGAAGCCTGAACGACGCTTGCTACCAATCGGTAGCTGCATGTATGGGCTATAAAATACAGGGACATTACCAAGGCGAAAGCGTGCATGCCAAATTTCAGCTACTTCTTCTTCTCGGTCAATGATCACTTCAGAGCCTGCAACGCTCCAACTGTTGTTGCCCGGTAAGCAGGTAGTAAATGTACCGTTTTCCATAATGGAATAACGGTTCTCACCACGCATTTTCATTTTTTTCGCGTCGCCACGTCCCTGACGACCTACCATCATGTAGTTACCATCATTGACGTCAGTATTTTTATTATTCAAGTTGGACCAAGCAGTAGGGCCTTTAAGAATAATTTGTGGATCATCATAATGTACGTTACCCGTCGCAGTGACCTCTCTGATAGGATCTGCGCTATTAGGGTTGGTCTGCGTCAGTTTTACGTTGTCAGCTGTTAATGTCTGATTGCCTTGTTGAATATCAACGTCACCACTGTACTCAACAAAGTTTGGATATTCACCTTGAACATCTTGAGCAGTGATACTAATCGGCAAATCTTTGGGATCGCCCTTAACCAGCGGTTTATCATAAACCGGGACGCCCAGCATACATTGTGCTGCAAGGTCAGCATGTGCTTGCTGACTATAAATTGCCGCCCATACCATGGTGGCAAGTAGTGTTGGATAACTTTTTTTCATCATTAAATATGCGGTTCCGTCGTAATTGGCATAGCCGGCAACGCTCAAAGACTAACTTAGCCAACCACATTGCGCCAGTATAATGTAAGAAACTTTACGCGCTTGTAGTTATGCACCGAGCAGAATGGGTAGTATGATAATGCAAAATTGCATTCTGAGCATTGAAGAATTGAGGGCTATATGCACTATTGGGGTAAAATTATTGGTGTGGTACTGGCAATTGTCTCTGGTTTGGGCTTTTGGGGCGCACTGATTGGTTTAATTTTGGGGCATGGATTTGATAAGGCATCTGCACAACGTAAGTTTGCAGGTGGGATGAACAAACGTGATCGTCAGGTGATTTTCTTCGCCAGTACGTTCCAAATATTGGGGCATTTAACTAAGTCGAAAGGCCGTGTAACCGAGACTGATATTCAGTTAGCATCCAATTTAATGGATAGAATGCAACTGCATGGTGAAACTCGCAAAGCGGCTCAACGAGCGTTCAGAGAAGGTAAAGCACCTGACTTCCCATTGCGTGATGTACTTAAACAATTACGTATGGCTTGTTATGGTCGTTTTGACCTGATTCAGATGTTTCTGGAAATTCAATTACAGGCAGCATTCGCTGACGGTAATTTACATCCAAACGAAAGAAAAGTTCTGTTTATCATTGCCGAAGAACTAGGAATATCAAAAAACCAATTTGAACAATTCTTAGATATGATCCAAGGTGGTCGTCAATTCGGACAAGGTTATTCTCAGCAGCAATCAGGCGGTTACTACCAACAATCAAGTGGGCCTACCCTTGAAGATGCCTGCAAAGTGCTCGGTGTTTCAATCAATGATGAGCCAACTAAAATTAAACGTGCATATCGCAAACTCATGAGCGAACACCATCCCGATAAGCTGATTGCTAAAGGGCTACCACCAGAAATGATGGAAATAGCGAAGCAAAAGGCTCAATCAATACAAGCAGCTTATGATTTGATTAAGAAAGAGCGCGGCTTCAAATAGCTTTCCTCGTCATATTTCGCACCACCGCTTTGTTGTCTTCTTTCACGGACCCTAGTCACGTACTTTTGTACGCTCCTAGGGATCCGCTCAATTTGACGCCTCGCGGTAGCACGAACTATTTAGAGGAAACTCGAGTGTGTGTTTGAATGAAAAATAAAAAAAAAACATAAGGTTATCGAAAGGCTACGATATGAATTATTTAGAAGGCATTCGAGTCTATGAGGAAACTCTAGTGTGTATTTGAATAACCAAAATAAAAAACAAAAAATATAAGGTTATCGAAAGGCTACTATATAAATTCTTTAGAAGGTATGCGAGCCTGTGATTGTGCAAAAAGCAAGAAATGAAACTTGGCCGTAGCATTGTTGGTGCTACGGTTGGTTGTTTGATTCAATTGCCTGATTAAAAATCAGGCTGGCAGCTAAAATGCATAGGGGTGCCGTAGGCAGGGTGAGTAATATAGAGCTCTTGTGCGTGCAACTGTAAGCGCGGAGCGAGCGCGAGCGCTTGCTCGTGAGCGTAAAAGCGATCGCCCAATATTGGATGGCCTATGGCTAACATATGCACGCGTAGTTGATGCGAGCGCCCTGTGATAGGGGAAAGTTTAACGCGGGTGGCTTGTTCTTCATATTCCAAAACCAGATATTCTGTTTGTGCTGATTTACCTGTTTCAAAACAAACCTTCTGTTTTGGTCGATTAGGCCAGTCACAGATCAGCGGTAAATCAACCAACCCTTCTTGTTTTTCTAAATGACCCCAGACGCGGGCAATATAATGCTTTTTAGGCTCTCTATCGCGAAACTGACGCTTTAGCTCACGTTCTGCAGGCTTGTTTAATGCCACTACCATCACACCGCTGGTTGCCATATCTAAACGATGCACAGATTCAGCATTTGGGTGATCGCGTTGTATGCGACTCATAATACTATCATTGTGCTCAGGTGCTTTACCGGGAACAGACAGTAACCCACTCGGTTTATTGACCGCAATGATGTGTTCGTCTTGATATAGAACGTGCAGCCAAGGGTCAGTGGGGGGATGGTAGGGTTCCATCATGAGAAATAGCGCTCCTGAAAAATAAATTCTCCCTCAAATGAGGGAGAAATAAACAACAATTTTAAGCGAATTAAAACAGTTTGACTATTGATGAGTAACAACGACAAGGCGAATGGCATCAAGTCGCCATGTTGCTTGCTCAATATTGGTAAGCAATTGCTTGCGCTCTTCCTCGATCACATCCAGCTCTTCATCACGGATATTTGGGTTAACCGCTTTAAGGGCTTCTAATCGCGATAATTCTAGAGAGAGAGCCTTATCTGCCGCTTCTTTGGCATTGGCAATCAGAACTTCAGCTTCTTTCTGTACCATTGGCTCAGATAGTTTCAGTACTGAGTGAACTTCGTTTTGTACTGCGTTCACGAGTTTGCTGGCCATGTGACGGTTGATGGCATTTAGCTGACGATTAAAGCTTTCAAACTCAACTTGTGAGGATAGGTTATTACCTTTTAAATCAATAAGTAAACGAATTGGTGTCGCAGGTAAGAAACGGCTAATTTGCAGGTTCTTAGGTGCTTGTGCTTCGAGTACATAAACCAATTCTGTTAGTAAGGTGCCAACAGGTAGTGCTTTGTTTTTCAATAAGGAAACAGCACAGCTCCCTGTATCACCGGATAACACTAAATCTAAGCCATTACGGATGATTGGGTGTTCCCAGCTGATGAATTGTGTGTCCTCACGCGATAACGCCTGCTCACGATCGAATGTGATGGTGCAACCATCCTGTGGTAGGCCTGGGAAGTCAGGTACTAACATATGATCAGATGGCGTTAATATAAGCAGGTTATCGCTCTTATCTTCTTGATTGATGCCAACAATATCAAACAAATTGAGGGCGAAATTGACCAGCTCAGTGTCATTGTCCTCAGCGCCGATTGTTTCTGCCAATTGAACACCTGACTCACCACCATTAGAGTGCATTTCAAGTAGGCGGTCGCGGCCTTGTTCAAGCTGAGATTTCAAGGCTTCATGCTCTTCACGACAGCTTTTCAAAAACTCTTCAAAACCATCGGTAACCGTTGGCTCAGCCATATATTGCAGAAGCTGTTGGTAATATTTGTCGTAAATAGTGCGGCCGGTTGGGCAGGTGTGCTCAAAAGCATCTAAGCCTTCGTGGTACCAACGCAATAGCACCGCTTGTGCCGTATTTTCTAAGTAAGGAACGCTCAATACGATATCACGTGTCTGACCGATACGATCGAGTCGACCAATTCGTTGCTCTAACAGGTCTGGGTTGAACGGTAAATCGAACATTACCAGCTGATTTGCAAACTGGAAGTTACGACCTTCAGAGCCAATTTCAGAGCATAGTAGCACTTGCGCACCATCTTCTTGAGATGCGAAGTAGGCGGCTGCGCGGTCACGCTCTAGCAGTGATAAACCTTCGTGGAACACGGCTGCGCGGATCCCTTCACGCTCACGCAAAACTTGCTCTAGTTGTAGCGCGGTCGCAGCTTTTGCGCAGATTACCAACACTTTTTCATGGCGATTTGCCATTAAGTAGCCCATCAGCCACTCAACGCGAGGGTCGAAGTTCCACCAAGTGGCGTTTTCGCCTTCAAACTCTTGGTAGATTTGTTCTGGATAGAGTAGCTCTTTAGCGCGCGTTTCGAGATCTTTTTTGGTACCCATAATACCAGCGACTTTAATTGCCGTTTGGTATTGAGTAGGCAAAGGCATTTTCAGTGAATGCAATTCACGGTGTGGGAAGCCTTTAACACCATTACGCGTATTTCTAAACAATAGGCGACTAGTGCCGTGTCTATCCATTAGCATACTAATCAGTTCTTGACGTGCCGCAGTACCATCTTCGCTTTCAACGTTTGCTGCTTTCAGCAACGGCTCAATATCTTGCTCTTTAATCAAATCATTGAGCAGGTTTTGTTGGTCATTAGTGAGTTTGTCACCCGATAACAGCAGTGATACAGCATCAGCAACAGGGCGATAATTTGATTGCTCATCAAGAAATTCTTGATAATCGTGAAAACGATTAGGATCAAGCAGGCGTAAACGGGCAAAGTGGCTCTCCTGACCAAGTTGCTCAGGTGTTGCCGTTAACAATAAAACAGAAGGCACGCTTTCAGCTAAGGTTTCAATAACTTGATACTCACGGCTAGGTGCAGCTTCGCTCCATTGCAAGTGGTGAGCTTCATCGACAACCATCATATCCCAACCCGCTTCAACGAGTTGGTCAAAACGTTGTTTGTTACGGCGAACGAAATCTAAAGAGCACAGAACCAACTGTTCAGTTTCAAATGGGTTGTCGCTGTCATGTTGTGCTTCGCTGTATCGGCTATCATCAAACAGTGAAAAGCGCAGATTAAAGCGGCGTAACATTTCAACTAACCACTGATGCTGTAAGCTTTCAGGAACAATAACTAATACGCGCTCTGCACGACCTGCCATCAATTGTTGATGGATAATCATACCCGCTTCGATGGTTTTCCCTAAACCGACCTCATCAGCCAGCAACACTCGTGGGTGATGGCGTTTGCCGACTTCGTTAGCAATGTGCAATTGATGAGGAATTAAACTGGCACGAATGCCACGTAACCCTGTAGCCTGATGTTTGACTTGTTCGCTTTGGAATTTACGTGCGCGATAACGCAGTGCAAAGCGATCCATACGGTCAATTTGACCAGCAAATAAGCGATCTTGCGGCTTATTAAATGTCAGTTTACTATCGAGAAAAACTTCTCTCAGATTCACATCCTGCTCTTGCGTATCGAGGCGTGTACCACAATAAGTGAGCAGGCCGTCATCCTCATTAACGCTTTCGACTTGTAGTTGCCAACCTTCATGGCTTGTAATGGTATCACCTTCATTGAACATCACACGGGTGATGGGGGCATCATTACGTGAGTAAAGTCGGTTTTCACCACTGGCGGGAAAAAGTAAAGTCACCATTCTGGCATCAATAGCCACAACGGCGCCTAATCCGAGTTCGCTTTCTGTATCGCTGATCCAGCGCTGACCAAGAGTAAATGGCATAGGTTTAACTCAGTTCCATAATTTTGATAGTTTATTTTTAGACTGTTGCAGGCAAATCACTTCATTGCCTTCACCCTGTGTTAGAAAATAAGAGTGTTAATTTTTGTCGTTGCCGGAGTGACAACGATCACTAAATACCCCGTAGGTTTTGTGCAGTAAAAGAAGTACGGGATACCAAAGGGGCGATATATTAATTCAAGCGAGGCTTATCGTCACCTGTTAAAAAAACATCAATGCATAAGGAATTCTATTATTTTGGTAGGATCACCTAATGCGTTGTTTTCTCTGATCCCAACAACTGATAGTTCCCATCAATATTCGCCACAAGACAGAACTAATAACTCACCATTATAGCAAAAAATTGCATAAAATTTAAGCCTAATTGATCTTCATTATCAAAACAACAAAGTGATCTGCCCAGTTAACAGCGTATCAAAATCCTCTTGTAAAAAAGGTAATATAGCATCAGCAATCGGCTTTATTTGTTTCAAAATATAATGTTCATAGTCAGGCGTTGAGGTGACAATTTCCAGTGGTTCAGGCCCTGCGAGCGTAATGATATAGCTGATCCAGCCGCCATTTTGATACTGCTGTGGGCGCTGTTGCTTTAAATTATATTCATCAGCTTGGCGAGCGGCTCTCACATGAGGGGGAACGTTACGTTGATAGTCAGATAATTTGCGCCGCAAGCGTTTACGATACACAAGGCGATCGTCATACTCACCGTTACGAATAGATTGCACATATTCACGAATAAACTCACGATAAGGTTGGCGATGAAAAATTCGCGTGTACAGCTCTTTTTGAAAGTATTGGGCGAGAGGGGTCCAATCCGAGCGGATAGTTTCTAAGCCACGAAATACCATGTTTTCACCACTGAGCCCTGCATAACGTTTTTTACTGCCAGATTCTGAACCACGGATCGTAGGCATTAAAAAGCGCCGATAATGAGTTTCGAATTCGAGTTCTAACACACCTTCTAATTGCCATTCATTGCGTAAATGTTCTTTCCACCAGTTATTTACATAGTCACGTAGTTCAAAGCCAATTTTTTGTGCTTGCTCCTCACTATGAGCTTCTTTTAGCCACACAAATGTTGAATCAGTATCGCCATAAATCACTTGATAGCCTTGAGACTCAATCAGCTCCTTAGTGATTTTCATGATTTCATGCCCACGCATGGTAATGGAAGCGGTAAGGCGAGGATCGAAGAAACGGCATCCTTCGGCGCCTAATACACCAGCAAAGGCATTCATAATGATTTTTAATGCTTGGGAGAGTGGTGCATTATGCTCTTTTTTGGCTTTATCACGACCTTGCCAAATATGGCTGACAATATCAGGCAAACAATGCACCGTTCGTGAAAACCATGCATGGCGAAAACCTGAAACAGAGTGCTGCCTTTCAGGATGTGCGAGTCCTTCAATCATACCTGCGGGATCAATCAAAAACGTGCGAATAATTGAGGGATACAAGCTTTTATAGTCAAGTACCAATACTGAGTCATACAGGCCGGGTCGTGAATCCATCACAAAGCCACCGGGGTTATGTTGTAGTTTCTGCTCTGTAAGATTGGGAGCAACAAACCCAAGACGATGTAACCGAGGGATATATAAATGTGAAAAGGCAGCAACTGAGCCACCCATACGATCGACAACCAGCCCCGTAACGGTAGATCGTTCTTGCAAGAAGGCCATTAAGTCCGTTTTTTCAAAAATACGATGGACTAAAATACAGTCCTGAATATTGTAATGAGCAAGTGCTGGCTTATCGTGTTGAAAACGACGATTGATTTCATCCATGCGATCATAAGGGCTATCAATGGCTTTTCCTTCACCTAATAATGTTTGAGCAACAGATTCAAGGCTAAAAGAAGGAAAATTCCATGTTGCGGCTTTTAAAGCATCGATACCATCAATAATCAAACGGCCTTCCGCTGATGCGAAAAATACCCCTTGTTTGAAACCATGTTCACGCCATTCTAATTTTTTACCTTGGCGACCAAATAGCAGTGGGATGCCATAACGCTCAGCATGTTTCTGTAGGACATTTAAATCAAACTGGATCAGGTTCCACCCAATAATGGCATCAGGATCATATTGCTGCATCCATCCATTAAGCTTGTCAATTAATTGTGGGCGACTATTAACATAAACTAATCGATGCCCATTGTTGAGTGCAGGACCTTGCTCTGGCCCTAACATAAACACGACATCATCACCACAGCCTGATAAGCCAATTGAATACAGCTCGCCATGTTGGCTGGTTTCGATATCTAAAGAGACTGCTTTAATGGTAGGACGATAATTTTCACAGGGTTTGAGTTTATATTCACCCCGCTGATTACGTGAAAACCAAACGGGGGCGGTAATAAAGCGCTCCATAAGATAACGTTCACAAGGGCGAATGTCGGTTTCAAGCAGTGAAATACCAAGTTCTAGGCAATTTTTATCTAAATTTTGTATCTGACGATATTGGGCGCTATAGATAGCGTAAACTTTTTCACGTTGAAAATCGGTCAGTTCAACAGGTCGGTAAGTGATATTGGTTTGCCCATCGAGTAAGTGTTTTATTTTTGGCAATGATGATTGAGGCAGAAACGCAACGGCTTGTTGATAGGGAACCGTCACTTTACGCGGGCCATTATCGGTGATCAACCAATAACTCACCTCAACGCCTTGGCGAGTATCTTTCCAATGGCGACTAATAATGAAGCCTTTTTCAGCAGGAGACATAAATTGAGGCATAGCTGGCTCGCATACAAAATCAACGAACCTACTATACGACAATGGTGGGTATTTATACAGTATTTTTTGTGATACCAAGTAACTCAGAGGCGGAACTTTTCCCTTGTAATAAGCCCTCAGTGCTACCATCATAGGCAATAATACCATTGGCAATCACGAGTGTTCTAGGGGCTATCTGTAAGGCATCTTCAACATTATGAGAGACCATCACTAAGGTGATACTTTTTGCTTGGCAAATCTCATCAAGCAACAACAGCATTTCGTTACGCAGAGCAGGGTCTAAGGCAGAAAAGGGTTCATCAAGCAGTAAAATCGGCTGCTGGCGGATCAGGCAACGTGCCAAAGCCGCTCGTTGTCGTTGCCCACCAGAGAGCTGAGCAGGGAGCCTATCAAGGAACTCATAAAGGCTAACTTGAGCAGCAATTAATTCAACTTGTTGTATTTGTGGTGGACTTAATCGTAAACCTGGATGTAGGCCTAAACCAATATTCTGTCTCACTGTTAAATGAGAGAATAGATTGTTTTCCTGAAATAACATCGAAACAGGGCGTTTTGCCGGAGGGGTAAAGGTGTGATCGGTGCCATTCAAATAAATTGTGCCACTTTTGGCAAATTGGAACCCGCTAATTAAGCTCAGTAAAGTGCTTTTTCCTGCTCCACTTGGCCCCATAACAGCAACTCGTTCACCTGCTTGGATAGCAAAATCAAACTGCATGTTTAGGTTGTCATACTGGTAATTTAGTTTAGTTAATTTAATCACGCTGTTTCCCTGATATGCGCTCAAGTAGGCTGAATAAGCCAAAACACAACAAAAGAAGCACCATCGCCGTGACGGCACCATCATTGGTACGATAAGCCCCAATTTGCTGATACAGGTAATAAGGTAGGGTGCGGAAGTCATCATTACCAAATAAAGCGACCACGCCAAAATCACCAATTGAAATTACACAAGCAAAAGCAAGGGCTTGGGCTAATGGTTTTTTTAATGCTTTTAACTCAATGATCCACAGTCGATTGAATCCACTGATAGCTAATGAATGGCATAGTGGATTATAACGCTCTGCCAGATCACGCATTGGGTTTTCGAGCACTTTTAATGCATAAGGGATAGCGAGTAATGCGTTGGTCATGATCACTAATGCATAAGGGGATTCAGGAATGCCTATTGTTTCATTGAATAGAATAAAAAAACCTGTCGCAAGAACAATGCCAGGCATGGCTAAAATGATCAATCCGCTCAATTCCATCGCCTGTCCAAGTTTGATAGCGCGACGCAAGCGTAATTCACGGCTACTCCATAGCAGCATCACTGTTAACAATACACATAATGTACCTGCACAAATAGCAATAAATAGAGAGGTTGAAGCGGCTTGCCACAGTGCTGATTGACTTAGTACTTCAAATAGTCGCCCATTTAAGCCATCTAAAACAATCGCCAGTAGAGGTGGAATTAATAGCAATATTGCTGCTGTGATAATGATGGTATCGCGAATACGACGAAAATAGTTATCAGCAGGATCATACCAATAATTATTTTGGCTGTGGCCAATTGAAAATAAGCTATTTATTTTTTGACTAAAGAACATTAAACCGATGCAGAAAAATAGTTGGATCAAGGCCAAAATGGCGGCTCTGCCAAGATCAAAATCATAACTGAGTGCCTGATAAATAGCTAATTCTATTGTGGTTGCCGCGGGCCCTCCCCCTAAAGCCAATACTGTCGCAAAGCTTGCAAAACATAGCATAAAAATCAGTGATGCTGTGGGTAGCATTTGCCGACGTAAATAAGGCCACTCTAAAATGCGAAATTGTTGCCACTCGTTAAGCCCTAATTGAGCAGCAATTTGTCGTTGCTCAATGGAAATATTCTCAAGCGACTGTAAGAGCATACGTGTTGCTAATGGCATATTAAAAAATATGTGAGCAAGTAATATGCCTTTGAGGCCATAGGGAGTAAATTGATATTCAAACCCAATCAAATGATAGAGTTGAGCCAGCCAGCCCGTTTTACCATAAACAGATAAAATACCAAATACTGCAACTAAAACGGGCAACACTAATGTCATGGCACAAAGACGTAACAACAGTGTTCGCCCGATGAAGCGCCGGCGGAATAGTGCGCGAGCCAATAAAATTGCGGGAAAAACTGAAAATATAGCAGATAAAAAAGCCTGCCAAAATGTAAAGCCAATGACATGCCATAAGTAGCTATCGTTGAAAATATCACCGATGGCTATTTCGGGTGAAAAAATACACAATGCGCCGAAAGCGAGCAATGCAACTGTGATTAACAAACCAGAGGCCAGTGCCCCTGGGATCAGCGATTTATTCATTAGCGAGTGACAGCTGACTGCCATAAACGAACCCATTCTTGACGGTATTTCGCAACTTCTTGTGCACTAAATTGTAATGATTTTTTCGGCATCGGTAGTGAGTTATATACCTCTGGGAGGGGGATATCGATCACTGGATACATCCAGTTGGTCGTCGGTAATGTACTTTGGAAATCAGGGGTTAACATAAACTGTAAGAACTGTTTGGCGAGCTCAGGTTGGGCGCTGTTTTTGAGCCGTGCGGCAACTTCTACTTGCATATAATGCCCTTCCTCAAACAAAGCGGCAGCATAGTTGTCTTTGTGATCGTTTAACATTTGATAGCCCGGTGATGAGGTATAGCTAAGAACAAAATCACCTTCGCCTTTTAAAAATAGCCCATACGCTTCGCTCCAACCTTTAGTGACAGTTAACGTTTTGTTGGCCATTTTTTTCCATGCATCTACAGATTGATCACCATAGAGTTTTTCAATCCACAATAGCAGGCCTAACCCGGGGGTACTGGTTCTTGGGTCTTGGTAAATAATTTTCCACGGCTGATTGCTATTTAATAGCTCATTCATACTTTTTGGTGGGTTAGGGATCTTGTTTGTGTCGTAGATAAAAGCAAAATAGCCATAATCATAAGGAATAAACGTTGAACTATTCCATTCGATAGGTAATTTCAGCGCTTGTGTGTTGATATCGGCAGCGGCAAACAAACCCGTACTTTCCGCTGAATCAATCAGGTTATTATCAAGACCAAGTACGATATCAGCTTTGCTTTTTTTTCCTTCCATACGAAGACGATTGAGCAAGGCAACGCCATCGCCAAGTGATACAAGTTTTAGTTCACAGTTACATTGTGCTTCGAAATTCTTTTTTATTTGTGGTCCGGGACCCCATTCAGCTGCAAAAGAGTCATAAGTGTAAACAGTCAGAGTGGGTTTTTCGGCCCAAGCGAGATGTGTAAAGCTAACGGTTGTTAATGTAATTAATGCGCCAAAGAGTGATTTTTTTAACATTTTTGTTCCTGCGTGAGAGTAAAAGCTACACAGGATTTGAGAGGGAACCATGGCGTTAAACGCTGACGGTAGCTCAAATCCCTACGCCGGTATTGCCCGGATCAGGTTCTACGGGTTAATTCTCAGCCTATATAATTTTGGCACCCCGTTGAGACAGTCGCTATTGTAGTGCCTTTGTGCATATCTGCAAACTCTATTGATATAGGTTTACCAGTTAGGGTATGTGTGAAACAATTAGCCATCTTTCAAATTTGGTTATTGAGGTAGTCTGGTGATCGATGATGATGGCTACCGCCCGAATGTAGGAATTGTAATTTGTAATCGGCAAGGGCAAGTTTTATGGGCCCGCCGCTATGGTCAACATTCATGGCAGTTTCCACAGGGGGGGATTAACCCCGGTGAATCGCCAGAACAGGCTATGTACCGTGAGTTGTACGAGGAAGTGGGCCTACAGCGTAAAGATGTTAGGTTGTTAGCTTCAACGCGCAATTGGCTGCGTTACAAATTACCCAAGCGTTTGGTGCGTTGGGATACAAAACCTGTTTGTATCGGGCAGAAACAGCGTTGGTTTTTACTACAACTGCAATGTAATGAAGCCGATATAAATGTTCAGCGCAGTAAATCGCCAGAATTTGATGGCTGGCGATGGGTGAGTTATTGGTACCCTGTTAGGCAAGTGGTTTCTTTCAAGCGTGAGGTCTATCGCCGCGTGATGAAGGAATTCGCACCTGTTGTGATGCCTCTACAGGAACAAAAACCAGCACAAAGACCTGCGTTTAATCATCGTAGGCGCGGAGCAAGGTAAGATCATGTTGACGCGTCTACGTGAAATTGTTGAAAAAGTCGCCATGGCGACAAGTTTAACTGAAGCGTTAGAGGTTTTGGTAAACGAAACCTGTAATGCTATGCAGACTGATGTTTGCTCTATTTACTTAGCTGACCATTCACGTCAATGTTACTACTTAATGGCAACCCGCGGGTTGAAAAAACCTAGCGGGATCGCTATTCGCCTTGGATTTGATGAAGGTGTTGTTGGCGCTGTCGGCCGTCAATCTGAAATGCTCAATCTTGCTGATATTCGCGAGCACCCTGAATTTAAATATCTCCCTCAACTCAAAGAAGAGCGTCTAAAAGCTTTTCTTGGTGTGCCTATCGTTTACCGACGTCAACTGCTGGGTGTATTGGTTGTTCAGCAACACGAACGACGTTTCTTCAGTGAAACTGAAGAGTCGTTTATGGTGACCTTGTCCATGCAATTGGCGGTCATATTGTCTCAGGCACAAGCTAAAGGGGTATTCGGGCAATATCGCCAGAGCCGCCTGAAAGCACTCCCTGTTTCTCAAGGCATTGTGATGGCTTATGGCTGGCAAGATAGCTCACAGCCTTCCTTAGAGAGTATTTGTGAAGCGACGGCACTCAATCAAAATATCGAAAAGCAACGGCTTATCACTGCGATTGAAAATGCTGCCTCAGAATGTCGACGCCTGAGCAAGCGCTTTATTGCCAACTCGCAAAAAGAAAGCGCAGCAATTTTCGATCTCTATAACCATTTACTTCATGATCCACAATTAAAAAAACGTTTATTTGACGCTATTGAGCAAGGCTCAGTGGCTGAATGGGCAGTTAAAACAGTTATTGAGGATTATGTCGAACAATTTTCTCGTTTGCGCGATCTGTATCTGAGAGAAAGAGGGGCCGATCTCCGAGCTTTGGGGCAACGTTTATTATTTCATTTAGATGATAGTTTGACGTCAGTTGATCAATGGCCTGAAAGTTTTATTTTAGTTGCCGATGAGTTAAGTGCTAGCGTGTTGGCAGACATGCCACTTGAACAACTTGTTGGGGTGATTGTACGTGATGGTGCGACACATTCACATTCGGCTATTTTGATTCGAGCAATGGGGATCCCTGCGATTATGGGAGCGGATATTGACCCCTCATTGCTTCACAACCGTTTTCTGATCCTAGACGGCTATCGTGGTGAAGTTTTCATTGAGCCTGAAAATATTATCGTCCAAGAATACAAGCAAATCATTGCTGAGGAGAATG
Source organism: Providencia sp. 6390 (assembly GCF_058148425.1). Taxonomy (NCBI): domain Bacteria; kingdom Pseudomonadati; phylum Pseudomonadota; class Gammaproteobacteria; order Enterobacterales; family Morganellaceae; genus Providencia; species Providencia sp. 6390. The sequence goes on from NZ_JBYVYL010000007.1 coordinate 207,681, forward strand.
TTCTCAGTCAGTTAGCTGAAGGGGCGCTCGAGCAAGACGCGACATTAAAAAATGGTGAGTCGGTTCATATTCACCTTAACGCAGGGTTAAGTCCTCGTTATGAGCAACAAATCAATGTGGCTGTAGATGGTGTGGGACTCTATCGTACAGAGTTGCCTTTTATGTTACATAATGGCTTTCCATCAGAAGATGAACAAAAACAACTATACCAAGAAGTGTTGCAGTTATTTACTGATAAACCTGTGGTGCTTAGAACATTAGACATCGGTGCTGATAAACAACTGCCTTATATGCCTATCAGTGAAGAAAACCCATGTTTAGGTTGGCGTGGGATCCGTGTGATGTTAGATCAACCTGAAATTTTCTTGATCCAACTTAGAGCAATGTTGCACGCAAATATTGAGACACAAAATCTACGCATATTGTTACCGATGATCACTAGTATCAATGAGGTGGATGAAGCGCTTAGATTAATTAAGCGAGCCAATGATGAAGTCTGTTTGGCGACAGGGCAAACGCTATTAATGCCAAAAATAGGGGTGATGTTTGAAGTTCCCTCTTTATTGTTTCTCCTTCCAGAGTTAAAAAAACGTATAGATTTTATTTCAATTGGCACAAACGATTTAACTCAATATCTGCTGGCGGTTGATCGTAATAATACCCATGTTGCTGCTATTTACGATAATTTACACCCATCGATGCTGCGATTTTTGGCTAAAGTTAATGAAGAGTGCCGTCGCCTGGATTTGGCGGTTAGTGTATGTGGCGAAATGGCAGGACAACCTCTTGGGGTGATGGCGCTGATTGCGCTTGGCTACCGCTCTTTAAGCATGAGTGGGAGAAGTGTTCCTAGAGTGAAATACCTTATTCGTGGCCTTCATGCAGGTAAAGTTGAAAAGCTGCTTCCTGAAATTTTAGCAGCAGAAACGAGTGATAACATTCGGCAAATAATTAGTCTATTTATGGAAAAAAATGGGCTTGGTGGTTTTGTTCGTGGTGGGATCTAATCTGTCTTACTTTCCCTTCGCATAAGCTATGTTATGATGCGCAATCTGACTATTAACAAATAGTCCCTGTTTGTCAGCAGCCGTTAGGGTTTGTGCAATAAACAAAGAAAACCAATTTACTGATTTTTGGCTGATAATTTTAATAGGGAAAATCACACTTTTATCCCATTTCTTCAGCAACCTAAAATGATTTTCGATTAACAAATAAAGTGGGGAACGATGAGTAACAGCTACTTAGCATTTCCGGAAATTGATCCCGTAATGTTCTCAATTGGGCCAGTATCATTGCACTGGTATGGCTTTATGTATCTTGTAGGGTTTGTTTTTGCGTTATGGCTGGCAGGCCGCCGCGCAAGTAAACCGAATAGCGGTTGGACAAAAAACGAAGTTGAGAATTTACTGTATATTGGCTTTGTAGGTGTTTTTGTAGGTGGAAGACTAGGGTATGTTTTCTTCTACAACCTTCCTGTTTTTCTTGAGGATCCGCTTTATTTATTTAAAGTTTGGGATGGCGGGATGTCCTTCCATGGTGGCCTGATTGGGGTAATCTGTGCAATGGTATGGTTTGCACATCGTACTCGCCGCCGTTTCTTGCAAGTCTCCGATTTTGTTGCACCACTGATCCCTTTTGGGCTAGGTATGGGGCGCATTGGTAACTTTATTAATGGTGAGTTATGGGGTCGTGTAACTCTGGATACGCCTTGGGCATTCCTATTCCCTCACTCACGTAGCGAAGACATTCAACTTGCAGCACAAGACCCATCTTTATTGCCTATTTTAGAGCAATATGGCGTGCTTCCTCGCCATCCATCACAGCTCTATGAAATGTTTTTAGAAGGGATCGTGTTGTTCTTGATCCTTAATTTATTTGTGCGTAAACCTCGTCCAATGGGGAGTGTCTCTGGTTTGTTCCTGATTGGTTATGGTGCTTTCCGCATTATTGTTGAGTTCTTTAGACAGCCAGATGCTCAGTTAGGCCTATTTGGTGGTATCAGTATGGGTCAAATTCTGTCTATCCCAATGATTATTATTGGAATTCTAATGATTGTGTGGGCCTATAAGTACGGTAAAAACATTCCTGCTCATAAGCCCGATAATAAAGCACAACCAAGTAAGTAAATGAACATAATAAGGTGACGGTGGTTGATATTTGATGCTGCCGTTGCTTATAGCGCAAGAGAATCACTATGAAGCAGTATCTAGAGTTATGCCAACGCATCATTAATGAAGGCCAATGGGTTGAAAACAAGCGTACCGGCGTTCGTTGCTTAACTGTCATTAATGCAGACCTTGAATATGATGTGGCAAATAATCAATTTCCACTAATAACCACTCGAAAAAGCTTTTATAAGGCTGCGATCGCAGAGTTACTAGGCTATCTACGTGGCTATGATAATGCGGCCCAATTCCGTGAAATCGGTTGTAATACATGGAACGCAAATGCTAATGATAACCAAGCTTGGTTAAATAACCCACATCGCAAAGGTGAAGACGATATGGGGCGGGTTTATGGTGTTCAGGGACGTTCATGGCAACGGCCTGATGGTTCACACCTCGACCAACTTAAAAAAGTGGTTAATAATTTAAAAAATGGTATTGATGACCGCGCTGAGATAATTACTTTCTATAATCCTGGTGAATTTGATATGGGGTGTCTGCGTCCTTGCATGCATACCCATACTTTTTCACTCCTCGGTGATACTCTTCATCTGACCTCCTATCAACGTAGTTGTGATGTGCCGCTTGGCTTGAATTTTAACCAAGTGCAATGTTTTGTGCTGCTCGCTTTGATGGCACGGATTACTGGTCATAAACCAGGTAAGGCATATCATAAAATTGTGAATGCACATATTTATGAAAATCAACTGCCACTGATGCGTGATGTTCAGCTAAAACGTGAACCTTTTTCGTCTCCATCATTAACTATCAACCCTCAAATCAAAACATTAGAAGATCTAGAAACGTGGGTAACCACCGATGATTTTTCCCTCGAGGGCTACCAATGCCATGAAGCGATTAAGTACCCATTCACGGTATAGTGCTTAATGTTTCTCTAGAAAGCCAAGGTGATGCTCTGCCTTGGCTCTTTTTATCGTTTTTTGAACTGTTTGGTTATCTTTTTTTCTGCTCGTTCTAGCTTTTTGCGAGCCCACTCCTAAAACACAATTGATTATATGCAAATCTTGCATCTGTATGCGAAACGTCACGCAACAGCCTTCTTTTTTTCTATTCTTACTCTATTTTGCTGACATTATCAGACGCATATTTTACGAACAGGTGGCGGTGATAGATGGGCTGGCAAATTCAAGAACAGGAAAAAGGATTTACGCTGATCGAAGTATTGGTTGTGATATTTATCTGCTCATTGGCCTTATTGCCTGCTTTATATGGTTGGCAGCAACAGCAACAACGTATCCGTTTAATTGATGCTACACGGCAGGTTGCCGTATTCATTTATAGCCATTTGATGGAAAGCATTTACTTAAACCAACATCGTATTTTATTGATTAGCCACACACAGGGTGATTGGGCGGTCACTATCAAAGAGGCTGGAACTAACCAACAGATTGCAACATTGTCATCGGTGCAATTTAAAGATATTGGCATGAAATCAGCAACTCGAACATCAGTTGATCTCTATGGAAAACAAGGAACCAGTCATGCTTTTCGTATTGAGCTGATCAACGATTTTGGGCAGATGACAGTATTCATGTCAGCAGCAGGTCGAATAAGAGGTTGCAGTAATAAAAAAATCATTGGGGTTCCCCGCTGTTAGGGCTTATTGATGAATCTTAGCCATCAGAAAGGGTTCTCGTTAATAGAAACGTTAGTTGCGATGTCGATAGGGAGTCTGATCTGTATTGCAGCAATATCTGTTTTCCCAAATCTGATAAAGCAAGTACATCAATCATACATTCAATATCAAATTGATAGGGAAGTCCGTCAGGTAATGATTAATATGGAAAAGGATTTCAGACGAATAGGTTATTGTAGTCGTGCCTCTTGCCAAGGAGATGCTATTAAAATTAACGCTAAATTTTTAAGCCGCCACCCTAATTCATGCATTATTTTTGCCTATGACCAGAATTTATCGGGAGCATGGCGGCCCGTTCGAGGTAGGAACAAAGAGTCTGATTTTTTTGGTTATCGCCTAAATAACAAAAAATTAGAGTCAAATCGAAATGTTATGGATTGTGATGGTAATCGTTGGCAATCCCTATTTGATCCTCTAATGATTAAGGTCACTTCATTAAGGTTTACATGGCATGCCACTAAATCATTACTGGAAATGCGTTTACTTATTGAAACGCCTTACTTATCGAATAAGGTATTCCATTATCGTAGCTCTGTTTTATTAAGGAACTTGCGATGAGGAACCCAATTTTTCAGCAGGAGGGAAATATTGCATTAGTGATGGTCATTGTGTTGATGACGACTGCGCTACTGTTACTAAAAGGACTACATGTTTATCAAGAAAATGCACGTAATGAATTTTTTAAGGAAAAAAAATATGTTGAAGCATTTAATCAAGCCGAATCAGCCTTAGCGTGGGGGCTAAAACAATCTTGGCGCTTACAGACGTTTAATCGGCAACAGTGGCAGTGCCAGAAGCCACAAGCGTATTCATGGGAGAGTTGTATTAAACACTATAAAGGTGCTCAGTTTGTCCTTTCTGGTAAAGGAAAATATAAGGGGCAATATAATGTTATGCTCTATCGCTGGGTTTCACCTATTGCAGGAACTCAAAAAATAAGGGGGCAAATAAGCGGTTGGCTTGATTACTGCCCTGTTGATAAAAAGGGGTTTTGCCAATGAGCGATAAACGGGGCGGGCAACGTGGTTTTGCACTCATAGAGTCAATGCTTGCGTTAGTGATTTTTGCTATTCTGCTTGTCGCTCTGTTAAACTATACTCAACATATTACCTTGAATTTCAATTGGATATTTCACAGTTCAGCGGCTGTAAGGGAGCTACAAAGTAGCTTAGAGCGGAATGCAGTGGATATGGAGTTAATGCCAGATGACCCATCATTCCTTTATCCTAGCTGGCAGATAAACTTACAGTCATTTATGGTGTCTGAAAGTTGCACAAGCGCAACAGTCAGTTTATTAAGTACTCAGCAAGATTTTTCGCTAAACCGTTGGTTTTGCAGAACAGGAGATAACAATGTTTCAGGTTTATCATTCTAATCAATTAGAGCTGTTAAAGGAGTTAATGGCTCACTTAATGGAAAATGAACCACTTTCTCACCCGTTCGAGCAAGAAATCGTTTTAGTACAAAGTCCTGGTATGTCCCAATGGTTACAAATAGAGCTAGCAAAACGATTTGGGATAGCGGCAAATATTTATTACCCTTTACCTGCGACTTTTATTTGGGACATGTTTCGTTGTGTACTTCCAGATATCCCAAAAGAGAGTGCTTATACCAAGCAAGCAATGGCTTGGAAGTTAATGAAAATTCTACCTGAAGTGATTGATGAAGCTGAATTTGAGCCTTTACGTCACTACTTACAGAATGACTCAGATAAGCGAAAGTTGCACCAGTTGGCGGGGCGAGTGGCAGACCTATTTGACCAATATTTAGTTTATCGGCCTCAATGGATCGAGAAATGGCAGCAAAATGAATTAGTTGATGGGTTGAGTACAAATCAATTGTGGCAAAAGCGATTGTGGCTGAAATTGGTCGACTATACGCAAGCTCTTGAGCAGTCCCCATGGCACCGAGCAAACCTTTACCAGCAATTTATTGCTAAGCTTGAAAACAATCCAGATTTAAAAAACGCATTACCAAAGCGTATTTTTATTTGTGGTATTTCATCCCTACCGCCTGTGTACCTCCAAGCATTAAAAGCGATTGCAGAACATACCGATATTCATCTTATGTTTACTAACCCATGCCGTTATTACTGGGGAGATATTTATAGCCAATCATTTCTTGCTAAATTACAAAAAAGAAAACTAAGGCATTATATTGATAAGCATGAAATATCACGTTTTAAAATCGGTGAGCATACTGAAGTGTTATTCAACGATGAAGGCGAGCAAGAACTTGCCAACCCACTTCTTGCATCATGGGGGAAGTTAGGGCGAGATAATTTGTATTTTATTTCACAGATTGAGAGTGCGAATGAAATATCGGCATTTGTTGATACAAATCGCAGTAATCTATTAGAACATTTACAACAAGATATTTTAGATCTTGAAAACCATGCACAATTGGGAACGACACTAGCAGCTTATCTCTCTAGCAAGAACAAGCGGACGTTAGCGTTATCCGATCAGTCAGTGACTTTTCATTCTTGCCATAGTGCACAAAGGGAAGTCGAAGTTTTACAAGATAAATTGTTGTCATTATTTGAGTGTGATCCGACTCTGACTCCTAGAGATGTCATTGTCATGGTATCAGATATCGATAGCTATACGCCATTTATTCAAGCGGTATTTGGCAATACTGCATCCAAGCGTTATATCCCTTTTTCGATTTCGGATAGAAAGGCGTTACAAGCCCATCCTATTTTACAAGCGTTTATTTTATTGCTCGACCTGCCTCAAAGCCGCTTTTCCACGGAGCAAGTACTTACATTACTTGAGGTGTCGGCCTTTGCTGATCATTTTAATATCGATGAAAGTGAATTAAGTTTATTGCGCCGTTGGGTCAATGAGTCAGGGATCCGTTGGGGCTTAGATGATGACAATGTACGGGCTTTAGCATTGCCGGTGATTGGGCAAAATACATGGCAATTTGGTTTAAGCCGTATGTTGTTAGGCTATGCAATGGATAGTCGATATGGTCCTTGGCATGATGTTTTACCTTATGATGAAAGTAGCGGTTTAGCCGCTCAATTGGCAGGTAAGCTCGCATTATTGGTCGATACATTAAAAGAATGGCGAGCATTGTTAGAAGTTGAGCGAAATCTTGATGAATGGAAAGCGGTTTGCCAGCAACTGCTTAATAGTTTCTTTAAAGCTGATGGTGATACAGAGTTAGTGCTTAGTCTTGTTACAGAGCAGTGGCATAAAATTATCGAAAATGCATTAAGCTCTGGTTACGATGAAAAAGTGCCCCTACGTTTGATCCGTGATGAGCTGGCTGTATGCTTTAATGATGAAAAAATCAGCCAGCGCTTTTTGGCTGGCGCGGTGAACTTTTGTACTTTAATGCCAATGCGTTCAGTACCTTTCAAAGTCGTCTGTTTATTAGGTATGAACGATGGCGTTTACCCGCGAAGCATTCCTCCACTGGGTTTTGATTTAATGGCTGAGAAGCCTGCTAGGGGGGATAGAAAGCGTAGAGATGATGACCGCTACCTCTTTTTAGAAGCGTTGAATTCAGCAGCTAAGCAACTTTATGTCAGCTATATTGGTTTATCGATTCAAGATAATCAAACCTGTAACCCATCCGTGTTAGTAACAGAGCTTTTGGATTATATTTGCCAAAGTTTTTGTTTGCAGGGCGATGAGAAACTTAATATCGATGAGAGTGCACTGAGGTTAAAGCAACATCTAGTCACACAGCACAACCGTGTTCCTTTTGCCAAAGAAAACTTTATTGCTGATTCAACGAATCAGAGTTTTGCCAGTGAGTGGTTACCCGCTGCGAAAACGGTATTCCAAGGTAATAAACCCTTTATATCTCAGCTTAGTGAGCGCGAACCAATCGCTGAGCTCTCAGTTGAGCAGCTATTACGTTTTTATCGTCATCCTATAAGAGCATTTTTTCAACAGCGTTTGAAAGTTCATTTCACAATTGAAGAAACTGAACTTCCAGAAGATGAGCCCTTTATTTTAGATAGATTACAACGCTATAAAATTAATGAACGCGTATTAACTTTATTGGTTAAAGATGAGGATCCAACGCTTCTCTATCAGTCACTAAGAGCAGCAGGGCAATTGCCTGCGAAGCAGTTTGGTCAGCTATTTTGGGAACAACAAGTTAATAATATCATGCCATTGGCTGAAAAGGTTAAGGAGCAAAGTATTCAGCCGTTTGATCATGCGATAGATGCTTACATCAACGGTATTAAATTAACTGGGCTGCTAAGAAATGTGCATGAAAAAGGCGTATTGCGTTACCGACCTGCCTATTTAACTGCAAATGATGGTATTCAACTTTGGATAGAACACCTATTGTTTAATTTTTCGTTAGGTGAAGGTGATAGTATTGCATTGGGTCGTGATAATAGTACTTGGCATTTTTCTAGTGTAAAACAAGAACATGCTAAGAACTATTTAGAGCAGTTAATAATGGGGTACTGTGATGGTTTAAATAGTCCGTTATTACTGCTAAATCAAAGTGGTTGGAATTGGTTATCGGCTTGCTTCGATAAGAAAACGAAACAATATGATTTTGTTTCTGAAGATGTTCAGCAAAAAGCGTTATCAGTGCTAGTACAAAGCCTCCAAGGCTCATCAATGAAACGAGGAGAGATGGAGGATGATTATGTATTACGAGTTTGTAGGAATATTGACCAAAACTTAATTCAGTCGCTGTTGGAAAATACTCAGCGTTACCTTCTGCCAATGGCAGAACATCTAAAATAAAAAAAGGGGAGCATTAAAGGATGCTACGTTTGTCCAGAAGTATCGCTCAATTTTTCTTATTGATAACCTTAATGGTTTGGGGGGCGGGAGTAATTGCTCAGCCCCTTTGGCAGGTATTACCTGAAACTATCAATAAGAGTGAAAATGATCCAAGAACCTATCAAGCGGTTAAGCTGAATAACGGTATGACTGTTTTATTGGTATCTGATCCAAAAGCGACTAAATCATTAGCGGCAGTTTCTATTCCTGTTGGAAGTTTAGAAAATCCTGATAGCCAGTTAGGGTTGGCGCACTATTTAGAACATATGGTGTTAATGGGATCGAAAAAATATCCCGAGCCAAGCAGTTTGTCTGAGTTTTTACAGAAACATGGTGGGAGCCATAATGCAAGTACCGCAGCGCATCGTACCGCTTACTATCTAGAGGTTGAAAATAGTGCATTAAAAGATGCAACGGATAGGTTAGCGGACGCTTTAGCTGAACCATTACTGGATCCTACGAATGCGGATAGGGAACGTAATGCTGTTAATGCAGAATTGACCATGGCCCGCTCTCGTGATGGTATGCGCCTATGGCAAGTTCGTTCTGAAACGTTGAATCCTAATCATCCTAATTCACGTTTTTCAGGTGGAAATTTAGATACCTTGAAAGATAAGCCAAACAGTAAATTGCAAGATGAGTTAGTGGGTTTTTATAAGCAATATTACTCAGCAAATCTGATGAATGGCGTTCTATATGGTGATCAATCAATTGAGTCACTTGCTAAAATTGCAGTAGAAACATTTGGGCGTATTCCTGATCATAATGTTAAAGCTCCAACAACAGATGTTCCTGCTGTTACCGACAATGAAAAAGGGATTGTGATCCACTATGTTCCGGCTCAGCCACAAAAAGCCATTCAGCTTGAGTTCAGTATCAAGAACAATATGGCTGACTTTCGCAGTAAAAGTGATGAATACATAGGTTATTTAATTGGGAACCGTAGTCCAGGTACACTGGCGGATTGGCTGGTATCTGAAGGGCTGGCAGAAGGAATTAGTGCTTCCGCGACACCAAACACAGATCGTAATTATGGGACTTTCTCTATCTATATTACTTTGACAGATAAAGGGCTAGCAGAGCGAGATGAAATTATTGCGGCTGTTTTTGCTTATATTGATTTGTTGAAAAAAGAAGGTGTAACTAAAAATTACTTTGATGAAATTGCGAATGTACTGAATTTATCATTCCGTTATGGCTCTATTGTCAGAGATATGAACTATATTGAATGGTTATCAGATCAAATGATCAATGTACCGGTTAACCATGTGTTAGATTCTGATTATATTGCTGACAAGTATGATCCTGCGGCAATAAATGCAAGATTATCTGAGCTAACGGCTAAAGATGCACGGATTTGGTTTATCAGTCCAGACGAGCCACATAATAAGAAAGCCTACTTTGTTGATGCGGCTTATCAGGTTGATAAAATAACCCAGAAGCAGTTAACTCAATGGGCTAAGTTAGAAACTCAAATGAAATTCAGGTTACCTGAATTGAACCCATATATCCCAGATAACCTCTCATTAATTAAAACGGCAAAAACCTATAAACATCCTGAATTAGTGTATCAGGAAGGCAATACACGTGTGCTGTATATGCCAAGCCAATATTTTGCTGATGAACCTAAAGCAACTATTAACTTGTTATTAAAAACTAAAGTTGGTGATCAAGATGCAAAATCTCAGGTGACAGGGGCGTTACTGCAATATATTGCATCATTGAAAATGGATGAGTTGCAATATCAAGCATCAGTCGCGGGTATGTCAGTGTCCGTTTCACAGGGTCTTGGATTACAGTTTAATGCGAGTGGTTATACTCAACATTTACCTGAATTGTTTTTATCAATGACAAAGCTGTATTTAAGTTTTGAACCAACAGAAAGAGAGCTTGCTCAGGCTAAATCGTGGTATCAGGAAAAAATAAAGGTGGCGAATAATGCTAAAGCTTATGAGATAGCAATGCAGCCACTGCGCCGTATTGATACCGTGCCTTATTTTGAGCAAGAAGAGCGTCTGTCGGCATTAGACAGTATTTCGTTAAAAGATATCACTGAATACCGCAGCAAAGTCGTAGAGAGTGCGTCATTACAAGCTATGGTTATTGGTAACTTAACTGATAAGCAAAGTATTAATGTTATTAAAGATGCGCATGATTTACTGAAAAGTAAAGGAAATAGCTGGTGGCGTGGTGATATCGTCGTGGTTGACAAGCCTTATTTGGCTGACTTCCATAAGCAAGCTCAAAGTACTGATAATGCGTTAGCTGAAATTTTTATTCCTGAAGGATATAGCCGTATTGAAGGCGCAGTCTTATCAGGTTTGCTGTCTAATATTATTCAGCCATGGTTCTATGATCAACTGAGAACTAACGAGCAACTTGGTTATGCTGTATTTGCCTTCAAAGTTGGCTTAGGTGACCAGTGGGGAGTCGGTTTCTTATTGCAAAGTAATGCAAAAACACCTGATTACTTAAATACTCGTTATCAAGAGTTTTATAATGTCACTCTCGACAAGTTGAAAAATTTACCAGCTCAAGATTTCGAGCAATATAAACAATCCATCATTACAGAAATGAAGCAACCACCACAAACTTTCTATGAAGAAGTAGGACGCTATTCATCTGACTTTAGTCGTAATATTTTTACCTTTGATACTAGAGATAAAGTTCTTGAGTTATTTGGTAAAACAACACAACAACAAGTCATTGATTATTATCAGCGTGCGGTGATGCAACGTAAAGGTTTAGCATTAACCTCCCAAGTGATAGGTCAGGGGGTTGATGAGAAAATAGGATATGCACCACTGAAAGGCTGGGTGTTCTATCCAAATGCTTCAGCGTTCCAAAAAGTTTTACCTATTAAGGAAGATGCAGAGTGAATAAAACGCAGATAGATTCTCAACTGTTAGATGCTTTTTCATTGCCTTTACAAGGTCAACGGTTAATTGAGGCATCGGCAGGCACTGGTAAAACTTATACCATTGGGATCCTCTATCTGCGCTTACTATTAGGGTTGGGGGAAGCAAATGCTTTCTCTCGCCCTCTTAGTGTTGAAGAAATATTAGTTGTGACCTTCACTGAAGCGGCAACCAATGAATTACGTGGTCGCATACGTGAGCGGATCCACAATATGCGACTCGCTTGTATTCGCGAAGGAGTAGGATTTGAAGGGCAGCCTGAGTATCTAGAGCTGCTTTCACAAATTCCAACACCTGAGCAGCGAGAGTTTGCAGCAAACTGGTTACTCACAGCTGAGCGCCAGATGGATGAAGCGGCGATTTATACCATTCATGGTTTTTGCCAAAGAATGTTGGTACACAATGCTTTTGAATCGGGTGTTTTGTTTGAACAAAACATGATCCAAGACGAACAACCGATTCAAAAGCAAGCTTGCGCTGATTTTTGGCGCCGTCATTTTTACCCGCTCGATTATTCAATGGCAAAAGTTATTTTGTCACAATGGAATAGTCCTGAAGCACTGTTGGCAGAAATAAAGCCGTTTTTGCAAGGCGATATGCCATATATTGTGAATGGCGCACAGGATGCAGAGACATTTGTACAACGGCATCAGCGTATCATTTCGCTTATTAACGAAGTTAAGGCGACATGGTTGAGTGGATGCGGTGAGTTTGAAAAACTAATCACTGACTCAGATGTAGATAAGCGTAGTTATAGCTCACGTTACTTACCCAGTTGGCTAGAAAAAATGACCAGTTGGGCAGAGGAAGAGACTCAAGATTATCAATTGCCTAAAGAGCTTATTCGCTTCTCTCAAGCAGCTCTACATGAAAAATCGAAAAGCGGAGCAGGTCCTGAGCATCAAGTATTTATTCAAATAGACCACTTGCTTACACAATCATTGACAGTTAAAGATTTAATTATCCCTCTTGCGATTACGGAAGTGAGGCAAAATATTGCTCATGAAAAACATCGACGTGGTGAAATGGGATTCGATGATTTGCTCACACGCTTAGACAACGCACTGAAAAGCCAAGGTGGGCAGTATCTTGCAGAGGCTATTAGTCAGCGGTTCCCCGTGGCGATGATCGATGAGTTCCAAGACACTGACCCGCAACAATACCGTATATTTCAGTGTATATATCGTGAGGTAGAAAATAGCGCTTTATTATTTATTGGGGATCCGAAACAAGCGATATATGCATTTCGTGGAGCGGATATTTTTACCTATATAGAAGCGAAAAAGCAGGTTAATGCGCATTATACGCTAGAAACAAACCATCGTTCGTCTGAGCAAATGGTTGAAGCTGTAAATCATATTTTTGGGCACTGTGATAACCCTTTTATATTTGAACAAATACCATTCAAGCCTGTTAATTTTTCTACAAAAAATGCAGATAAAAAAATATTGGAGAATGGCCAGCCATTGACGGCTTTGACATTTTGGCAGCTAGATAGGGAGGCCGTCTCTATCTCTGACTATGAACAAACCATGGCATCACAGTGTGCTGGGAAAATCAGCGAATGGTTGCAAGGCGGCTTGGCTGGAAGCACAGTTTTCCAAAATGGCAATGGGGAGCAATTACCCGTTTCTGCTGCAGATATTACTGTATTAGTGAGAAGTAGACGGGAAGCTATTTTGATTCGAGATGCTTTGAATCAATTAAATATACCGTCTGTTTTCCAATCAAATCGTGAAAGTGTGTTTGCTACCCAAGAAGCAAGAGATCTGTTATGGATCCTGCAAGCAGTGCTATCTCCTGAAAAAGAACGCGTATTGCGTTGTGCGCTAGCTACAGGTCTTATAGGCTTAGATGCTCAGCAGATAGATACCTTGAATTATGATGAAAGGAGATGGGAAGCATTAGTCGATGAGTTCACTCGCTATGCGATTATTTGGCACAAGCGTGGTGTACTGCCAATGTTACGAGTTCTCATGGCTGAGCGGCATATTGCGGAAACATTGCTTAGCGCGACAGATGGTGAGCGGCGTTTAATGGATATGATGCATATTGGTGAGCTGCTCCAAGAGATGTCTTTGCAACTTGAGGGGGAACATACCTTAGTTCGCTGGTTAACGCAGCAAATAGCCCATCCTGATCACCAGTCAAATGCTCAACAAATGCGGTTGGAAAGTGATAAACATTTAGTACAAATCAGTACTATCCATAAGTCAAAAGGGCTTGAATATAAAATTGTTTGGCTGCCTTTTGTGAGTAACTTTTTGCCGCAATCGAAAGCGCTCTTTCATGATCGTGAAGACTATGGCACTCGTTTAGACTTATCGGATAGCGAAGAGAATGTGGCTCTTGCTGACCAAGAACGTTTAGCTGAGGATCTACGTTTACTTTATGTTGCACTCACTCGTGCAATTTATCATTGTAGTGTTGGTATTGCTCCGATCATTAAAGGCAACCGTAAGAAAAGCGGTGAAACAGATTTGCATTTGTCTGCTCTTGGCTATTTAGTACAAAAAGGTGAAGCAGGAGATTTTAATCTACTTAATACAAGATTAGCTGAGCTTACTAACAGCGTAATTAATGTTGAACAGATAGCGCATATTGAATCAAATTCTTTGTCTTTAAGTGAAGTAGATGATGAAGATCTCTGTGCAAGAAATATTACACGCTTTTTCGATGATCAATGGCGAGTGACTAGTTATTCGGGCTTAAGTTACAGCAGTGGGCATGTTGAAAATGAACAGGTAATTAGCGCTGAACAGCTGGCGAACTCATTGGCACCAACAATGGATACTGAAGCTAGTATTGATACCTCTCTTCCATCAGTCATTGAGCTCGTTTTAACGCCTCACCAATTCCCTAGAGGAGCAGCGCCGGGCACTTTCTTACATGAGTTGATGGAAGAGATTGATTTTTCACAACAGATTTCATTAGAGTGGCTGGTAGAAAAACTAGAACTATCTGGTTTTGAGGCAAAATGGGCTGAAATGCTACAGTCATGGCTGACAGCGATCCTCCAAGCACCGCTTAGTGATGACGGCTTATGTTTATCTGCATTAGCTCCAAATGATATGCTCGATGAAATGCAGTTTTACTTACCTATTGAGAGTTTGTTAGACGCTAAACAGTTTGATCAAGTTACTCACCGCTATGACCCATTATCCAAGGTATGCCCACCTCTGAACTTTGAGAAAGTTCAAGGTATTTTGAAAGGGTTTATTGATCTGACATTTTTATGGAAGGGTAAGTTTTATATCCTTGATTATAAATCCAACTACCTCGGTGAAAATGCTGAGAGCTATACACAAGCGGCAATGGCTGAAGCCATGATAGATCATCGTTATGATTTACAGTATCAACTCTATTCGCTGGCATTACATCGTTATTTAAAACAACGATTGCCAAATTATCAATATGATGTGCATTTTGGTGGTGTTTATTATCTCTTCTTGCGAGGCATTGAGCAGGCTGGGTCGAAAAATGGCATTTTCTATTATCGGCCAGACTCGCTGTTTATCAATGAACTTGATCAGCTGTTTCGGGAAACACAAGAGGAACAAGAAAAATGATGAAAGAGCTGTTTAACAGAGCGCTCGAAGAGCATTTATTCACGCCTCTTGATGTCCAGTTTGCTTACAGTGTTGCTGAAGGGCAAAGCCCATTATTATTATTTACTGCGGCCTTATTAAGTTCCGAAACTATGACTGGACATGTTTGTTTAGCGTTGTCTGAGATTAGTGTTGATACCTTGTTTGCGGGAAGGCATCCTGAACTAGCTCATGAATTTTGGCTGGCAATCGGTGAACCAAATACTGAAACTATTTATCAAACAGTCAAGGACGCCTCTTTTGTCTCTTTAGCTGATGAAAGGGAGCTATCACCGTTAATATTATCCGATCATTTCTTGTATTTTCAGCGGCTATGGCAATACGAACAAAGTGTTTCTGCTTTTTTTTCCCACACTTCGTTACCTCAGTATGATAATCAAGCAGTTAAACTCATATTAGACGAGCTATTTCCCTCCTCAAAGGAAATTGATTGGCAAAAGATTGCTGCGGCAGTTGCAGTCACTAGTCAGGTTTCAGTAATTTCAGGTGGCCCAGGTACGGGGAAAACCACGACAGTTGCGCGGATCCTCGCTGCCTTGATTAAACTCGCTGTTAATAATAAGCAAACCATTCAAATTGAGCTCGCAGCGCCAACAGGGAAAGCGGCTGCAAGGCTAACAGAATCGTTAGGCGTGGCACTCAATGGCTTACCGCTCAATGATAAAGAACGAGGTATGTTACCGAGTCAGGCTAAAACACTACATCGATTATTAGGTGCTCAACCTGAAAGCCAGCAATTTCGTTATAATCAAGATAACCCATTAGTGCTGGATATATTAATTGTCGATGAAGCGTCGATGGTTGATTTACCTATGATGGGCAAGCTGATTGAAGCTTTACCTAAGCATGCAAAATTAATTTTTTTAGGTGATAAAGATCAGCTAGCATCGGTAGAAGCGGGAGCTGTGCTTGGTGATATTTGTCAATTTGCTGATGTAGGGTACAGTCCTCAACGAGCCTCTGAATTATCTCAATTGACTCATTATTCACTTGAGCATTTTACCTCTGAAAAAGGGCCTCTAATTAGAAATAGTTTGTGCTTACTGCGCAAAAGTTATCGTTTCTCTGCATCTTCTGGAATAGGTCAGTTAGCTTTCGCGGTAAATGAAGGTGATATAAAGTGCGCTGAGAAATTATTAAATAGTGAACTAGCTGATGTGCATACGTACTTGCAGCAAGATGAAAACGACTATGCGCAAATGTTGATCGCTGCAGCAGGTTTTTATCAAGACTACTTACTAGCAGTAAAAGCTAAGCAAACACCTTCTGAGGTCTTATATAAATTTAATCAATATCGGTTATTGACCGCTTTGAGAGATGGGCCTTACGGAGTCGTTGGTATCAATGACAAACTGGAAAAATTGCTTCATCGGCAGGGTTTAATCCACCGCCCGTATAATCAGATAAATAAACACTATGCGGGAAGGCCTATTATGATCAGCCGTAATGATAGTCCACTTGGCTTATTTAATGGTGATATAGGTATCATTCTTCCTGATGAAGATGGTGCATTAAGGGCTTATTTTCAGTACCCTGATGGCACAATCAAAGGTATTCAGCCGAATCGTTTACCATTGCATGAAACTGCGTATGCAATGACAGTTCATAAATCACAAGGGTCGGAGTTTACTCATACTGCATTAGTTCTGCCAAAAGTATATTCGCCTGTGTTGACACGAGAACTTGTCTACACAGCAATGACTCGAGCAAAGAAGGAATTGTCATTGTATTGCGGTATGAAAATTATACGTCGAGCTATCGAGACACCAACCAAGCGGCGTAGTGGTTTGGCAATGCAGCTTTTGAGTGCCAAAGAAAATTAACACCAGTAGTTTTGGCAAAATAATCGGATTTAAATGCAAAAAGGTAATGATATGGAAAACCAGCAAAAAATGACGGCGATGACGGTAACATTGAAAGCTCGGATTGAGCCGGAAAGACGTGCTGATTTAGAGGATGCATTTACACAAGTCATGCAAGGAATGGGAAAAGAGATCCAAGTGACAGGTGGTGGAACTTTACTGTCGGACAATGGTGAAGCAGAAGAGTGTGATATTGAGTTAGCCGTTGCAGATGCGAGCGATGAAAACATCAGCTTAATTATCCAACTGTTTTCATCAATGTTAGCGCCAAAAGGCTCGCGCCTAGTTATTCATGGCGAAGACTCAATGATTGAGTTTGGTGATGAGGAAGGGCTGGCTCTGTATCTCAATGGTACAGAGTTATCTGATGAGGTTTATGAAAATAGTGATATCAACGACATTTTCGATAAATTGGATGAGGCAGTTGAAGATATAGGTGCAATACATGGGGTTTGGGAAGGCCCTACAGAAACGGCATTTTATTTCTATGGCTCTTCATTCGCTGAGATGTCAGCACTTATCCAGCCGCTGATTGATAGCTTCCCATTATGCGAAAAGTCACGTGTAGTACAAATAGCATAATACAGTGATTGAATAATGAATGACTAACCTAATAGCTAGGTTAGTCATTTTGAAAGTTATTTATCTGTTTGTGTTTTCAAATCGAGCATCAAAATTTTAGAACGGCGTTGATAGTTATAAAGAGCTTGTTTTTTTAGCGGTAGCATTTCAATTTCTGCGGGCATGAAGCCTCTTTCTTGAAACCAATGAATGCTACGCGTAGTGAGGACAAACAGTTTATCTAACCCTAATTGTTTAGCTTGTAATGCAACCCGATGTAACAATTCTTCCCCTCGAGAGGAACTGCGGTAATCAGGGTGTACTGCAACACAGGCCATTTCCCCTAATTTTTCATCGGGGTAGGGGTATAGAGCAGCGCAAGCAATTATTAAACTATCACGTTCAATGATGGTAAATTTATCAATTTCCATCTCAAGTTGTTCTCTTGAGCGCCTAACGAGGATCCCTTGTTGTTCAAGAGGGCGAATAAGCTCAAGGATCCCGCCGATATCATTAATATTGGCACGACGGATTTGCTCTGCACTTTCCATAACAATTTGTGTGCCAATACCTTCACGAGAAAACAATTCTTGGATCAATGCGCCATTTTCTTGATAGCTTAACAGGTGGCTTCGGCGTACTCCACGGCGGCAAGCTTTTGCAGCTCCACGCAAGAAACGAACGGTACCTGAATAGTAGTCGCCCTCAGACTCTAGTTCTTGAATGCGAATTTCTGCATCATTTGGGAACAATTCAGATAAAATATTGCCTTCTTTATCCGCCACACCTTGTGAAGAACAAAAGCCAATTAATTTTTCAGCTTTCATTTTGACAGCAAGTTGAGTTGCAACCTCTTCTGAAGTGAGGTTGAAACTTTCACCAGTGACAGAAACAGCAACCGGCCCAATCAGCACGATAGAACCATTGTCGAGCTGCTTATTAATAGCATCTTCATCAATACGGCGAATACGTCCGCTGTGGCAATAATCAACACCGTCATCAATGCCAAGTGGCTGAGCAATGACAAAGTTCCCACTGACCACATTGATGTGAGCACCTTGTAATGGGGTATTGCTTAAGCTCATTGACAAACGTGCGGTAATATCAAGCAATAGAGCCCCTGAAGCTTGTTTAACATATTCAAGTGTATTCGAGTCAGTGACTCGAGTATGTTTATGATAAACGGCTTCATAATTATGTTCAGCTAAAATGCCTTCGATTTGTGGTCGAGCGCCATAAACCACTATAATGCGGATCCCAAGGCTATGTAATAGACCTATATCGTTGACAATACTTGGAAAATTTTCATGCGCAATTGCTTCGCCACCAAGCATAATAATAAATGTTTTGCCGCGGTGGGCATTGATATAAGGAACCGAATGGCGAAACTCATCAACCAATTCGGTGCTGCGCTCTTTCATAACCACCCTCTTAAGTGAATTTTTATTCGCTAATAATGTATTTTTATTCTTTTTGGCGATAAATATCAAGTAAAAGATAAAATAAGGTTTGTAACATTATTATTATTAGCATTTACATATATAGATATTTAAAAGTGTATTCTTAATGACAGTATGCTAATGATTCGTTAGAGTTATCTTTCTGGCCTCTATTTGGCTTTTATTCTAAAATCACCTGATATTATGTTTTAGGTTCGGAATTATTGATGAGTCACCAAGAGCACAGTTCATCTAAGCGTCGCTTTATTAAAGGGGCTGCAGCAGTTATGTTGCTCAGCGTCAGCCCATTCGGTTTTGCTGCGAGTAGTAACGTTATTGCTGTTCGTATTTGGCCCGCATCATCTTATACACGTGTGACGTTAGAATCGAATGTCCCGTTAAAGTATCGCCAGTTGGTATTGCATAACCCCGAGCGCATAGTTATCGACCTCGAAGGGGTGCAGCTGAATAATGTTCTGAAGCAAATGGGAACGCAAATTCAATCTCGAGATCCTCACTTAAAATTAGTCAGGGTCGGGCAGTTTGATCCAAAAACAGTACGTTTAGTTTTCGAAGTTAAAAATAAAGTCAGCCCACAAATTTTTACCATGGGGCCAGTTGCTGAATTTAAAAATCGCTTAGTGATGGACTTTTATCCACAAGGAGTCAATGCAACGGATGATCCATTACTTGCATTACTAGAAGATTACAATAAAGGCGATTTAGAAGAAAAAATGCCTGCTCAAGCCAAAAAACCGGGTAAAGCAGGCAAAGACCGCCCAATTATTATTATGATAGATCCTGGGCATGGTGGTGAAGACCCTGGTGCAATAGGTAAATATAAAACGCGTGAAAAAGATGTGGTGTTGCAAATTGCACGGCGTCTAAAAGCGTTGATTGATAAAGATCCTGAAATGCGTGCTTATATGACGCGTAATGAAGATGTATTTATTCCATTGAAAGTTAGGGTGGCGAAGGCCCGCAAAATGCAAGCAGACTTGTTTGTGTCCATCCATGCTGATGCCTTTACCAATCGTTCTGCAAATGGCTCTTCAGTTTTTGCATTGTCAACCAAAGGGGCAACGAGTAATACAGCCCGTTACCTTGCTCAAACTCAGAACGAAGCTGACTTAATTGGTGGGGTGAGTAAGAGCGGAGATGCTTACCTTGATCATACAATGCTTGATTTAGTTCAGACTGCAACGATCAACGATAGCTTGAAGTTTGGTGATGAAGTATTAAAACGCATGGGGAAAGTGAATCGCCTACATAAAAATAAAGTAGACCAAGCGGGTTTTGCAGTACTTAAAGCTCCTGAAATTCCGTCCATTCTAGTGGAAACAGCATTTATCAGTAACCTTGAGGAAGAGCGTAAGCTCAAAACAGCTAAATTCCAGCAGCAGATGGCTGAGTCAATCTTCCAAGGAATTAAAGCTTACTTCCGTAATGGTGGTGAACTGGCAATTAGAAATTAATAAGGCTATGTTTAATTTAGAGGGGCGGCGAACAGCAATGTGAGTTGCCTTTTTTATTTATGGATTCAATTGAAGATAAAAGAATTGGTTGCGGGGGCTGGATTTGAACCAACGACCTTCGGGTTATGAGCCCGACGAGCTACCAAGCTGCTCCACCCCGCGACTGAAGAGGGTATATTTCAGGGATATTGGTTGCGGGAGCCGGATTTGAACCGACGACCTTCGGGTTATGAGCCCGACGAGCTACCAGGCTGCTCCATCCCGCGCCTGAAATATATTTTTGACACTAACTAATTATTGGTTGCGGGGGCTGGATTTGAACCAACGACCTTCGGGTTATGAGCCCGACGAGCTACCAAGCTGCTCCACCCCGCGTCCGATGCGGGCACTATACTCGGGATGAGATCTGATGCAAGTTTTTTCGTGTTTTTTTTCAAAATTTCGCATAAATAGAACAAAAATCGTTCTTCATGTTCATTTATTACACTCATGTATGTGTATCGATATTAATTAGCGCATTAAATAATTTTTGCCATTTCATTATTGATTTGGGTTTGCTATTGTGCGCTACATATTGGATTGGTGCGGGCATTATGATATGAAACAATGGCAAAAATGGTGTGTTTCAGGGGCATTTATTTCTTTATTGGCGGGTTGTCAGTCTCACCCGACAGATAAAGGGCAGCAATATAAAGATGGTCGTTTAAATCAAGATCTTAAACAAGTTAGCCAGCTGAATGTGCAGGGGCGCCCCATTAACTCACAAGATTTCGACCGTCAAATCAGCGAAATCAAAAATGCATCACCAAGGCTATTTCAAAATAATAACGATACCTACCATGCGATTGAAAACTGGTTAGTTGCAGGTGGTGATCCTAAAACATTAGCAAATTTCAATTTAACAGCTTTCCAAATGGAAGGGGTGGATAATTACGGCAACGTACAATTTACGGGCTATTACACACCGGTTATTGAAGCGCGTCGTACTAAACAAGGTAACTTCCAACATCCGCTCTATGCTATGCCTCCAAAAGGTAAGAAACGGTTGCCTAGCCGTGCCGCTATATATAATGGTGCTTTAAGCGATAACTTGATTTTGGCTTATAGCAATTCAGCTGTTGATAATTTTATGATGGAAGTTCAAGGCAGCGGCTATGTCGACTTTGGTGACGGTAGCCCATTAAACTTTTTCGGCTATGCAGGTAAAAATGGCCATGCATATAAAAGTATTGGTAAGGTCCTCGTCGATCGTGGTGAAGTGCCTTTAGATAAAATGTCTTTGCAGGCGATCCATGATTGGACTAACAGCCATAGTGAACAAGAAGTTCGCCAGTTACTTGAAGAGAATGCTTCATTTGTCTTCTTTAAACCACAATCATTTGTTCCGGTTAGAGGGGCGAGCGCGGTACCACTGATTGCTAAAGCCTCTGTTGCTTCAGATAAAACATTGATCCCACCGGGAACGGCATTATTAGCTGAAGTCCCAGTTCTGGATAATACGGGTAAATTTACGGGGCGCTATGAAATGCGTATGATGGTTGCCTTAGATGTGGGAGGCGCAATTAAAGGTCACCATTTCGATATTTATCATGGAACAGGCCATGAGGCAGGTAAAATGGCAGGTTTTTATAATCATTACGGAAGAGTGTGGGTTTTGAAGAAAAGCCAACCACTTTTCGGGACTGTACTCTAAATAATTTATGGTGCAGCTAGGCGACAAGTGAATGAGTTGCTAGGAGCATACATAAGTATGTGACTGGCGCGAGTGAGTGGAGTCACCATACCTTAATGAAAGGCGCTGCAACTTGAAGTATGACGAGTATATGTAGTTACTAAGGTTGTTACTTATTATGCAAACTAAGCTTTCAGATGCTTGGATGCAGCGCTTTGCTGGAATCGGCCGTCTTTATGGGCAGCAAGCGCTGTCCCTTTTTGCACATTCACATATTTGCGTGATTGGAATTGGTGGTGTTGGGGTTTGGGCTGCTGAAGCATTGGCACGTACAGGTATCGGTACGATCACTTTGATTGATATGGATGATGTCTGCATTACTAATACTAACCGCCAGCTGCATGCGCTCAAATCAACTGTTGGTCAGCCAAAAGTTGAGGTTATGAAAGCAAGGATCCTTGAAATTAATCCTGAGTGTACTGTTAATGTTGTTGATGACTTTATAACAGCAGATAACGTGGCAGAGTTACTTTCAGTAGGGTTTGACTATGTGATTGATGCGATTGACAGTGTTAGGCCAAAGGCTGCGCTTTTAGCTTATTGTCGACGCTATAAAATCCCTATTGTGACAACTGGCGGGGCAGGCGGTCAAATTGATCCAACCCAAATTCAAGTGGTTGATTTGGCAAAGACAGTTCAAGATCCTTTAGCTGCCAAGTTGCGTGAGCGATTGAAATCTGATTTTAATGTGGTGAAAAATAGTAAAGGCAAGTTAGGCATTGATTGTGTCTTTTCCACTGAACAATTAGTTTACCCGCAAAGTGATGGTTCCGTCTGTGCAGCTAAGAGCACCGCAGATGGTTCAAAACGAATGGATTGTGCTTCGGGTTTTGGGGCTGCAACGATGGTAACAGCGAGTTTTGGTTTTATTGCTGTATCACATGCACTTAAAAAGATGGTGGCTAAACACCAGAGAGAAAACGCGCCTAAAAATTAAATAAGGGAAACGGATTGTTTCCCTCTATTCAATTATTCTGTTGGCGTCATTTCACTCGCAAAGTTTTGTATCGTCGTGATAAGTGCCGCAATTCCATTTTGCCTTGACTCGCTGAGCTGCCCAGTAAGGCCTGTTTTATTTAAAATCTCTTTGAAATCGATAGCTAAAATTTCATGGCTATTTTTTTGTTCAACAGCGGCTAATAAAAGTGCAAACAAACCTTTTACAACGCGTCCTTCGCTATCACCATAAAAGTGAAAGGTTTGGTCGTCATTGAGCCTAGCACCAATCCATACTCGATTTTCACACCCTTTAACCTCTTGAGTTTGCTGTTTTTGCTCTTCAGTCAAAACAGGAAGTTGGCGAGCGAGCTGGATGAGTAAACGATATTTATCTTCCCACGCTTTTTGTGTCGAAAACTGTTCTATCATTTCCTCGATTTTTAACTCCGTACCAAACGGGTGTGGAGCAAATGTCGGTGTTATTGAAGTCATTAGGCTTCCTTATTCATCTTCATCATTTAATATCGAGAGTGCAAATTTGACTGCATTAATAAATTTATCAATATCTTGTCGTTCATTATATGGCATCACTGAAATACGTAAACAGCCACTAATTGCCATCGCATCCATTAACGGTTGCGCACAATGTTGACCATAGCGTAATGCAATTTTTTGTTCAGTCAACAACATCCCTAAATCACTAAAGTGTATACCTGCAAAATTGAACGCAAGTAGCGGTGAGTTTGGTTGGCTGTAACAAATAAAGCCAGATAACTGGTTAAGCTGCTGACGTGCGTAATTAATTAAGGCGCAGCAATGTGCTTCAGATTGATGTAAATCAGTTTGATTTAGCCATTCAAGGGCTGCAGAAAAAGCGATAACACCGGCGATATTTGGTGTTCCGGCTTCAAAACAGTAAGGAACTGGAGCTGGGGTAAAATGTTCAAAATTAACCTCTGTTAGCATTTTTCCTCCACCATGCCATGGCGGCATCTGTGCAAGTAGCTCAGATTTGCCATAACAAACTCCGAGCCCTGTCGGGCCATAGAGTTTGTGTGTAGAGAATGCATAAAAATCGATATCTATTGCCTTGACGTCAATGGGGCAGTGAACAACACCTTGTGCGCCATCAACAACAATCAGAGCGCCTACAGCATGAGTTAACAAGGTTATTTGTGCTAAGTCGGGTTGAAAACCCGTCACATTTGACATTTGGGTAATTGCAACGACTTTGGTACGTGAACTCAGACGTGATTTAAGGCTCTCTAGATCTAAAGTATATTGTGTATTTACTGGCCATTTAATAATTTTGGCACCAGTTTGCTGGGCGAGGATAATCCAAGGTAATAAATTAGAATGATGTTCTAATTCACTAACAATGATTTCATCATTAGGTTTTAAATGATTTCGAAAATAACTTTGAGTAATCAGGTTAATTGATTCGGTAGTTCCCCGTGTCCATATAATGTTTTTGTCACTTCTCGCATTGATCAATCGGGCTGCCCGCTGACGCCCTTGTTCATAATTTTCCGTTGTTTTTAACGCTTCAGGGGATTGGCCTCGATACACAGAACTTCCCGAATAGCGATAATAATCATCTGAAGCTTGAGACATTAATAGAGGTTTTAGCGAGGTCGCTGCACTATCAAGAAAGATAGTTGGGGAATTAATCGCAGGGAACTGATCTCGAAATTGCTTTGCAGAGAAATAATGCATTTTATTTATTCTTTATCTGAGTGTGTTCTGTATCTGAAATTTGGGTGTTTTATTTGTAATCAAGACTAATAATGATATTCTAGACTAGCTCTTTGAAATATCTTGTTACATTCGTTGGGTTAGCTAATGTTACTCGGAAATGATTATGTGTTTTAGGTCATATTGCAATCATTTTTATTTTATTTGCTAAGCACTAAAATGTGTCACCAAATCAAAATCAAGATTTATCTTAAATATCTTACTGTGGATATTTTTTGTAAACTGAATGACGATTTGTCTTTTTTGGACTTATGGTTGGTTTTGCAGGCAAAAAAAAGCACCGCATTGGGCGGTGCATCACAAAAATCACTATGGACAGACAGGGTAAATGTACAGGAAGTGAAAAAACAGTAGCTAACGCTACAAAGTCTGGCATTCCCAGACAACTTGCAAACACAACATCACAACCACAAAGCCAAAAGTTCCAAAGTAACCAAACTCTGTAACTTTTCGTTCCGGCTTAGGAAGTGCGCATACTATAGGTATTTACTGGCGTATCCTCAATGGACAATTTATAATGCTTCGGATGAAAAAAACTAATGCATATAACCATGTCGAGTAGAAGTGATTATGTCTAAAAGATTACCGCCCCTTAATGCGCTAAGAGTATTTGATGCGGCCGCTCGTCATTTAAGTTTTACTAAAGCGGCAGAGGAATTATTTGTTACCCAAGCAGCCGTTAGCCACCAAATGAAAAGTTTGGAAGATTTTCTTGGGCTGAAACTATTTCGCCGTCGTAACCGCTCATTATTATTAACAGAGGATGGGCAGAGTTATTACCTTGATATAAAAGAAATATTCTCCTCTATTAATGAGGCGACAAGAAAGTTACAGGCTCGAAGTGCAAAAGGGGCATTAACCGTTAGTTTGTCTCCAAGTTTTGCTATTCAATGGCTTGTGCCACGTCTTTCTAGCTTCAATCAAGCTTATCCAGGTATTGATGTACGCATTCAAGCTGTTGATAGGGAAGAGGATAAATTAGCTGATGATGTTGATGTAGCTATTTTTTATGGGCGTGGCAATTGGTCAGGTCTTAGAACAGATAGGTTGTACGCAGAATATTTAATGCCAGTTTGTTCTCCGGCATTATTAACTGGAGCACACCAGTTAAAGCAACCCGAAGATCTAGTAAATCATACTTTATTGCATGATTCTTCACGTCGGGATTGGCAAGCTTACATTCGCCAATTAGAATTGCACAACGTTGTCAATGTACAACAAGGTCCCATTTTTAGTCATAGTGCTATGGTGATCCAAGCCGCGGTGCACGGGCAAGGGGTTGCTCTAACCAATAATGTCATGGCTAAAAATGAAATTGACGCAGGTCGTCTGGTTTGCCCATTTAGTGAGGTGCTTGTCAGCAAGAACGCGTTCTACCTTGTTTGTCAGGAAAACCAAGCCGATTTAGGAAAGATATCCGCGTTTCGTCAATGGATCCTGACTCAGGCAGCGAGTGAACAAGAAAAATTGGGTTTTATTACGGGTGACCAGGATGTGGCGCTTATTCAGTAATCATACATACCTATAATGCTTTAAGTCGCGATAAAAAGGCAGTTTTCCATCAACAGGATCTGTATTGATGCCATTTGAAGTATGACACGTATAGTTAAAAGAAGGTGTTACTGTGAATAGTCGTTTGATGTTAATTTTTGCAGGGATTAGTGGCTTTTTTAGTGTCGCCTTTGGTGCGATTGGAACCCATGCACTTTCATCAGTCATGAGTGCACATCAGATGGAATGGATAGAAATTGGTTTACGTTATCAAATGCTACACACAGTCGCTTTAATGGTACTAGGGGCTATTTTATTACGTAAAGTGATCTTATGGTTTTACTGGTGTGGTGTTTTTTTTGCTGTAGGGATACTTCTTTTTAGTGGTAGCCTTTATTGTATGGCCTTGTTACAGGTAAAATACTTTTCCTATTTTACGCCAATAGGGGGAGTGTGTTTTCTTATTGGCTGGCTGTTGGTCGTTATCGGCGCTATGCGTCTAAGGAAACCGGCGTTACGCCATGAGTAATAAAATTGCATTATATTGCCGCCCAGGTTTTGAAAAAGAGTGTGCGGCAGAGATTACAGATAAAGCAGGGCAAAAAGAAATTTATGGTTTTGCTCGCGTTAAAGAAAATAGCGGTTACGTTATTTTTGAATGCTATCAGGCTGAAGATGCCGATAAGCTTGCTCGTGAGTTACCTTTTCGCGAGCTGATTTTTGCGCGTCAAATGATAGTGGTCGGTGAATTACTTAAAGATTTACCTCCGGAAGATCGCATCACACCAATAGTAAATGCACTTAAGGAGCAGGTCGAACGCGCAGGTGATGTTCGAGTTGAAGTAGCAGATACTAACGAAAGCAAAGAGTTAATGAAGTTTTGCCGTAAATTTACGGTACCTTTACGTAACGCGTTAAGGCAGGAAAAAATCTTATTAGCAAAAGAAAACTTTAAGCGTCCAGTCATTCATGTTTTCTTTATTGCGTCAGGTTGTTGCTATACAGGTTATTCATACAGTACGAATAGCTCTCCATTTTATATGGGGATCCCACGTTTGAAGTTTCCATCGGATGCGCCAAGTCGTTCAACATTGAAACTTGAAGAAGCATTTCATGTGTTTATTCCTTATGATGAATGGGATGAGCGTCTAGCAAGTGGCATGAATGCTGTTGATTTAGGGGCATGCCCCGGTGGTTGGACATACCAGCTAGTAAAACGCAGTATGATGGTGCATGCGGTTGATAATGGCCCAATGGCTCAAAGCTTAATGGATACAGGGCAGGTTAAGCATCATCGAGTTGATGGTTTTAAATTTCAGCCTAGCACCAACAATATCACTTGGTTAGTGTGTGATATGGTTGAAAAACCGGCGAAAGTTGCGGCTTTGATGACAGATTGGTTGCTACAGGGTTGGTGCCGTGAAGCCATTTTTAACTTAAAGCTGCCGATGAAAAAGCGTTATGAGGAAGTTTCGCATATCCTTGAAAAAATGCAGACACAGTTAAAAGAGCAAGGCATTAATGTTCGTATTCAAGCGAAACAGCTCTATCATGACCGTGAAGAAGTTACTGTACATGTTCAACGTATTTGGTCTGCATATGCACCGATCCGTGACTAAATAATCGAAATAACAGGCCGAGCCTTAAAGACTTAAGGCTCGGTTTTTTTATGGGTTATTTAACGTTCCTAGATAGCGCAACTGATTTAAATTTCCCTGCAATTTAATATCCGTTTTTAGCGTTGCGATATCGCGGCAGATTTTAGCGATGTCTAATTGCCCTGTAAGCTTTCTTCGCCATTTTTCATCTACGGTATCTAAATTAGCATACAAGTTTTCAATCGAGTGATACTGCTGCAAAAGCTGAGTGGCGCTTTTGGCGCCGATCCCTGCAACGCCTGGAACTTTACTACTGCTGATCCCTGCTAGCCCCCAATAATCAGGTAATTGATTAGGTTTTACGCCAAATTCTTTCTCAATAAAGGGTACATCTAACCAACGTTTTTGAAAGTAATCGCGGATACGGATTGAAGGTGATAGCAATTGGCAGTAGCCTTTATCCGTCGACACAATGGTAACGGTTTGGCCTGCATCAGCAATTTTTTTTGCTAAGGTTGCAGCTAAATCGTCGGCTTCATCACCATCTGATTGCCAGCAATGGATACCTTTAGATTCAAATTGTTTTATTAGGAGAGGGAGCTCAGCTTGTAGGTTTTCAGGCATGGGCTGTCTGCCCGCCTTATAATCAGGTAATTTTTCATGTCGCCAGCTATGGTGTCTACCTTCTTCATCAAACACTGCAACAATATGCGTTGGAGAGGTATGTGCGATGAGCTGTACAATGGCTGACATACAAGTATCACCACAAGGGCTGCCTTGTACGGCATGTATGCGACGTATTAAGTTAAGTGCATCAATGATTAATAAATGGATCATAACATTTATGCCGTCCTTGGCTTCTAGTTGATTACTTCACTATTTCATAGCAAGGCTCGTAGGCTGTTCCGCCCGGGAGCTTCATACGGTGTTGGCTAACAAAGCCACGTAATAGAGTGTCCATGCGCTGCATGATTTCTTTATCGCCGTGGATCTTGAATGGCCCATGCTGCTCAATGGCTTTCATACCAACTTCTTTCACGTTACCAGCCACAATACCCGAGAAGGCCCGACGAAGGTCAGAAGCCAATTTCTCAGGAGATTGGTTTGGATGCAAGTTAAGAGATGCCATATTTTCATGGGTTGGTTCAAAAGGATGCTGTAATTCAGAGTCAATTTTTATTGACCAGTTAAAGCTATAAGCATCACCCGTGCTACGGCGGTTATCTTTCACCAATGGCATATGTTTTTTCATTACCCGAGCGACTTCTTGCGGGTCGTCGATAATGATTTGGTAATGTTTACTTGCATCATCACCAAGTGTATGGCGAATAAAGTCATCCAAGACAGCGAAGTATTCAGCACTTTCTTTTGGACCTGTTAAAATCAGTGGCAATACTTGCTCACTGTTTTCAGGATCCATCAAAATACCTAACAGATAGAGCAGCTCTTCAGCTGTACCTACACCACCAGGGAAAATAATAATGCCATGGGCTAAACGAACGAATGCTTCAAGGCGTTTTTCAATGTCTGGCATGATGATCAGTTCATTAACCAGTGGATTAGGTGGCTCAGCTGCGATAATAGAAGGCTCTGTCAGCCCAATAAAACGGCTATTTTTGTAGCGTTGTTGCGCATGACCTACCGCGGCACCTTTCATTGGCGCTTCCATCGCACCTGGCCCACACCCTGTACAAATATTCAACTCACGTAATCCAAGTTCATTACCGACTTTACGTCCATAGAGGTATTCAACTTCATTGATTGAGTGGCCTCCCCAGCAGACGATCATACTTGGATCTTCATCAAGGTGCAGGGTACGAGCATTACGTAATATCGAGAAAATGACATTGGTGAGATGGGCGCTATTTTCTAAATCGAGATGCAATTTTTGTTCTGCATAGATGATCTGGCCGTGTACAAAGAGAATGTCACGTAATACGGCAAACAGGTTTGCTTGAATTGAACGAATAATTTTGCCATCCACAAAAGCTTCTTGTGGGGGGTTAATCAGTTCCAGTTTGACACCACGTTCACGGCGTAACACATTAATATCGAAGTCAGTGTGTTTATCTAACAAGTCTTTACTATTATCGGTTAAGCTGCCTGAGTTTAGGACTGCTAATGAGCAATTTCTAAACAGCCGATAAAGATGGCTGCTGGCAGTGCGTTTCAACATATCAACTTCGAGTTGAGACAACAGATCCATGGATCCTAATGGACTGATATGAGTAATCAAGTAACTCTCCTTTATCCCAAAGGGAAAAATTATTTCAATTAACTTAATTTGCTTATTGCCGTGCTAAACGTCCTACTTCAGGCGTAAATGGTGTATTGCTGCGCCATGGGTTGATATCAAGACCACCTCGGCGAGTATAACGTGCGTAAACACTGAGCTTTTCAGGATTACACAGTTGTTTTATATCATTAAAAATGCGTTCTACGCACTGTTCATGAAATTCATTATGATGGCGAAAAGAGACTAAATAGCGCAGTAATGCTTCACGATTAATCTTAGAGCCTCGATAATGAATTTGTACTGAACCCCAGTCAGGTTGATTGGTGATCAGGCAATTCGATTTTAATAAATGACTGACCAGTGTTTCTTCAACAGTCTCATTTTCCGTACTATTGATAAGGTGATCACGGTTGAACTCGTAGTCATCAATTTCGATATCCAAATCATCAATACAGATACCTTGGAACGGATTAATGGTTTGCTGTGAAAATTCATCAAGCTTATGGAGTGTAACGTTAACTTTTCCATTAGCACAGCTGCTGAGATCGTTTTGCAAAACGCTTCGCACATTTTCCCAAGTTTCATAACGTGTTTGATTGAAACTGTTCAGATAAAGCTTAAAACTTTTGGATTCGATAAGATTTTCGCTTTGTGCATCGACACTGACTAAACCAATTGCAACTTGAGGAACGCCTTTACTGTTTAGCCATGACAGCTCATATAAAGTCCAAATATCGGCCCCGTGGAAGGGGAGATTGTCAGCGTGAATATCGAGAGGATCTCTATTTAGGCTACGTGGGACGGCTTGCAATAGGCTTGGATCATATTGGTCATAGTATGCCGTTTTTTTGCCTAATGTAAGGTTATCCAACGCAGGGTTATTCTGATAATGTGACATATTGATCCTTAAACGTCATCGGTTGAGCTAAGTACCGTTAGCCAATGAGGCAAGTTCATTCATTAGTTAATATCTGCCATAATATCACTTATTAACGGTATTGCCGCCATCTCTCTTAATTACATCCTGAATAATTAAATAAATATGAATATGACTGTCTCTGAAACACTAACGCATTTTACGCAACAATATGTCTCTATGTGGGTTGAACAAACGGGATTACCTCCCGCTTCAAGTGAACTTTATGGCATATCTTCTCCATGCATAGTACGTACTGGAGAAAGCTGGGTTTACTGGGAACCACAGCCTTTTCCTATGCTAAATAAGGATTTGAATAAAGTGGCGACTGCATTGGATATTGAGTTACAACCTAGTATCCATGCATTTTATACCACACAGCTTGCGGGAGATATGAAAGCAAAATTTCATGAGCAAACATTGAGTTTAGTTCAAGTGTGGAATGAAGATGATTTTATACGTTTGCAAGAAAACTTAATTGGTCATTTAGTGACGCAGAAACGTTTGAAACTATCACCGACTTTATTTATAGCCACATTAGAATCCGATTTGGAAATGATTTCTTTGTGTAACTTAACTGGGGAAATTATTTTAGAAAAATTTGGTAGTAGGGAACGAAAAGTATTAGCACCTGATTTAACCCAGTTTATTAGTGAACTGTCTCCAATTTTAGTTGCTGTTGAGTAAGTTATTGATGATTTAGATTGTAGGAAATAACTTACAAATTAATGAAGATATAAGCTCTAAATTTCTTAATTTGTCTGAATGAGAATTATTTAATTTTTAATTTCATGTAGTTACTATCAACCCGCGCAAATCAAATTTTATAGTTTTTTTTTAATTTGTTTTGCTAGGTTGTTTCATTAATGTTTTTAATACATTCTTAAACGGCTGGGTGAGGGTGCACTTGCTCAGTGATCTAATCAGTAACACAGGGTCAAGGATGGCTAAGTGATGCATGTAGCTCACTAAACTGTTTATAGAGACAGGATGTTAACGGCAGGATGTCGTATTGCAGGATGCAGTAACACCATTTAAAACATGAGATAAGCCAGTCAACCTGCTTGTTGACTGGCTTTTTTTTATTAATTAAGCGTTTTGCTCTGTTGATTTGGATCCACAGAATAGAGTGATAATGAGTTTAAAACGCTTTGATACATCGCTTCTCTTAAAGCTTCACGTTTGCGAAATGCTGAACGGTGTTGGCTTTTAACTGATTCAATATCACGAACCGGTTCAGTTAACGGTAAGTGATACCAGCCGTCGCTGTTGGCGGTTGCGTTACATTCCAGCCAAAAATTATCATAACTCGATTTCAAATGTTGACGTTTGATATGGCTATTATTTGATATGCCTAAAATTGAAGTACAATGGAAAAATGCAGCAACGGCATATATGGATGACATTAAAAGGTTTTTAGGTCGCATATTATGCATCTGCTTGGTAATAGACTTAACCTGCTCAGTACTTTGCTCTGTTGATGGCCCTTGTAAAGAACATACATAGAGTTGGCCTTCTGTACCGAATGAAAAACTCATTAAGTAGATATCATCGCCAAATTCATTAAGCAAATGTAAGGTAAGGTCTCCCTCTCTCGGAAATGCAGAATAGACTAACCTTAATTGTGCAAAATCGCCTGATTTCAGTTCAATATTTGCTACATTTAGGCCTTTACGTTCTGTCGAAAACATCGCTTGAATAGCTTCAATAGTAAATGTTTTTTCTATCAACTCTAGTGTATAGCTAGCCGTCAATAACTTTTGCTTACCATTCCATTTGCGATGCAAATATTTATTTAATGGGCGTTCAGCAAAATCAGGAATATGGCTAAATTGCTTAGACATGCGAGCACTGGTGTAATTTTCACACATGATTTGGAATTGCTGATAAGGTTTAGCGGGGAGTTTGGCAATACGCGCTTGCCGTTTTAAATTGTCATAACTCTTGTTTATTGATTGCCAAATCTTATTTTGATTGCGCCACTGCTTTAATAATCCCATATATAACCATGCTTGACTGTTGAATATTTTTTATTCGGGGGGAGGTAAAAACGGCAGATATTACGCCTCTGAACTACAACGAAAGCTAAATAAACATTAAATAACTTTACAAAATAACTTGCGGTAAAATAGGCTACGTGACAGTACGGATAATATATGTCATGGCTTAATTGTTTTTGATTATTGCAAACCCCATATATACGACAGAATTAATACGGCATATGCCGTATATTTGAGCCAATTTTATTGAGTGAGTGAATTATGAACATTGAACTACGGATCATTGAAAAGCTTCGTCATATTGAAGAAGAGATGAAAGCAAAATCGCTATGGAATGAATTACCTCCTAGCCCTGAAGCTTTTGAAAGTACGGAGCCTTTTTCGATTGATACCATGGAAGCTACCGAGTGGTTGCAATGGGTTTTGATCCCGCGTTTATATGCACTTATTGAGCAAAATTCTGTTTTACCAGGGGCTTTTGCTGTTACACCTTATTTCGAAGAAGCTTATAAGCATGATGAAGAAGCGCAATATAGTTTATTGCTCGAGCATCTTCGTGAGTTAGATAGTTTTTTTAGCACCGTATCATGTAGGTAATTTATTGATGTTAGAAATTGTTTATCATGATGAATATATGGTTGCGGTGAACAAGCCCGCAGGAATGTTGGTTCATCGGAGCTGGCTCGATAGCAGAGAAACAGTCTTTGTAATGCAAACACTACGTGATCAAATTGGTCAGTTTGTTTATCCGATCCATCGACTCGATAGGCCGACTTCTGGGGTGCTGTTATTTGCACTTTCCAGCGAAGTTGCACGGTTATTAGCGGCTCAATTTGAATCTCATCAAATTGAAAAAATTTATCACGCAGTGGTTAGAGGTTATGTTGAAGAAGTACAAACTATTGATTATCCGTTGTTGGAGCAACTGGATAAGATAGCCGATAAACATGCAACTCGTGAGCCCGCATTACAAGAATGTGTTACGCACTGCCTTCCACTTGCCCAAGTTGAGTGCCCTGTTGCTATTGGCCGCTATCCAACATCTCGTTTTAGTTTATTAGAATTGAAGCCAGAAACGGGGAGAAAGCATCAGTTAAGGCGCCATATGTCGCATATTCGTCATCCGATAATTGGTGATAGTAAGCATGGTGATTTACGGCAAAATCGTGGTATTAGCCAAAATTTTGCTGTTTCGCGACTTATGTTGCATGCAACTCAGCTAGTATTGAGTCACCCTATTTCAGGGGAGCGACTCTCATTAGTTGCGAAATGGGATGAGTCATGGCTCTCGTTAATTAACCAATTTGGTTGGCAAAAGGTGGCGGATGGTTTGGGTATGATGGCATTGGATTGATATACTCGTCATACTTCAAGTTGCAGCGTTGTTGACTACGCCTAGCTGCACCTCGAATTATTTAGAGTATAAGCAGTAAATTTAATGGAGGTGTTCATGTCAAAGATTGGTATTTTTGTAGGAACGGTTTACGGTAATTCTTTAGCAGTGGCTGAGTCTGCCAAAGAAATATTAGAGCAATTGGGTCATGAGATAACGATTTTTGATGAACCAACCCTCAATGATTGGCAGCAGTACAATGGCGGCGAAGGCATCGCTTTAGTCATCACTTCATCAACAGGGCAAGGTGACTTGCCTGACACGATTGCACCACTATTTTATGAGATTCAAGATGTGGTGGGATATCAACCTGAACTCCGTTATGGCTTAATCGCGCTTGGTGATAGTAGTTATGAAAGTTTCTGTGGTGCAGGGAAACGTTTTGATGAGCTATTGATGGAACAATCGGCAACAAGAATTGGCGATGTGCTATTGATTGATGCATTGGAAGAAGATATGCCAGAAGAATATGCCAAGTCATGGCTGCAATCGTGGGCTGAGTTACTCTAAATATCAGCACCGTGGATGCATTTCACGGTGCTGTTAAGATAATTGCATTATTACTTACGCGTTAGTTTTTCAAGATCAGCTTCAATTTCAGCGATTTTATTTGAAACAACATGCTCAAGATGGCGTAAATCATCTAGAATCTTATGTTTCAAATCAATGTCTGTGCTGACGGTTTGACAAATTTGATCTAACTCTTCAATCGCATAGCGTAGGTTTGAGTTAATTTCATTAATTTCTTTAAAATTGTTGCTGCCATCTGCCGCAGCAACGGTTTTGCGCTGGCGTGGATATTTAAACTTGACGCTTTTGGCGAAAAACTCACCTTTATCTTTGCGAAAATAGATTTTCAAAATATCGTTATTTGCTTCTTGGCGTAGCGTATAACGATCGATATCTTGCGGGTTACTAATACCTAAACTTTTTAGATTATCGTACATAAAGTTCACCGAATTATAGAAAATCAAGGATGGTAGAAATACAGAGTCATTGTTTAAAACAATATTATGCGTGAAATATGGGAATTGACAAACCCCTTCACAAGAAAAAAAGGGGTCTATCATTCTTTGAATGGTGAAAGATATTGGTTCAGCTTTTAGCCACTTAGTGGAGGGAATTAATCAATGCTTCTGAGTAATTCGTTAATACCCACTTTGCCACGCGTTTTTTCGTCAACTTTTTTAACGATCACCGCACAGTACAGGCTATAGCTGCCATCTTTTGAGGGCAAATTACCTGATACAACAACTGAGCCAGCAGGGACGCGGCCGTAATGAATTTCACCTGTTTCTCGGTCATAAATCTTAGTGCTTTGGCCGATATACACACCCATAGAAATGACTGACCCTTCCTCAACGATAACACCTTCAACAATTTCAGAACGTGCGCCAATGAAGCAGTTGTCTTCAATGATGGTTGGATTTGCTTGTAAAGGTTCAAGCACACCGCCGATGCCTACGCCACCTGATAAGTGAACATTTTTACCGATTTGCGCACAGGAGCCAACAGTTGCCCATGTGTCGACCATCGTCCCTTCATCAACATAAGCACCAATATTGACATAAGAAGGCATCAATACGCTGTTTTTAGCGATGTAAGCGCCTTGGCGGACTGCTGCTGGTGGCACAACACGGAAGCCTTCGCGTTCAAAACGAGCTTGATCGTAGTCTGCAAATTTCATTGGTACTTTATCAAAGTAGCGGCTTTCTGCGCCATCAATCACTTGATTATCGTGAATACGGAATGAAAGCAATACTGCCTTTTTTAGCCACTGATGCGTAACCCAAACGCCATTAATTTTTTCTGCGACACGGAGTTTGCCACTATCGAGTAATGCGATAGTTTCTGTAACGGCTTGATGAATTGCAGGTGTCACTGTAGACGGAGTGATCGCGGCTCTGTCTTCAAATGCTTGTTCAATGATTGTTTGTAAATGCTGCATTGATTGTTTTTCCCCTTAAGAACGAGTAATAATATTGCTTTAAGACTATGTTTTATCCTTCGAATTGAGGGTTTCTGTCAACCTTTCTGATAACTCTTGTTGCATTTTTTTATCAAGTGCTTGGTGATTTTTATCTGCTAGTACGAAAAAATCCTCGACTTTCTCACCAATAGTGGTGATCCGAGCGCCATGTAGGGAGATTTCCATCTGTGCCAAAACATGGCCAACTCGCGCTAGCAAGCCTGGCTGATCAAGCGCAAATAGCTCCATAAAACTGCGACGTTCATTAGTCGAATGCAAAAAATTCACTTTAGTGGGTACCGTGAAGTGGCGCAATTTAGAAGGCAGTGTGCGTGGTTTGGGTAAGGAAACAGCAGGTTGTTGAACTGCATGTAATAAAGTTTTACGGATTTGTTCATAGCGGTCTTTTGATAATGGTGTGCCATTGGGTTCAAGCACGACAAAGGTATCCATCGCCATGTTATCTTTATTGGTGAAAATTTGTGCGCTGTGGATACTTAGGTTGCGTCGATCGAGTTCACCCGCAACAGCTGCGAATAAGTGAGGTTTATCGGGACACCAAATAAAAATCTCTGTTCCACCATGCTTTGGTTGTGTACTGATCAAAACCAAAGGGCGTTCAAGGTCATGTTTGAGCAAATGATTGGCATGCCAAGCGAGTTGTGTTGGTGTATGTCGCAAGAAATAGTCGGCATGGCAGCGAGACCATAACTTGTTGAGTTTCTCTTCATCAATTGGGGATTGCCGCAACAATGCCAATGCTTGGTGGCGATGATGACGGATCCGTTCACGTAAATCAGGTGTGCTTTGCATACCTTGGTTGAGCTGATGTTCTGTAGAGAGGAAAAGCTCACGGATCAAACTCTGCTTCCAACTATTCCATAAGGTGCTATTGGTGGCGCAAATATCAGCAACGGTTAAGCACATTAAATAGTTCAATCGAGGAACGGTTTTAACTTCGAGAGCAAATTGTTTGATCACATCAGGATCTTGGATATCCCTACGTTGTGCAGTGACAGACATTAATAAATGGCTCTTTACTAACCAAGAGGCCAGCTCTGCTTCTTTGATTGGGAAATCGTGCAACATAGCAAACTCATAGACAAACTCAGAGCCCAAATCGGAGTGATCTCCTGAGCGACCTTTAGCAATGTCGTGAAACAGTGCTGCAAGCCTTAATGTTTCAGGATGCAATAATTTGGGATAAACACTGACACAGAGTGGGTGGTCTTTGCGGTTTTCTTCATGCGTAAAGCTATCGATTTTTTGCAAAACACGGATTGTGTGCTCATCAACGGTATAGGCATGGAAAAGGTCAAACTGCATTTGACCAACAATATTGCTCCAATAAGGGGTATAAGCACTTAATACACTGTGTAAGTGCATGGGCACAAATGCACCTTTAATGGCTCTCGGATGACGCAATATTTTAAGAAACAGCTGCCTTGCTTCTGCTAATTCACATAGCGGTGCTGACAAATTACGTCTTGCAAAACGCAGTTGGCGCAATGTGGTGGAATAGATCCCAGTAATATTTGGGTAGCGGGCCATCAAATAGAACATTTTTAAAATGGCGGCGGGTTGCTTGATAAATAACATGTCATCAATGACATCGATAAATGATCCACGCAATTGGAATTGCTCATCGAGAGGTCTAGGCTTTTCATCAGGGTTGAGTGCGAGGATCGCATCATCAAATAGCTGTAATAGCATCTGATTTAATTCACGCACTCGCCGAGTAACACGATAAAAATCTTTCATCATGCGTTCAACAGGCTGATTTTTTTCGCCTTCGTAACCCAATAAACGAGCAACACTAAATTGGCGATCAAACAATAATCGGTTGTCATAGCGTTTGACTACTAAATGTAATGCAAAACGGATCTTCCATAAAAAGGCGAGACACTCTTTAAGTTCTTTGCGTTCTTCTTTAGTTAAAAAACCAAAGCCGACCATTTCATCAACTGTGGTGGCGCCAAAATGACGTCGCCCGACCCAAAGTAGTGTATGTATATCGCGCAAACCACCCGGACTGCTTTTAATATCAGGCTCTAAATTGTAGCTGGTGCTGTGATAGCGTTGATGACGCTCTTGCTGTTCCTCAAGTTTCGCGGCAAAAAAATTCGCTGAAGGCCAGAAACTGTCACTAAATATTGTTTTTTGTAATTGTAAAAAGAGGGTGATATCACCACAAATCAGCCTTGATTCAATCAGATTAGTCGCAACGGTTAAATCGACATTACCTGCATCAATACACTCTTGTAATGAGCGAACACTATGCCCAATATCAAATTTCAGATCCCATAACAATGTAATAAATTGGCCTATTTTAGCAGCAATTTCATCATTCAATGGTTGTGCGCTGAGCACTAAAATGTCGATATCAGATAACGGATGTAGCTCGTGCCGACCATAACCCCCAACAGCAACTAATGACATCTGTGGTTGCAGATCAAATTGATACTCTTGCCATAATCGAGTGAGTAGAGCGTCAAGATAATCACTGCGTGCGTGTACAAGATCGACGACCGATTGCCCTTGTTTGAATGCTTCCTCTAAATAGTGATTAAAAGATTCGACATGTTGTTTCAGTAAAAGAAGTTCAATGTCAGAGGATTGAAATAAAGAGGGCGATAAAAACGTTACAGGAGATGGTGTCATCGTTATCTTTCCACATCGAGAGCTAAACTGGATAATAACAGCTTACTGGGGATTTTTGCGGATGAACAGACGGAAGTTGAATTATTTTGAGTGAATTAATTGACGTTGAAAATTAAAAACCTGACATGTCACGATGGTATGTGAAAACCTAAACGTGACATGTCACAGCAAATGAGACGGTAAAGATTAAGCGTTAACTAAAACTGCTGAGATAAACGGCTCTTCTTCTTTACGTAGCGTCATGATCTCACAACCATCATCAGTAACAACTAGGGTGTGCTCATATTGCGCAGACCAACTTCTATCTTTGGTTTTTACGGTCCAGCCATCGTTCATGGTACGAATACGATAATCGCCGACGTTAACCATTGGTTCGATGGTAAATGCCATGCCTTTTTGCAATACAACACCACTGTCATCAGCGTCATAATGAAGGACTTGAGGCTCTTCATGGAAACCTTCACCAATACCGTGGCCGCAATATTCACGAACGACAGAGAAATCATTTTTCTCAACATACTCTTGAATCGCTTTACCCAGTGTACGGAGACGAATACCAGGTTTTACCATACGCAGCGCTAGATAAAGGCTTTCTTGCGTGATTTGGCACAGACGTTCACCTTGAATGGTCGGTTTACCGACAATAAACATTTTAGAGGTGTCACCATGGAAGCCTTCTTTAATCACAGTCACATCAATGTTAACCACATCGCCATCTTTCAAGATTTTATCATCACTAGGAATGCCGTGGCAGATAACATCATTAATGGAAATGCATACTGACTTAGGAAAACCATGGTAATTTAAGCATGCAGGGATCGCTTGCTGTACATCCACAATATGTTGATGGCAGATGCGATCTAGCTCACCAGTGCTTACCCCAGGTTTTACGTGTGGTGCAATAATTTCTAATACTTCGGCTGCTAGTCGGCCAGCAACTCGCATTTTCTGAATATCTTCTTCAGTTTTGATAATAATAGCCATGAATTCAGTCCATTTATGTCAACAACGGCTGTGTGACACAATTTAAATGAAAAGGGTCAATAAATAGGCAGTAGTGCCATCTATTCAACATTAATGGGGGTTATGGTACCAGCCACCGCATTTTCTGCCAACTAGACATCGATGTTTATTGGTTTGAAGGAATGGCTCTAGAATACGCTGAACGGCTTGTACGGCTTATCATTTTGAGCTTTGGGTAGCACAAATTATCAAAAAATGTATTCCAAAAGAAGACGTGGGTAGCGAATTTGTATCGAAGATTGATTTGTTTTTTCACTCAGCAAAAAAACAACAAAAGTTGGCTTATTAAACCGATTTATGGTATAAAGCGCGCCGGCAATCCATAATTCTCTATGCTCAAATGTGGCTTTAACTAGTGTTTAATGGCACTGCATCATTAGAATTATGGGTAAGCTTAAACTAAACTCAATTGTGTATAACACACACAGGTCGACACATGCACCGGGGTGCTCTTATGCGTTTAGGCGCAGCTTTAGAGTCGGTGTTATGGGATCTGTGGAGGCATAACCCCAATTACTTAAATACAGAGGTATTAAATGGCAACTGTTTCCATGCGCGATATGCTACAAGCGGGCGTACACTTTGGTCACCAGACTCGTTACTGGAACCCTAAAATGAAACCTTTCATTTTCGGCGCTCGTAACAAAGTACATATCATCAACCTGGAAAAAACTGTTCCAATGTTCAACGAAGCTCTGGCTGAGTTGACTAAAATTGCTTCTCGTAAAGGCAAGATTCTGTTTGTTGGTACTAAACGTGCAGCAAGCGAAGCCGTTCAAGAAGCTGCTAACAGCTGTGACCAGTATTTCGTTAACCATCGCTGGTTAGGCGGTATGCTGACTAACTGGAAAACGGTTCGTCAGTCAATCAAACGCCTGAAAGATCTGGAAGTTCAGTCTCAAGACGGTACTTTCGACAAACTGACCAAGAAAGAAGCGCTGATGCGTACTCGTGAACTTGGTAAGTTAGAAAACAGCTTAGGCGGTATCAAAGATATGGGCGGTTTACCTGACGCTCTGTTCGTTATCGATGCAGAACACGAACATATCGCTATCAAAGAAGCAAACAACCTGGGTATCCCAGTATTTGCTGTCGTTGATACTAACTCTGATCCAGACGGTATCGACTTCGTTATCCCTGGTAACGACGACGCAATCCGTGCAATCAAATTGTATCTGGGCGCTGTAGCAACTACTGTTCGTGAAGGTCGTTCTCAAGATCTGGCTGTACAAGCAGAAGAAAGCTTAGTAGAAGCTGAATAATAAGGCCTGCTCAGTAGAGCCCTTATTAACCAGGTATTGCTATATGGTTAGAAGGGGGCCTTTGTGGCCCCTTTTATCTATCTGAATCAGAATTATCCTTGGGGGGATTCTCCCGCAAGGTATATCGAGGAATAAATCACATGTCTGGAATTACCGCTGCATTGGTAAAAGAACTGCGCGAACGTACTGGCGCAGGTATGATGGAATGTAAAAAAGCACTTGTTGAAGCGAATGGTGATATCGAATTAGCTATCGACAACATGCGTAAATCAGGTCAGGCTAAAGCGGCTAAAAAAGCAGGCCGTGTTGCTGCTGAAGGTGTTATCCTTGCAGAAGTTTTTGCTGATGGCAAAACTGGCGCACTGATCGAACTGAACTGTGAAACTGACTTCGTTGCTAAAGATGCTGGCTTCCTAGCATTTGGTAAAGAAGTTATGGCTTCAGTTGTTGCTGATAAAAATGCGGATATCGAAGCACTGAAAGCAAAATTTGAAGAAACTCGTACTGCTTTGGTTGCTAAAATCGGCGAAAACATCAACATCCGTCGTGTTGCAATCCTTGAAGGCGCACAAGTAGGTAGCTACCTGCACGGCGCTCGTATCGGTGTTTTAGTTGCAGCTGAAGGCGCAGACGAAGAAACTCTGAAGCACGTTGCTATGCACATCGCTGCAAGCAAGCCTGAATATGTTACTCCTGATGATGTACCTGCTGATGTTGTTGCTCATGAGCACCAAATCCAGTTAGACATCGCGATGCAATCTGGTAAACCACGCGAAATCGCGGAAAAAATGGTTACTGGCCGCATGAACAAATTCACTGGCGAAATCTCTCTGACTGGCCAGCCTTTCGTTATGGATCCAAGCAAATCTGTTGGTGATCTGCTGAAAGAGAAAAATGCGAAAGTTACTAACTTTATCCGTTTCGAAGTGGGTGAAGGTATCGAGAAAGTTGAAACTGACTTTGCAGCAGAAGTTGCTGCAATGAGTAAGTAAGTTTTCAGCTTTACAAGGAGCCGCCAATTGGCGGCTCTGTTTTAATTAGCATATCCCAAAAATTAAGGTACGTAGAAATCGCTTTTATGCATTCTGCGTGTGTTACCCCAATAAATTATCTGTGTAGGACAGAACACCATGGCAACCAATGCAAAACCCGTTTATCAGCGTATCCTGCTTAAGCTCAGTGGCGAAGCCTTACAAGGCGCAGAAGGTTTTGGAATCGATGCTAGCGTTTTAGATCGTATGGCTCAGGAAATCAAAGAACTCATAGAACTGGGTATACAGGTCGGTGTAGTTATTGGTGGTGGTAACCTGTTTCGTGGCGCTGGTTTGGCACAAGCGGGTATGAACCGTGTGGTCGGTGACCATATGGGGATGCTGGCAACTGTAATGAACGGGCTAGCCATGCGTGATGCGTTGCATCGTGCTTATGTGAATGCAAGACTAATGTCTGCTATTCCACTCAACGGCGTGTGTGATAACTATAGCTGGGCTGAAGCTATCAGTCTGTTACGTCATGGCCGCGTTGTAATTTTTTCTGCAGGAACAGGGAATCCATTCTTTACAACTGACTCTGCTGCGTGTTTACGTGGCATTGAGATCGAAGCGGATGTTGTATTGAAAGCAACAAAAGTTGATGGTGTGTATTCAGCGGATCCTGCAAAAGATCCTGATGCTGTGCTTTATGAAACATTAAATTATCAAGACGTTCTTGAGCGCGAATTGAAAGTGATGGACTTGGCTGCGTTCACGCTAGCGCGTGACCATAATCTGCCTATCCGTGTTTTCAATATGAATAAGCCTGGTGCTTTACGTCGCGTTGTCATGGGCGAAAATGAAGGAACTCTGATTTCTCACAATTAATACTCAGAGACATCGGCTGAGTTTAATTGTATTATCTAACGTAAATTCAGAAAGTTTAAGCGAGGCTGCATTGCGGCCTTTAATAACCAGTTTTTAAGGGTTGAAAACGTGATCAATGAAATCAAAAAAGATGCTCAAGACCGCATGGAAAAGAGCGTCGAAGCACTGAAAAATCAAATCAGTAAAGTTCGTACTGGCCGTGCATCTCCAAGCCTGCTTGATGGTATCATGGTAGATTACTATGGCTCAGCAACACCTTTACGTCAATTAGCAAACGTGACTGTTGAAGATGCGCGTACACTAGCTATTTCTGTATTTGACCGTTCAATGTCACCTGCAATCGAAAAAGCAATCATGGCTTCTGATCTCGGTCTGAACCCATCATCAGCGGGTACGGTTATTCGTGTTCCACTTCCACCACTGACTGAAGAGCGTCGTAAAGATCTGATCAAAGTTGTTCGCGCTGAAGCTGAACAAGGTCGTATTGCTGTTCGTAACGTTCGCCGTGATGCTAACGATAAAGTAAAAGCATTACTGAAAGATAAAGAAATCAGTGAAGATGATGAGCGCCGTTCACAAGATGATATTCAGAAATTGACTGATAACTTCATCAAAAAAGTTGATGACGCTTTGGCTCAAAAAGAAGCTGAGCTGATGGAGTTTTAATCCATCCAATAAAACCATCAAAGGACTGTCTTTGATGGTTTTATTCTCTCATATCAAATATTCTAATAAGCATCCTTTCTTATCGATCAAGCTGATATAATCTCAGTATTGAATAAATACAGAGCATCCGCATCATGAAACGTCTTACTATTCTGGGTTCTACAGGTTCAATTGGTACTAGTACACTTTCTGTTGTAAGAAATAATCCCGATAAATTTAAAGTGATTGCTTTAGTGGCAGGTCGGAATGTTGCTGAATTGGCAAAGCAATGTCTTGAGTTTCAACCACAGTATGCTTCGATGGCTGATGAAAACTCTGCTCAAGAATTGCGTGTGATTTTGGCCGGAAGTAATTGTAAAACTGAAATTCTGT
This sequence comes from Providencia sp. 6390, assembly GCF_058148425.1. Taxonomy (NCBI): domain Bacteria; kingdom Pseudomonadati; phylum Pseudomonadota; class Gammaproteobacteria; order Enterobacterales; family Morganellaceae; genus Providencia; species Providencia sp. 6390. Next base: position 252,004 of record NZ_JBYVYL010000007.1, read on the forward strand.
CTGGTCGTGAAGCCGCTATTCAACTTGCTGGCCTTGATGATGTTGATCAAGTTATGTCTGCAATCACCGGTGTTGCTGGTTTACTCCCTACATTGGCTGCAATTCGCAAAGGGAAACGAATTTTATTAGCGAATAAAGAGTCACTGATCACCAGTGGTCGACTATTCTTTAATGCGATTCGTGAGCATGGCGCCTCGGTTTTTCCGATTGATAGCGAACATAATGCCATTTTCCAAAGTTTGCCTGAAATTATTCAGTTAAATCTAGGTTTTGCCGATCTATCCGCTTCGGGTATTTCGAGTATTATTTTGACTGGCTCAGGCGGCCCGTTCAGAGAAACGCCATTATCTTATCTTGATAATGTGACTCCAGATGAAGCTTGTAATCATCCTAATTGGTCGATGGGACGTAAAATTTCCGTTGATTCAGCAACTATGATGAATAAAGGTCTTGAATATATTGAGGCTTGTTATTTCTTTAATGCTGATCAACAGCAAATGGAAGTGATTGTGCATCCCCAATCGGTGATCCATTCAATGGTGCGTTACCGTGATGGGAGTGTGATTGCGCAGCTCGGTACGCCTGATATGTGCACACCAATCTCTTATAGCATGGCTTATCCACAACGTATTTCTTCGGGGGTTGAGCCTCTCGACTTTTCAAAATTGTCATCATTAACATTTGTTCAGCCTGATTATCAGCGCTACCCTTGTTTGAAGCTTGCCATTGATGCTTGTCATCAAGGTCAGGCAGCAACAACAGTTTTAAATGCGGCTAATGAAATATCTGTCGCCGCATTTTTGGAAGGAAAAGTACGTTTTACCGATATTGCGAAAATCAATCTTGCAATATTAGAAAAACTGCATTTACCTGAACCAGTTTCTATTGATGAGGTCTTAGACATCGATAATCAGGCACGATGTGAAGCTGCACAATTAATCAAACAGACTTTTTCGGTCTAGTATGTGATTTATTTAGTTGCTGATAGGCATCATAACTCTTTAATATGTCAGGCGCATAAAAACATAATATCAGTATTTAGCGCAGAATTAAGGACGTGTCTTATCAGCAAATTCAAAAATAACAGGTATGATTATGCTGAATTCTCAACGCTATGCATACAAGGATTAATATTTAATGAACTCTAGTGGTGAAAATCTCTCCAACTCAGGGCTGCCAAAACATGTTGCTATTATTATGGATGGCAACGGGCGATGGGCAAAGCAGAGAGGGAAATTAAGAATAACTGGGCATAAGGCTGGCGTTGAGTCTGTGCGTAATGCTGTACGTTTTTCAGTTAAAAATAACATCGGCTCACTAACGTTATATGCTTTTAGTAGTGAGAACTGGAGAAGACCAGAAAAAGAAGTTAGCTCCCTAATGGAGTTATTCGTGTTTGCACTCGATAATGAAGTGAAAAATCTACATAAGAATAATGTAAAACTACAAATTATCGGTGACATTGGTCGATTTAGTGAACGCCTTCAAAAACGTATTCAAAAAGCAGAAGAACTTACTGCAAACAATACGGGTTTGAGGTTAAATATCGCAGCAAACTATGGCGGTCGTTGGGACATTGCAAATAGTGTAAAACAGGTTTTTAAGCGCGTACAAAATGGTGAGTTGACCATCGATGATATTAATGAAGAGTCAATTAATGATTATGTCTGTATGCATGAACAAGAAGACGTTGATTTGGTTATTAGAACTGGTGGTGAACACCGCATCAGTAACTTTTTATTATGGCAGGTTGCTTATGCCGAATTCTATTTCACCAATGTACTGTGGCCAGATTTTGATGAAATGGTGTTTCAGAACGCAATTGATGCTTTTAGTCAACGCGAGCGGCGTTATGGTGGGGCTGAGTCAGATGATGAGCTCGTTAAGTAAAAGGGGTAAATTGTGCTGAAATATCGTTTAATTACAGCAATTATATTAATTCCACTGGTTATTGCCGCGCTTTTTCTGCTTTCACCAGCTGCATTTGGTTATGTTGTCATTGCTGTATGTGCGCTTGGGGCATGGGAATGGGCACAGTTTGCTGGGTGGCAAGCTCAAGCTAAACGAGTTGCGCTCGCTGTGATTTTTGCTGTTGTGCTACTGGCAATGCAATTTTCTTTTGCTGATATGACCACGCTGGCAAGTGAGCCCATGATTTTATATGGCTTATGGGCAGGGCTTATCTGGTGGGTAGTGGCAATTTTGTTAGTTGTAACCTATCCACAATCTGCACAAGCATGGGGGCAATCAGCAATTGTTCGTATACTGTTTGGTGTATTGACTATTATCCCTTTCTATTGTGGCATGATGGTGCTAAGAACGATTGGTTATCATACTGATACTTTCTTTGGTGCTTGGTGGCTGTTGTATGTCATGTTATTAGTATGGGGCGCTGATTCAGGAGCTTATGCCTTTGGTCGTACTATGGGGCGCCATAAGATGGCACCAAAGGTGTCCCCTGGTAAAACTTGGGAAGGGTTAGTGGGTGGCTTGATCACTGCTGGTATTATTTCTTGGCTATTTAGTTTATTTGCGCCAATCCCTGTTATGCCTGATTATTTGCTGGTTACATCAATTATTGTTGTTGTAGTATCTGTATTCGGTGATTTGACTGAAAGTATGTTTAAGCGTCAGTCAGGGATCAAGGACAGTAGTCATTTAATTCCTGGTCACGGTGGAATTCTTGACAGAATCGATAGTCTAACAGCTGCAATACCTGTATTCGCTGGCCTGAATTTATTAGTTTTTCATGGCTTCGGTCTGTAAGGCGCTAGGATAGGACATGGGATTTTTTTGGAGTTTGGCGGCATTTATCATCGCTATTGGCGTGTTAATTACCGTGCATGAATTTGGCCATTTTTGGGTCGCTCGCCGTTGTGGTGTCTACGTTGAACGTTTTTCTATCGGTTTTGGGAAAACGTTATGGCGTAAAGTTGACCGTCAAGGGACTGAATTTGTTATCGCCATGATCCCGTTGGGCGGCTATGTCAAAATGTTGGATGAGCGTGTAGGGGATGTGGCTCCTGAACGACGCCATCTGGCTTTTAATAATAAAACCATTGGGCAACGTGCTGCAATTATTAGTGCAGGGCCAATTGCGAACTTTTTATTAGCAATTGTTGTCTACTGGTTGGTATTTATGATTGGAGTTCCTTCCGTTCGCCCAATTATTGAAGATGTGAAAGCAGGTTCAGTAGTGGCTGAGGCAAATTTTTTGCCAGGAATGGAACTAAAGTCAATTGATGGCATCGAAACGCCTGATTGGAATTCGATTCGTTTAGCATTAGTGGGCAAAATTGGCGATCGCCAATTAACCGCTGAAGTGTTGCCTCAAGGATTTAATGAGCCAATCACTAAAACTGTTGATTTAACAACTTGGCAGTTTGATCCTGAAAAGCAAGATCCTGTGCTTTCTATTGGTATCATGCCAGTTTCGGCGAGGGTGGAGCCCGTTATTTCAAAAGTTTCACCGGGGCTTGCTGGCGAGCGAGCGGGTTTACAAGCAGGGGATAGGATTGTTAGCGTGAACGGGGATGTCGTTGATCTATGGAACCCTGTTACGCGGTTTATTCGTCAGAGTCCGAATCAGCCATTAAAATTAGGCGTTGAAAGAGACAATCAGCTCATTTCGCTCACATTGACACCAGATAGTCAAAAAGGGAAAGGTGGAGAGCAAATTGGAATTGCGGGAGTCGAACTTTCAGTGTTACCGTTAGCGGATGAATATAAAATGGTGCAGCAATATGGGCCATTTTCTGCATTTTACCAAGCTAGCGATAAGACATGGCAGTTAATGAAGCTGACCGTGAATATGATGGGTAAATTAGTTGTTGGGGATGTCAAACTTAACAACTTGAGTGGGCCGATCTCGATCGCTAAAGGCGCGGGGGTATCGGCAGAGTCAGGCTTGGTATATTATTTGATGTTCATCGCGCTGATAAGCGTGAATTTGGGCATTATCAATTTGTTTCCATTGCCTGTATTAGATGGGGGGCACTTGCTCTTCTTATTAATTGAAAAAATTAAAGGAAGTCCAGTGTCTGAGCGAGTACAAGACTTTAGTTATCGGATAGGTGCAATGGCATTGATTCTGTTAATGGGGCTTGCACTTTTTAATGATTTCTCTCGCTTCTAATAAGTAAGCTTGGGACCAGTAAGGAATACGCATAACAACGATGGCGATGAAAAAGTTGCTCATAGCGTCGCTGCTTTTCGGCAGCGCCACTGCATACGGTTCAGACGGATTCGTAGTTAAAGACATTCGTTTCGAAGGTCTACAACGCGTCGCCGTTGGTGCAGCATTATTGAACATGCCTGTAAGGGTAGGTGATTCAATTGATAACGACGATATTAGTCGTTCAATTCGTTCCCTATTCTCTACTGGTAACTTCGAAGATGTTAGGGTCCTGCGTGATGGAAACACGCTGATCGTTCAAGTTAAGGAGCGGCCAACCATCGCGAGTATCACTTTTACAGGTAATAAATCTGTTAAAGACGATATGCTCAAACAAAACTTGGAAGCATCAAATATTCGTGTTGGTGAAGCCCTTGACCGCACGACAATCGCGAACATAGAGAAAGGTCTAGAAGATTTTTACTATAGTGTTGGTAAATACAATGCGACAGTAAAAGCAGTTGCTACGCCACTACCTCGTAATCGTGTTGATTTAAAATTTGTGTTCTCTGAAGGCGTTTCTGCAAAAATTCAGCAGATCAACGTGGTCGGTAACAAAAATTACACGACAGCGGAATTGGTGAATAAATTCCAATTACGCGATGATGTGCCATGGTGGAACTTAGCAGCAGACCAAAAATATCAAAAACAAAAACTGGCTGGTGACTTAGAAACCCTCCGTAGCTTCTATCTTGACCGTGGTTATGCTCGCTTCAATATTGACTCTACTCAGGTCAGTTTGACGCCAGATAAAAAAGATATCTACATTACGATTAATGTGACTGAAGGCGATCAATATAAGATCTCCGGCGTCGAGGTTAATGGTAATACGGCGGATCATCTCACTGAAATTCAAGAACTCATTACCATCACTCCGGGTGAACTATATAACGGCACTCAAGTGACGAGTATGGAAAACAAAATTAAAGACCTTCTTGGTCGATATGGTTATGCCTACCCACGCGTAATGACTCAGCCTGAAATTAACGATCAAGACAAAACAGTGAAACTGCACGTCAATATTGATGCAGGTAATCGTTTCTATGTGCGTCAAATTCGTTTCCAAGGTAATGACACCAGTAAAGATACCGTCTTGCGTCGCGAAATGCGCCAAATGGAAGGGGCTTGGCTGGGTAATGATTTGGTTGAGCTAGGCAAAGAGCGTCTTAATCGTACAGGTTTCTTTGAAACTGTTGATGTAGAAACTCAGCGTGTGCCGGGTAGTCCTGACCAAGTTGATGTGGTTTACAAGGTTAAAGAACGTAATACCGGTTCAATGAACTTTGGTGTTGGTTTCGGTACTGAAAGTGGCGTAAGTTTCCAAGTTGGTGTCACACAAGATAACTGGTTAGGTACAGGTAATGCGGTTGGTATTAACGCAAGTAAAAACGATTACTCAACCAACGTTGAGATGTCATTTACTGACCCATACTTTACCGTTAACGGCGTGAGCTTGGGTGGTCGTATTTTCTATAGCGACTTCCGTGCGAAAGATGCCGATTTGTCTGGCTATACCAACAAAACTTATGGTTTAGATAGCTTCCTAAGCTTCCCATTCAATGAAAATAACTCCTTCCGCGTTGGTGCGGGTTATGTTCATAACTCACTTTCTGATATGCGCCCTCAAGCTGCGATGTGGGATTACCTCTATTCAATGGGGGATAGACCTCCAATTAATGACGACGGTCGCAATAAAGAGAAGTTTAATGCGGATGACTTCACGGTTAACGTGGGTTGGACCTATAATTCATTGAACCGTGGTTTCTTCCCAACGTCAGGTAATAAAACTAACCTGTCTGGTAAAGTGACGGTTCCGGGTTCTGATAACGAATACTATAAGCTGCGTTTTGATACGGCTCAGTACTACCCAATTAATGAAGATGAAACTTGGGTGATTTTAGGTCGAGCGCAAGCAGGCTATGGTGATGGTATTGGCGGTAAGCAAATGCCATTCTATGAGAACTTCTATGCAGGTGGTTCAAGTACCATTCGTGGTTTCCGTTCGAATAATATTGGTCCGAAAGCCGTTTATTTGAAGAATGTGAACGGTACGGTTGGTCCTGAACCGGGTAGCCCATCAAGTGATGCGGTCGGTGGTAATGCGATGTATACTGCATCATTTGAGCTGATTACCCCTACACCATTTATCGATGAGAAATACTCCAACGCAGTACGTACATCACTGTTTGTTGATGCGGGTACTGTATGGGATACCAACTGGAACAGCATTGATCCAGCATGGCGTGCAGGCATGCCTGACTATGGTAAAGCAACTAATATCCGTGCATCTGCGGGTGTCGCTTTACAATGGATGTCGCCACTTGGGCCTCTGGTCTTCTCCTATGCGCAGCCAATTAAGGACTACGAAGGCGATAAATCAGAACAGTTCCAATTCAATATCGGTAGAACATGGTAATCTAGATCGTGTCTATCTAAGGAAAACCCCCACATATAACGTGGGGGTAACCAAAATTTCCAGCCATAAATATGGGTTAAGGAGTTTCGTGTGAAAAAATTGTTGTGTGCAGCGGGTGTGAGCTTGGCTTTAGCGATGTCTGCAGGTGCTTACGCAGATAAAGTTGCTGTTGTGAACGTTGGGGAAATTTTCCAAAATATGCCAGCACGCGAAGCCGTTGCTAAACAGCTTGAGAACGAATTCAAGAGCCGTGCGACAGAGTTGCAGAACTTGGAAAAAGATCTCCAGTCACGCGTAGAAAAACTGCGCCGTGATGGTGCAACAATGAAGCAAAGCGATCGTGAAAAGCAAGAAAAAGAGCTGATGACTAAGCGTGATCAGTTTGCTGAAAAAGCACAGAAATTTGAAGAAGACAACCGTCGCCGTCAAATGGAAGAGCGCAACAAAATCCTCAGCCGTATTCAGGATTCTATTAAATCTGTCGCAGCCAAAGAAGGCTATGATGTTGTTATCGACGCAAACGCAGTTGCTTATGCAAAAGATAGTATTGACATCACTAGTCAGGTTCAAAAACAGGTTAAATAATAGATGTCTTCAATTCGATTAGCTGACCTTGCTCAGCAGTTGAATGCACAGTTACACGGTGATGGCGATATAGTCATCACCGGTATTGCTCCGATGTATTCAGCAAACAATCAACAAATTACATTTCTGTCTGATAGCCGTTATAGCGACAAATTAGCAGAATGTCAGGCTGCAGCAGTTGTCCTAACAGCGAAAGATCTAGAGGCTTGTAAAGTCGCCGCTTTGGTTGTGGATAATCCATATCTTGCTTATGCACGTATGGCTCAAATTATGGATACGACTCCAAGTCCTGCAGAAAATATCCATGCGTCCGCTGTAATTGCCGATGATGCAGTATTAGGTTGTAATGTTGCTGTTGGCGCAAATGCAGTGATTGAAAGTGGTGTTGTGCTAGGCGATAACGTTGTTATCGGAGCTGGTTGTTTTGTTGGTAAAAACACGCGTATTGGCGCGGGTAGCCGCTTATGGGCAAATGTTAGCATCTACCACCATGTTGAAATCGGTGAGCACTGTTTGATCCAATCAGGTACTGTTATTGGTTCTGATGGTTTCGGATACGCGAATGATCGTGGCAAGTGGGTCAAAATTCCCCAACTTGGTACAGTCATTATTGGTGATTGCGTAGAGATTGGTGCATGCACTACTATCGATCGCGGCGCTTTAGATAATACGGTTATTGGTAGTAATGTTATTATTGATAACCAATGTCAGATAGCACACAACGTAACCATCGGCGAAGGCACTGCCGTTGCTGGTGGAGTTATCATGGCAGGAAGTTTAAAAATTGGTCGTTATTGTATGATTGGTGGCGCGAGTGTAATTAATGGCCATATGGAAATTTGCGATAAGGTAACCGTCACCGGTATGGGGATGGTCATGAGACCAATTACTGAGCCTGGTGTATACTCTTCCGGTATACCTTTACAGCCTAATAAAGCATGGCGTAAAACAGCCGCTTTAGTGTTAAATATCAATGAAATGAATAAGCGCTTGAAAACAGTTGAGCGTGAATTAGATAGCAAAATTCAAAAAGATCAGTAATCATTTTGTAATTCAGGTTAAAATAACCAACTGAGTTACGTTTTTCCGGCCTGCTAGTTAACCTAACTTCATGGTTAAAGCAGGCCGATTCGTTAATTAAATTGTATTAATAGACAGGAAGAGTATTTCGATGAGTGATAATCATACTCTGAATATTGAAGAGATTTTAGAACTGCTTCCGCACCGTTATCCGTTCCTTTTGGTTGACCGTGTATTGGATTTCGAAAAAGGGAAATCCCTACGTGCAGTAAAAAACGTCTCGTTCAACGAGCCATTTTTCCAAGGCCATTTTCCCGGTAAGCCAATTTTTCCAGGCGTTTTAATTCTGGAAGCGATGGCTCAAGCGACAGGTATTCTTGCGTTTAAAAGCGTAGGGAAATTGGAACCAGGTGAACTGTATTATTTTGCAGCGATCGATAATGCTCGCTTCAAACGCCCTGTGTTACCGGGAGATCAAATGATCCTCGAAGTTGAGTTCATTAAAGAACGTCGTGGCGTTGCGCGTTTTAAAGGTGTTGCAAAAGTTGATGGAGAAGTGGCCTGCGAAGCAGAAATGATGTGCGCCCGTCGCCGTGAGGTCTGATATGATTGACAAAACAGCCTGTATTCATCCCTCATCCATTGTTGAAGATGGAGCTATTATCGGTGCCAATGTTCGTATTGGCCCTTTTTGTTATATTGGCGCTAACGTTGAAATAGGCGAAGGCACTGAGCTCAAATCTCACATTGTTATCAACGGTCATACAAAAATTGGCCGTGATAACGTAATTTACCAGTTTGCTTCGGTCGGTGAAGCAAACCAAGACTTGAAATATCAAGGTGAACCTACGCGTGTCGAAGTCGGTGATAGAAACCGTATTAGAGAAAGTGTAACTATTCATCGTGGTACAACTCAAGGCGGTGGTTTGACGAAAGTGGGTGATGACAATTTATTGATGGTCAATGCTCATATTGCTCATGATTGTATTATTGGTAACCGCTGTATCATTGCTAATAATGGTACCTTAGGTGGGCATGTCACACTAGGCGACTTTGCAATTATTGGTGGGATGACGGCTGTTCATCAATTTTGTCAAATTGGCGCTCATGTTATGGTTGGCGGTTGCTCTGGGGTTGCACAGGATGTTCCACCTTATGTTATTGCTCAGGGTAACCATGCGACACCTTATGGCTTAAATATTGAGGGCCTGAAGCGTCGTGGCTTTGATAAAGAGTCACTCCATGCTATCCGCAATGCTTATAAAGTGCTTTACCGTTCAGGAAAATCACTGGAAGAAGCGCGTAGCGAAATAGCTCAGCTGGCACTTGCGAACCCGCATGTGAAAGTCTTTAGTGATTTCCTCGAAAACTCAGCAGAATCTAACCGTGGTATTATTCGCTAATTAAATATGGCGAAATCAGGGCCTATACTTTAAATCATTCAGGGTGCAGCCAACAACGCTGCAACTTGAAGTATGAGGAGTATATAAGGAGAGAATTTTGGCGGATCATAATCGCCCACTTACTATTGGCCTTGTCGCTGGTGAAACATCCGGCGATATACTGGGTGCAGGCCTTATCAAAGCATTAAAAGAACAGGTTCCTGACGCACGTTTTGTTGGTGTCGCAGGGCCTTTAATGCAAGCGGAAGGCTGCGAGGCTTGGTATGAAATGGAAGAGCTTGCAGTGATGGGGATTGTTGAGGTTTTAGGGCGGCTTCCTAGGTTACTGTCTATCCGCAAAGATTTGACTGAGCGTTTCACACAACTACAACCTGACATTTTTGTCGGTATTGATGCACCTGATTTTAATATCACCCTCGAAGGGCGGTTAAAATCAAAAGGCATAAAAACCATTCACTACGTTAGTCCATCAGTATGGGCGTGGCGGCAAAAACGGGTATTTAAAATTGGGCGTTCAACAAATTTAGTGTTAGCCTTTTTACCGTTTGAAAAAGCATTCTATGACCGCTTTAATGTGCCTTGTCGTTTTATTGGGCACACGATGGCGGATGCAATACCACTTCAAGTTGACCAATTGGCTGCGAGACAGCGCCTTGGCATACCTGAAAATGCTAGATGTTTAGCTATCTTACCCGGAAGTCGACATTCAGAAGTGGAAATGTTGAGTTCGGACTTTTTAAAAACCGCAACAATCCTCAATCAACATTTTGCTGAACTGCATATCGTTGTACCATTGGTCAATCAAAAGCGGCGTGAACAGTTTGAAGCTATCCGCCAGCAGGTAGCCCCAGAGCTGACAATTCATTTATTAGATGGTCAAGCTAGGGATGCAATGATCGCTGCTGATGCGGCATTATTAGCTTCCGGTACTGCGGCACTCGAATGTATGTTAGCAAAATGCCCAATGGTGGTTGGTTATCGAATGAAGCCTTTTACCTTTTGGTTAGCAAAACGCTTAGTGAAAACACCTTATGTGTCACTGCCTAATTTGCTAGCAGGGGAAGAAATTGTTAAAGAACTGCTGCAAGAAGAATGTCAGCCTGAGAAATTAGCTCAGCAGCTAATGCCCCTATTAGAAGGTGGTGAACAGGTTGAGCAGCTAAAAGCCACATTTTTACAGCTTCACCAGTTGATCCGCTGTGGTGCAGATCAACAAGCGGCTGATGCTGTTTTGGACTTGGTTAGAAATTAATGGACTTTATATACCCAAAAGCCAACTTAATTGCTGGTGTTGATGAAGTTGGGCGTGGCCCACTTGTTGGCGCTGTTGTTACCGCAGCGGTAATTTTGGATCCTAATAAGCCAATCATTGGGTTGGCTGACTCGAAAAAATTAACAGAAAAAAAACGAGAACAATTATTTGTTGAGATCCAAGAAAAAGCATTGTGCTGGTGCATTGGCCGAGCTGAGCCAGAAGAAATTGATGAAATCAATATCTTGCATGCCACGATGTTAGCCATGCAACGTGCGGTTTCAGGTTTAACTATCACACCTGATTTTGTTTTAGTGGATGGTAACCGCTGTCCTAAATTATCAATGCCTTCACAAGCTGTAGTTAAAGGCGATAGCATAGTGCAAGAAATTAGTGCCGCATCGATTTTAGCTAAAGTAGTGAGAGATAGAGAGATGGTAGAGTTGGATAAAGCTTATCCTGAATATGGATTCGCAAAACATAAAGGCTATCCAACGGCATATCATCTAGAAAAATTGGTACAACATGGTGCAACAAAATTTCATCGTACGAGTTTTGCTCCAGTGCGCCGTGCATTAGAAGCGAAAGGCTGAGTATAAATTAGATGGCTGAACCTCGTTTTATTCACTTACGCGTTCACAGCGACTATTCCATGATTGATGGGCTGGCGAAAACTGGCCCATTAGTGAAAAAAGTGGCAGCAATGGGCATGCCTGCTTTTGCTATTACTGATTTTACTAACCTTTGCGGGTTAGTGAAGTTCTACGGTGCCACACATAGTTCAGGTATTAAGCCAATCATTGGTGCTGATTTCTTTGTTGAAAGCGAGCAATTGGGTGATGAGATCGCCCATCTTACCGTATTAGCACGTAACAATGAAGGGTATCAAAACCTAACGTTGTTAATTTCCGAAGCTTACCAAAAGGGCTATGGTGCGATAGGCCCGACTATTCATCGTGATTGGTTAGTTAAGCACAAAGCAGGTTTGATTTTACTGTCTGGTGGTCGGAAAGGGGATGTTGGGCAGTTTTTATTACGTGGTAATCAAGTGCTTGTTGATGAGTGCTTAGAATTCTATGAAACCCATTTTCCTAATAGTTATTATCTTGAATTAATACGCACGGGCAGGCCCGATGAAGAAAGCTATCTGCATGCTGCGGTAGAGCTTGCTACGCAGCGCGGTTTGCCAGTCGTTGCGACCAATGACGTATGTTTTATTGAAAGCAGTGATTTTGAAGCACATGAGATCCGCGTTGCTATTCATGATGGTTTTACGTTATCAGATCCTAAGCGCCCTAAAAATTATAGCCCTCAGCAATACTTACGGACTGAAGCAGAGATGTGCGAATTATTCGCTGACATCCCTGAAGCCCTTGAAAACAGTGTAGAGATTGCTAAGCGTTGTAATGTCACCATTCGTCTTGGGGAATACTTCTTACCTCAGTTCCCAACAGGGGATATGAAAACGGAAGATTTCTTAGTAATGCGTTCCAAAGAGGGGCTCGAAGAGCGTCTTGAGTTTTTATTTCCTGATGAAAAAGTTCGTGCAGAAAGGCGGCCTGAATATGATGAGCGTTTAGAGGTTGAACTAAACGTAATTAACCAAATGGGTTTTCCAGGTTACTTCTTGATCGTGATGGAGTTTATCCAATGGTCAAAAGATAACGGTGTACCTGTAGGGCCCGGTCGCGGCTCTGGCGCGGGTTCTTTAGTCGCATATGCACTGAAAATTACCGATCTGGATCCGCTGGAGTTTGATCTTCTTTTCGAACGTTTCTTGAATCCTGAACGTGTTTCGATGCCTGACTTTGACGTTGACTTCTGTATGGAAAAACGTGATCAGGTGATTGATCACGTTGCACAGATGTATGGTCGTGATGCGGTATCGCAGATCATTACCTTTGGTACTATGGCGGCAAAAGCGGTTATACGTGATGTTGGGCGAGTACTAGGCCATCCATATGGTTTTGTGGATCGAATTTCTAAACTCGTTCCGCCTGATCCAGGGATGACGCTGGATAAAGCATTTGAAGCGGAACCTCAACTTCCTGAAATCTATGAAGCTGATGAAGAAGTTAAAGCGCTAATCGATATGGCGCGTAAGCTTGAAGGGGTCACGCGTAATGCGGGTAAGCACGCAGGGGGCGTAGTTATTGCGCCAACCAAAATCACTGATTTTGCGCCACTGTATTGTGATGCTGAAGGGAACAACCCTGTTACTCAATTCGACAAAAACGACGTTGAATATGCAGGTTTAGTCAAGTTTGACTTTTTGGGGTTGCGTACGCTGACGATCATTAACTGGGCGTTAGAAATGATCAACCCAAGGCGCGCTAAGAAAAATTTAGAGCCTATTGATATCGCTGCTATCCCACTGCATGACCAAAAAAGCTTTGACATGTTGCAACGTTCAGAAACGACCGCAGTATTCCAGTTGGAATCACGTGGTATGAAAGACCTGATCAAACGACTACGTCCTGACTGTTTTGAAGATATGATTGCATTGGTAGCACTGTTCCGCCCTGGTCCATTACAATCAGGGATGGTTGATAACTTTATCGACCGTAAACATGGGCGCGAAGAGATTTCATACCCTGATGTGCAATGGCAACATGAATCATTGAAACCTGTTTTAGAGCCAACATATGGCATTATCTTATACCAAGAACAGGTTATGCAGATTGCTCAAGTACTTGCAGGCTACACATTAGGCGGCGCTGATATGTTGCGCCGTGCAATGGGTAAAAAGAAACCTGAGGAGATGGCGAAGCAGCGTTCTGTGTTTGAAGAAGGCTCCATCAAAAATGGTGTTGATGGCGAACTATCGATGAAAATCTTTGACTTGGTAGAGAAATTTGCCGGTTATGGGTTTAACAAATCGCATTCAGCAGCCTATGCTTTGGTTTCATATCAAACACTATGGCTTAAAGCACACTACCCTGCAGAGTTTATGGCGGCGGTAATGACCGCCGACATGGATAACACTGAAAAAGTGGTTGGTCTCGTCGATGAGTGCTGGCGTATGGGGCTAAAAGTGTTACCACCAGATATTAATTGTGGTCAGTATCATTTCCACGTTAATGATGAAGGTGAAATAGTTTATGGTATTGGCGCAATTAAAGGGGTTGGTGAAGGCCCGATCGAAGCGATTATAGAAGCCCGCCAAAAAGGGGGGATTTTTAAAGAGATCTTTGATCTCTGCGCAAGAGTCGATATCAAAAAAATCAACCGCCGTGTGATGGAAAAACTGATCATGGCGGGAGCATTTGATAAACTAGGTCCACATCGTGCAGCACTGATGTCTTCACTTGAGGATGCATTAAAAGCGGCAGATCAACATGCGAAAGCGGAAGCTATTGGGCAAGCTGATATGTTTGGTGTACTCGCTGAAGCACCTGAACAAGTAGAAAGTTCGTATGCAAGTGTGCCAAAATGGCCTGAACAAGTCGTACTTGATGGTGAACGCGAAACATTGGGGCTTTATTTAACCGGGCACCCAATAACACGATACTTAAGTGAGATTGAGCGCTATACTAACGGTTTAAGATTAAAAGATGTGAACCCAACCCCTCGTGGTCAAGTGACAACTGTGGTAGGTTTAGTACTTTCATCTAAAGTCATTACGACTAAGCGTGGCAATCGAATCGGTATTTGTACGCTTGATGATCGTTCCGGTCGTCTGGATATTATGCTATTTTCAGATGCACTAGATAAATACCAGCACTTGCTGGAAAAAGACAGTATCCTGATTGCCACCGGTCAGGTCAGCTTTGATGATTTCAACGGTGGTAATAAAATGACAGTGCGGGAGTTGATGGATATTAGTGAAGCAAGGGAAAAATATGCACGAGGACTTGCTATTTCACTGTCAGACAAACAAATTAACGACCAGTTACTGAACCGACTTCGCAGCACTCTTGAACCCCATCGTTCAGGAACGATTCCGGTTCATTTGTATTATCAGAAGGATGACGCCAGAGCCAAGCTTAAATTTGGTGTTATTTGGCGTGTAACACCCGTTGATGCCCTTCTGAATTCTCTGCGAACTCTGCTGGGTAATGAGCAGGTAGAATTAGAATTTGACTAAAATAGGAATATTATGAGTCTGGATTTTCTTGATTTTGAACAGCCAATTGCTGAATTAGAAGCGAAAATTGATTCGCTGACCGCAGTTAGCCGTCAAGACAACAATTTAGAAGTCAACCTAGATGATGAGGTTGCTCGTTTACGTGAAAAAAGCCTTGAGCTGACACGTAAAATTTTCTCTGATCTGGGGGCTTGGCAAATTGCTAAACTCGCTCGTCACCCACGCCGTCCTTATACATTAGATTATATCTCTCGCATATTTACTGATTTTCAGGAGTTAGCGGGGGATCGCGCTTATGCCGATGACAAAGCTATCATTGGTGGTATTGCGCGTTTGAATGACCAGCCAGTTATGGTTATAGGTCATCAGAAAGGGCGTGAAACCAAAGAAAAAATTCGCCGTAACTTTGGTATGCCAGCCCCAGAAGGCTACCGTAAAGCGCTACGTTTAATGGAAATGGCTGAGCGCTTCAACCTACCAATTATTACGTTTATCGACACGCCAGGTGCATACCCAGGTGTTGGTGCAGAAGAGCGTGGACAATCAGAGGCGATAGCTCGCAACCTACGTGAAATGTCTCGTTTATCTGTTCCGACTATTTGTACCGTGATTGGTGAAGGTGGGTCAGGTGGTGCATTAGCTATCGGTGTGGGTGATAAAGTCAATATGTTGCAATACAGCACCTATTCAGTTATTTCACCAGAAGGTTGCGCCTCTATCCTTTGGAAAAGTGCAGATAAAGCACCATTAGCTGCAGAAGCGATGGGGATCACTGCACCTCGTCTGAAAGAATTGAAATTGATTGATAATGTCGTGACTGAGCCTTTAGGTGGTGCACATCGTAATTATGATGAAATCGCTGCGTCTCTAAAAGCGCGTCTTGTAGAAGATTTAGATGAGCTGCTCGAACTTGACAAAGAAGCACTGAAAAATCGCCGTTACCAACGTTTGATGGAATATGGCTACTGCTAATTTACTGATTAGTGAAGGAAAAACGGGAGTTAGGTAAAAAGCCAACTCCCGTTTTTATTTGTTGCAGAAAATATATATACTCTAAATAATTCGAGTTGCAGGTAGGCGACAAGCGAAGATGGTCGATGAGCATAGATAAACACTGTGATTCGGCGAGCGTAGCGTAGCCCTTTATACCTTAACGAAAAGCGCTACAACTTGAAGTATGACGAGTAGATAAAGGATGATCATGCGGCAGTATAACTATTTAATTTATGCATTTTTGTGTGTGTTGATTTGGAGTTTTATCCCTATTGTTTCACGCTTTGGACAAAATGGGCTGGATAGTTTTCAATTTTTGTTTTGGTCCAATCTTATTTCTGCTATTTCAGTCATTTGTGTTGCTTTATTCTCAGGTTATCGACCTGCTAAATTATTTATTCTTTCTAGAAAGACTTTGAGTAAAGTTTTTGTACTGGGGTTTTTAGACTGTCTTTTTTATTTGTTATTGTATTACGGTTACTCGATAGAAAATGGTATTGCCGTTTTAGTAATCCAATATAGTTGGCCTTTGATTATTATATTGCTATCCGTTATTTTACTGAAAGATAGGTTAGCAGGAAGACAAATTGTTGGCGTGATTATTGGTTTTATCGCGGTTATTATTACTTTTACTAAAGGTCATTTGACACAACTACAAGTGGAAAATCCCATCGCATTGTTACTTGTGTTTAGTGGTGCGTTTTGTTTTGCACTCATGTCGGTATTTTCAAGGCGTTATTCGATAGATCCTTATATTAGCACCGTCTGGTTATTTATATTTTCGACATTGACCTCATTAGTGCTACTGCTTATGTTTAGCAAAATGAAATTACCTTCTGAAGGCGCATTTTGGCCAACGATGATTAATGGTATTTTGATTAACGGCGTGTCTTATATTTTGTGGTTTAAAGCCATGAATACAGGGCATTCGGCTAAAATTGCCTCAATTGTATTTTTATCACCGGTCTTGTCAGTACTTTGGTTAGTGATGATCCTAAGTGATCCGTTTGAGATTGCGTATATTGTAGGGATATTGCTAGTGATCATCTCAGGTGTATTGTGTGTGGGTCGCGGTAAAAAATAGAAAAGGTTTGAATAATGATGAAATCATCACAATTCATTGTTGAGCATGTATTCAACAAAATTGGCCATTTTAGAAAAATACTTGTTGGGCTTAGCGGTGGTATCGACTCAACCGTTCTACTTCATGCGTTATACCAATTAAAGAAACAGCAACTTCCTGAGCTGGAAATTAGAGCGATCCACATTCACCACGGCTTAAATTATAAAGCTGATGAATGGGAAACCCATTGTTTAAATTTATGTCACCAATGGAAAATTCCTTTTGTTTGCTACCATGTTACGGTTGATCCTGCTAAAAATGGTATCGAAGCAGCGGCTCGGGAAGCTCGTTACCAAGCCTATCGTGATGAGCTCTTTGAAGGTGAAATTATAGTGACTGCTCAACATTTGGATGATCAGGCTGAAACTTTCATGTTAGCTTTGAAGCGAGGAAGCGGACCTGCCGGACTTTCCTCAATGCCTAGAGTTTTAAATTTTAACGCGACGATAGGGAAAACAAAGTTATTACGACCTTTACTAGAAATATCCCGACATGAATTAGAAATATATGCAGATGAAGAAAGGCTAGTTTGGGTTGAAGATGATAGCAATCAAAACGACCGTTATGATCGTAATTTTTTAAGATTGAATGTGATGCCAATATTAGCACAGCGTTGGCCATACTTTGCAAAAGCGGTTTCACGTAGTGCATCATTATGTGCTGAGCAAGAGTCCTTGCTTGATGAACTATTACAAGAAGCACTCGATGAGATGATGGATTATCGAGGTGGCTTGTTTATTGATGGTTTGCATGATTGTACACAAGCAAAACGTAATGCACTGTTACGCCGCTGGATGGAGCTTCATCAATTATCGATGCCACCTTTCAATCAATTACAGCGTATTTGGCAGGAGGTGGCACTGGCAAGGCAAGATGCAGAGCCCATTTGCCAGTTAGGCGATGTTGATATTAGGCGATATCAGGGGGCATTGTGGATTGTTCGCCGTATTAATAGCTTGCTGGGGCAACAATTTACATGGAACTACCCACAACCTTTTATTTTACCTGAGGCACTAGGTACGCTGAATGTTATGGTTGATGAAGGGCAAATACGTCCTCCATTATCGACCGAGAAGGTGACAGTTCGCTTTGGCTTACAAGGAACTCATAAAATTGTCGGTAGGATGCATTCCAGAAGTAGTAAGAAAATTTGGCAAGAACTCGGTATTGCTCCTTGGATGCGTGAACGAACACCGATTATTTATTACAATAATCAATTGATTACCGCAGTTGGATGTTTTATTACCCCTGAAGGGTTAGTGAGTGATGGTCAGCTTGGTGTGGCATTTCATTGGGTGAAGTTCGACGAGTATCAATCTAATTAGTCAATAAAATAAGAAGCCCCTTATAACATGGGTGTTGATAAGGGGCACAGAAGGACTCAATAGTGTATGAGCTTTAGTGAGAGCTATCGACAACAATCGTGCCGATATCAGGATGACTGAAGGTGTTGATGTGATCCAATCGAAGCTCTTTTGTTCCCTCTTGAGTTTCTAAAATGAGATACTCAACTTTTTTACGTAAGAGCAAATCGCTGGCCTTACCCTCGATGATTTCGCCGCCATGAAGTTTAATTTCAAGCTTTAACTGGCGCTGGCAAGCGATTTCAAGATATTCGTAATCATCACAATTAATAGGTTGATATTCAGTATCTGTAGACATATTCCCTCACCACTGTGTTAGTGGCGGTTATTGCCGCCTTGACTATACTCGTCATAATTCAAGTTGTAGCGTTGTTGACTACGTTCACTCGCACTAGTTACCTACTTGTGTAGGCTCCCAGCGACTCGTTTACTTGTCGCCTCGCCACATCTCGAATTATTTAGTGCATATTTTCACTAAGCATCACATGCTTAATAGGATAATAGCACAGTAATTTTAAGAACAATAATGAGTGATGGTTTAAATAAATAAATTCTTGTTCTCATGTGACACTGTTGTGTTCCATATGTCAGGAAAGTCCGAAATATAGTGATGTTAATATTTTTATTGGCATAAAATGTTATCATTAAGGTATAGAGTAAAATTATAAAAATGGAACAGTTAGGAGATAAAGGTAATGAGAAAAACACTATTCTTAGCATTAATAGCGACAGGTGTAATAGCATTAGCGGGCTGTCAAACAGTAGCAAAACAACCTAACGTGACCTATATCGATAGAGCTTATACAGGCACATTACCTTGTGCGGATTGTTCTGGAATTGAAGCCACCTTGTTAGTTAATCAAGATGGGACTTATGTAGAGCAATTGGTTTATTTAGGTACTCGTGATGGCAACCAAACTTTTTACGAAACTGGTTCATGGGCGAAAGAGGGTGATAAATTGCGCATGACAAATGCGAATGGTGAACGCAGCTATTTCTTGCCATCAGCAGATGATAAAGCAATGATCTTACTTGACCAAGAAGGTAACAGAATCGAATCACAGCTAAATTACACATTAAATCAAGTGACCTCAAGCAAAAAAGTTGGTGAATACCGCTATCTTGCAGATGCAGCAACTTTTACTGAATGTAAAACAGGTCGTACTTATGCAGCATCAGGTTTAGAACTTGAAAAAGGTTATAGCGCGACAGGTGTAACAGGTGGAACGCCTGTATATGCTGAAATAGACGGTTATTATACAATTCGCCCTTCTATGGAAGATGGTCAATTTGATCCTGCACTCGTTCAAACAGGTCAAATAATATTTAATAAGTCGAGTTCTTGTAAATAAATTAATATTTTCTATATATTCTTATTTTGGAAGCCGGTTTCATATGAAATCGGCTTTTTTTATTAAAAAACTACCAATTAATCTTTGAGTGGAATATAAATTTAATAATAACCGTGAATAACACTCTCTAACAGTTATTAATTGATTATTCACATTAATGATTTATTTATAAGAAATGTGAAGGAGGTCATAGCGGCTGGTCAAGGAGAGACAATTATGGATAGTGATGAAATATTCATAATAAGGGGGATTACGTATACTCGATTCAACTAAAAGCAATCGAGACAATCGTTATACTTCAAGTTGCAGCATTTTTCGCCGAGGTATAAGTGGCTACTCTCATTAGTGTCAGTCACTGTGTTTTCTATGTTCTTAGCGATTTATTTACTTATTGCTTAGTGACACCTCGAATAATTTAGAGTATGGAATATAAAAATATAATGATACCTGTAGCAGTTAACAGATATTTAAAGTGGACGGATGAACGAGGAATTTACTGTGGAAAAGAAGCTCATTTATTTATTTTGCTCAGCAGGAATGTCAACCTCTCTTCTTGTGTCAAAAATGAGGCAACAGGCTGAAAAATATGATGTTCCAGTTGTTATAGAGGCTTTTTCTGAAACGCTTGTAACAGAAAAGGGAATTGATGCAGATCTTGTTTTACTTGGTCCTCAAATAGCTTGGAAATATTCTGAAATCCAAAAACTCCTACCGACTAAGCCTGTTGAGGTTATTGATTCTGTACTTTATGGCAAAGTTGATGGTTTGGGAGTATTAAAGGCAGCGGTAGCAGCAATAAAAAATAAATCTAGTCAATAAATATTAAATCTTAATAAATTAAATTCGTTATCTATTTGTTATGGTTGTCTTATTTCATACAAACAAGATATGTGATTAAAGTATCTAAGGATATTCTATGAATCATATGCTCACTTCACTTGAAAAAATACTACTCCCAGTTGCTATAAAACTAGGAAATCAACCACATATAAATGCAATAAAAAATGGTTTTATTAGATTAATGCCTTTGGTTTTAATTGGGGCATTATTTGTTTTGATAAATAACGTTTTTCTTAGCTTTGGTGAAGGTTCTTTCTTTTATTCACTTGGTATTCATATTTCACCTGAAGCAATAGATTATTTAAATAAATTTAAAGGTATCGGCGGTAATGTTTATAATGGTACATTAGGAATTATGTCTTTAATGACACCTTTTTTTATCAGCATGGCATTAGCAGAAGAACGTAAAGTTGATCCAACCGCAGCAGGGGTAATTGCTATTGCAGCATTTGTTACTGTGACGCCATTTGATGTGAATGGTAATTATGCAATTGGTGCAAATTGGCTGGGGGGCGCCAATATCATTTCAGGTATGATTATCGGTTTAGTCGTTGCCGAAGCATTCACTTTTATTGTTCGTCGTAATTGGGTGATTACATTACCTAGCACAGTGCCAACCGCAGTGAGTCGTTCATTTTCTGCACTAATTCCTGGTTTTATCATTTTATTGATTATGGGAATCATTGCATGGAGCTTGGCTGGGATCACCACTAATTTCCATCAATTAATTATGGATACGATATCAAAACCATTAGCGTCACTTGGTGGTGTTGTTGGTTGGGCCTATACCATTTTTTGTACGCTATTATGGTTCTTTGGTATTCATGGTGCTTTGGCATTAACGGCACTAGATTCAGGGATTATGACGCCATGGGCTCTAGAGAACGTGGCGTTATACCATGAATATGGTTCTGTTGATGCTGCACTTGCAGCAGGAAAAACCTTTCATTTATGGGCTAAGCCTCTCTTTGACTCTTATATATTTCTTGGAGGGTCAGGAGCTACTCTTGGATTAATTATTGCCATCTTTATCGCTTCACGTCGTGCCGATTACCGACAAGTTGCGAAATTAGGTTTACCTGCATCAATATTTCAAATTAACGAGCCTATGATATTTGGTATTCCGATCATAATGAATCCAATTATGTTTATTCCATTTGTTTTTGTTCAACCGATATTATTGGCAATTACGGTGATCGCCTATTATACGGGGATCATTCCGCCTATCACGAATATTGGTCCATGGACAATGCCGACTGGATTAGGTGCTTTCTTCAATACAAACGGTAGTTTTTCAGCTCTATTTTTAGCGTTGTTTAACCTTGGTATTGCAACGTTAATCTATTTACCGTTTGTGATTATTGCCAATAAAGCACAAGTGACGACAGACCAAGAAGAAAGCGAAGAAGATATTAAGAAAGCATTACAGTTTTAACCGTATTGTAATGCCTAATGATGAATGAGGAATCTATGATTGATTTAGATAATAATGGAAACTTATCTTTTGATGACCTTGAAGAAATTGTTATGGGGCTAATTATTAATTCTGGTAAGGCGAGATGCTTAGCTTATAAAGCTTTAGAGCAAGCTAAGGAAGGTCAGTTTCTTGAAGCAGCTGAGTTAATGGAGCAATCAAAACTTGCATTAAGTGATGCTCATCAAGTTCAAACCAAAATGATTGAAACTGATATGGGGGAAGGAAAAATTAAAGTGAGTTTGATTTTAGTTCATGCTCAAGATCACTTAATGAATACGATGCTGGCTAAAGAGTTGGTAACGGAGTTAATTGATCTCCATAAAAAAATAAATCTTTGAGTAGGGGGTGTATGATGCAGCCAATAATAAGCACAATTAATACCAATATGGATGTTAAGACTGTCTATGAAAATGATATTTTCAATGATAAGGACTTTCATGTAGTTATTTATAATAAAACAGAAAGTGCTACGGGGCTGCATCAACATGACTACTATGAGTATACAATTGTTCTCACCGGTCGCTACTATCAAAATGTTAATGGTAGAAAAGTATTATTAGAAAGAGGGGATTTTGTTTTTTTACCTATAGGATCAAATCATGAAAGCTTTTATGAGTTTGGTGCAACAAGAATTTTAAATGTTGGGATAAGAAAAAAGTTTTTTGAAGAATATTTCTCGCCATTATTGCCTTCATTTTTTGTTGCCTCTCAAGCTTATGCATTGAAGAATGAATTTATGGCTTATATAGAATCTGTAATAGCATCATTAAATTTTAGAGAAAATGAATTTAATGAATTCATTGAGATTGTTACTTTCAATGTCGTTAATCGATTACGTCATTATAGAGAGAAAAAAGTGCAAGATGATACCCCTCAATGGCTAAAAAATACAATTGAAGAAATGCATGAAATCGCTATGTTCAATGAGAATGCTTTAGAAAATATGGTTGCAATAACGGGGAAGTCTCAGGAATACTTAACGCGAGCAACAAAACGTTATTATAGTAAAACACCAATGCAGATTATCAATGGTATTAGAATAAACTTTGCCAAAAGACAACTAGAAATAACGAATTATTCTATAACAGATATCGCTTTTGAGTCAGGGTATAGTAGCCCAAGTTTATTTGTCAAAAAATTTAAGGAAGCAACAACATTAACACCGAGTGAATATAGAAAGAGCTTACAAAGCAGTTAATATAGTTATTATGCTTCCGTTGAAATACTGTACTCGTCATACTTCAAGTTGTAGGGCTTTTATTGAGGTATAAGTGACTACGCTACGCTCGTCGAGTTACATAGTTTATCTATGCTCCTCGGCTATCTTCACTTGTCGCTTACCTGCAACTTGAATTATTTTGAGTATATGATAATAAAAGTTAACTAACTAATTTTATTAACATTAGTTGCAGTATCAATTCGCCTATAAAAATTTAGTTATAACTTAGTGTTATTTAGATTGATATTAATATTTTAAATCCCATATCTAATTTTCATTAGTGAGGTCTGATTCCACATGAGTAACAAATTAAAAGTAGTGACTATTGGTGGTGGTAGTAGTTATACACCTGAGTTAATCGAAGGTTTTATTAAGCGTTATCATGAGTTACCTATTAGTGAATTATGGCTGGTAGATATTGAAGAAGGAAAAGAAAAGCTAGATATTATTTATGATTTAAGTTTACGGATGATAAAAAATGCCAATATACCACTTAAACTGTATAAAACATTAGATCGTAAGCAAGCATTAAAAGATGCAGATTTTGTGACTACTCAATTTCGAGTGGGGTTATTAAAAGCGAGAGAAAAAGATGAGGTCATTCCTCTACGGCACGGTTATTTAGGGCAAGAAACAAATGGTGCTGGTGGCTTATTTAAAGGGTTACGTACAATTCCCGTTATTTTTGACATTATTAAGGATGTCGAAGAGTTGTGCCCGCAAGCGTGGATTATTAATTTTACTAACCCAGCAGGGATGGTGACAGAAGCTGTTCACCGACATACTCATTTTAAACGCTTTATTGGCGTTTGTAATGTCCCTATTGGTATGAAAATGTTCATTACAGATGTACTCGGTCTAACAAAGGAAAACCAGCTATCGATAGATTTATTTGGTTTGAACCACATGGTCTTTATTAAAGAAATTATTGTAGATGGCGAGTCTCGATTTGATGAAGTATTGAATGGCATTATTTCAAAAACCTATAGTACTAACTCAGTAAAGAATATTACAGGGCTACCTTTTGATAGTGGATTACTCAGTGCTTTGAAATTGATACCGTGTTCATACTTACAATATTACTTCAAATACAAAGAGATGTTAGCAATTGAAATGGCAGAGTTTTATAAAGAAGGAACCCGAGCACAGGTTGTTCAAAAGTTGGAAAAAGCACTTTTTGATCTGTATAAAGACCCTGATTTAAAAGTAAAACCTAAGCAGTTAGAATTACGTGGCGGTGCTTATTATTCAGATGCTGCCTGTGAAGTGATTAATGCTATTTATAATGATAAACAAACGGAGCACTACGTTAATATTCCACATCATGGCCATATAGATAATATTCCAGCAGATTGGGTGATTGAGGTAACGAGCAAATTAGGACGTGATGGTGCAGTACCACATGAAAGGGTTACTCATTTCGATGAGAAAGTATTAGGGTTGATCTATACCATTAAAGAGTATGAGATTGCTACAACTCATGCGGCAATCAATGGAGATTTCAATAATATTTTATTAGCCATGAATTTAAACCCACTTATTAATTCCGATAATGATGCGCGTAATATGGCGAAAGAGCTTCTTCTGGTACATAGAAATTATTTACCTAATTTTTCTGAAGCTATTAAGCATATCGAACAGGAAAGAATTGCCTCTG
This sequence comes from Providencia sp. 6390, assembly GCF_058148425.1. Classification (NCBI taxonomy): domain Bacteria; kingdom Pseudomonadati; phylum Pseudomonadota; class Gammaproteobacteria; order Enterobacterales; family Morganellaceae; genus Providencia; species Providencia sp. 6390. Next base: position 276,966 of record NZ_JBYVYL010000007.1, read on the forward strand.
GATCTTAATAGGAACGAGATATGTCTTCTTTATTAATTATTAATGCAGATGACTTCGGATTATCTAAGTCTGTCAATTATGGCATTATTGACGCACATCGTTATGGTATCGTGACATCAACCACTGCGATGATGAATATGTCTAATGTTCAACATGCAGCAGAACTTGCCCGTCAAGTACCGACTTTGGCAATAGGAATGCATTTTGTGTTAACTGCTGGAACCCCTCTTACTATAATGTATTCATTAGCTCGTGAAGGGAAATTAGGAAAATGGTTATGGGAACTGGAAGCCTCAGATCAATTACCTTTAGATCAAATGATGCGAGAGCTTAATGCTCAATACCAACAATTTATTGATGTTTTTGGACGCTCACCAAGCCATTTGGACAGTCATCATCATATACATATGCTTTCACAGTTTTATCCTTTAGTTGTTGAATTTGCCAATCAAAAGGGAATACCGTTGAGGGTTTATCAGGAACTTAAGAATAGCGAAAAAGTATTGAGTGTCCCACGTAGCACTGATTATTTCTCTCCTGATTTTTATGGGGAACCTAATTTAGTCACAGAGGCGTTATTGTTCGATATACTCGATGAGTCAACACAGCAAGGGTATCAATCAATAGAGATAATGTGCCATCCAGCATTTATTGATAATGACTTATTAACGAGTAGCTATGCATATCCAAGATTGACTGAGTTAGAGGTTTTAACGGGAAAAGGGCTAAAGCAAGCTATTAAGGATAGAGGCTATCAATTGGGGACTTATCTAGAATTATAATAAATTGCCCAACCTATTATTTTTACAGGTTGGGCAAAATAAGAATACTAAGGTAGATTATTTACCCAGTTTTTCTTTTAAGAAGCTGACGACGTTGTCTAAGCCAACGAGTGATTTTTCATCACTACGGCGAGCTTTGTATTCCACTTGATTATTGTCCAAATTACGATCGCCAATAACGATAGTGTATGGAACACCAATCAGTTCCATATCAGCAAACATCACACCGGGACGCTCTTTACGGTCGTCAAAAATGACATCGATCCCCTGTGCTTTCAAATCAGCGTATAACTTTTCTGCGACTTCTTTGACTCGATATGATTTGTGCATATTCATTGGCAAAATCGCAACATGGAATGGTGCGATCGCATCAGGCCAAATAATACCTCGAGCATCATGACTTTGCTCAATTGCAGCAGCAACAATACGGGTTACACCAATACCATAGCAGCCCATAGTCACGATTTGGTTGTGGCCTTCTTCATTCTGAACAGAGGCTTTCATTGCTTCCGAATATTTAGTACCTAATTGAAAAATATGACCAACTTCGATACCGCGTTTAATCAATAATGTGCCTTTACCATCTGGGCTTGGATCACCCTCGACAACATTACGCAGATCGAAAGTTTCTGGTTGGGCGAGGTCACGCTCCCAGTTGATGCCAAAGTAGTGTTTTCCATCAATATTAGCACCTGCACCGAAATCGCTCATCACAGCAACACTGCGGTCAATGACCATTGGTAGTGGCATGTTCACAGGGCCAAGAGAACCCGGAGCAGCTTTAATTGCTGCTTTTATTTCGTCTTCAGATGCAAACTCTAATGGGCTAGAAATCAGAGGATGCTTTTCTGCTTTGACTTCATTTAGCTCATGATCACCACGGATCAATAAAGCGACTAATGTGTGACCTGAATCTTTTTTAGCTCTAACAATTAGTGTTTTAACCGTTTTTTCAATGGGTAAATTAAATTGTTCAACTAATTCAGCGATCGTTTTTGCATTTGGTGTATCAACTAAACGCAGCTCTTCAGTTGGTGCAGCGCGTGAAGTGAGTGGTGCAATCGCTTCTGCAAGTTCAATATTGGCTGCAAAATCAGATTCAGTAGAGAAAACGATATCATCTTCACCACTCTGAGCAAGTACTTGGAACTCATGGGAAGCGCTTCCCCCAATTGAGCCGGTATCTGCTTGTACTGGGCGGAAGTCAAAGCCAATCCGTGTAAAGATTTTGCTATAAGCTTCATACATTGCATCATATGTTTCTTGTAATGATTCTTGTGATGTATGGAAGGAATAAGCATCTTTCATGATAAATTCGCGTGAACGCATAATCCCAAAACGTGGGCGTACTTCATCACGGAATTTAGTTTGAATTTGGAATAAATTCAATGGCAATTGTTTATATGAGGTGATTTCATTACGCACTAAATCAGTAATGACTTCTTCATGTGTTGGACCTAAAACAAATGGGCGCTCACTACGATCAGTAAAACGTAGTAGTTCAGGGCCATACTGTTCCCAACGACCACTCTCTTGCCACAAATCTGCGGGTTGAACTACGGGCAAAGACACTTCAATTGAGCCCGCATTTTCCATTTCTTCACGGACGATGTTCTCGACTTTACGTAGAACACGGACACCAGTCGGTAACCAGTCATAAAGACCAGATGCAAGTTTACGGATCATTCCTGCACGAAGCATCAGCTGATGGCTGATAACTTCTGCATCTGCAGGAGTCTCTTTTAGTGTTGAGAGCAGATATTTGCTAGTACGCATTGTATAGGTTCCATTAGAACAACGGGTTATGGCGAAAATAAATATCCGCCAAAATCAATCTAGGTTGTTAAGCCGCATGATAAACAAATTGTTTATCTCAATCTAGGTGGCTAAGCAACATGATAAACAATTAGTTTATCAGCGACAGAGCTTTGCCAAAAGGGGTTAAACGGTTTTTTCGTAAGGTTCGATCGCGAATACTTCCGTTACACGATCAATAACTCGCCAACGAATATTAAAATCAAGTAAATGAACTGCGTAATCACGTACTTCATTAGAGCTGAGTTTTTTATAAGCAGGTCTAGGATCTTGCATGAGAACCTGCTGAATAAATTGGCTAAGGCCTGGATAACTTTGCTGGTATTTAATTAAATCTTGCTGGACTTGAGGATGAAAAATAACCTGCATATCATCCGATGGGGCATCTTGTGCAAAACCTGCTTTTGCTGTTGGTATAGATTCAGCAAAAGGCAAATAAGGTTTGATGTCAAGGACGGGGGTGCCATCAACTAAATCTAAGCTGCCCAGCTCTAATATAACTTGATTGTTTTTTACGATGACATCTTGTAATTCGATCAGTGACATACCTATAGGATTAGGGCGAAAAGTAGAACGTGTCGCAAAAACACCCATTTTTTCGTTACCCCCGAGCCGAGGAGGGCGTACTAAAGGTTTCCAGCCACCTTTCATTGTTTGATGAAATATAAACAACACCCAGATATGACTGAATTGAGTTAGTCCTCTTATTGAATTCGGATCATTATAAGGGGGGTGTAGATGTAGCCTCCCCGAGCCACCTGGTACAAGCCCAGGTTGGCGTGGGATGGCAAACTTCTCTTTATAGGGAGATTCGATATGCCCTATGACATTACATTCGAATGATTGCATGTAATTATTATTCAACAATTTGGATAGCGCTACCTTCGCAAATTGTCGCTTGATAGCAACCCGGTGATGTCATCGTTTGACACTGATGTAATAATACAGCATCAGCCGCAATATAAGCTGCTTGCGTTAACATACTTTTTTTCGCCGTATTTAGGTTGGCAGGGGGGCTTTGTACGCTCTCACGGCATGATTCACCTGAAACTACCCCTAAATCTTTAAATGGCATCCCTAGTAACTCTTCTGGGCTGTTCATTAACTTTACATTCGTGGTATTAGGTTCAGCGGCTTTCTTTGGCACAGGTTTAGATAGCTTCATACTTGTGAAGCCTTTATTTTGACCCTGATGAATGTATTGATTCATTCCACACCCAGCTAAAATAAAAGTAGCGAGGGTGAGCAATAACAATCTCATAAGTTTTTCCTTTCTTATAGTAGCTTTTGGGGAAATGGCAGTTGCTATGTTTCATCTTTATACTTGTCATAATTCAAGTTGTTGTATGCGCTCATTGGCACTTGTCGCCTAGCCGCACCTCGAATTATTTAGAGTGTATATAATGCAAAAAATACTAGGTGGCATTGCACCACCTAGTATATTAATCACTTTTTAACTAATAAAAAAGATTACCAACCTTTAACAGCTCCGCCATCAAAGACTTCATCAGCCTTCTTAGCTACTTCATCTGATTGATATGCTTGAACAAATTTCTTCACATTTTCACTATCTTTATTATCATCACGAGCAACAATAATATTCACGTATGGAGAATCTTTGTCTTCAACAAACAAACCATCTTTTGCTGGAGTTAGCTTCGGAGTTGCACTACTTGCCCAAGTGGTGTTGATGATAGCTAAAGCAATTTTTTGATCATCAAGTGCACGTGGTAATTGAGGTGCTTCTAATTCAACAAATTTTAAGCCTTTTGGATTTTCTACAATATCCAAAACAGTAGGCATTAGACCCGTGCCATCTTTTAGCTTAATTAAACCTTGTTTTTGTAACAGTAACAGTGAACGGCCTAGGTTAGTTGGATCATTTGGTAGTGCGATTTGTGAGCCATCAACCAGTTCATCAACTGATTTGATTTGTTTAGAATAAGCAGCGATTGGGTAGATAAATGTGTTACCTACAGGCGTTAATTTATAGTTTCTATCTTTAATTTGCTGATCAAGATAAGGCTTGTGTTGGAATGCGTTAGCATCAATGTCACCTTTACTTAATGCTTCATTTGGAAGCACAAAGTCATTGAAAGCGACTAATTCAACGTTCAAGCCGTACTTCTCTTTTGCTACTTTTTGTGCAACTTCAGCAACTTCCAACTCTTTACCCATAATAACGCCAACTTTGATGCTATTTGGATCTTTTTCTTTTTGGCCACAACCAGTAAGTGCTAATGTGCCTAATAGCGCGCCAACAACTGCGATAGACTTCAACTTGATAGACATAGATATACCCCTTAAACGCTTTCTTTATAGCACCTCAATGGCGCTGCTATTTTTACGGACTATTTATGTGACACTTTTTTCATTAGGTATTCACCAGTGAACTGAATGATGAATACTAAAACGATTAACAAAACAAGTACGGTATTCATGACTAACGGATTGTAAGTGTAATAACCATATTGCATTGCTATCTGACCTAAACCACCTGAGCCGACAGCTCCACCCATTGCAGAATAACCGACTAACATAATTAGTGTAATGGTTGCTGCATTTATGATCCCCGGTAATGATTCAGGTAATAGAATTTTGCGAACAATTTGCAGTGGTGTCGCCCCCATTGCTCTAGAAGCTTCAATCAAACCGCTCGGAACTTCTAACAAGGTATTCTCCACCATACGAGCGATAAATGGGATAGCACCGACAGTCAGCGGGACGATAGCCCCTTCAATACCAATTGCTGAACCAACAAGGAATTTAGTAAAGGGACTGATCCAGACTAAAAGAATAATAAATGGAATCGAACGGAAAATGTTCACTATTGCGGAAATAACCGCATACAGAGCCTTATTTTCCATGACTTGCCCTTTGCGAGTCACATACAGTAGAACGCCTGTTGGTACGCCCATAATAAAACCGAGGATCGCTGAAACGAAAGTCATAATAATAGTATCAATCGTTCCTGATATAAGCAGTGAAATCATTCCCTCAGACATAACCTAAAACCTCTACTTTGACATGATGCTCTTTCAAAAATTCAATTGTTGCTTCAACTCCACCATTGACACCATGCAATTCAGCTAACATAACGCCAAATTTTACTCCGCCTGCATAGTCAATTTGAGAGCTTAATATATTGATATCGATGTCAAACTTACGCACTGCCATAGAAATTAACGGGGCATCAACAGATTGGCCGGTAAATTCTAATTTTAATAATGGTGATAAATCTGCACCAGGCTCGTTTTTTAATTTTTCTTTATAATCATCAGGAATATCAATAACTAATGTGGATTTAATAAATTCTTGAGCAACAGGGGTTTTAGGGTGAGAGAATACTTCACTCACTTTGTCTTGCTCTATTAATTGGCCACCGCTAATAACTGCTACCTGATCACAGATACGCTTAACAACATCCATTTCATGGGTGATTAATAAAATCGTTAGCCCTAAGCGGCGATTAATATCTTTCAATAACTCTAGAATAGAACGTGTTGTTGCTGGATCAAGCGCGCTGGTTGCTTCATCACACAATAAAACTTTTGGCGAATTAGCCAAAGCACGCGCAATGGCAACACGTTGTTTTTGACCTCCTGATAAATTAGCTGGATAAGCGTCTTTTTTATCAGTTAAGCCAACAAGTTCAAGTAACTCATTCACTCGAGTTTTAATTTTCTCTTTAGGCGTATTATCTAACTCAAGTGGTAATGCTACGTTGTCAAAAACATTACGAGAAGATAATAAGTTAAAGTGTTGGAAAATCATACCAATGCCACGTCGTGCTTTTGTTAATGATTTTTCAGGTAAGGCTGTTAAATCTTGCCCATCAACAATAACTTGTCCAGATGTTGGACGCTCAAGCATGTTGACGCAACGAATTAGCGTACTTTTACCTGCGCCTGAAGCACCAATGACACCATAGATTTGCCCAGCAGGCACATGCAGGCTAATATTAGTGAGTGCCTGAATGTTACGGCTTCCTTGCTGGAAAACTTTATTAATATTTGAGAGCTTTATCATTTATTTCTTCTAAATGTTTAGGAATCAATTTTTAGACATCTAAATCTAACATGCTTGGATGTTAAGGCGTCTAGACGTCTAAGTCAATAAAGTTTGATTTATTTATTCTGTTCTCATTTATTTTCTTTTCATGAGATACTGATGGTTCTTTCAGTTTGAGGAGTGAATCGGTGAGCAAAGGTATACCTGCTATCTTTTTAGATAGGGATGGCACAATCAATATCGACCATGGCTATGTACATAAAATAGATGACTTTCAATTTATTGATGGTGCTATTGAAGCAATGGCTGAGTTAAAGAAAATGGGGTATGCGTTAGTTGTGGTGACTAACCAATCTGGTATCGGTAGAGGTATCTATTCTGAAGATAGTTTTATGCAGCTAACCGAATGGATGGATTGGTCACTTGCAGATCGTGGCGTTGACCTTGATGGTATTTATTTCTGCCCACATCATCCTGATGCAAAAGAAGAAGAGTACCGCCAAGATTGCAATTGTCGTAAACCAAAACCTGGAATGTTATTAGATGCTCAATCATTTCTTAATATTGATATGGCAGCTTCTATTATGGTTGGTGACAAGCTGGCTGATATGCAAGCAGGTAAAGCGGCAAATGTTGGTACTACTATTTTAGTAAAAAGTGGTGAATCTGTGACTGATGAGGCTATTGCAGCGGCTGATCTAGTAATAGAAAGCATCGCAGAGTTGCCAAAAGCGGTGAAAAACATCAAAAAATAGGCGTTTTGGGTGATATATCAGCAATTGAAATTTTTTTTGAAAAAAACACTTGCTAGATTTTTCTGACTCCCTATAATGCGCCTCCACTGACCA